>CAWBRJ010000060.1:0-51125 GCA_963790935.1 uncultured Acidobacteriaceae bacterium | reverse complement strand
TTACTCTCACGGAGCCAATCGGGAAGGCGTGCGGAAGGGCGCACGAACGCTGACCTACAACCGGTCTCAAAAATTATTTCCGAACGCTGACAACCTGCCAATCAACGCGCCGTCCATAATGCCGTGGGCAGTTTTCGTCTCGAAGTTCAGGCAGCGCGGAAGCTCACATCATCTTTACGCTGTTCCCCAGATATCGCCGAGTACGCGCTGGAAATTCGCGCCCAAGACCTTTTCGATAACGGAAGAAGGTTGGCCGCGACTGGGAAAGCTCGTCGGCAATCACTTCCATGTGGCTCGGTCCATTCAGATCCGGTACCCAGGGATAACGATCCTCGCCAGGCGCTCCGATCCCGAGTTGCTTGCGTTGGGCAATCTCCGTGTCAAACGCCGCTTTCTGAGCCGGGGTGAGGGTAACCGCTTGAATCGATCCATCCGAGCCGATGCCCACGTGGTCGGCGCCGCACACGGTAATCGCGTGTACCAGGTGATCGAGCACATGCTGGCGAGTAGGAACGGTGGGAGAGGCAACCAGGTAAGGCATGAGGTAGACACCGAAGTAGCCGCCGCGATCGGCAAGGGACCTCAGAACATCGTCGGGCTTGTTGCGGGGGTGGGCATACACGGCCGCGCAGCCGGAGTGGGACATGAGAACCGGTTTAGCGGATGCGACGATGGCCTCGGAGCTCGTGCGGTATCCGCTGTGGCTGAGATCGACCGCGACTCCGAGTTGGTTCATCTTCTTAACCGCTGCGATTCCCGCGGTGCTGAGCCCGGCATTTCCCGGCTCGAGGCAGCCGTCGCCGAAGAGGCTGCGCCCATTGTAGGTGAGCTGCATGATGCGTACACCAAGATCGCGGAACATGCCGATGCGCTCGGGATTCTCTTCAAGAAACGCTGTGTACTGAAATCCCGGGATTACACCGACCCTGTTGGAAGACTTGGCGAGAGCAATCTCCGGCTGCCGCCGGATGATGGTGAACGTGTCCGGATACTTGTCGACCAGTGCCTGCAGCGAGGCGATGCTTCGGATCGTGCCTTCAAAATCCCGCTCGGAGACCGTGCAGTTGACGGCGGTTATGCCAGAATCGCGAATGACCCTGACCAGGTCAGGATCGGGCATCGCTTCCGAATCGATCAACGGGCAGCAGAGCGAATCGATGACGATGGCCTTGCGATAGAGTCCCGCGGTGCTGGGGGAGACGGCCGCTTCCCCAACAAGGCGGGACGGAGAAAATAACAGTGCGGCGGAACATCGCAGCGCGGCAATTTGAAAATCCCGGCGAGTCAGCAGATGTTTTCCCTACAAAAGATGCGTTAGAAAACGCGAGTATAACACCGGGATTCGAAGCATACCTGGAGGCGAAACGCGGCCAGCTACGACTTTCTGCGGTTTTCTTCCGTTGCTTAATTCGCCGAAGGTTTCTCGATGTGGTCGATCACGATCACGTCAATCGGGTTCTTGTTGTATTCCAATTTCAACCCAAGCTGTTCCTGAAGTGCGGTGAAAAGAGACGGTAGTGAAGCGTCTGACGAGCCAACGTCAGCCGGTGACCACCGGAGTGTGATGTCATATAGGTCCGTTAGCCCAGTTTTATCAACAACGGGATGGCTAAGTCCCTGCGACGAAAGAAGGTTCGCCAGAACTGAAAGGCTAGATCCTTTAAGGACGATCTTACCCGGTGTCACCGTCGATTGGTCCCTATCACCCGTGCCGTCCGGGCTGCTAGTACCACTTGGGTTGGTTTCGACATGTTGTGCCTTGTGGAGTTTCGGACCATTCTTCGCAACAACCAGAGAATAGGTCGGGCGCTCGCGGGTTTCGTGATGGGACTGTAGATTGAACCGCTTTACAAGGAATGGTTGAAGCGCCAAACTCTTTTGAGTCAGGGACAACGCTTTCCACTTAGGGACGTCTTCGTAATCAACCTTAGCTTCGACATCATAATGCTCGGATTTTGTCCAGCTAGGCAAGCCGACGATTCGATCATCTTCACTAGGTAGTAGTACCTGCGGGAGGAATGCCTGGGAAACGATCCACGCGATACGAACACCTCGGAAGGAAACTCCGTCATCTGAGAATTGTGTGGTCATCGGGTCGCTGTCGGCAAACGCAACTGGCTTGATTGTAGCGACGGCAAGCGGAGCGAGATCAACTGCGGTGTCCTTGTTCGTTGTTGCGGGATTTTCGACTGCAGAACCAACCTGACCCGCCCCATTGGCCGCGAAAAAAATACACGACCACGCAGCAAAAAGCAAGAGTCCTCGAGAGAGTCTGTACTGACTGATAACGCTCTTGGCGATCACTTCAGAGCGCTCCTCTCTAATGATATTTGTCCCGTGTTCCTCTGCAGCGATTGTGCGCTGCTTTTCTGGAGAAATATAGCATTCGAATATTTGCACTGGCTGAAGTGGAGAGGATCCCCGGTTGCAAATAAAGGCCCTAGTCGTGACCCTCACCCGGCCGATTTTTCGCCGTCAGCCACGGTTACACTTGCACGTTAGTTGCCAGGCTGCTTAGCATCCTCAAATTGATTGATTTGCACCTCTCCATCCGGAAATACTGCACGAATTTGAAGGCTTCCCCCCATCGCTTCAATGTAACGGCGCAGTGTACCGATATACATATCGGTACGCCGCTCGAGCTTTGAAATGGACCCTTGGTCAACTCTCAGGACCTGAGATAGTTCGGCTTGGGTGAATTCACGTGCAGTGCGCAACTCATCCAATGCCATTTCCTTAATTGCCTCACGCACGCGCTCCTCCACGCGAGCGCGCCGTTCGGCTGAAATCTTCTTCTGCAGTTCTTTGAACTTGTGTGCCATAGCTCCTCCACAGCTCGGTATACTCAACTTCCCATGCCACATCTCCATTATGGCACGGAAGCCATATGGTGTCAACGCCATGTAGCATCTTTGTAGTCATTCCAGCGGGATTGCTGTCTCATTAGGTCGGCTCATGATGGACGCAGATAGGGCAGAGCATACCTGTCCCCCGGGCCGGGTTGCAGCGCGGCAATTTGAAAATCCCGGCGAGTCAGCAGATGTTTTCCCTACAAAGGAGTCGCAAAACAGGACGCGTCGAAGCTGCGCATCGTCGCTTTGTCGATAGCCCCCACCTTGTACATCGCCGAGGCCGAGGAGTGGATAGCCTCAAATGCGTCGCTCTTGAATTTACGTTTGGTTGCCATCGCAAATGACCCGCTCCGGTTTGATAGCCTGGCTTGGCACGCCAATGAATTTAGCACTTGGTGCAACCATTGTCACTCGCGTGATCCGATACTAAGGAATGAGGCCGAAGCCATAGCAATCAAGGATCTCTCCAAGGATCGTCGAGTGGTATGCCTCTATCAGCGAGCCTTTCCCGATGACCTTGAATACCGACGGTGGGCAATCAAAGATGGCGCAGGCAATCCGCGCGGGATCATGCCGTGCAGGATAGACTATGCCGTCTGGCTTACTCGGGTGATCGCGAAGTTTGGCCGACCAGCGCTGCGCAACTGCATGCGAACCGCTAAACAGGCGTGAATCAGCGCCGACGCGGGCGAGTCCGCCAGAAGTCGATAGATCGATGAAATTCAGCGGCCGTGTCACATCCAACTGGGCGAGGTGGCGCACCCCGAGCTCAGTTTCGGTGATCAACCGGATTCCCGTTTCTTGTCCAAAGCTTTCAATAAAACAGCAATGCACGTCGAGACCGGCATATAGCACGCCATACTTCCCATCTGGAGAATCGAATCGGTTAGTCATCGTTCGGCCGAAGAAAAGCGGCTGCCTGAGGCGCGCATGCAACCGATAGAGCATAGTTCCAATCGTCAGATGAGAAATGAGTGGATCTCGTGTCGCAAGGTCAGCCGGCGGTTCCGGATGTTCGCCGGGGTAATCTGTCACGCCGCCCCCTGCTCTCCATATATCTCGGCAACGCGGATCACAGAATCAAGTTTGCCCTGGCGCAGCGCCTCGAGTGGCGTCGCTCCGTCCAGACGGCTATTCCCGTTCGCGAAGAACATTAGTTGCATCCACGGATCATGCTCTTCAAGAGCCCGCAGGACCTCGGCCAGCCCCGCAATCGTCTTGCCATCTTCGAACTGAAAGCTGGGATACGCGTATCCCCGTCTGCCCTGCGTGAGACCGATGAGTTGTTGCTGATTGCGGCGCTTATCGACTGCCTGACGAGTGATGCCCAGCAAATCCGCAGCTTCCTCTGCAGTAAGAGTTCCGCCCATCTGCTCGATAACGCGTTTCCTTCCCACGAGCCCGCGTAGTTTCGCTTTTGCTAGTGGGCCTGCCTCTCTTAGTTCGCTGAGAATCGGAGAGGCCGACAGAGCCTCCACCAGCACCTGATAGTCCGTCGGGGCCGCCGTCACTTCTTCAATCCATTGGTCTGAAAGTCCTTTCGTGATCTCCGAAAGTGCATTCAGGGCACGAGAGAAGAAGACTGGATGTTCTGTAGTCGCGACGGAATGAAGAGTTTTGGCGAGCGCACGGAGCTTCGGTGTTTGTTTGACCTTGAACTCTACCAGAAAGACTTCACCGTCCACCTGGGTCCAGACGTCGAAGCCATCAAGTTCCAACGAGAGCTTTCGACTACGAAACTCGCAGGTAAAGACGTCGTCAGCCATCCGAAATTTCACATGCTTTTGAAACGGAGCAGACAGGCGCAGGCGCTTTGAGGTTTTGGAAGACCGAGAGAAGCGGAATTGGGCGGGCGCTGGCTTGGGTAGCTTGTCTATCCATTGGCTCACCACCTCTTGCACTTCTTCCAGGGAAGAAGGTCGAGCCGTATGAGAAGACATTTCGAGCACCTCGGTTTACGGAGTAAAGGAAAATAATTCCGATTATCTCGTCAACCGATTATAGCAGCCATCTTTGCTCAGTTCCGAGGATCTGGCAGCTTTGCTGCCTATGGCCAG
The DNA here is from genome assembly GCA_963790935.1 of uncultured Acidobacteriaceae bacterium. Taxonomy (GTDB): domain Bacteria; phylum Acidobacteriota; class Terriglobia; order Terriglobales; family Acidobacteriaceae; genus PALSA-350. The sequence goes on along the minus strand of CAWBRJ010000060.1, from coordinate 46,216 downwards.
TCTCTAACCCTGTCGATGTACCCCCTTAAGAAGCATAATGAGCACAAAAAGCACCCTTTTCTGCACCGCAGAGCCCGGCGATCGAACAAGGAAGGGCGTCTCCACCTACGCTGGCTCAGTTGGGTACCTTGTCTTTGTCCGGCCCGCCGTATTTTTCCAGCCACTGCAGCTCTTCGCGTACCTTGATATATCCGTGCCAGGGATCTTTCTCGAGCGAGTGTCCCTCACCGGGAAATACCAACAAGCTATGCGGTATCTGCAGTTGCTGCAGAGCTCGTTCGAGAAGAATATCTTCCAGGTAGCTAACCCGGACATCCGCATTCCCCGCCACGATATGCGTAGGGGTTTTCACTTTGTCCATTTGGAAGAGCGCGGCTTCACTCTGGTAAATGGCGGGGTTTTGCCACGGGGTCGCACCGCCGAGATAACTGGCATCGTCGTAGGTCAGGTCGTCATTTCCCCAGTTTGCTGCGTGCTCCACCGCTCCCGCACCGGTCACCGCGGCTTTAAACTCTGTCGTCTGGGTGATGAGCCAGTTGGTCATGTATCCGCCGTAACTGTACCCGCCAATGGTCAGGCGATCAGGATCGGCGATTCCATCTTTCACCAGTGCATCCACTCCTTCCAGGATGTCTTTGCCTGGCCGCGAGACCAAGTGCGGTGTGATCTGCATCATGAATTCGTCGCCATACCCACTCGATCCCCGATAGTTCGGACGAAAGACCAGCCACCCATTCGCAGCGGCGAGTGTCGCCCACTCGTACCAATCCGCCCCAAAGTAATTACCGTTCGCTTCCGCCGGACCGCCGTGGATCAAGGTCAGCATGCGCAGCTTCTTCTCTCCCATCCGGTGCGGCGGATAGATCAGGATGCCTTCGACCATGGTTCCATCGTCCGCTTTCCAGCGATAGGGCTTCCACTCCGGCTGCGCTCGCTGGGTGAAGAGCAGATTGAAGCTGCTGATGGTCTTTGCCTGGTCGGGATGAGCCGGATCTGCTGCCAGATACACCTGGGCCGGGTCGGTGAGGGTGGAATGCTTTACCAGCAGTCCTCGCGCGTGCAATCCGCTGTCGACTCCAGAGTAGGTGCCGGGTAGGCCGGGCAACAGAACGGCGTGTTCGGCGTCGACGGCATAAAGCTGCTGCTCGGTACCCTTGAGGCCAGTCGCGATCACTCGGCCGTCCTCCGTCACGGTGTAATCTTCAAAGGATCCTCCGAAGTCGGCGCCCAGGCGCTTGACCATACCGCTGGTGGGATCGAGCACGTACAGCCGCCCCTGTACATCGCGGTACGGCGGGTCGATCGTGCCCGCGTCTGCACCCACATGAAAGTACAGCTTGCTGCCGTCATCGTTCCATTGCGGGCTATTCTCCAGGGCCAGGTTGTTCGTCAATCGGCGAACCTCACCGCCCGCAGTGCTTACCAGGTAGATTTCGTTGTGCCGGGGGTCCTCCAGGCGATGAGATACAGAGTCAGTTACCCATGCGATCTGCGCACCTTTTGGGTCCGGGAGCAATCTCCTTGATCTCATCCTCGCTGGCGGCGATGGTACGGGAGAGCGCCGGGAGCGTCGGAGCGTCCTCGCTTACCGTATGAGCGGTTGGGTTCTTCGGCGCGGCGGACCATGGCATGGCCAGCAGCAGATCACCCCGTTCCTGCTCTCGCCAGCGAATAACGTCCTTCCATTGCGCTTTTCTGGACTCCTCCGCAGTTTTCGCTAGAGGTGACGTGCAGGAGAAGAAAATCTGCGATCCATCCGCAGACCAGGCGAAGGCATGTGCTTCCAGCTTCTCGGAGTAAAGCGGGAAGGATTCTCCCGAATCCGCGGCAATCAGCCACACGTCGTTCGGAAACATTGTCAGTGTCTTTTTCCTCGTCATTCGCCAGGGGAAGATCGGAAAGAAAGGCGATGTACTTCCCATCGGGCGACCATTGCGGAGCGCGCGCATGTCCTGATCGGGTGAGCGGGACCGTTTGTCCGGTCTGTGCTTTCCAGATCCATAGATCGCTACGAAAGCGGTTGTGCTGCCAATCGGAATCGACGGTGGCGATCACCGCCTCCAGGCCATCGGGAGATAATTTCACCTCCTTGATATCGGTGGCATTCATGAACTCATCCAGCGTGATCGGGCCCTTGGCAGTCTGCGCAACTAAGGAGAAGGAGGACAGTACCAGGCCTGCAAAGAGAAAAACCGCGCGATTGTTCCTGAGCAACTTTTGTTTCCTTTCGCCTTCGAAGCTCTATACTAAACGCGAAAAAGAGGAACTCCATTGTCTACCATCCCCGCCCAAGCCCAACGGCTCCGCCTCCTGGCTTTCTGTCTGTTGCTGTTCACTGCTTCCTTGCCCGTGCGCGCTCAGTTGGATCCCGCGACCAAACAACTCTCACGCGATATCTTTCAGCAGCTGATCGAGATCAATACCACCGATTCTGTCGGCAGTACCACGGTAGCGGCCAACGCGATGGCCCAGCGCCTGCTCGACGCCGGCTTCCCGAAAGAGGACGTGGTGGTACTGGGGCCCAATGAGCGCAAGGGAAATTTGGTGGCGCGCATTCATGGTTTCAACTCCGGGGGTACCAGGCCCGCGAAGCCCATCCTGTTGATCGGCCACCTGGATGTGGTCGAGGCATTGCGCTCCGACTGGACGACCGATCCGTTCCAGTTTGTCGAGAAGGATGGCTACTTTTACGGGCGCGGAACACAGGACATCAAAGAGGGTGACGCCATCTTCATAACCACCTTCATTCGCCTGAAGAAGGAGGGTTATAAACCGGATCGGGACATCATCCTTGCGCTTACCGCGGATGAGGAGGGGGGCAAATCGAATGGTGTCGATTGGCTGCTCAAGAACCACCGCGACCTGATTGATGCGGCATTCGTTCTCAATACCGATGCCGGGGGCGTGGACATGGTGAATGGCAAGCCGATCTCCTTTAACGTGGAGGCTACGGAGAAGCTTTACGGCGACTATCAGCTCACCGCCACCAGTGCGGGCGGTCACAGCTCTCTGCCTGTGCCGGACAATGCCATCTATCACATTGCCGATGCGCTCACCCGATTGCAGGCTTATACGTTCCCCTTCGAGTTGAACCCGGTCACGCGGGCCTATTTCGAGAAGATGAGCACGCTTGAGTCCGGCCAGACGGCTGCGAACATGAAGGGGATCCTCGAGAATCCACCATCGGCAGAGGCGATTGCGGCACTATCCGCGACTCCTAAATACAATGCCACCATGCGAACCACCTGCGTGGCCACTCGGCTCTCGGCCGGCCATGCCAATAATGCGTTGCCGCAATCGGCGACGGCCAATGTGAACTGCAGGATCCTCCCCAGCCACACCCAGGAAGAGACTCGAGAGCAACTCATGCGGATCTTCAACGATCCCAAAGTCGATGTTAGTTACGTCAACGACGCCCGTGAAGTGGTGGACACGGCTCCTGACTCCAAAGCACTGCCGCCTACCGAACTCCAGCCCGAAGTGATGCAGCCTTTAGCGAAGCTGGTGGCCCAGATGTGGCCCGGTGTGCCGGTGATTCCGGTCATGGAGACGGGTGCATCGGACGGCAAATTTACCAGCCAGGCTGGCCTCCCCACCTATGGCGTCAACGGAATCGCGATCGATATCGATGATGATCGCGCGCACGGCAAGGATGAGCGGCTGGGGGTAGACTCCTATTACCGCGGAGTTGAGTTCTACTATCGCTATGTCAAGCTGCTTGGCGGCGGCAAATCATGATTGAGAAATGGATGGCGGCAAGTTGAATGAGCAAAGTGATGATCACCTTCCGCAGGGTTGGCTCTGACCGCAACCCTGGGGTTGTTTACCGTAGCCGCGGCCATGAACGCAAATGCAGCTGACCCGCAGCCACGTCCCCAAATCGTCCTTGGATGAACACCCAGCTCTCGCCCGACCAACGCGCCGACCTGGTGCTCAAAGAGATGACGCTGGACGAGAAGATCGATCTGATGCACGGCCAGGGCATGCCCGGCTGGATTCGGCCCATGCCCCGCACCTATCTTGGCAACCAGGGCGCAGGCTTCATTATGGGCATTCCGCGGCTGGGCATTCCGCAGGTGGAGATGAGTGACGCGGCCTATGGGGTGCGCATGAGCGCGCAGAATGGGCGCTACTCGACGGCGCTGCCGGCCAACATCGCCGCCGCAGCCAGTTGGGATCCCGAAGCTGCCTGTGAGTATGGTGCTTTGATCGGACGCGAACTGCGCGCCCAGGGCTACAACATGACGCTGGGTGGCGGAGTCAATCTAACCCGCGAGCCGCGCAACGGCAGAACCTTTGAATACCAGGGAGAAGACCCGTTGCTGGCCGGGACGATGGTGGGCAACCGCATCAAGTGCGAGCAGGCCCAGCACGTCATTGGCGATATCAAGCACTATGTCATGAACAACCAGGAAAATGGCCGCGACGAAGTCGATGTGATCATTGGCAAGAGGGCCATGCAAGAGAGCGATCTGCTTGCTTTCCACATAGGTATCGGCGTTGGCGACCCTGCTGCGGTGATGTGTTCCTACAACTCCGTCAACGGTGATTACGCCTGCCAGAATACGTACACCTTGACCGATGTGCTCAAGCGGGACTGGCAGTTCAAAGGCTTCGTGCTTTCCGACTGGGGCGGCACCCACAGCACAATCAAGGCGTCGCATGCGGGGCTTGACCATGAAGAGCCCATGGATGACTTCTATGGGGAGAAGCTGAAGCAGGCCGTGAAAGCGGGCAAAGTGTCTATGGCCGAGCTCGACGACCATGTTCACCGGATTTTGCGTTCGGACTTTCTCGCCGGACTTTTCGACTACCCAACGCAGAAGAGCGTGGTGGATGTGGAGGGCGGCTTGGCCATTGCGCGCCGCCAGGCGGAGCAAAGTACGGTTCTGCTCAAAAATCGCGATGGACTGCTGCCGCTCGATGGCTCCAGGGTGCATTCGATCGCAGTGATTGGGCCGCATGCGGATACCGGCATGATCTCTGGCGGCGGCTCGGCGCAGGTGGATCCTCCAGGCGAGCCGGCTGCTCCCTGGCAGGCGCACGTGTGGTTCCCGACGTCGCCTTTAAAGGCGATATGCGCCGCTGCGCCTGGAGCCAAAGTGGCGTTCGATTCTGGTGCGGATCCGGCTTCTGCCGCAGCACTGGCCAGCAAGTCGGATGTGGCCATCGTGTTTGCTTATGAGTGGATGAGCGAAGGAACGGATCTGCCCAATCTCTCGCTGCCCGAAAACCAGGATGCGTTGATCGAGCAGGTCGCAGCGGCTAACCCGCGGACCATTGTTGTGCTTGAGACCGGCACCGCGGTGTTGATGCCCTGGATTGATAAAGTGGGTGGCGCGCTCGAAGCCTGGTATGCCGGCAGTAAGGGCGCGGATGCAGTCGCCAACATCCTATTCGGCAAGGTGAACCCGAGCGCGAAGCTGCCCATGACGTTTCCCCTCAGTGAGCGAGATTTGCCTCATCCGGAGCTAGTGAAGCCGCCCGATAAAGGAGAGGACGCCGGCCAGCAACTGAAGCCGGAAGATGCCAAGGCGACCTTTAGCGTGCATTACGATGAGGGGTTGAAGGTGGGGTACAAGTGGTACGACGCCGAGAACAAGCCAGTGCTCTTTCCCTTTGGCTTTGGTCTTTCCTATACCACGTACCAGTATGGCGGGCTGAAGGTTGTGGCAGGAAAAGAGCCCATCGTGAGCTTCACTGTAAAGAACACGGGGTCACGTGCGGGCGTTGAGGTTGCGGAGGTCTACGTGGCTTTGCCGGCGGCTGCAGAGGAGCCCCCCAAGCGGCTAGCTGGTTGGAGTAGGGTGCAGCTGAAACCGGGAGAGAGCAGGGAAGTCAGCCTGACGATCAATCCGCGGGAACTGTCAATCTTCGACGAGAGCACCAACGCGTGGAAGCAGCTGCCGGGTCACTACACCTTCATGGTAGGGGGATCGTCCAAAGACTTTCCACTGCAAAAGGCGGTTGACCTTCCATAGAATCTGTTTCGGGCCACAACCGCTCTCCCCTTTGTCATCTCGACCGGAGCGTAGCGCAGTGGAGAGATCTCTGTGTGGATACTTCTCATTGGAAAGACGCTTCCAGATCTCCTGTTGAAAAGCATCAGCAACCCCCAAACTTGCAACCAACAGCCGCTTCTCGTTATGGTGGTCAGGTCCGGTGAAGGGAAGGGCCCAAATGTTTTCAAGCCGCCGTGCATTTCTAACCTCGCTCGCTGCTGCCGGTGCCATGACTCAGATTGGCAAGGCATATACCAGCGCAACCTGTCCCTTTCGGCTTTCCGTTATTAATGACGAGCTGACGCCGGATTTTGGCCGTGCGTGCGAGATTGCCGCCAACGACTTCGGCTTGCACTGGATCGAACTGCGTTCGATGTGGAACAAGAATGTCACCGAACTCGACGCGAAAGAGATTGCCGAGTCATGCGCGCTGCTCAAAAAATATCAGCTGCGGGTGACCGACATTGCCAGTCCGCTGTTCAAGGTTGACTGGCCCGGAGCTCCTCTTTCCAAGGAGAGTCCGAAGCGCGACCAGTTCCATGCCGGCTTCGATTTCAAGCAACAGGATCAATTGCTCGAACACTGTGTGGAACTCGCAAAGCAATTCCAAACCGATCGCATCCGCTGTTTCGACTTCTGGCGGCTCGACAATCAGGCCCCTTATCGCGCCGCCATCAATGACAAGCTGCGCGGCGCGGCGGAGGTGTGCGCCAAGAGCAACCTGATCCTGCTGCTGGAAAATGAAATGGCGTGCAATACAGCCACGGGAGAAGAGTCAGCCGCGGTGCTGAAGGCCATCCCCAACAAGAACTTGATGCTCAACTGGGATCCGGGCAACGCCGCCGCTCTCGGCACCACCCCCTATCCCGACGGGTACCGCCTGTTGCCGATCGAGCGCATCGGGCATTGCCATGCGAAAGATGTAGTGCGCCCGGCAGGAAAGAAATATGAATGGGCGCCGGTAGGCGCTGGAGTCGTCGACTGGCCGGGTCAATTGCGCGCCATGGCTAAAGATGGATACCACTACGCGGTGAGCCTGGAAACTCATTGGCGCGGTGCGGGCACCCCCGAGGCTTCCTCCCGAATCAGCATGAAAGGGCTAAAGGACTCACTGGCTAAGGCTGGCCTGAACTGCTGAGATCACTGACTTCTTTGGCATAGAACATATGCGAAATGCGGGGCGGCTCTTTGCCCCGATGGAAACTCCAGACAAGATCCCGTATCCCTCGATCAGATGCCGTGAAGCGCTCCCGCTGGCGCAGGTATTCGAGCCACGACTCAGTAACGAAGGTCTCGTTCAGGTGTCCCGGGTCGGATGCATCTTGGTAGACGCCCCATCGAATCGCGCCATCCCTCAGCCGTACATCTCTCAAACGGTGGATAGCTTTGGTGAAGGCCGCATAGTCCCGGGGATCGATGTGGTATTCGATCGACACGCGGACAGGTCCCTCGTCGTCCTCCCGCTCCTGCGCCAGCTTGGGTGCCGGCAGTGGGTGAAGATGCGGACTGAGATCCGGCTGCACGCCGCGCAGAACATGGAAGCGTAGGGATAAAGGCAGAGTAAGAGCCAGCCCAACGGATGCGCACATCAGCGACTTGGGAGTGGAAACGTGCTCTGCGATGAAGCCCCAAATCACGCTGCCCAGGGCCATGCCGCCGGCAAAGATCATCTGGTAGGCGCCTAGGGCCCGCGCCTGCACCCAGGCCGGAACGGATACCTGCACCGCCAGGTTCAGGGTCGACATGGCGCTGGTCCAGGCGAAGCCGCCGGCGATCAGCATGGGAATGATGATCAGCGGCACTTTCACCGTTGCCAGAATCGCCAGCGTAGCGACAAAGACACAGGTAGCGTAGGCGATGATGGCGTCCGCGGAAAGGATCCGGCGCACCCGCGGTAGCAGGGTTGCGCCGATGACCGCTCCAAAGCCCATGCTGCCATTCAGGATGCCGTATCCCATGGCGCCCTGGTGCAGGTCGTTTTTGGCCACCACCGCGAGCAGCGCCCAGACGGCGCTCACAAATAGGGTGAACAGGAGCGTACGCACAAAGGCTGCCTGCAGCATGGGAGCGTAGCGAATGTAGCGGATACCTGCACGCATGGAACCTTGTATGCGCTCCGCGGGCAGGGCGCTCTTAAAGATTGGGTTGCGCTGCCAGCGATACAAAACCAGGATGACGCCCACGAAGGAAAGGGAATTGAGCAGGAACACCGAGGCTGCGCCGGTGGTGGCCAGGGCAAAGAGGGCAACTGCCAGCCCTCCAAGAGCCGGTCCCAGCGCACGAGCGAGGTTGAATCCGGCGCTATTGAGGGAAATAGCATCGGGCAGCTGGGCCCGCGGAATGACCTCGGGCACAATGGCCTGCCAGGCGGGGCTGTTCATGGCCGCGCCGATATTCAGCAGGAAGGTGAGAATCAGCAGGATCCAGGGCGAGATTATGTCAAAAAAAGTGAGCACGCTGAGGATGGCGACCGCGGTCAGCATCCACGCCTGCCAAAAAATGAGCAGCCGGCGGCGATCGAAAATATCTGCCGTAGCCCCCGCCAACAAGCCCAGGATGACCACCGGCAGACTTGCTGCGGTCTGCATCAGGGCGATGAGCAGCGGGGAGGTGGTAAGTACGGTCATCAGCCAGGTGCCCGCCGTATCCTGCATCCACCCGCCGAGGTTGGAAACGATCGAGGCAAGCCACAAATCACGGAAAACAGGCACGCGCAGGGGCTCAAAGCCGTGGAGCTTCGGTTCCGCTTGCAACTGATCTGTCTTCAAGGTGGTCATGGGCAGGCCCTTTCAATTATCCCAGAGCGCTGCCGGCGAGTTTGCCGATGTGCCCGGCAATGCAACACCAGTTGCGGAAAAAAGACTCGGGCGACTTTCCTACACCTTCTTGGTCTTACTCGATAGCGGTACGGGAGGAACTCAAATGAGCAGCAGCCCCTTTGTAGTCGCCCGTGGGCAGCAGCTGGCGGGGTTTTTGCTGGCGACCGTTCCGCTGGCGGAGCGGATGTTGCTTTACCAGGTGGCCATGACCGCCTGGATCATGCTGCCCGCCTTTTCAAAAAAATGGACAAACGGCGTATGCTGAAGCTGTTGTGAGGCTTCGACTTCCATCGGCGACGATCGTGGCAGTGTTGCTCGCGCTGCTCGTCTCCCAGGCAGCGTCTTCCGTCTGCGCCGTGCAGTGTGTTGAGCATCCGGCTATGCCACATTGCCATGCCATGTCCCATGGTGGCGGGGCTTTGGTTAAAAACTGCTCAACCGGTGGAATCTGCGACGTGGATCTGCTGGTCAATCGTCAGCAGGAAACTGCCGCCCCCAAGGCCATCCACGTAGACGTTCGTTCCGATGTTTTCCTTCCCAGCTTGCCCGCGACGTCGTTCACGCACGCGCGTCGAAGTAGCGTGAGCCCCCCTCCTTTAGTGACTGCACTGCGCATCTAGCGCTTCTCCTGGCTATTTCAGGGGAAATCTGTGCACCACCATTCCAAGGAGTCCATATGAGTACTCGACGCACCTTTCTAGGGCGCGCTTTCGGCGCCTGCTCCGCTCTGTTTGCTGCTCGCGGACTGTCAGCGCAGATGCAGATGCAAATGCCGATGCCGCCGGCAACACCCGATCCAAAGCCTCTCCACGCTGTCGCACCGAATAGCCATGTGACGCCGCATCCATCGGTGCCCACGCCAGTAGTAACCACCGATGTTGGCGATCTGGCATACACCATGGAGGGCTCGACCAAAGTCTTCCGTCTGACCGCGGAAGTATTGCGGCAGAAAATTCATCCCGACAAAACAATCGACCTATGGGGATTCAATGGCACTGCGCCTGGCCCGACCATACAGGTCACCCAGGGCGATCACGTCCGCGTCGTCTTCGAGAACCATTTGCCCGAGCCGTGCTCCCTTCACTGGCATGGATTTGAAGACATGATCGGCAATGACGGCATGCCGGGGATCAGCCAGGAACCGGTGAAGCCGGGCGGCCGGTTCGTCTACGAATTCGATATCCACCAGTCTGGAACCTACTTCTACCACTCGCACATGGCCATGCAGGAGATGACAGGCATGCTGGGAGGCTTCATCATGCATCCCCGCACGCCTTACCAGCCCCACTGCGATAAGGATTTCCTGCTGCACCTGCAGGAGTACGCCGTGTTGCCCAACAACACAGTGCCCAACACCATGAACATGGAATACAACTGGCTCCTGCTGAATGGGAAGGCGGGTCCGGCATCCACGCCGATCATTGTGTGCCAGGGGGACCGGGTACGCATACGTTTTGTGAACCTGGGCATGGATCACCACCCGATGCATATCCACGGCTATACCTTCCAGGTCACGGGCACCGAGGGTGGCCGGATTCCGCAGACCGCCTGGTGGCCGGGGACTACGGTGCTGGTCGGCGTGGCGCAGGCGCGGGATATCGAAATTACCGCGGATCGTGTGGGCGACTGGATGCTGCACTGCCATCTGCCCCACCACATGATGAACCAGATGTCTTCGAACGTGGGCCGCATGACGCGTACTGCCGGTCAGCCGGCGGGCGTGGATATGAATACCGGCATGGGCATGCTCCAGGGCACGCCGGGCGCTCCATCGGGCGATGACTATGGCGCCAGCCTTGGACGGGGCATGGGCTTCGGGAGCGATGCGGACATGGCCACCACCAACGGGCCGCTCTCGCAGCAGAAGGGTATGAGTGGAATGCCTGGGATGGCCGGTATGGATATGGCAAGCGACATTGCGGCGAACGCGAACAGCGTGCCGGGCTTTCCTCAGGATGTCTACATGGAAGGTCCATCGATGGCCATGGACCAGCGGGTCGAAAAGCCTGAGAACTACGGCCTACGGGCTGGGTGGAGCGGCTACATGATGGGCATGATGACTTTCCTGCGCGTCTTGCCTGCGGACAAATACCAGGACGTGATGGCGCGCATGAAGCAGGCGCAAAGGCCGAACGATCCCTACGCATCGCTATTGCAGAAAATTTCATAACCACCAGGGAGAAGACGATGTACAAGAGATTTGCGCCCGTAGTCTTTCTGTGTGTCGCGCGGCTGTTTGCGCAGCAGGCGCCAGCGCCCGAACTGCTGCAGGGAATCGCCTCGCGCCCTCCACTCAAGCTGCAGGATTTTCTCACCATGGCCGATCGAAACAATCCGACCCTGCAGCAAGCCGCAGCCATGATCCGTCGTTCCCAGGCTGAGGCCGCACAAGCGGCTCTCTACCCCAACCCTTCGATTGGCTATGAAGGCGACCAGATCCGCGGTGGCTCGTACGGTGGAGGAGAACAAGGCGGCTTCGTGGCCCAAACCATTGTTTTGGGTGGCAAACTTGGCCTGCGCCGCGACATCTACCAGCAGCAGAAACAGTCTGATCAGATCGCAGCCGAAGCTCAGCAGAAGCGGGTGCACAGCGAGGTGACGCAGATGTTCTACCACGCCCTGAGCGCTCAGCAGACGGTGCTGGTGCGAGGCCGGTTGCTTGGCCTGGCCACCGACGCCGCCCAAACTGCGCGCCAGTTGGCGAATTTAGGCCAGGCGGATTCGCCTGATGTACTGCAAGCCGAGGTCGAGCAGGAACAGGCGGCCATCGACTATACGGTTTCGCAGCGCGAATTTATGCAAAGATTCAAATCGCTTGCTGCCGTTGCCGGTGCGCCGACGACAGAAATAGCCCCATTAGATGGGGCCCTTGACGCGCCGCCGGCAATTGATGAGGCTCGAATCGTGGATACGATCGTGCAGCAGGGCCCGACGGTAAAAGAAGCCCGGCAGCAGGTCGCAGTTGCCGAAGCGAGACTGAAGGCCGCCAAAAGGGAAGTAGTTCCCGACCTTCAATTGCGCGCGGGTGAGCAGCAGAATCTGGAGGCATTGCCCGAGGCTCCCGGCAGGAAGACCGGGGCGCAAAGTTTTGCCAGTGTGGGCATAGAGCTGCCGCTGTGGAATCGCAATCAGGGCAACCAGCAGGCGGCTTCGGCTGAGATGGAAGAGGCGCGCCAGGAGATCACGCGCTCGCAACTATCTTTACGGCGAGATGCCGAGGGGTTGCTCGAGAAATATCTTTCAGCAAAGCTGGAGACGGAGCGCTACCGCACGGCCCTGCTGCCGCGCGCCCGTCGCGCTTATGAGCTTTACCTGGCGAAGTATCAGAACATGGCCCAGGCGTATCCTCAGGTCATCGTGTCGCAGCGCACGTTGTTCGAGCTGGAGGCGCATTACATCGATGCCCTCGATCGCATGTGGCAAAATGCCATTGCGCTTGAAAATGACGCGCTGCAGGGCGGTCTGGAAAAACCAAGATGAAAGGATGACACACAAGTGGATCTGGAACTGTGGTTGATGCGTCATGGGGAGACGGAGTGGAGCCTTTCCGGAGCCCATACCAGCAGGACTGACATCCCGCTGACGGCCCGGGGCAAAGAGCGTGCGGAGAAGATTCGGGACTACCTGGCGCACCGCAAATTCTCGCTGGTGCTGACCAGCCCGCTGCAGCGTGCCCGGGAGACGTGCCGGATCGCAGGCTACGGCGACGTGGCGCAGATTGACGACAATCTGCGTGAATGGGATTACGGAATCTATGAAGGACGCACCACGGCGGAAATTCGCAAAGAGCAGCCTGACTGGTCGATTTGGGACTCTGCGCCTCCCGAGGGTGAGCCGGTCGAGCACGTTGCTGCGCGGACCCAGAAGCTAATTGATCGAGCCAGCCAGGTCGGTGGCCAGGTGGCGTTGTTTGCCCACGCGCACGTGCTCAGGATCCTGACCGCAACGTGGCTGGGGCTGCCACCGCGCGCAGGGAGTCTATTCGCGCTGGGAACAGGCTCAGTGAGCACCTTAGGCTATGAGCGGGAGACGCGGGTGATTTCCACCTGGAACCGGTCCTTTGAGGAGTGAACGCAACAGAATTGTTATCTCAGCATGAAACTGCTGCGGACGAATATTGAGTGGGTGGCCCAGGTCTCGCTTTTGAGACCTGGGTTGCTGCTCGCAAACGGTCCTGGCCGGAACAAGGAGCGAAGCGTAGTAGAGGGGCCTGCTGTTCCTTCCACCCGCAACCACTCCAACCTGAGCCACCCCTCTCCCCTTGTCATCCCGACCGGAACGGTGAGGGATCTGCAGTGCGCCCTGCGGCTCTCTCAAATTCTTCCTGGGAAGCGATCCGGATGAACCACAATCCCTTTGTTACCTTGCCAAGTCTTACCTCATGCCTGATCATTTGACATCGATGCGACTCGATGCCCATCAGCATTTCTGGCGATACAGCCCCACAGAGCATACCTGGATGACGGACAAGATGGGGGCGCTCAAGCATGATTTTCTCCCTGCAGATCTGGAGCCTTTGCTGAAAAGCATTGACTTCGACGGCTGCGTTGCAGTGCAGGCGCGGCAGAGCCTCGAAGAGACGGAGTGGTTGCTTGACCTCGCGCAACGCCACTCGTTCATCAAGGGCGTGGTCGGATGGGTAGACTTGCAGTCGGAAAAGCTGAGCGAACAGCTACAGAAGTTTTCCGGGCATCGCAAGCTGGCCGGGGTACGCCACGTGGTGCACGACGAGCCCGACGACCACTTTATGCTGCGCCCGCAATTTCGCTGTGGCATCGCACAGTTGCGGGAGTTTGGCCTGACTTACGACTTGCTGCTGTTCCCGAAGCATCTTCCCGTTGCAGCGCAGCTGGTCGAGGAATTCCCGCAGCAACCGTTTGTACTCGATCACATCGCCAAGCCTGGGATTGCCGAAGCAGCGATTTCTCCCTGGCAAGACGATTTGCGCCGGCTTGCAAAGTTTCCCAACGTATTCTGCAAGCTCTCGGGCATGGTAACGGAAGCGCGATGGAAGCAGTGGCAGCCTGTGGACTTTCAACGTTATTTGGACGTGGTCGTCGATGCATTTGGAGCCAGCCGCTTGATGATCGGTTCCGACTGGCCGGTTTGCACACTTTCCGGCGACTACGCGGCCGTCATGAATGTCGTGATCGATTATGTGAAGCAATATCCGCCAGACACACAAGCCGCCATCCTGGGTGACAACTGTGCCGGCTTCTACGGGATAGGGGACTGACGATGAAAGCTGCCGTACTCCATGGTGCACGAGACATCCGCATCGAGTCTTATCGTCAGCCCGAGCTGCATGCGGGCATGGTGCTGTTGCGTAGCCGTCGTGTTGGTATTTGCGGCACTGACCTGCACTACTACGAGCACGGATACAACGCTACGTTTGTCCCCGATCGCCCGTTCATCCTCGGTCACGAACTCACCGGGGAGGTCGCTGCAGTTGCCTCTGATGTCCAAGTGCTGAAGCCAGGGCAGCGAGTCGCGGTCAATCCTGCGCGTTCCTGCGGCTTTTGCGACTATTGCAAAGGGGGTCAGATCAACCTGTGCCGCAAGACGATTATGCTGGGCAGCGCCAGCACCACGCCGCCCACGGATGGCGCCCTTGCCGAGTTCCTCACCGTTCGCGCGGATCAGTGTCATCTGTTGCCGGAAGATATGGACGATGGGGCCGGGGCGATGATGGAACCTCTCTCCGTCGCCCTGCATGCAGTGAAACGTGCCGGCACGGTATCCGGTAAGCGGGTGCTGGTGACGGGTGCAGGAACCATCGGCTTGCTGGTAGCCATGACCGCGCGCGCCTTTGGCGCTGTTCCGGTGGCGGTCAGCGATCCTGTTTCCGCACGTCGTTTAAAGGCGATTGAACTGGGCGTGGATGTGGCTCTTGATCCCGCGGCGCACGACCTGCATGACCAGGTGCGGGAGCTGACTGATCTTGGATTCGATATGGTCTTTGAGGCTTCGGGTGCACCCGCTGCGTTACGCGCGGCCTTCGACCTGGTTCGGCCCGGCGGAACGATCGTGCAGATTGGAACCGTAGGCACAGCGGATATTCCGATCCCGGTCAACCAGCTCATGGTGAGGGAAATTAATTTCCGTGGATCGATGCGCTACGGGGACACGTTTGATGAAGCGATCCGGCTGGTGGCGGCTGGACGCGTCAAGGTGCAACCGTTCATCAACCATGTCTTTGGTCTCGACGATTCGGTAAAAGCTTTGCAATTTGCGGCGGATCGATCGCTGGCGTTGAAAGTCCAGATCCAACCCTAAGCATGACGATTTCTCCGATCGACGCTATCGTCATCGCTGTTTACCTGGTTGGCATCACCGCCTTCGGTATCAAGGTCGGCTACCAGCGGAAGGCTACTTCGCAACAGTATTTCCTGGCCAACAAGTCGCTTGGTTGGTTTACGGTCGGTGCGGCTGTGTTCACGTCGAACATTTCCACCATCCACCTGGTTGGCTACGCTGCCGGCGGCGCAAGAGACGGCCTGGTGATTGGCAACTTCGAGTGGATGGCTTGCTTCATCCTCATTCTGCTGGCGCTGATGTTTGCTCCGTTCTATATCAACTCCGGAGTAGCTACATTGCCGGAGTTCATGGAGCGGCGGTACTGTCCTGCGGCGCGCACTTTTTTGGCGGTGATCGGGATCATGGGCGCGCTGCTCATTCACATCGGCATCAGCCTCTTTGCTGCGGCAAAAGTCTTCGAGAGCCTCGCTCGGTGTACCGATGTTTGCCACCATCGTTGTACTGTCGCTGTTTACCGTCACCTACGCGGCGCTGGGCGGATTGAAAGCGGTGGTGATGACGGAGAGTATCCAGGTGGTTCTATTGCTGGGCGGGGCCACGCTGATCACCATCATGGGCGTGCGCGCCTTACCACGAGTCGGTGTGCATGATTTGGCCAGCCTTCCAGCACGCGGTTGCTCCCGGGCAACTGCACATGTTGCAGCCGGTCATCAACGGCCAGGGTCATCTCAATGAGTTCTCCTGGCTGGCGGTGCTGCTGGGCTATCCCATTCTCGGCATCTGGTATTGGTGTGCCGACCAGACCCACGTGCAGCGAGTGCTAGGGGCGCACACGTTGAAGGATGGGCAGAACGGCGCGTTGTTCGCAGGATTTCTCAAGCTCTCGCCGGTGTTTCTGATGGTGTTTCCTGGCGTCATCGGCTATGTGCTTTGGCAGCGAGGAGCCATTCATCTCGCCAACGTCGCGGGCCATCCGGATTACAACACCATGCTGCCGCTCTTGATCCAATACCTCATCCCCGTAGGCGTGCGCGGGTTGATCGCTGCCAGCCTGGCTGCGGCGCTGATGAGCTGCATGGCTGCCGCGCTCAACAGCTGCGCAACCCTCATCTCGATCGACGTGGCCAAGCGGATGAACCCGGAGGCGACCGACGCGCAGGTGGTGCGGGTGGGACGGATTACGACGGGCGTGATCATGGTGCTGGCGATGTTGTGGTCTACGCAGGGCGATCAATTCGGCACGATCTTCGAAGCGGTCAATAAGATCCCGATGACCTTTGCTCCCGCGGTGACGACCGTGTTTGTGCTGGGTGT
Organism: uncultured Acidobacteriaceae bacterium; assembly: GCA_963790935.1. GTDB lineage: Bacteria > Acidobacteriota > Terriglobia > Terriglobales > Acidobacteriaceae > PALSA-350. The sequence continues at coordinate 29,823 of CAWBRJ010000060.1, read as the reverse complement.
CCTGTGGAAGCGCGGTACCCGGCAAGCAGCGATGGCTACGTTATATTTCGGCTCGCTCATCGGAGTCCTCTATTTTCTGGTCGATTTGCCGAGCACTGGTAGATGGTTCTTGCCGGCCTCGCGACTCACTGACTTTGGTGGATTTGTAACAGACCCGGTTCAAGGCCTGGGTATTCCATTCATGCTGGCCGGTCCCATCATTGCCGTAGCGTGCGTGGCTATTTATGTGGCGACCAGCCTGTTAACCCCAGCGATGGACGAGGCCGAGGTGGCTAAGGTTTGCTGGGATCACCCGCTGGCGTTTCTCAAGGGTCCGGTCACGACGCTCAGTGATCCGCGTCTCATTTCATTGCTGCTGTTGGTGACGGTGGGAGTATGTTATTACCTGCTGCGGTAAAGCATGGGTGTTCCGGCTAGGACCATTTTGCGAAGAGAAACCCAGGTCTCAAAAGCGAGACCTGGGCCACCCACTCAAAGTCTGGACGTCGCAGCTTTATTTTCGACAGAGGAGTCATGGGCCTTGGGCCTGGCCTTGGGCCCACCCAAGGTGATGAAAAACGGCTCCTGTTCAGCAACCACTGTCGATGGAGGCGCCACCCTTCCCTTTGTCATCTCGACCGGAGCGCAGCGTAGTGGAGAGATCTGCGGTTTCTATTCCCGAGCCTAGAAGCTCACCCGCGCAGTGATCTCAATATTGCGCGGTCCTGCGCCCTCTGCTGTCTGCAATGCGGTAATAATCCCGAACCCGGTAGGTCCGTCATCAACATTCATATCCGGCGTTTCATAATTCCGGTGGTTAAACACGTTCGCCGCCTCGGCGCCAAATTGAAACTTCGCCCCTTCCCATAGAGAGGTAGATTTAATCAGCGACATGGAGTAGCTTTGCGTTCCGGGTCCTACAACATTGCCCACACCGGCATTGCCAAAGCCCCCGCTATTGTTGGGCGGATCCGCAAAGGCGTTGACATTGAGGAACGTCGGGTCGCCCGCTGCCGACGGCACACCGCGGAGGTAAACCGGCACCCCGGCAATCCGGTCGGCTCGCGTGGACCCCGCATTACTGAGCAGGTTGGTCCCGGCAGGATCGGTGGTGGTCTGGTACGGTGTCAGAAAAGCTCCGCTCTGCAGTACCACGACTCCTCCGAACTGCCAGCCGCCGACCACCGTGTTGAGCGCGCCACTGCCGGACAGGAAGGGCTTGCCCTTGCCAAACGGCAGCTCATACAAATACGTAGCGAGGAACCGGCTGCGACGGTCAAAGCTCACGTTCCCGTAGTCGAGACCGAGATTGAAGCGGTCCGAGGAGACACTATTGCCTTCGGTGGTGAGGGAAGTGGGAGCATATCCCTGGGCGTCAGAAAGGTCGCGGGTCCACATGTAACTGACCTGGAACTGCAGCCCATTGACGAAGCGCTTGTTCAGCGCTGCGCTCATGCTGTTGTAGTTGCTCTGGGAGCCGTTGACGATGCTCTCGATGTATCCCCAGGATTGAAAAGGAGCATCGAGCGGAAAGGCGTTCGCCCATCCAATGGTGTTGGGTTGTACCTGGTTCAGGTCCACAAAAGTTTCCAGATCGGAGCCATGGCTGCCAATGTAAGAAAGGCGCATGCCGATGTCATGGCCGAGGTCCTGCTCCAAAGTCAGGTTCCATTGCTGCACGGATGGATCGGAGTAGTGAATCGGGAAGGCGTACTGGAAGCTGGCGCCCCCCGGGACAACCGTAGAGGAGAAGGGGCTGGGGAAGGAAATGGTTGGGCTGCCACCAGGCGCGGTTTGCGATTGCCCGGTGTAGTTGACAAAGCTGGAGCTGACCGCCCAACCAGAAACCAATGAAAAACCAAGCGGCTGCTCGATAAACCGACCCCATCCACCGCGAAGGACGGTCTTGTCTGTGCCGGCAAGCCGCCAGGCGAATCCTATACGCGGACCAAAGTCTTTCATGTAGGTGTAGCGCAAAGCCTTCGGAATCCCGGCCTGGGCGGCGGTAAGGATGGGAGACGGAGCGATCGATGCTGCAAAGTCTGAAGAGGTGTACCCGAGTGCGGTCTGATTCGGTACCACCACCGCGCCGGTCACACCATTTTCGTTGTACGTCGGCAGAAAGGCAGCGGTGTTGTATTCGGAATCTTTCAGGGGCGGATGCAGCTCATAACGCAGGCCAAGGTTGAGTGTGAGGCGGTTTGTGATTTTCCAGTCGTCCTGACCAAAGAAGCCATAGCCGTAGCCACGGCCATTCATTGCCGGGTGATTGATCTGCTCGGCGTTGTAGGTGTAGTCGGGGTACCCGAGAAGAAACGCAGTGTAGGGATCCCCAATGGAAACCGGATTTCCGTTGACATCGGAATATTGCGTTGAGTTGTTGAAAAAATACTGCCCGGCGGAATAGTTGCCGAAGACATTATCGTCATGATCCGTCATATGACGAATGTCGCCGCCAAATTTGAAAGTATGTTTGCCCCTGGACCAGGTGAGGTTGTCGATCAACTGGACGATCACGCTGTGCTGAACCGATGGATTGCCACCACCGGTCACCATGAAGCCGGTTATATTGACATCCGGCGCCGTTGGTACGGGGTTCGGCGTAATCCCCTGAATGCCGGCCAAACCGAGATAACCGGCCGTACTCCCTTCGAGCATGGCGGTGGTGTAGTGGGTGCCATTAAAGCCCGCACGGAATTCGTTCACCAGCGAGTTAGAGATGGCGTAATTATGAGAAAAGGTGACCCCCTGGTCGGTTTCAGGATTGCCGAAGGCCCCGGTGATGGGAGAACCGGCATTCACGCAGTAGGCCGTGCAATTGGGATTCGGCGGAGTGATGACCGACCTGATCTTGTAGGTTCCGCGCACAAACATGGACTGCTTGGATGTGAGAGTGTAATCGAGCCGCAAGTCAGCCTGGTCGCTGGTGATAGGCGCGGGATAGTTCACCCGGTAGTTGTTTTGGTAGTCCGTCGGTTGGCCCGAGTTCGGAGCGGGAAAGAAGTACTTAATAAAGTTCGCGGATACCGGGGATATCGGCACGTTCGCTGGATTGATCGAGCTTCCGTCCGGGTTGAAGATAGGCGTGCCTGCCAGATAATCGACCAGGTTCCCGTTGCGCATGTCCGCCGAAGGCACGTTGGTGATGAGCGGCACCTGTCTTGGCAGCCGCAAGCCCTCATAGCTCATGAAGAAGAAGGTCTTGTCTGTACCGCTATAGAGGTGCGGAATGCTGAGCGGTCCACCCAGGAACCCACCGAAGTTGTTCATGATGATGGTCGGCGTGGAATGAGTAAAGGGATTGCCGGCGGTGAGCACAGTGTTTTGCAGGTTTTCGAAGATCCCGCCATGGAAAGTATTGGTGCCGCTCTTTGAGGTCGTAGTGACGTCTGCGACACCGCTGAACTCAGCATTATTGTTGCTTCCGCTGATACGTATTTCAGAAATCGAGTTGAAGGAAGGGAACAACTCGTTGATGGGCCCGCTATTCTCCACGTCGACGCTGCTGATGCCATCGATGGTGTAGGACATGAGAGCGGGGGTGGTGCCATCAACTACCAGGTCATTGTTGTCGTCAACCTGAACGCCAGGCTCGGTGCTGAGAGTATCGATAGGGCTGGTGGAGCCGGTAGAGCGGGAGTAGACGGCCACGGGCAGTTCCGTGAGTTCGCGGCCGGTCTTGGTCTCAGAAAGGTTGGAGACATCCGTGGTGATCACGCCGGCCGAAGCGCCCTGGACCATTACGGTTTCCGTTGCCGAGCCGAGCTTGAGGGCGGCGTCGACGCGCTTGGTTTCCCGGGACTGGAGGTCGAGGTCAGAGAAGTCGGTTTTTTCAAATCCTGCCGCTGATACCGTGATCTGGTATTTGCCGGGGTTTAGATTGACCAGGCTAAAGTCGCCGTGCTGGTCGGTAACAACCGTTCGTTGCGCGGCGGTGCCGATATTCGTCAACATGACGGTAGCGCCGGGAATCACGGCGCCAGAGCTATCCTTCACTGTGCCCACGATCGATCCAAAGGTTGATTGGGCAAAGAGTCTTAGTGGCGATAGGGAAACGATCAGCAGCAGGCAAGGAAGGGCGTGCTTTAGCAATTGCCTGAAAAATGGATGATGCTGCGACATTGTGAAGCCCCCCTGAACCCTGTTTAGTCTTCAAGGAATAGTTAGCCTCGGCCTCCCAGGATTGACAGAGAGATAGGAGGCGGGTTTCTCAGAATCAATCAGGGAACCTGAGATCGACTAACGGCCCAACTACTGACGATGGAAATAAAAGTTCGGTACAGAGGGACTACGGGGTCCCGAACCAAGGTTCGACGCTAAGATAGCAAGGCTTGGAGGCAAGATCAAGAAGATCTGTGGTTCAGGCTAATCCAGGGGTGCGTTTGCCGATATTAGTCGCTTGTTCAAACGCGTAACCCAACTGGAGTACGCCCCAGTCGTCGTGATGGCGGCCAACGATCTGCAAGCCAATCGGGAGCCCATTCGACGAGAATGCACAGGGAACGGACATCGCGGGGTTACCTGCCGCAGAAATGTAGTAAGCGGACTTCATCCAGGCAAGATAGTTTTCCATGCTTACTCCCGCAATTTCCGTTGGATAGTGCGTATTGACGTCGAAAGGAAGCACCTGGTTTACGGGCAGGACGAAGAATTCGTATTCTCCTTTGAAATTGCACAAACGTTGAAACAGTTCTGTGCGCCGGGCCTCAATCCGAGCCAGGTAGGGCCCAGTCAGCTTGCGTCCTTCTTCGACGTGCCAGTGAATGTATTGGTTGAGCTGGTCACCATGGGTGGCCAGCAGATCCCCAAAGGCCAGTTCGACGGACCAGTGCCGCCACGCCAGAAAGGCTTCGTTGGCGTCCGCTGAAATCAGGCTCCGCATCCACAACGATGCAGCCCAGCGATTCGAACACTTTGCGTTGTGCCTGGACCGCGTTCTTCACTTCAGGGTCCCAGGGCAAACCCAGGTCTTTGAACATGGCCACCCGCACCCCCTGAAAGCTTCTGCTTCCCAACGGCTGAGCAAACTGGGTGCCTGGCAGTTCGATCGAAATGGGTGAGTGATGGTCATATCCGGCAAGCACGCTCAGGAAGTAGGCGCAGTCGGTGACATTGCGAGCGACGGGGCCAGGAACGGCCAGCGTAAACCAGCCCAGATCGGTAGGCACGTTCGAAACGCGTCCTGGGGAAGGGCGGATGCCGACTACGTTGCAAAAGTTGGGAGGATTGCGAAGCGAGCCGCCCATATCGCTGCCGTCGGCCAGGGGAGCCATCCCGCATGCGACGGCGACCGCGCCGCCGCCGGTGCTTCCGCCGCAAGTCTTGCTTAAGTCGTAGGGATTGTGGGTAGGCCCGAAGACCGGATTGAAGGTCTGCGAGCCGAAACCAAATTCAGGGACGTTTGTCTTGCCCAGGACGATCGCTCCCGCTTCTTTTTCCCGTTGTACGACGCGGCAGTCGAAGTCCGGCACATCATTTTTGTGCAACGGGGAGCCATAGGTAGTGCGGATGCCATTGGTCTCGTGCAGATCTTTCACGGCGACGGGTAGTCCGTGCAGGGGGCCCAGCCATTTGCCGTGTGCGAGGGCCTCGTCTGCCGCGGCGGCCTGGGTCATCAATTGGTCTTCCGGAACCAGGGTTACGATCGCGTTCACCTTGCCGTTGACCTGGTTGATCTGCTTCAGATGAGCCTGCATCACTTCGCGCGCAGACAGTTTCTTTGCCCGCATGGCTGCGACCATGTCGACGGCGCGCATGGAGCAGATCTCGCTAGACGCAGAAGCCTTTGAAGCGGCCAATAAAGGTGCGGCCGCAACAGACATTGCAGTGGTTGTCCCCAGCTTGATAGCGTCTCGGCGTGTCATCGTCCTGCTCATCGCTTTCCTTGTGCTGTCCCCCGTTACGCCAGCACCTTTCGCAGATATGTGTAGCTGGCGCGGAGGCTGTCGATCGGCGAGCCCTGGATCCGGTCCTGCTCGATGAAATAGTGCTCGACATCGAGCTTTTCGGCGACGGCGAGAACCGCAGGCCAGTTGATGCTTCCGGTCCCGACCTCGGTGAAGTGCGCCGAGCTGTCGCTCATATCGTAGGACGGCGGAAACCCCGGCTTCCGGTCTTTAATGTGAAGCATGCGCACCCGACGGCCAAGTCGTTTCAGCATCTGCTCTGGATCGTACCCCGCCTGCGTAATCCAATAGCAGTCCATCTCCAAATACACCAGCTTGGGATCGGTCTCCTTCAACAGGATGTCGTAACCCGTAACGCCATCGAACTTGCGGAATTCGTAGTCGTGGTTGTGGAAGGCAAATTGCATGCCCATATCGTTCACACCTTTGGCCCAGTCGTTGAACTGCTTTGCCGCGGTGTGAAACCCTTCCGCCGACATCCACTGCGACTTCGGCAGCATGGGGCAGACCACCCACTTGAGGCCCAGCGCCTTGGCATAGTTCATCTGGCCCGGGAAATCGGTCGTCAGATCGGCATACTCAAAGTGGCCGCTTGAGACCGTCAAACCGGCGTCGGTAATGTCTTTGCGCAGCTGTTCTGCCGGAATGGTAAAGGCGGCATGCCAGGGCTCAACCTCCTGAAAGCCGATCGCCGAAATCTGCTGCAGGTTGCTCACCAGCTCCGCCTGGTCGACCTTGTGTTTGACCAGCGTGGAAAGCTGGAGTCCGATCGGAAAATGCTTGGCAGCTTCCGGCCAGAGGGATTGCGTCAGCAAAGGGAATGCTGCTGCTGCCGTGGACAATTGCAGAAAACTCCGTCGATTCATAGTCACCTTCCACTGAGCGTACGAAGAGATATTCTGTCGGGCCCGGGAAAATCCGATGGTATGGGAATGGTAACAGCTCCTGTTGCAGCCCATTGGACGCCTCGTGACAACAGAGTCTGAAAGCCCACACACTCAAGGTTGGGACTTGGTTCGCCTGCCCAGGTATGACCAAGCATGGTGGTGTAGACACGCCCTCTTCCGTAGCGCCGGACCCAATCCATCGGCTCATTCTGGTTCGAGACAGGGGAGTGGGCATAGGTAAGAATGGTCAGGCCTTCCGCAGGACCATGTTGACCGTGTGTCAGCTGCTCAGAGGGATGTAACCACACCTTCGGCATCCCCGCTGTGATGGGATGGTGCGTGTCGCGGACGTGGATTTGAAAATCCATCCGCTTCGGATGACCGGGCTCTAACCCTGTTCCTTGGGGAATGACTACGATTTTGTCATCATCGGATACCGCCAGGCCGGGTCCAAATGATTTCGTGCGCCACCCCAGGCCGATCATGTCGTTGTATGCCTTCCAGTTGAGAAAAGCGTTGTTGGCCGCATGATAGACGACAAGGCCGCCCCCATGTACGGACGAACTTTTCCAGAGACTGTTGCACGCCAATCGGCCACTCGATTCCGTCTGCCTTCTCACCGCCATTGAAGTTATTGATGACCACGTCATAGCGAGAGAAGTCGGGATGCCAGGAATTCCAGGCCTCCGGTGCAGCACCCCGTGGAGGAGTTGTGGATACATCGACGGAAAAGACGGTCGTGGTGGCAAGGATTTCGGCTACAGCATGCGTCGCCGCCATCCAGTCGTGGTTGTTCACCCCGTCGATGATAAGGACGCGCACTTTCGAGCTTTGGGATCGTGCATTGCGAGACGAAGCGGCCAGGAACGCGAGAGAACTTAACGCGAAGCGCCTTCGGGAAATAGTCATGAGAGCTAAGGGTAGCTCATAAGGAAGGTGCGATAGAATACCGGCGAATGGATTCCGTTCAACGTCTGCGGAAGGGCTTCGAACTCGGAGAGTGGACGGTCAAACCAGAGGACGGTTCTCTCACTTCGCGGGAGCGGACCGCTCGATTGGAACCGCTGCAAATGGATTTGCTCGTCTTTCTCTGCTCCCGCGCCGGACGGGTTGTCACTCGGGATGAAATTCTCGAAGCCGTTTGGCGCGGTCGCTTTGTCAGCGACGACACGGTCAAGTCGACGTTCTATCAGCTTCGCAAGGCACTAGGAGACGCGCCGCGCAAGCCCCGCTATATCGAGACCCTGCCCAAACGCGGCTACAGGACTCTGCTCGACCCTGTGCCGCTCGACCGGGCGAACGATATGAGCGCACCGCATCTCGCCGCGACCAATCTCTATCGCAAAGGAGCAGCTCTGCTGGCTGGACAGCCCGGAATTGCTGCGCTCAAGCAAGCGCGATTGTACTTCGAGCGCGCGATCGAGGCCGACGCCGCCCACGCCGAATCCGGAGCCGCGCTTGCCCAAACTTATCTTCACCTGATTGCATCTGGAACCGAACCCGGGTCCGATCTTCTGCCGCGCGCCAGAGCTCACGCCGCCCGCGCTCTCGAAGCCGATCCCAGTCTTTCCAGAGCCCATCTCGCGCTTGGCGTCGCGCGCCTGCTCGGCGATTGGGAGACCGCAGAAGCCGAAAAGAGCTTTCGCACCGCAATGGCCCTCGACCCTGCGGATAGCGCGCCGCACAGTTGGCTGGCCCGGCTGTTCTCCTTCACAGGCAAACACCTTGAAGCGATTGCCGAAGCTCGCGCCGCTCTCAAGATCGATCCGCTGTCGCTGGCTGTGCGCCGCGATCTGGTTGAGACACTTTTCGTCGCGCGATCATACAACGATGCCATCGCCGAAGGACAACACTTGCTTCGGATATCCGGCCAGTCGGAGAGTGTGTTGCTGGGTCTGGCGTGGGTCTACTGGATTGCCGGCGACGAGCAGCGGTCGTTCGAAGCTGTCTACGCCGGGTTCCAGGCCCTCGGTGTTGCTGCGGAGGTGCTGGCCCGCGCCCAGCAGTCCTTTCAGACCGGCGGAATGCGCGAAGTCTTTGCCTTGTGGGAGAAATTGCTGCAGGAACAGGCCGATCTTGGCCAGCGCACGCTCGATCTCGTCTTCCTGCATTCGCTTCTCGATGAGAGAGACCGTGCCTTTGAGATGCTCGACCTGCTCTTCAAGTACGGCCACCCAGCTCTGCTGCTGCTGCCGGGATCGCCGCTCTTCGACAACCTGCGTTCCGATCCACGATATGATCGGCTGTTGGCGCGGATGAAAGCCAAGCGCGGTTGACCCCACCTTTTCCCCACCTTAAATCCACCGCAAGTTCAACGACAGCGCTGCCTCCGCGCCGCTAACGTTTCTTGCGGAGGTGGGTTCATGCGTTCTCTCTTGCGAAAGATTGGATCGTTTCTCGGCTTCAGTTTGTTCGCGCTGGTTTTCGTCGGCGGCTCCAGCGCAATATGGGGTGCGCTGGTCTATGCCAATTCCTTCACCACGCCATCGATCCCGTGGGCGCTGCCCGCGCTGGTCGCCCTGCTTTGGCTCATGTGGCGATATCTGAGCGGAAAAGGGTGGCCGGCGGACACTAGCGTGCGCCGCAAGCAGTTGTTGCGGGCAAATCCCGTATCTGCGCGCAACCTGGCTTGGTCGCTGCTTGCCGGTCTGTCGGCGACTGTTGCGCTTGCGGGACTCTGGATCGTCATGTTCCGCCTCGTCCCAATGCATCAGAACCTCGTCCTTCCCGCGCGGTTCACTTCGTCGCCCGTTCTCATTGCCGCCATCACCATCGGCGCGTCGCTGCTGGCGCCCATCACCGAAGAGAGCGGCATCCGCGGATACCTGCAAGTTTCCCTGGAGCGCGATTTCAGCCCAGCCGTCGCTGTTGCACTATCGTCACTCGTGTTTACCCTCGCTCACGTCTCACAAGGCCTCGAATGGCCGAGATTGACCTTCTACTTTCTCGTTGGAGTAACCTTCGGCACGCTCGCGCGGTTGAACGATTCGATCCTTCCGATTATCCCGGTACACATCGCGGCCGATCTCATCTTCTTTCTCTTCGTTTGGCCGCATGACGGCGGGCGGTCTCTGGTTTGGCAGACTCGGCCCGATCCCTGGTTCTGGCTACATCTGACGCAAACGGCCGGCTTTGGTGCACTGTCTGTGCTGGCATTCGTCAAGCTGGCCCACTGCAGCAAGAGGAAGATGCTGTTCGGTCCGAAACAGTGGGTCAATGCGGCGACGGCAAATCCGGCGACCGACTCTGAACAAGTGTCCTGGTAATCCACTCTTTCCTTCACGCCAACTCTAAACAAGTGTCCTGGCAATTCACTCTTTCCTTCACGCCGACTCTGAACGAGTGTCCTGGTAATTCACTCTTTCCTTCACGCCAACTCTGAACAAGTGTCCTGGTAATCCACTCTTTCCTTCACACCGACTCTGAACAAGTGTCCTGGTAATCCACTCTTTCACTCACACCGACTCTGAACAAGTGTCCTGGTAATCCACTCTTTCACTCACACCAACTCTGAACAAGTGTCCTGGTAATCCACTCTTTCCTTCACGCCAACTCTGAACAAGTGTCCTGGTAATCCACTCTTTCACTCACACCAACTCTGAACAAGTGTCCTGGCAATCCACTCTTTCCTTCAGGCCAACTCTGAACGGGTGCCCCATGTTCGCACCAGCGTACGTGGGTTAAGGAAGAGGGGGCGAAGCCCCATCAAAGGTCTGTCTTTTTCTCTCTCCCCCGAGAACCAAAGCCGGGTGCCCCACATCCCGATTTCCTGTGACGGTCCGTGGGTTCCCTGATCTTCATGCGCCTTCCCTTAAGAAGCGGGGTTTCAAGCCCGCGAGAACGTTCCGGTATATAAATTGAGGGCTCTAGCCCTGGTGGCAAGACCGTCCATGTTCCGCACTGCGTGAAGTATCTTCCGGGAGATAAGGAGGAGCATACCTATCCCCTCAGCATGTGCCCGCAAGAGCTTCAGCGAGAAATACTCGACCCCCGCGATAAATTGTCATCCCGACCGGAGCTCCGAAGGAGCGTAGTGGAGGGACCTGCGGTTTCTTCCTATTCGCAGGATCATCCCCGGTTCTGAGTAACCTGCCGAAACACCCGCAGCAAATTCCCACCCCAGAACTTATCAATCCGCTCCTCGGAATACCCCCGCCGCAGCATAGCATCGGTAATCATCGGCAGATCCCGAACATCCCGCATCCCACGCGCCAGCGTAGGTCCGCCATCAAAATCAGTGCCGATCGACACATGATCCTCCCCCACCAACTGGATAGCCCGATCCACCACCGCCACCCAATCGTCGACCGTCATCATCACCGAGTCCGGCACCTGCGCGGCCGGCATCGGGAAGTGCGGCGCCACCAACGCATCCACCTCGTAGATCGTCTTCCCCTTAACCAGCTCCGGAATACTGGTGGTATCCCAAAACGTCTTCTTCGCGTGCTCAGTGACGTAAGCGAACTCCTTCGGGTAACTGAACTCACTCCCAATCTGGAACCCGATCACCCCACCCTTGGCCGCCAGCTTCTTGAGCAGCCAGTCCGGCATATTCCTGGGGATATTGTTGACGCTGCGCAGCCCGTGGTGCGTGGCAACGACCGGCCCGTCGCTCACGTCGATCGTCTGCGACATCGTATCGTCGGAAGAGTGGGATACGTTGATCACCATGCCCAGCCTGTTCATCTCCCTGATCACCTCGCGGCCATGCGAAGTGAGCCCCTTCCATTGCGCCGGCGAGCAGCAGGAGTCGGCATAGTGCTGGTTCCAGTTGTGCGCCGAAAGCTGTGCCGAACGCAGTCCCAGCCGATACAGATCGCGTAACACTCCCAGATCGCCGTCCAGATCGTAGCTGCCCTCAATATCCAGCACCGCGGCCATCTTTCCCTGACCATGGATGCGCTCCACATCGTCCGCGTTCAACGCCAGCGCGACCAGGCCGCTGTTCTTCTCGAGCTGGCGCAGCGCGTCATCCACCCGTCGGAACGCCTGCTTGGTCTCAAAGCGGCCGGGGTAGTACTCTTCGGGAATGAACACCGAGAGGAAGAACGCGCTTACCCCACCTTCCCGCGCACGCTCGAGGTCCCATTGTCCATCGGGCATGCGGGTCCCCATACTGCCACCGTGATAGAACTCGCGGTCCAACGCGTGCACATGTCCGTCAAACACCAGGGCCCGCTTATGTATGGCCAATGCGCGCGCAGAGATCTGCGGCGCTGACTCACCAGCGGCCCAAAGCGCGGAACGCAGCACCGCGGGCGCCACTGCGCTGTAGCCGAGAAATTGCCGGCGGGTCAGCATTCCAACCGATTCCTTAGGACGTTTTTGTTACACCCCCGGCAGCATTGCTTCTCAGCTGAGGCTAATCAATAAAATCTCCATTCAAGATGACTAGTGTAGCCCTACGTTTTTGAGGAAGATCGTTATGAAGCCGGATTTCTTATCGATGTGATTAACGGACTGTCGACCATTCGTACTCGTGACTGTTCGCCGGCTTTGCCGATGATGCAAGCGGCCGATCGTTTCCCCGTCAGTTCACCCCACGGGATCTGATTTGGATCACGTCCGAGCCTGGCTGCTCGACAGCTTGCGGCCAGAAAATGCGCGAACCGTCACGCGATACAGCCAAGAGGCGGTGACTCACGTTGGCTCCAGCCGGGACCCGCACTCCAGAGAACAGCAACACTGGTGCGCCAAACCGCAGCTCGCCACCTACCGTCTCCACGCCTACGGAATAGATGCCGCCTCTGCTTTCGTAAAGGATTTCCTTGCCGTCCCCGATCCATCGCACCCGGCCCTAGGTAGCTGCAATCTGCCGGCGCAATCCTGGTCCGGGAAACGGCTGAACAAAAATGCCTCCGCTCTGCCGATCGCCTGAAACAATCTGCTACACGATCCAGTGCCCGTCCGGTGAAAAAGCCGCGGAAAAGACCATCTCCCCGCCGCTTGCGCCCACTACCACTTTAGCCAAGCGCTGCTCCGCTGGCCCATCCAAACCCTGGGAAGTGATTTCGTCGACCCGTGGGACCCATGGAGAGAAGCTGATTCCCGTCCGGAGACAAATCCTGCGCGATCTCTCGCCCTTCACCCAGTTCGCGAACTTCGCCCGACCCGCTCACCGAACGCTCCACAATTTTCCCCCCGCCTCAACCGATGAGTTTTGTTCCGTCCGGAGACCAAAACCTCCACCGCGACCGTGGCTCCCAGTCGAGGCGACCCGGTTGACCCACATCAAGGAGCCAGGAGCGCTCTGCCCCAAGCCAGCAGCCGCGTTTCATCCGGGGAAAGTCTCAGCGACCCAGACCGGACTTAGCGGACCGCCCGTGCCGATAGCCGTGCCCTTGCGATCAAACACCGTGACCTGTGAGAGCGCCGCGGTCCCAGGTCTCCAAGCCAATACTCCGGAACGCGAAACGGAGAAGTCCGCGACGGTCCACATTCATACCCGGTTCGGAGCCGACATGTTCTTCAATCAACTGTGAGTCGCCAACCAGCTTACGCTGCCCCAGATCCAGCTTTTGCGAGTACAGATTGTCGTTGCGGACAAATAAAATCCTGCCGCCGCCCGCAGGGGTGTACTTCCCCGCTGTCTCGTTCTTCAGCAACGGGACTGGATCCACCAGCTTGCCTGCTTTGAACGATGCCAAATAGATTTCGTTGCCGGTGCCATCTTCTGGCAACCAAAGGAACAGGAGCGCGTCGCCTGCAGGCAGGAACTCCGGGTACCAGATCGCACCTTTTGATAGCCCAGGCACTTCCAGATTTTCGGTTTTGCTGCCCGGCGCCGCTAGCAGATTTAGCCCATTCCCCGGACAGAGACCAGAATCGTTCCGTTGCCATTCGAGCTTCCACCGCGACTCGCCTCCTGTAGCTGCATCACCATTTCCGGAGCGCCATCCGGCACACGGACTTTGATCAACCCGCCTACGCCGCGGCTGGGTAGAACACGCTGCCTGAGTCCGCCGACCAAAACGGCTCATTCGCGGTCATCTCGGAGCCAGGCACCAGGTGGCATTGAAAGAGTCAAGTCGCCTTACGTAGAGGCCGCCGTTCGCTGCATATAACACTGCCGAGCCATCCGGTGAGATTTCCGGCGCGGCGAGATCTGACCACCCACCGGCGCTAACTGCGCGCCGGTCGGGGGCACGATGGTCAGTGCCAAACCGGGGCCCTCTGTCATTGGCGAGCTGGCGCGCAGCCAGCCGATCGCTGCCGCGACCAGCAATACGGCGGCCGCGCTCCAACCGATGAGGCCGAACCGGCGGACGCCCAGTGCCGGCGAAGGTGCCGGTTCAGCGCCCAGCCAGCAAGAACTCGAAGTCGCCTATATCGCGCAGCCGCTTCTTCGGATCTTTCTCCAGACAATGCCGCAGAAGCGGGCGTACTTCCGGCGGTACCTTGGATAGATCCGGCTCCTTGATCAGCACTGCGGCGAGAACATCAGACACAGTCTTGCCTTCGTATATTCGCTGACCGGCGAGCATTTCGTATAGGACCACGCCAAAGGCCCAGATGTCGGCGCGCTTATCGACCAGCTCGCCCCGCGCCTGCTCGGGAGCCATGTACGCGGCCGTTCCCAGGATCACGCCAGCTTGTGTTGCCGCCATGGAGATGGTTGGCGAACGCTCGACGTCCTGTTCGCCTCCCGCCTTCGTGCGCGGTCCAACCTGCGCCAATCCGAAGTCGAGGACTTTCACCGATCCATCCGGCTTGAGCATGATGTTGGCCGGCTTCAGATCCCGGTGCACGATGCCCTTTGTCGTGCGCGGCTTCGAGTGCATCGGCGATCTGGCGTGCGATCCTCAGCGCCTCATCCAGGGGCAGCGCGCCCTGCTTGATTCTCTGCTCCAGCGTCTGTCCCTCCACCAGTTCCATGACCAGGTAATCCGGTCCAACGTCGTAGAGGTGGCAGATGTTGGGATGATTCAGCGCGGCGATAGCTGACTTCGCGAGAGAAACGATCACTGAAGCGCTCGCCGGAGAGCTTGATGGCCACCTCGCGCCCATGCGGGATCGCGGCCCGGTACACCTCTCCCATACCGCCCGCGCCAATCGACGTGAGGATCTCATAAGGGCCGAGTTTGTCACCAGCTGAAAGGGCATATGCGTGATGCAGCCGAGTTTATCCAATCAGAAAGTGGATAGGGAAAGCATAACGGTACCCGCATTTTTGCTACACTCTCTCGCCATGACTCAGAATACGACGCCTGCCCAACGCCCCCGGCTCGCCGCCGTGATCACAGCCTATAAGAGATTACTGCACGGCCAACACGTCGTGGACCGCTTCCTCGATGGCTACGGATGGGCCGGCACCTTCCACCATCCGGCGATGGACGTGGTATCGCTCTACGTCGATCAGCGCGGCGAGGGCGATTTGACCCAGGAGCGGCTGGACCGCCATCCCACCATGAAGCTTTACCCCACCATCGCGGAAACCCTGACCCTCGGCACCAGCAAGCTGGCCGTCGATGGAGTCGTCGTGGTCGGCGAGCATGGTACCTACCCGCTTACCGAAACCGGCATCATGAAGCATCCCCACTTCGAATTCTTCGAGCAGATCACCAAGGTCTTCCACGACAGCGGCCGCTCCGTTCCTTACTTCAACGACAAAGAGCTCTCCTACAGGTGGGATTGGTCGAAGCAGATGGTCGACACCTCCCACCAGATGGGCTTTCCTCTCCAGGGAGGATCAAGCCTGGCGGTCACCTGGAGAATTCCCTCGGTGGAGTTCCCCCTGGGCGCCACCGTGCACGAAGCTGTCTCCGTCGGCTACGGCGGCATGGGCAGCTACGATTTCCACGGCCTCGAAACCATCCACTGCATGGTGGAGCGCCGCAAGGGCGGCGAAACCGGAGTCGAGTGGCTGCAGACCTATCGCGGCGACGGCTTCTGGACAGCCTGGCAGCAGGGCGTGTGGCCGGAGGCGTTGGTCAAAGCGGCGTTGTGCCGCAGTTCCACCCTGGCGCCGGCAAGTGCCACCTTCACCGATACGTTTCCCACGCTCGAGCAGATGCGCGCCCTGGTGCCCGATCCGGTTGCCTACCACTATCAACATCGCGACGGCCTGCGCTGCACCATGTTGCTGATGAACGGCCTGGTGCGCGACTTCACCTTCGCCGCGGCCATCGAGGGGCAGGCGAAACCCTTTTCCACGCAGATGTATTTGCCTATGCCGGACGGCCGCACCACGCTGGCCAGTTTTTTCAGCCCGCTGGTATACAACGCCGAGCAGATGTTCCTCACCGGCAAGGCGCAGTATCCCGTCGAGCGATCGCTGCTGACCAGCGGCCTGTTGATTGCCGGCACCGATAGCGCGTTCCAGGGAATGAAGCGCCTGGAGACCCCGAACCTGGCGGCCGTACACTACCAGCCCAACCCTGAATCCACCTACTGGAGGAGCTAATGCTGACCCGCCGCCGCTTTGTAGAGTATTCCGCGTTGTCCTCGGCTATGTTGGCGTATCGCCCACTATTCTGGGGCCAGCAGGCGCCCGCTCAGCGCCCGCTGCGCCTGGCGATCCTCGGCAGCGTGTATCGTCACCAGTCGAATATGCAAACCCTCGCCGACCGCTTTCTGGTGGGTTATCCGTACGACGGCGAATGGCACACGCCGAACGTGCAAGTGGTCTCCGTCTATGTGGATCAGTTGGAGCGCCAGGCCGATGCTGCGCCCTCGCCCTACCAGCTTGCGATGACGGGAGCCAAAGTTGCGCCGGCAAGTGCAGCCAAAGGAATCGCGGGCGGCCTGGGCAGGGACCGCACCGTGAAGACGCAGCCTGCGCCGGAGAAACCGGAGCCGACATCAGATTTAAGCAGAGCCCGCGCGCAGCAGTTCGGCTTCCGTCTGTGCAGCAACATTCCCGAGGCGTTGCGTTGTGGTGGAGACCGCATCGCCGTCGACGCCGTGCTGGCGATCGTCGAGCAGGATGACTACCCAACCAACGACCGGGGGCAGATTCTGCTGCCCAGCTACGATTTCTTTCAGCAGTGCGCGCAGGTCTTTGAGGACGAGAAGCGCGCAGTTCCTTACTTCAACCACAAGCAACTCTCCTACAGCTTCGAGCAGGCGCAAACCATGGTCGAGACCGCCAACCGCCTGCGCTTCCCGCTGCTCGCCGGCTCCTCGCTCCCCGTGACCTGGCGCTTGCCGGACGTGGATATCCCGCTGGGTGCGCAGGTCGAAGAAGCGGTGATGGTGGGTGTAGGCGCGCCCGGCGGCATGGACTTCGACGCGCTCGAAGCCCTGCAGTGCATGCTCGAGCGCCGCAAGGGAGGCGAGACGGGCGTGAAGGCGGTGCAATTGCTGGAGGGCGACGACGTCTGGGCCGCAGGAAACGCGGGTCGCTGGTCAAAAGATCTGCTGAGCTCCGCCCTATCGCGCAGTGACACACCGATGGGCCTGACCGTGCTGGACGGCCGCACGCAGGACCTGGTAGCCTCCGGCGTCTTGCCGCAACTGGTCAAGGATCCCGCCGCCTATTGCATCGAGTACACCGACGGAACGCGCGCCACGCTGCTGATGCTCAACGGCGCCATCATGGATTACAACATCGCGGCAAGGGTAGGAGGGCAGGGAATCGTCTCGACCCAATTCTTCCTGCCCCCGCCTCCCAACGTGACGGACTCTGCATGCCTGGCAGCGAAAATCGAGCAGACGTTCCACGCTGGAAGCGCAGCCTATCCGGTGGAGCGAACGCTGCTGACGACTGGAGTGCTGGAGGCATGTCTGCATTCAAGACACAAGCTGAACCAGCGGTTGGAGACGCCGCAGTTGGCGAGTTAGCTACCAGCCGCCGGCCGAGTCGCAATACGCTCGCAGTTGAAAGGGCTGCCGCTTTTCGCTCTATCCCCGACACGAATCACCGGGTGCCCCACATCTCGCTCGTTTTTCGCGAGATGTGGGATACCGCAGGCCCTCCCCTTAAGCCCATCGCGGTCTCCACAACTCCGTAGGGGTGCCCCATGTTCGCACCAGCGTACGTGGGCCGAAAACGATGGGCGAAGCCCACCAAAGCTTTCCGCTTCGGATGCAAAGTCGTTCATTAGGACCGAAGCGTAGCGAAGTGGAGAGATCTCCGTGTGTGGTGATTACGTCGCCTGTCCCTTCAACTTTCGCAGGCAAGCCTAAACACTCCCTGCGGACAAAAAATAATCTGCTCTGGCGGATTATTACTTGATGCTGAAGCAGGATGCTCCTTGATTCCGGTCAACCGCCGTCCCACCTCGGACCATCCACAGCACCCAAGTGTTCAAACGATCACTCGGCAGTAGTCACGACCGTAATGCTCTATCCCAGTGCCTGTCATGCGGCACTTGCCCCAGGATGCAAGCTTTCGAAACAATGGAAGTGGGACTATCTCGCTTGACAGAACTGCAGAGCCGATCTTGTAATTCTCTATACATTGCGACAGGGGGAGGGCTTTCCACTACCATGACAACCTCGGCCGTACTCGACGACCTGATCGATGCCCTTGAAGCGCAATCCGATTCCTTGTTTCCCTTTCTCGATCGCGAGACCGGCGAAGTTGTGTTGATCTCGGACGAATCGCTCTCGCTCGCTGAGGCGGAACCAGAGGAGATCGATTTGCTTCCAGATTGGCAAAAGGAAGAAGTTGAACTGGCTGTCCTTATTGAAACCACAGATCGCTATCTCCGGCTGCCTACTCAATTTGACGTGCACGAATGGAACATCATGGCTGAGTTTTGCCGTCAGGTACGGCGAGATGACATCCGGGAGAAGCTGCTTGGAGTGATCCACGGCGATCATGCGTTTCGCCGCTTCAAGGATCAGATCGCGACCCACAACCTGTGGAAAGAATGGGATGGTTTTCGCCGCCAGGCATTGGCGGAAATCGTGCGCGACTGGTGCGAGGAAGAAGGCATAGTCCTCACCGTCCGGCAAACAATCGGCTGGGCACGGAGGTTGAGGAAGAGTAGTTCTGCACACCTTGTCTCCCCGGCCGCCTCGCGATAGTTTCGAGTCATGCCCCTTCACTCACGCCAAAAGACTGGTCGCAATGATCTCTGCCCTTGTGGCAGCGGCAAGAAGTACAAGCATTGCTGCCTGAAGGCTGCACAACCCTCTGATGACAGCCCATGGAGTCGACAGCGGCACGCCTCGGGCCGGCTGGCACAAGAAATGATGAGCTTCGCCCGGCGTAAGTTCGCCAGCGACGTCCTTGACGCATGGCTGGATTTCAATCAGGACGATTCCGCCATTCCGCTCGAAGACGATATCGAGGAAGGCCAGATTTTTATGCCCTACTTTTTGTTCGACTGGGACCCGGAAGCGCCCTCACGGCGGCGCGGAGGCCAAACAGGGATGGGGCAAGTGGCGCAAGCCTACGTGTCTATGATGGGCAGCCGTTTGCCCGCACTGGAAAGCTTAATCCTGGAACAGGCGACTACCCAGCCGCTCAGCTTTTATGAAGTGATTCGCTGTGATCCCGGGGAACGTTTGCTTCTGCGGGACGTCCTGATCGGCGGGGAGACAGAGGTTATCGAGCGCACCGCCTCCGAGCAGTTACGGCCAGGGGATCTTGGCTACGGACAGATATGCAAGCTGCCAGAGGTGACGACACTGGGCAGGTTGGCCCCGCTATGCATTTCTCCGCGCTACAAAGCGGCGATTGTCGCACTTCGCGCAAAGTTGCGGAAAAAAATCGCCAAGCAGCAGAGGGAGCTGGCGGCTTCCGACCTGATCCGATATCGGGAGGATATTCGCACCGCATATTTGGATATTCGGGACGCCATGCGAACACCGCCGCGACTGACCAACACCGACGGGGACCCGCTGGTATTTCACACTCTGACGTTTCGCGCCGGTTCGGCCCATGCGGCCTTCGAGGCGTTGGCTCCGCTGGCCCGGGGGATTTCTAAAAAGGAATTGCTGGGCAAGGCGAAACTGGACGATGACGGCACCCTGCTCAGCGTGGAGATTCCATGGCTAAAGCAGGGAAACCGAACCCATAAGGACTGGGAGAACACTGTTCTGGGCCATATTAAAATTTCCGGCCGGTCCCTGGTCGTGGACGTGAATTCGGAGAAGCGAGCCGCTAAGATTCGCCATGAGATCGAACAGCGTCTGGGGATTCTGGTGGTTCACCAGAGGACGGTGGCGCAAAGTCCTGAAGCCTTGCTGAACAAACAAAAGCGGGCTAGAACCGCAGCGGGCCCGGAATTAAGCTCCGAGGGGATTTCTCCGCAACCCGAAGTGAACGAGCAGATGCAGGCAGAATTCCAGCGGCGCGTGGAAAATTGGATCTTCCAGAAGGTTCCCGCGCTGGGTGGACGCACTCCTCTGGAAGCGGTTGGCGATCCCGACGGCAAAGAGATTGTGGAGTCCCTGCTGTTGGATTGGGAGCGCCAAACAGAAAACACAGCGGATGCGGGAGCTTTCCATCCCGATATCGACGCAATCCGGCAGTTGCTCAAACTAACACCGCGAGTTCCGGGATAGACGAAGTATCCACCATCAGGAACGCCGCAAACCCGCTAAGGCTTGCGCATTGGCTCGAGCAATCCGTTCTTCCAACTTCGACCGGGCCGTAGACGATTGAGAATACGTCGGGCTTTAGAGTCTGCATGAGAACTCCTATCGTGCCCGTGCCCAAATCGCCCTGACTTGCGCCGCACCTTCCGTCCCTCGCTGGTGAGCAGAATCACTTCGTACTCGATCGACAAATTCATAGAAGCAACCGCACAGCCGTCCTTGAAAGGTACGGGCCAAAGCCCGTACATGACCCAAGGTCATCTCCAATTGTTACGACGGCGGATTGGTGCCAGCCCCGGACTTTCAGTCCGGGGGAGAGGGTTTTCAAACCCGCGGGATTGCTCGGTATACAAATTCCCGGGCTTTAGCCCTGGTGTACGTGTTTTGCTAAACGCCGATGGAATTTCGCGTCTGCACGAAAACTGGGCTTTGTATCAGGGCACGACTTTTTCTGCAGCCTCTTTAGCCCTGGTGGCACGACCGTCCATGCTCGGCACACCCGCACATGCGTGCCATATCTCCATCGCTTGCCGGACGTGGATATCCCGCTGAGTGCGCAAGTCGAAGAAGCGCCGATCACGCGGGTTCAGATTGTTTCGGAAAGTTTCGCCTGGACTGCTTTGGTGATTGCTCCGTTTGCCCCTCAACCTCCAGGAAAATTCTGTCCGCCCTGAAAAAGCCCCCGTGAAACCTTATGCAGTTAACCGCAAGATTCCACACCTCTTATGCTTGCACTGTCAGCTTGAAAACGGCTAAAAAGCACTGTCAATTGGCACTCGAAATTGGTAGAATAAATCTGTGGAGGGAGTCCCATGAGCGCCACTTTCAGAGTTCCGAAACTTGCGCGCAAGACTCCTGTGTTCTCAGACCAGCAGATCCGCCAGATCGCGACCGGCGACTCGCCAACCATCGCCCAGTGGACTCTTTCGACTGCGCAGGAGCGCGGAATCTGCGTTCGGCATAGATCCAGCGACAAGTTCGTGAAGGCGGTTTCCCGCCTTTCCGATGGCGTGGTCGATCTCGACCCAGTGGAAGAACTGCTCGTCGCCCTTGGAAGGGCTGGCGTAATCAGTTCATTCCAGAGAGGGCTTCTTCAGGTTCGCTATCTCCGCTAATGGAACTGCAGATCCTCGACCCATTCGGGGACTATGAGACTGCAGGTTATCTACGCAACATCTACCAGGAGAAAAACCTTCGTCTCGTAGGCCATCTTGAGACGGCGGCCTTCGAGCAGGAAGTGCTCGGCACCGTCCGATTCCTCAGAAGGCTGCCAACTCTTCAATATCGGCACATTACCGAGACCCACCACAGACTCTTCAACGCACTTTATCCGTGGGCGGGGCAAGATCGCTCCCTAACCGCTCCCGACATTGCGATCGCCAAAGGCGGGTACAGCAATCTCTTTTGCGCATCCTGCCGATTGCCAAAGGGCGGCTGAGTATGCCTTGCATCACGGACAGGACGCGAGCTATCTGCGCGCTCACCCCGGCGAAGTGTTTGGATACCTCGCGCACGCCCACCCGTTCCTGGAGGGCAATGGAAGAACTATTCTAACTATCTTTGCGGAGCTGACTAGGCGGTCGGGTTTCCACGTTGAGTGGGAGTCGATCGACAAGGCGCAGTTTCTCGAAACGCTCACTCGCGAATTGCTGGGACCTGGCAAAGCGATCATGGATGGACTTGTATTGCCTTACGCGCGAGACGGAATCCTTTCCGCGGAGATTACCGCCCGAAGACTCAGAGTGAACTTCAAGCAGGAACAAGCAGCGCCACCCGCGACCAAAACACAAGCGTAGGAGGTCCTGAGCCGAAATCAGGATCCGATTGTCTTGTTCCATACTGCAATAGGATCATCTCGTCGAATTCGCCCTAAGCCCTCCGAGAAACCTGAACCAACATCAGATCTAAGCAGAGCCCGCGCGCAGCAGTTCGGCTTCCGTCTGTGCAGCAACATTCCCGAGGCGTTGCGTTGTGGTGGAGACCGCATCGCCGTCGACGCCGTGCTGGCGGTCGTCGAGCAGGATGACTACCCAACCAACGACCGCGGGCAGATTCTGCTGCCCACCTACGATTTCCAGCCTTTCAGCAGTGCGCGCAGGTCTTTGAGGAGGAGAAGCGCGCAGTTCCTTACTTCAACCACAAGCAACTCTCCTACGTCTCCTACAGCTTCGAGCAGGCGCAAACCATGGTAAAGAACCGCCAACCGTCTGCGCTTCCCGCTGCTCGCCGGCTCCTCGCTCCCCGTGACCTGGCGCTTGCCAAAACGATGCGGGACAAACGATGCGAACGATGCGGGACAGAACGATGCGGAACGATGCGGAACGATGCGGACGAAACAACCCCCAAATGGATGTCGAGGGGGTCGGCGTGAAGCCAGACTAAATGTATGTTAATAATTCCGTGTGGCGAGCGTTCATCCATTCGGCTCATGATCGGCTTGCAGAGCCGCTGTATCGGGGAGAACGCCTAGAGGGCTTCCTACTCCATCGATACCGCCGTGATCGGTGCTGCACAGGTCGTGAACTAGTGAGATTCGCTCGTGTTGTCGCATTGACGCTTAGACGTTGCTCACCACATCACGCAGCGCGGGAATGCGCGGCGCTTCATTCTGGAAACTGACACGGAACGCGGGGTCTACCTTGATCTGCTCCAACAAGGCATTCAGCGAAATGGCGTGGAACGGATCGGCTACTGCTTGATGTCTAATCACGTTCATCTCGTTGCCGTGCCCCAAAAGCAAGGACGCCTTAGCCCGCAGTTTGAAGCAAACACATGGCCGATTCGCCTCTTACCCTCTTACTGGAGTTTCGTGGACAGACGTGGAGTTTCGTGGACATGGAGTCATGGAGTTTCGTGGACCTAGCACTTTGGGAAAACAGAGCCACTGCTAAGTTTCAAAGGTGAGGTCGCTTTCGTGACAGTGCCAAGTCGGTCTGCCCAAGAAACTGCACGAAACCCCTGGTGGGGTACTGAAAAGCACTATTTCTGGGAAACTTCACCTAGTGATCAGAAGGTCATCGGCCAAAGAGCTAGTGTTTTCAGGATTCACGTTATCACGCCAGAGTTGCATGCTCTCGTGGATTGTTGTTCTAAGGCTTCTTAGCAGTGAAGAAGAATCCGTCACTTCTAAGACGTGGGAACGAATCAGGCAAAAACACGTATTGTGGTGTTGTCGGGGAAACACCAGGTGGAGGATTCGGGATGGGTGGCGAACTAAGAAACCCATGAGACCTGAGCCCCATAGCGACAGCGCGGGGTAGAGCCATTCCTACGACAATCGGCTTCTCCGCGCGAGCGTTATCGCAACTGCGAGAAGCGATGATAGAGGCGGCTTCGAGGTTCATAACCGTATGCCAGACTCCGGCCCATTTACCCCCAGTCCGAGATAAACAACCGCCTGTCGTTTTGATGATTTGTAATCCAAAGCTCGCGATCGTACCGTGCAGATAGACTTCAATATCAGTCGTATCCAATTCTTCCTCTACTCCCGCGCTCAGAGCCATTTGCCGCAGGCTTATATGAGTGGTCATGGACCCTCCGATGATCGCCGGAGTCCTAGGATAACGCAAATGTTAGCGCAAGAAATTGCAGACGTTCCAAGGACGGTGAAACTCCGCCATTCGCTGTTAACAATAATCACAATAATCGCTGGTCTCACTTCTACTTCCTTAGTGAAAAATTCTTCCGATTCGTTTCAACAATCGAAACCGCGTGACCGACGAGGAAAAACCCGTCGACGAGAGCGCCGGGACAAAACCGGCAAATCGTAGGGATGAAAGTGCCCCGCAGGAAATCTTGTCTGTCACCCTTTCTTGTGTCAACCTTTCTTGTCCTGTTAAGTGAATTGTCGTTCCTTGAGGACATGAATCGACCAATATTCGAATGACTTGATGATTGATTCCAGAGAAGCGAAAGCCGCTTGAAATTTAGTGGTCAGAAATTTAGTAGGATTCGTGGTCAGGGATTCGTGGTCAAACAGTCGGGACTGTCACTTAGGGAAAAGAGGCGGCCAGTTTACCATTCTCAGCAAAGTTCCAGTCCCGTCTGTTTGACCACAAATCTCTGACCCATAACGGATGAACGGGGCTCAGACCCAACATATATTCAGGCCAAAGGCATAGCGCTTCTTTACAGCCGGCACGAAGGAGCGAGATCCACCGCAGTGCCGCGTGGTTCCCCTACTCTAGTTCCTCGCTTGACGAACAATTGAAGACATAATACCGTTATGCCTATGATTGATACGCCTAAAGCAGGAATGCCTTCTGGCGCGCTTCCCATGCTGATTCTGCGCGTTCTTCAATCCGGTTCGTTGCACGGCTATGCAATGGCGCAGCGAATTCACGTCCTCTCCAGCGAAGTGCTGGCGGTGGAAGAGGGACTGCTCTACCCCACGTTGCAAAAGATGCTGGTCAAGGGTTGGGTGACAGCCGAGTGGGGCATTTCAGAGACCAATCGCAAGGTGCGCTTCTACCGCCTCACGCCGGAGGGGCGCAAGCACCTGAAGGCTGAGCTATCGGAGTACGATCGCGTGACGCAAGCGATTCAGAACATATTGCGCACCGCATAACGGACACAACCAGGAGGCCTGCCCATGGGTGAGATCTTCCGACGCATTCGTTACCTCATCCACCGCCGCCGGTTTG
Organism: uncultured Acidobacteriaceae bacterium; assembly: GCA_963790935.1. Classification (GTDB taxonomy): domain Bacteria; phylum Acidobacteriota; class Terriglobia; order Terriglobales; family Acidobacteriaceae; genus PALSA-350. Next base: position 4,917 of record CAWBRJ010000060.1, on the reverse strand, counting down.
ATGTGGAGCTGGCGAGTGACATGGAGTTTCATCGCGAGATGGCGGCGCGAGCAGGGCGCAACAACTTCGGCAATACCCTGCGTATACAGGAACAAGCGCGCGAAGCGTGGGGCTGGACCTGGCTCGACCGCCTCATCCAGGACCTCCGCTACGCCGTGCGCATTCTCGCCCGCTCGCCCGGCTTCACGCTCATGGCCGTGTTGGTGCTGGCCATCGGGATCGGCGTCAACGTGGCTGCATTCACTGTCTTCGACGTGGTGGCGCTCGAGCCCCTCCCGGTCCGCGACCCCGGTTCCCTGGTGCGCCTGGAACGCCGTTCGCCCAACGCCTATACCGACGGAGCGCCCAACTCTTCGCTGCTCTTCTACGAGAAGAATGCAAAGACGCTGTCGCAATCTCGGCGTGGTAGAGACTTAAATTCAATCGCCCGACCACCTCCCAGATGGATCGCGCACTGTGGTCCTCATCGATCAAATGCTCCACGTCAATGGTATGCAAGACCAGTTGGGAACGGCTAATCGAAGCCAGGCGAGGAGGAAGCGGTGGTTTGCTCATTACCCACAGTGTATTGCCATCAGCGTATTAGTAACAGTAATTGTATTGGTGCACAGGGCAATTTCTTCACAGCTTCCAGACGAAGTAACCCCCGTTTAAAAAACGTTTGAGTATTACTTCGTCTTTCATCCAATTGGGGGTTATTTCGTCACGCATCGTCCCCGCATCGTCCAGACGAAATTTCAGCCAAATCGATTTTTTTCACATCTTCCTGTCCCGGAAAAAGATCCTTGCGTCCGTGTCATCCGTCACCTTCGCAATTAAAACAGCTCGCTAAGGTATAAGTTTTGCGCGGGCAAGGTCATCACCACATCCTCACTCCACTGCCGACCGCATCCGGATCGCTTCCGACAGAGTCTTGGCTGCCGCCTCGGCGAGATCCTGTCGAGGGAAGGAGATATACAATTCATTCGCGTTGCCGTCCCATCGGGATACCTTCCCCTAAATCATTGACGAATCCCGTTTCATGGAATGTTTTGGGGCTGGAGTAGTCAGCGTGACGTTATATTGAGTTGACATTTGCCCATCACGAATGCACTCGTTCTTCGAATGGGTGATCGGCGGGTATCGCCTAAGATCTTCCAGATCGATCGTGGCCTCGAGGTTTAGCGATTTACTCAAGCTTTGGGAATCCGTGGTCCCTGGCATGACGATAACAAATGAACTAAAGCTCAACTTCAGGAGGAGGGTCATGCCGGTTTGATCGGTCATCGACAGCTTATAGTCGTATTCGGCTGAGCTCGAATATCTGTTTGGAGCGCAATCACCACTACGGAGAACAGCGACGTCATTAATCTCATTTTTGAAGTTCCGAAGTTCATCCCGAAAGGCCTTCTTCTTGGCACCCTTCTCAGCCGCATACGAGAGTTTCGCTTCAAGGTCGTCGGCGTCGCGCCGTAAAGCCCTGGGCAGTCCCAGGGTGTTAGCCTTCTGAAGATGTTCCAGACCTGGAACTCCCGTCACCCCGCTTCGACTCGACTACTGCGATGTTGTACCAAATCGACGCGTTCTTCGGGGCCATTTCCGCAGCGGTGTTTAGTTCCTGAAGGGCGATATCCAAATCGTTATTTTTCAGGGCTTCTAGAGCAATCCGGTAGTGCTTTTGAGCTTCCCGTTCTGCTGGCGTCAGAGCCGCCGATTGGGCGCCGGCAGCCTGCCTGGGAGGTTGCTGGGCATAAGCCGCAGTCGGGGGTTGTGTCAGAAAAAGACCCAGGCCCACTTCGACTATCGCCACTACTATCCCGGTGGATCTCATCACGGCTCTCCTATCTGCGAGTTCACGTTACTTGTCTCAAAGACTGGCGCTACGGTCGAGTGAGGGAAGGATCGGGACTATCCTTCTGCGGCACAGCTGAATCTGCTGCAATAGGTAAGCGGTCACCGTATTAGCCCAGGGCGGAAGGCCGCAGCTATCCGGGAAGGTGAGCAGTTGAAATTGCTGCAATAGGTAAGCTGTCACCGTATTAGACCTCGCATTTAAATGTTGCCGGGGCGAAGTGAAATTTTTCCACGGCCTCCGATGTGAGTCTGGTGTCGTTGAACAGCGAAATGGTCAATCACAATCTATCTCCACCAACCAGGTTATCGTATGTCTGAGCTCATCCGAATAACGTCAGAAAAGGTCTTGGCTGCTGTTTCAGCGAAATCTTGTGTAGGAAACATCACAGTTAGAGTGTCGCCATCGACCCAAGGCGTCGACTGGTTCATCTTGTCTGTCGAACGTCCGGCAAAGTGGATAGTTGATTGGCTGTTTGACTTGATTACGATGTTGTAAGTGACGCTTCCGTTATTGCAAACAGTTTGTCGCTGCACAACCTCGACGTTGGGACTGAGATCAGCCAGATCAAAAGAGGCGTTGCCATAGCTGGCGACTGAACTAGTCGACACCGGGTCTCCCCACAACAGGCCGTTGGTATACCGAATACTAACTGTGACACTGCGCGGACTGTTTTGTGGCGCTAAGGAATATGAGTAGGTTTCACTGTTCTCTTCCCAGGGGCTCTGTAATCTTACTACACCGTGCCTGGAGTCATCCCTGACACAACCACCTTTGGCCACGTCGTTGATTTCCTTCTGAAGCTCCTGGAGCTTCGCAGAGAAAGCCCCTTTCCTGGCCTCTCTCTTTTCGTCGTAGGATAGTTTCGCCTCCAACTCTTCTGCATCGCTCTTGACCGAACTTGGCAGACCCAGGCTATTCGCCTTTTGTAGATGTTGGAGTGCGAGGGTGGATTCGTCGCCCTTCTTTGACTCGACCACCGCGAGGTTATACCAGATCAAGGCATTCTTTGGGGCAAGTTCGGCCGCGGACGTCAGTTCGTCGGACGCAGTCGCCAGATCATCATTCTTCAATGCCTCTAACGCGATCCTGTAGTGCTTCTGCGCCTCTTTCTCCTTTGGGGTCAGAGCTGCCGATGGAACAGTTTTGGTCTGTCTTGCAGATTGCTGGGAAGGCGACTGCGCCGCAACTTGGTGTGAGCCAAGCGACAGCGATGACACAGCCGCCAAAATGACCGCAGCCGCACAGACTGATTTCATAATGGTTTTCGTTCCCTCGTCACCGCGTTCATAGAGTTATTGCTTTTGCAGATTCGCCCTGTAGAGTGAATCCGTTTGATCAATCAATGCTCTAAGATCATCGACCGGGAAACTATCCGCACGTCCCGATCTCCTGTCGTCCTCATAGTACTTCCACCAAGTTGAAAGAACGTGCTCTTTTTCTTTAGAAGACATAGCCTCCCACTTTTCATTATGAAGAAGCCCCGGAGCTGCAGCTTCAGAGCTGTCAAACGTGACACTACCCGCAGTCAAAGCGGCCGGGCCGTATTGGATGACATAGGGGGCTATGCTGTCAGGGAATGTGCGAACGAGCACGTTCTGTACGCCCTGCTTAACAGCGTCTCGACTAAAAGCGTATGATCCCGCATCTTTGGCGACTTGATATCCCAAGCGCGCCTCCTCTCTTTTTCGCGCTTCGGGTACGTCTGCTTCGTATATGTTCTTAACTAGTGCAAGATCCTGAAGAAGTGTGATCGTGTGGGTCACTCCGGAAGAAATAGAGACAGCGTCGTCAGCACCTTTCGCATATCGCCTGTAAGCTGCGGAAGAGAGCTGTCCTTTCGCCTGTACCTTTCCCCGCTCAACGGCATCCTTAAGCATATCGAATCCTTCCTTCACAACCTCGGTCGCAGTTTCACTAGCCTCCTCTGAACCACTGCCATTCGCCCTATCCGCCTTTGCGTCCGATCGCCCGGCGAAGGGATCGGCAAGATCCGAGGCTCTTGAAGTGCTGTTTTTGGAGATCTTCGAGTCTGAGAAAGGGTCAACGACGCCGGGATCACGTATCCCGAGCGCGGCGGCTTCTTTTTGTGCTCTTTCAAATGGTTCTTTCAGCTCCGAACGCGCTTCCTGAGTTTTCTGCTTGGCAAGTTGCTCTTGTTTTGCAGAATACCCGTCGCCCTTGGTGATCGCACTCACGCTACCTGGTGGGGCGGCGCTTCCGGCTGTTGTTGTCGATGCAATCCGAGGCGAGGTATCGTCCTTTCTGGCGCCATCGTGAACGGTTCGCGTCTGCTGGGCCGATCCTTGCTTGTGGGCCTGCGATTGTCGGGCGGCTTCTCGGTCCTTTGCCTCCATATCCCGTTTCTGCCGAGCTCGTTCTTCTTCCTCTTTTCGTGCAGTCTCTCGTTGTTCTTCCTCTTGCTTCTCCTTCACTTCCTTGTAGCAAAGATCGATTTGTTTACGCTGGTCCCTCACGTAGCCGGTGAGATCGGAAAAAAGGATGTCGTGCAGATACTGGCACGTTGAACGGGAGCAAATATTCGAATCATGCTGTTCGCTAGGTCTGTCCTGTTTGTGTTGGTCCAAGCAGACTTCGTGTTGCTTCGAGATGTCCGCGGCATACCGGTCAAGATCGGCGGCGAATTTTTGGCACTCTTGGGGATCCCTAGGGAACAGAGGACGAGCGGGCGGAAGTTGGGCAGCCGCTGTGGAGGCGCATCCCAGCAGTAAGAGGACCTCTAGATCCCAGAGCCGGTATTTCATGTCGAACCCCGGTGCGCAGATCTGTTCACGGATCGCTAAGACTCGGGCCCCGCCAAATCCACGGAGGCTAACTAAGCCTCCGTCCTTGTTTCGGCTAGGGCAGACAATATACCCCCAGATGCCTTATGGGGAACCTTTTTTTTCAGGTAAACCCGGGGACGGAGAGCGCCGGGATAAACCGGCACATTGTAGGGGATGAAAGAGCCCTACGGAAAAGGAGAAGCGACTCCATTCTGGCCGCGAGTCTTGCCTGTGACTTCGCGAGGAGTCATAGCGAAGCGTAGACAGAGGTACTGGCGGGCGGGAGGATTGAGCTCCGGA
>CAWBRJ010000059.1:0-187011 GCA_963790935.1 uncultured Acidobacteriaceae bacterium | reverse complement strand
CAATAGGTTGCGCTCCGGGTGGGCCTCGGTTCGGATGCATGTTGCATATTTTCGCCTTACACGGTCTCCGACCGGCGGTCGCATCCTTCGTGTATTGCGAGGCCTGCACGCTATGCAGATCATTCAACAGAGTGCATTCGGGAAGCCTACTTTTCCCTTATTCAAAAACGAACCGCTCGTGATCCATCGCTGCCCGGGAGGCGGCAAGCGGGCACTCGTCATTTTCGTTCATGGACTCGGGGGAAGCCGATACACCACCTGGGGCGAGTTTCCAACGTTCCGTATCCCGCTCTTTTGCGACCCAGGATCCCTTGGCGCTCGACTGGCTTTTACGAATCCCGTATAGCACTAGGCCAATTGCGTATCAGCGATCTATCAAGCTCCAGACAGAAGCCGCCGCCTCGCGGACATCCTGAGAGACTTCGGCGATTACCAGACTTTCTTGTCGTTCACAGCCTTGGGGGCATTTTAGTGAAAGCTGCGATCGCAAACCTGGTTTTGCGAAGGGATCAAAAAGCAGGCGCGGCGCTCAATAAAATAGATGCCCTGATTATGATGGCGACACCCCAGGACGGGTCGTTGTGGTTCCCTCCCTTCTTTTCATGGATCACCGAGGATGCCGGGCCGCCCCTCACGGCTCCTTATTAACCGGGATCGCGGCGACCTTCAACGGCACAACGTATCCAGGACCAAAGACTATCGGTCTGATCTGATATTGATTTCAACATCGATGGTGAAGGCGGCGGAGGACATGTGGGTCGACGCGTTCAGCGCTGGCCTTCGACTCAACTCCGAGCAGCAAAAGTTGGTGCGTGGATACCACACGAGATCGTAAACCGCACACAGCGGAAGCGACGCGAACGTATGGGTGAGAGGCCATACAGGAAGGCCTGAGTCTTGACCGGGCACGATTGGTTGATGAGTCGTCCTCAGCTCGGTAGATGGCTGCATCGACCGGCTGACCAGAGACGTGGGTAAATGTACGAAGAGCTATGGCAAGCCTATGTGCCAGCCCTTCAGGCTGCCAGCCAGGAGGCATCGAAGCCCCAAAAGCCGTGGCTCTGCTGGAGCCCATCGACCAGTTCGCGCGCTCCGGCCCGATTCGAAGGAGTCTCCTAGATGCTCTGGGGCAGCTTGTGTTTTGCTGCAGGCCGATGTTTCAACACAGGCCCTGGAGCTATCGGTGGGTCGATTTCTGGATGAGGTAACGCGATACCACTGTTTCAGAGATTCGGTCTTCGATGAGTTGCGTGCCCAAGGCCGGGTGGGGGACGCATTGCGACAAGAAGTGCTCGGCTGGTCGAATGGGGTGAAGCGGCGATCCGAAGATGTCATCGGCACCGCAGCACAGATCCGCGCTTCGCGCCAGCTAGACTCGGCCTTCACCAAGGAGAAGGAGGCTGAGCTGGCTAACCACATTTCTGTGCTCCTCGGCGCCGGCGAACAGACGCTCGGCCACTTATCGTTCACCCGGGGCAGGGGCGACGGGCGCAGCGAACTCGTCGGATGGTTGACCGAAGCTCGGCAAATCACGCTGACACTTCCTGGGAGGCTGGACAGCTACAAGAGCGAGCTCGTCAAGACGATTGGACTCGACCTAAGCGAGGGCGACGTTTATGCCAAATGCAAAACTGTTTACGAAATCATGAAGCGACTTCTCTCCAAACTGCGCCGGTGAGTCGCCGTTGGGTTGAATGGACAAACGAAGTTATCACCACCCGAACGTCTTAGCAACCTGGGGACAGGTAGAACGTAATTCTCAAAAATTTCTCAGTGGGCCCGTTTAGCTTGTGTGATTGTCATGGGTACTCCGCGAGCTACCGGCGAGCAAAGAACGTTCTATCTGGAAGGTGTGAAGAAATTGACAACAGCAAGGGGCTTTTTTGGAAACTGTAACGCCGCTAGACTACAAGCGTGAGCGTACCTTCAGGTTCCCCTCGCCCCCGCCTTTCTTCGATAGACCGTTCCCAGCTTGTCTTTCGCACCGTGGATGTAGAGAGAATGATCGACGATGACCACAGCGCACGTTCGATCTGGGAGATGATCGGCCGGCTGGATCTAAGTTTGTATCTAGGCAAGATTGCGGCTGTGGAGGGGCGAGCTGGCCGAGACCACACATCTCCGCAATTGCTCATAAGTTTGTGGTTGTATGCCTATAGCCGAGGGATCAGCTCGGCGCGTGAGATTGCGCGGCGGTGCGAGTTTGAACCGGCATTCCAGTGGCTGTGCGGTTTGCAGCCAATCAGTCATCGAACCCTATCCGGTTTCCGTTCTGATAATCATGAAGCGCTCGGCAGTGTGTTCGTGCAAGTGGTGGGTGTGCTGAGCGCCGAAGGGCTAATCACCATGGAACGAGTGACGCTGGATGGCACCAAGATTAAAGCCAGCGCCAGTGGAAACACGTTTCGACGTAAAGAGAAGATCGAAGCCCATCTGGCTGCAGCGCAAACGCAACTGGATAAGATGAACGAACAGGCCGCAGAAGAGGAGAAAGTCGCCAAACGCCAAACGGCTGCAAAACAACGGGCGGCGCGGGAACGCGTGACACGGCTGGAAAGTGCGCTTCGTGAAGTGGAGCGTCTGCAAAAGAAAAAGAAAGAGGATAAGGCGAAATTTGTGGCGCGGGCCTCCACCACCGATGCCGAGGCTCATGTAATGCGCAACGGCGAAGGGGGCACCGTGCCCAGCTATAACGTGCAATTGGTGACCGACACCACCCACGGGTTCGTAGTGAACGTAGAGGCGACCACCGACGCCATCGACTATCGTCAACTAGAGCCAGCTCTTGAGCGCTGTAAAGAGATTCTCAGCTGTCTGCCGAAGCAATTGATTGCCGATGGGGACTATACCAACCATGCGTCTGTGCGGGCTGCTGCAAAGTCCGGTGTCGACTTTTACGGCTCGTGGCAAGACAGCTGGAAACCAACAGAATCGGATGCCCAAGGGCGCAGCGGGGCTTTTATCAGCAGTGCTTTCCCCTATGATGCGAAGAATGATATTTACCTCTGCCCTGCCGGACAACAACTAGCGCACAAAGCCGTCCTCGATCGTGGACACGGGGTGCACACGCATGTGTATAAGGCGCCAAGGACAGCTTGTGCTTCCTGCCTTTATCGCACTCAGTGTGCCTCGAAGAAGCCGACCCCAAAGTGGAGGCGCTCAATCACTCGTATCGAGGAGTCTGCGGAAACAAGCGCATTTAAAGCGAAGATGGAGACTGAAGCGGCACAGCAAATCTACAAGCAGCGCTCGCAGATCGCGGAATTCCCTCACGCCTGGGTTAAAGAGCGATGTGGGCTCCGGCAATTTCGCTGTCGAGGGAAACAAAAAGCGGGTATGGAGGCTACGTGGGCTTGCCTCAGTTACAACATCATCCGGCTATTTAGCATACGTTGCAAGATAGCTAACGCAACTGTCGCTGCTGCTTAAAAAGGCCACCACCAGCAATACGGTCTACGAAGATAAGCTGTAGGCAAACTTAACGGCAAGATTATGGAACGGCTCACAATCTCAACAGGCTTATGTCACGAGGTTTTTGTCACGAGGTTTCGACTGGACCGGGGCCGATCTGCACAGCTCGTGGGGCAATTCTTCACACCTTCCAGTCACCGTCCGTCGTCACCGTCCGTCTACCGAGGTCTTCTAGGTGACCGTCCAGGTGGGTTAGCATGGTAGCCATTCCTCGTTGGTCATGCCCTCGCGTGCGACTTCGCACGTGACGGAGTTTTAGGGGACTTGAGGGAGTTCCGTAGGGAGTTTCGGTGGCAGGGAATTTCGAGGGAATGCCCCACGCGTTGCCAGCCAAAAGTTGAACTCAATCGCCGCTGTAAATCATCTCTTCGCGTGGTTTCAGGATCATGGCCCCTACGGACGTGGAAGCTCCAATGCCAATCGTAAAGCCGGTAGTAATGTCCAGCACCGGCGGAACGGTGCTCGTGCCCCTAGGAAGCCCCATCATATTGAGATGATTGCTGGTCCACTTACCGGTTCCGCCAGTGGTGAAACGCGTCGCACCTCCAAACTGTGAAACTCGAATGGCCGAGCTGGTAGTGAAGTCATTCCAAGGTCCCTTCATGGTAGCCGACAAGTTCAGGCCCTTGATCAGCCCCTTGCCTACGCCCCCCGACGAGTAAACATAGAACGAAGTGAGGTTATTCTTCTTGTCCGCGATCTGGAAGAAACAATCCTCTACTTGAAATGGGCCAGCAGAACCGGAGAGGGCACCTAGTAGTCGGATCTTAAATTCCGTGCTGACTCGTGGAGGAGGAGGAACCTTCTTCGGCGGGGACGGACTTTCCTTTGCAACCGGCAATACGAAGAGTGCTACGGAACGGTCGCTCGCATCCTCAAGAGCATGATTCTGGGCCAGTTCTTCGCCGACGACATCAAGTTGCATTTGACGATCGAGGATACCCAATGACCGCAGAAACTGCGCCGCGTTCGATACACGACGTCTCGACAGTAGCATGTTATGCGCATTGGACCCGCTCTTGCTTGCAGATCCCTGCATCCACAGGTGCCCGTTGTCGCCCTGCAGCAATGGAGCGATCGTGGTTTGCAGAAAGATGCGATGTTCAGGCTTGAGCTGGTCGCCATCTACATCGAAGTTATAAAGAGTAGCCCTGATCATGCCCGGCCGTACATAGCGAGCGTCAATATGTATCTTTCCAATGCCGGTTTTATGGAGCATGTTTGCCTCCATTGGTGAGATAAAGAAACAGATACACAGCCGCCAGAAAATGCGGCAACTGGTATGCTATGCCTTTATCTCCTCAAATGCATCGACATTGATACCTATTCCCCTCGAAGAAATCCAGGACAAGAAATCCAGAACACGAAGACATAGGATGGGGGCGGCCTTTACAGTCGTATAGCAAGAGCCAAAGAGGGACAGAGCCAGAGCGGAGAGACGGGACGTTTACTAACTTTATATGATTGTTGAAGCAAGGGTAACGTTCCGTCTGTTCCACCCCAGTCCCGCCTGGTCCCTTCAATGCCTATAATAGACCCGAACATGGAAGGCCGAGCACAACCCGACCAGCAGAACAGTTCGCCAGACGGTTGCACAGCAGAACCGTTGAACCCGTTCCTACGACTCAATTTTGCAACCGTCTGGGTTCGCGATCTGGAGAGAAGCCGGAAGTTTTTTGTTCACCAACTCGGTTTCCAGGCGATCGTGGACGTTGACGTTCCGGGCTACGGCCGCTGGATCGTTGTCGCTCCATTACCTCCTCACTGGCTTCCCGGAACAACAGGTGGAGGCCTGACCGGCATGGCGCTCGTCGTTCCATCAGAAGGATCTGCGGAGTCGCAACGGATTGGTCAAAACACCGGGCTCAGTTTTCTAACCGAAGATGTACGAGCGGTGTTCGACGAATGGTCCAAGCGCGGCGTCCATTTTGCTCTACTGCCCATAGAGCCACCCTGGGGCAGTGGGCAAACGCGGTACGCACTCTTCGAAGATATGGATGGAAACAGATTCTCACTCCTTGAGTTCGACGAGGTGACGCGGACCGTTGAGGCTGAACGACGAACCCAAGCTGCACGGTTGGAAGGCGAGCGCCAAACCGCGCACGACCTTGCCATAGCGAGGGAAGTGCAGACCCACCTCTTCCCACAACGGCAGCCGCCGCTTCGAACGCTCGCATATTCCGGGATTTGCTTTCCTGCTCGGGCCGTCGGCGGTGATTACTATGATTTTCTCGATCTCGGCAACGGGAGACTTGGCCTGGTGATTGCTGACATCGCGGGCAAAGGTATGGCGGCCGCGCTGTTAATGGCAAATCTCCAGGCGAATTTGCGCAGCCAGAGCGCGACGGCCTGGGAACAGCCTGATCGATTCCTGATGTCGGTGAACCAGCTGTTTTACGAAAACACAGCGGAAAGCGATTACGCGACGCTATTCTTCGCCGAATACGAGGATCAAACACGCCGACTGCGCTATTCGAATTGCGGCCATCCGCCCGGGCTCCTTTTGCGAGCCGATCATCGTCTCGAAAGGCTCGACGCAACCTCCACTGTGATGGGGCTGTTTGAGCATTGGGATTGCATGATCGAAGAACGCCAACTCTTTCCAGGGGACACCTTCCTCCTTTATACCGACGGTGTGACCGAGGCAGTAAATCAGTCGGGAGAAGAGTTTGGTGAGCAACGTCTGCTGGAAGCTGTCCAGCAGCACATGGAGCTCTCTTCAGAAGAGCTGCTGTCAGCCATCACGGGCCAGGTCCGTCAGCACAGCCCTCACGAACAGGCAGACGACATCACCGTGATTGTGGCCAAATGCAAGTGAATACGACCATTTTGAGACGAATTGTTGCTCATCGAGAAAGTTCCCTGATCTTAATCCGGATAAGGCTCACCGGCATGGACGACGCGGATCTGGTGGTCGGTAAAGGCCAGATGTCCGTTGCCGCCGGGCAGGGAGTTTTGTGGACAGGGAGTTTTGGACGGACAGAGAAAAGGGTGACAGGAAGGTGTGAAGAATTGCCCCACGAGGTGTGCAGATCGGTCCCGGGTCCAGTTTGAAACCTCATGACAAAAAGCTCGTGACCTAAGCCTGTTGAGATTGTGACCGGTTCTATAATCTTGCTGTAAGTATGCCTACGGCTTAACTTCGTAGATCGTATTGCGAGTAGTGGATTGTTAAGCAGCAGCGACAGTTGCGTTAGCTATCTTGCAGCGTATGCTAAATAGCCGGATGATGTTGTAACTAAGGCAAGCCCACGTGGCTTCCATGCCCGCTTTTTGTTTTCCTCGATAGCGAAATTGCCGGAGCCCACATCGCTCTTTAATCCAGGCGTGAGGGAATTCCGCGATCTGCGAGCGCTGCTTGTAGATTTGCTGTGCCGCTTCAGTCTCCATCTTCGCTTTAAATGCGCTTGTTTCCGCAGACTCCTCGATACGAGTGATTGAGCGCCTCCACTTTGGGGTTGGCTTCTTCGAGGCACACTGAGTGCGATAAAGGCAGGAAGCACAAGCTGTCCTTGGCGCCTTATATACATGCGTGTGCACCCCGTGTCCACGATCGAGGACGGCTTTGTGAGCTAGTTGTTGTCCGGCAGGGCAGAGGTAAATATCATTCTTCGAATCATGGCATTGAAGGACAGACGAAGTAACCACCATTCGTCACCCCGCGCTGAGTTTGTTCGTGGCCCTCCGCGTTTGCTCTTTTGATCGGCCTGGTCGGAATGGTCGCGTTTGGCTGGAACTGAGGGCTTGGGTGGAAAAAACGAGATTGGGAGGAACCTGGGGACGTTCACCACGTTAAGTGCAGTGTCTGGACGACGAAAACCAGGACAGATTGGAAATGGCCCTAATGAAAAGGCATCTACCTTACTTCACTTCAATGTGTCAGGGCTTTCAATACGGCAGCGTTTGAGCCCACGGAACTTTCGGAATCGCCAGTAATAGATTCCAAGATTGAAAGCGCATATTGCCACGCCAGCACTCGTTACCAGCCAGCCAGGGAGATTGGGATACAAGATCGCGTCTAGGTAGTGCAGCAGGAAACCGCCCTGGTACAAAGGTCGCCCGAACCGCCCTTCAAAGTACTGTTCAGCCAAAGTCAGAGGGCAGGGCCATGGGCCCACTTCCACAATAACTCCCCAAACCAGGGCGAGAATGTGCAGCGCGCTCCACACCGGCCGCCCCCGGGTCCATAGAGCTCCGAAGATTACCAGGCCGAGCCAGACAAGATGAACCGCTAAGATAAGGGCGGCAAGAAGAGCCATGACTAAAGCTGGACATTCATGATACGTGCCAGTCAAGAGGAAATGAAGGTCTGGGAAAACCAGGGGAAAAACCAGGACGGGGAAAACCAGGACAGACTGGATCCACTCCAGAAGGAGCGAGATCCACCGCAGTGCCGCCTGCTTTCCCCTACTCTAGTTCCTCGCTTGACGAACAATTGAAGACATAATAACGTTATGCCTATGGTTGATACGCCTAAAGCAGGAATGCCTTCTGGCGCGCTTCCCATGCTGATTCTGCGCGTTCTTCAATCCGGTTCGCTCCACGGCTATGCAATGGCGCAGCGAATTCACGTCCTCTCCAGCGAAGTGCTGGCGGTGGAAGAGGGACTGCTCTACCCCACGTTGCAAAAGATGCTGGTCAAGGGTTGGGTGACAGCCGAGTGGGGCATTTCAGAGACCAACCGCAAGGTGCGCTTCTACCGCCTCACGCCGGAGGGACGCAAGCACCTGAAGGCTGAGCTATCGGAGTACGATCGCGTGACGCAAGCGATTCAGAACATATTGCGCACCGCATAACAGACACAACCAGGAGGCCTGCCCATGGGTGAGATCTTCCGACGCATTCGTTACCTCATCAACCGCCGCCGGTTTGATGTGGAGCTGGCGAGTGACATGGAGTTTCATCGCGAGATGGCGGCGCGAGCAGGGCGCAACAACTTCGGCAATACCCTGCGTATACAGGAACAAGCGCGCGAAGCGTGGGGCTGGACCTGGCTCGACCGCCTCATCCAGGACCTCCGCTACGCCGTGCGCATTCTCGCCCGCTCGCCCGGCTTCACGCTCATGGCCGTGTTGGTGCTGGCCATCGGGATCGGCGTCAACGTGGCTGCATTCACTGTCTTCGACGTGGTGGCGCTCGAGCCCCTGCCGGTCCGCGACCCCGGTTCCCTGGTGCGCCTGGAACGCCGTTCGCCCAACGCCTATACCGACGGAGCGCCCAACTCTTCGCTCCTCTTCTACGAGAAGAATGCAAAGACGCTGTCGGCAGTCATGGGCGTGCTGGGCGTGCCTCCCATGCAGGTCGAAGACGATATTCAGCAAGCATCGGCGTCCTTCATCACGCCCAACTACTTCACCGAACTGGGAACGCCCGCAGCCATCGGCCGTCTCTTCGATCCCAAACGCGACGGCGATCCTGCCGCGCCTCCTTCCGTCGTAATCAGTTACGGCTTCTGGCAGCGCCGCTTCGGCGGCGACCCTTCCGTCGTTGGCCGCATCATCCACATCGATAAGAAGCCCGCCACCATCATCGGGGTGCTTCCTTACGCCTTTGCCAGCCTCGGCGGCCAGCGTCCCGACATCTGGATGCCCATCATCCAGCAGCCATATTTTGTCGAAGGAAGCCAGACGCTCACCGACCCGGGCGACTCTGCCATCCGCATGTGGGGCCGCCTCGCTCCGGGTGTTTCCGCAAAGACCGCCGGCCAGGAGCTGCGCGCCCTTACCGATGAACTGCGCCGCCAGCACCCCAAAGACATCTGGGATAAAGAGTACATCCAGATCTCGCCAGGCGGACACATGCAGGTCATGCAGCCGGAGATGTACCAGGTCGGGGCCATGGTCGCCGTGTTTACACTGCTGATCTTGGCCGTCGCCTGCGCCAATCTCGGCGGCCTTATGCTGGCCCGCGCCGTCACGCGCGAGCGCGAAATCGGCATACGCGTCGCCATCGGCGCCAACCGTGGCCGCATCTTCCGGCAACTGTGCACGGAGAGCCTGCTGCTCTCCATGCTTGGTGCGCTCGCCGGCCTTGCGCTCGGCTGCGCAGTGATGCAAATCGCATTAACAAAAATGGACGCGCCGAAGTGGGTGAGCGCCGCCCCCGACTGGCGTGTCCTGCTCTTCACCGTCGCCGTCATGTTCGCAGCTGCCGTCTTCTTCGGTCTCATGCCGGCTGTCCAGGTCGCCCGCCAGCGCCAGCACAAGACCATCGCGCGTCAATTCCTCGTCGGCGCGCAGGTCGCCGCAAGTTGCGTCCTGCTCATCGTCGCAGGCCTGCTCGTCCGTGCCACGCAGCACGCGCTCTATACCGATCCCGGCTTCGGTTATCAGCAGATGCTCTCCATCGATCCGCACCTCGGCCGGCACGGCTACGCGCCTGCCGCCGCGCAGGCCTATTTCGACCAGATGCAGGCCCGTCTCCGCGCCACTCCCGGCGTACTCTCCGTCTCGCTCGTCAGGCTCCCGCCCCTCGGACACGAAGTCGACCGTGAAACGACTGAGATCGCCGGACATAAAGTCCTCATTTACCCCAATTGGGTCGAGCCCGGCTTCTTTCAGACCATGAACATTCCCATCCTCCTCGGTCGCACCTTCTACCCGCGAGAGAAGAACGCCGTCATCGTGAGCCAATCATTCGCGCGCCAGCAGTGGCCCAACCAAAACCCCATCGGACAGCGCCTGGGCGACGACGACTCAACGAAATCCATCGTTGTCGGCGTCGCCGGCAATGCCCACATCAACGCCCTTAGCGACGACGACGCCACCGAGCAGTATTGGTCCGCGCAGCCCAGCGACATGCCTGATATGGTGGTCCTCGCACGAACCGCCGGCGCGCCCGACAACCTTCCTCTCATCTCAAAATCCATTAGCGAAAGCCTTGACCCCAAAATCCTTCCGGAGATCCGCCGGCTCAAGGCTCTTTACCACGACAATATTTCTGGAATCGAAAAAGCCGCCATGGCCGTAAGCCTCATCGGCATGATCGCCGTCTTGGTCTCAGGCATCGGCATCATCGGCCTGGTCACCTTCACCGTCTCGCAGCGCATGAAGGAGATCGCAATCCGTATTGCCCTGGGAGCGAAACGCGCACAGGTGCTTTCTGCCCTGCTGCTTCAATTCTCATGGCCTGTTGTGCTCGGCCTGGTCGTCGGCACCGGCATTGCAGCGGCCGCGTCGAAGGTGTTGCGCATTGCCCTCTACGGAATCAACAACCTCGACCCACTCAGCTATGCAGCCGCGATATTGGTACTCATTGCCATCATCGCCATCGCCGCGCTGTTGCCCGTGCGGCACGCGCTGCGGCTAGACCTGGCAAAGACATTGCACTACGATTGATTTCCGCCTACTGCATGGACGTCCCCGAAAAGGATCTCTAAGTGCCGGGAGCTTTGGCGGGGACGGGACGGAACGTTACCCTTGCTATGGGATAAGGGAAACGGACAGAAGTACCCCTTCGCGCTCCTCCCCACATTCGGGGCGTCTGGCCGCATCTCTCGTTCATTAAGTGAGGGAAATTCCCGAACCGCTAGGGCAAGCCCGCGAGGACAGAGATCTGAGCCGTTCTACAATAGAGATCCGAATCTCACGAGAGCTTTGGGGTTGATCTGACTGTAGAAGCTCATAGCTTGGATCTTCTACAAACAGTACGGGGCAGGTCTGAAGAACTGGTGCGGTCGCATTGATTCTGACCGATAAACACGGGATGGTGTAGCGGGTGGGCCCTGGCACATTTTCGCGTCTCTTTGGCATTACTGGCCGCAGCGCGGTCGAAAGCATCACGCCGCGCCGCGGTTTTGATGATGTCATTCTTCCTCCTGCGACGCGGAGTGCTCTTGAAGCCGCGCTGGCCCAGGTTACGCAGCACGATCTCATCTTCAAGAGCTGGGGCCTTGGCGAACGGCATTCCACCGGTCTTGGTCTTGCCTTTAACTTCGCTGGGCCCGCCGGCACTGGCAAAACCATCTGCGCCGAGGCCATCGCTAAATCGCTCGGCCGCCACCTCCTGGTCGTCCGATACGCCGAGCTCGAGTCCATGTGGATGGGCGAAACGGCGAAGAACGTTGCCGCGATCTTCCGTACAGCGCGCGAGGAGCAAGCCGTCCTGCTGTTCGACGAAGCGGACGCGATCGCTGCGCGGCGGTCGACCTCAGTCGATAGTGGCTCGCAGCGCGAATCAAACAGCGTGGTCAATGTGCTCCTGCAAGAGCTGGAGAGGTACACGGGTGTCGTGATCTTCGCCACGAATCTCGCAGCGAACTTCGATCCTGCATTCGAGCGGCGTATCCGAACCCACGTCCTCTTCGAGCTGCCGGGAAAGACCGAACGCGCCCGCATTTGGAAGGTGCAGTTGCATCCATCCCGGACGCCGCTGGCCTCCGACGTCGATTTCGACGCCCTTGCGCACCAGTATGAAGTCAGCGGCGGAGACATCCAAAATGCTGTGCTGAAGGCAGCCCTCGCTGCGGCTGCTGAGCCAATCCCCAATGGGTCAAAGAAAATCCATCAACGTCATTTCGAGGCTGGGATAGAGGAAGTTCTGGCGGGCAAGCGGGTGATGCAACAGTCGATCTTTGCCGATCCAAGAGTCGTAATGCCGGAGCAAGACGTCATCGATCCAGCCGCCGCGTCGCGAGCCTCACAACTGTTGACTTACGGCCTATCCGGGGCGGCGCTGCTGGTCGCGCTGATCGCGCTTGGAGTAGCGCTGCTTAAGTAGCCTCGGCGCCGGCGAGTTCAGCACGGGATACGGGACAGGGGATACCGGACCGGTACTGCCGTGTGTCGCAGAGGTTCAGTTTTGAAATGGACTGGAGCTGATCATCTGAGGCATACCTCGGGACCAGGGACGACAACGGCCAGCCGAAGGTCGTTAAAGATACTTAGTGTTACGAGGCGATGAGAAGAAAAAGCGCCCAGCCATGGTTACCAAAGAAATCCTTTACCCCCTCTTGTGCGCGGTGCGAAAACCGTACTACTGTAGGGTAAGATCCATACGTCGGCGCCGTCTTACTACGATGGCGCTGCTTGGCCTTGCACCGGCGCGCTCTACCCGTGCATCTGCCGCCGCCACCGGGGAACATCAGCGCTTGTCAGCATGATGGCTTGGGTGTAGCGCAACAAAAAGTGATCTAAAAATGAAGGATTACGCCTTTTCGCAGCATTCCTGCGTCACGAGGGGCCTAGCTGCGGAAGGCTGGAATCACCGCATAAACAGGGTGCGCCCAGGCGTTCTCTTGATTAAGCAGTTTTGACAATTTGGGAAACACCACCCCTCCGGGCACCGCTGGAGGCGACCGGTCCAGAGGGCTAGGACGGCGGATGACAACCGCGACACCTACGGATCCTAGCGCGTGGGCAGAGATATCGTCTCGTCACTGGTAGAACTAGGTTCTAGCCGTACCTACCTTTTTGGCCGGCAAGATGGTGCAGCAGAGGATAATCTGCACCGCGCAAGTTCGACGTAATTCGTAGCGCCAGAGATGGAGTCAGAAGAGCCTGTTCTGGTCGTTACCTTGCCGCTGGGGAGCGGCATCCACCGCGGGAAGGGCAAGATGCTCAAATTAATTAATTAAAAAATTTGAGCACCTTCATGAAACAAAGGACTTAGCTCGCTCCCGTGACTTAGTTCGCTTATTCGCTTTTTTCGCACATTTCTACAGGACGGGATATCGTCAAGGAAGTATTCGTCAAGGATTTATTCGTCAAGGATTTATTCGTCAAAGACTCATTCGTCAAGGACTTATTTGTCAAGGATTTATTCGTCAAGGATTCAGCCGTCAACGATTTATTGCCGGCGTCAGACGGGACTGGGACTTTGGAGACGTAGCCTTCTACGGATTTAAAATTTATGCGCCAGACGAGACCGGTACTTTGGGGAAATCATAAAGTATCAGTCCCGTCCGACGCACGAATTCCTTCGAGCCTTTTCGGGGACGGGACGGAGTAATCCCCAAAGTCAGCTACGGGTTACTCCATCCCTTCAATTCTATTGCAGCAAACTCAACCGATATGCTTCGCCCCGCCCGGGACTTGGGTGAATACGTATCGTGTCGCCGTATTTAGCTCCAGGGACATCCATGAAAGGTTTACCCGTCACGGATGTCCCTGGAGCCTCATGCAAAAACTGAAAACTTAAAACGTAGGTTTTATAGGTTTGCGACCGCGTTCGCCAGTTGTTTTTTTAATTCGTCACGCTCGGTGTCCAATTTGGCACGCTTCGCGTCTATCTCGCCTAATTGTCCAGCAACTGAGAAACCTTGGCTTGCGACGATGTCATCTTTGACTTCTTAGCTTTGACCTGTGCAGCCCGCTCTGGCCAATCGGATGAGTCTGTTACTTCGGTAGTTACTTCTGGAACCATTTCTGCGACGTTCCCTCCGTGCATTTCTAATTCCATGATCCCTCTCCCTTCGGTTCGTACAGCGTTGAGGTCTGTGGACAGAATTACAGACCGTTCCAGGTTTGGCCTTTCCACTTTCGGGTGACTAGCTCCGATCAAACGCAGCTTTTGGGGAGAGGAAGATGTGGAAAACGATTGAATACGGAAGAGCGGTGGCCTCTGTGCCATCGAGACCGTGGAGAATTGCGACTTCAGAAGTACAAGTCGGTCAGTGGAGGCAAGATTTCAGATGGGAGAGGTATTACTGACCGCGAGCATAGTCGAGATCTTGGGCCAGTTCGTCATCCGCGTAGTGACGTGGAAGCGCCCGCTGTCCAAGCAACTCGGCGAGTTGATAGTGGGAGACAGCAGCTAGTTCGGATGCCTTCCCGAAGGGCAGGATACCCTGAGCATAGAGAGCAAGCGCAAGCTCGGCGCGAAGGCGCGGCTCGATTTCCTGTAAGGGTAACCGGAGGCTGCCGGCTACGGATTCCGAGATGTCAAGATGCAATGCCATATCCCTGCCAGCTATAGGCCTATTTTATGACGGAAGACTCCCTGCTGAAAACCTGCCTGCCAGACGGCTTATGTGAGGCGCGCTGATTGGCGCATGGCAAGAGTTCGGCGCGTCTAAAGCAAAGCGCTGGACTGCGGAGGGACCCGTCCCCAGTTTCTCACGCACAATATGAAGAGCCGTAGCATCGAATGGAGGATGAAGGATGTCGAAGCTTTCACGGATAGCCCCGGAGCTTCCGGTTGCCGATCTAAAACGGTCCATTGAGTATTACGAGCAGAAACTTGGATTTCAGGTTGCCGCCGAGATGCCCAGTGGGAATTACGCAATCGTTGAACGTGACGAGATTGCGATCCACCTATTCACAGATGACGGGCACAGTTCACCTGTTGGAATTCACATCTTCACCGAAGATCTCGATCTGCTACATGCTGAACTTCAGGAACGCGGTGCTCGCGTCTCGCAGGGGATCATACGCAAGCCTTGGGGGAATCGGGAGTTCCGTGTGAACGACGATTCCGGAAACGAGATTAAGTTCACTGAGCCGTTGCGGAACAATGATGAATGAATAGAGGCAACGCTGCATACGAGACAAGCACATACCCTGGGGTGAAATAAAGCCGTCCCATCTGGACACTAATGCCTATTCCCCGACGCAGACACTTACGGCTTCAGGCAAAGAGAAAGAGATTTGGGATCCTTCTGGCAAAGGGCCATGATGGCCGTGTCGAAATTCTTAGGATTAATCCAGGGAGCTTCTTCCTTTGGATGCTTGTCCAACCAGGGCACACTTTCCGCGAGAATACAGTGTTCCAGTGACGGATACGTCGTATAGCCAGCACACCTGGACCGAAGCTCTTCAGGAGTAATGGCCCATTGCCGCCCAAGACTGTCCGTCAGACCCGCAAATTCCTCATCGGTACACTGCCTGTGATCGTCACATTCCGTATCTGGAGAATTATGAACGGGCGGAAGCGGTGTGATCGCGGAAGCAGGAGCAGACGGATGCAATGGAGTAGAGCGAAGTACGCGCGTGAGAGCCGCAGGAACAGAAATCCGCTTGGAATCTATGGTCCGGAACGCCACGAAGCAGGCTGCAAAAATCACCATCGCAACGAGTGTGATGAGTAATCCTGCCCCGAGCTTGCGAGTGAACGAGGACATTCGCACAGCTCGCTCGTGGATCTTTGCACCAGTCGACCTGGGGACGGGTGGCGCGTCGTAGTTCCAGCCCCCTCTTCTTTTATCGACCACTCTCATACCTTGCTCCTCGATTATAGAGTTTTCGGGGAATAGAGCCATGACGGCGGCAGGAAGGGCACTGCGCACACAAGACCTTCGACGGCCAGGAGAGACAACTGCTTCCGCCGTTAGCCGGTCTCTCTATGAGATGGCCGTACACGGCCATCGGAGGCCCGGCCGGGATGCCTGCCGAGTTGGGAAACAGGTTACTTTGGATTAAGCAACGCATTCGGGCGCCATCTGGCACCCCGCCATTGGAGCGGTTCCAAGATAGCTATACCCATCGGTATAATGTGCGCCAGTTCCCCTTTCCTTGTTCTGAAGGACGCCCATGAAACGTCGCACGTTTTTGCGCGCTGCCGCGGGTGATTCCCGCAGCAGGATTGCACGATCTGCTGGAGAGCCAGGCGCAAGGCCAGGTTGCTGTGTCGCCGAGGGCGCCTGAGCTGCACGTGGTGGCCGCGGGAGAAGACCGTTACGGGCAATCTCACTCGATGGGGATAAGTCATCTGCTGTTTAAGGTGAGCGGGAACGAAACGGGCGGTGGGATGTTTGTGTTGGAACATCTGTACCTGACGCCGGGCGGTCCGCCACTGCACCTGCACTTGAACCAAGAGGAGTGGTTCTACGTGATGGAGGGTGAAGTGATCTTCCAGGTGGGCGAGCAGCGGATCACGCTGAAGCCGGGCGAGTCGGTGCTGGCGCCACGGCGCGTTCCGCACACGTTTTCGTCGGTGGCGAAGGGGGAAAGCCGGATGATGATTGCGTTCACTCCGGCGGGCAAGATGGAGCAGTATTTTCGCGATGCGGCGGATCCCAAAACGCCGGAAGCGGAGGCGGTGTACCTGCGGAAGTACGAGATGGAGCTTGTGGGGCCATCACCGTTCTGGAAGACGTAGAGCTTCTAGCGCTTCATGGGAAGTTCGGCGCCGTAGAGGGCTAGGAGGGGATGGTGGATGACGGCGCGGAATTCGTAGGTGCCTGTGGGGGAAAGGCCGTCGATGTGGGCGCTGATTAGGCCGGGTTTGGTGACGGTTTGGGTTGGTGTTGCGGTCCACGGGGTGGTGCGGGAGTTTACGTCTTCACCGAGGATGGGACGGTATTCAAAGCCCACTTGCAGGGTTGCGAGGTCACCCATGTCTAGCACTTCGCCTTGCAGGGTCTCCCCCGATGATTCGGCGACGGAGCCTGTGGTCTGCACGTGGGGCGGCGTAAAGGCGGGCTCGGCGTTGGTGATTTTCAGCACGGCCGGGTTGGGCCATTGGAAATTGTCCTGCAGACGCTGCGTTTGCATCACCCTCACATGGAGGCCATCTTTTTCCTGACGCCAGGTGGAGGTGGGCTTGATTTCGGGATGGTACTCGAC
The DNA here is from genome assembly GCA_963790935.1 of uncultured Acidobacteriaceae bacterium. Lineage (GTDB taxonomy): Bacteria > Acidobacteriota > Terriglobia > Terriglobales > Acidobacteriaceae > PALSA-350. Next base: position 170,038 of record CAWBRJ010000059.1, on the reverse strand, counting down.
GACCTGATCGTTCTGGCCGAGGACGCTGACCTCCGTCTTTGCCGTCGCGCGGACCGAGTGAAGAGTGAATTCCTTCCATGTGGCGCGCGGCCATGGAGTGCCGGATTCGATCATGGCGTAGAGCGTGTCTTTCTTTTTGGTGAACCAGATGTCGCCTTCGTTGGTGATGACCCAGGGCCGCACGGAATAGATGGCGTCGGAGTTTACGAACATCCACAGTGCTATTTCGCGCAGGCGCTCTTCTTCTTCGATCGGCAGTTCGCCGTTTGGCTTGGGACCGACGTTGAGCAGGAAGTTGCCGCCCTTGGCGCGGGTCTGAATCAGCAGGCGAATCAGCTCTCCTCCTGATTTGTAATGCTCGTTTTGCGGCTGATATTGCCATGAAGTGCCCATGGTCATGCAGGTTTCCCATGCTCCGGGCAAGGGCATTCCGGGGACTGTGAGCTCGGGGGTTTTGATGGCGCCGCGGGTGACGATGATGTCCGGGTCGAGCTTCCATGCAAGATCGCGTAGACCGGCCGCTTCTCCGTCGAGAAAGAGGGCATCGATTTTTCCGTAATGCGTGAGCAGCTCCCGCAGTTGCGTCTGGTCGTATTCCATCAGGCCGGGGTTGTTGCGCGGCTGAACTCCAGGGACCGAGCGCTCTATAGTCTTCCCGTTCTCATGCAACCACCAAAAATCGTCGGGTGAGTAATAAACACCCGCGGCGATACCCTGGGCGCGAAAGGCGTCGAAGACTTCCTTGGTGATGTCGCGATGGAAGGGCGTGTTCATGATGCCGAAGGGGGTGGTCTTGGTGTCGAACATGGCGAAGCCGGAATGGTGCTTGGTGGTGAACATGACGTAGCGGATGCCGGCAAGGTGCGCGAGTCGAGCCCAATCCATGGGCTGGAACTTATCGGGGTCGAAGGTTTTGGGGAGTTCGCTGAAGAAGCGGTCGGTGTAGTCGGGGGATGCGCCTACCAGGGAGTGGCTGATGACCACGCCGAGTTGACTGTCCACGCTCCAGTGGATGAAAAGGCCGAAGCCCTGATCGCGAAACCAGTCGAGACGGTCCTGTCTATTCAGGGAGCCGATTTCCGGGTCGTCTGCTGCGGCGCTGGGGAGTGCTCCCAGGTTGAGGGCCAGGAGGAGGATCGAGAGCAGACGCGCGGTTTTAGCGAAGCGTGTTGCGGACATGGTGGTGGTTCCAGTCTGTTGGAGTGATGAGAGTCACTCACCACGATATAGGTAATAGGGTGACATGATGGAGTTGACCCTTCGGTTGAAACAAACTGGACGGCGATTAACGGTTGAGTGAACGCCTTTCCTGTCACGCCTCTCCTCGAAGCTGAACCTCTAAGTATACGTCTACGTCCGGTTTCTCGGCGCTAATGAGATGATTGCTGGGGGGGAATACCATGCCGATTATTGCGCCGTACAGGGATGATGACGGAGAGGAACCGCGACCGTGTGAACGCGCTGCTCTGACATCGGGGACAAAATGCATCGCTGCAATTATCTTGCGCGACGAGAATGACAAGCATCATTCTCTATGCAGAGCCCATGCTGTTCAACATCTGAGCGGTAATCAAGACCTACTCGCAAGCGCGGTTATCGAGTTGGCTTTAACTGTGGGCGTCTCTAAGAACGCCTGGGAGTCTGCTGGTTAGCGGAACGAGTTAGGAAATGCCACAGGACTAATGCTTGGCTGACAATCTCTGATAGCTGGATGGTCTAAAACTTCGCAGCAGCCGTTCCCAGAGGCCACGTACGTTGCGACGAGGAAATTCCGTTCCACAGTCAAAGCAGTACCAGCAGGTTTTGTCTTCGCCTCTGGACGCATCGTCAGAGCGAGTTATAGCCATAGAACTGCACGTTGGACAGTTTTCGTTTGGACAGAGCGCCATGCTGCGCGTGTCTTCATCAATGCGCCCTAATGTTGGCCTCGTTGTGCGCAAATGGAAATATCCCAATGACTTGTTATAGCAGCGCCCACAGTCGGATACCCAACACATTACAAAGTCACCCTTGGGCATGAGGGAAACGGGGAAATAGTACATCGGTCCACAGTGACAATCACAAAGAACGGCCCTACTGCCCGCTTCCTCTTCGATGCAAATCCCAGGGTGTGCAAGATGGGGACCACCCTTTTGAAACGGTGGGGTGTCAAAAGAGACCGACGGACGAGGCCGGCGAGTTTCGTTTCCCATCCTGCGCATCCTCCTGCCTTTTTATCGGCAGGGCGAGCCAAACCTATAATGGGATATCGGCAGGTTGAGCACGAACGATAGGAAGAGCAGAAAACCACGGAAAACCAGGACGGAAAACCAGACCAGCCGTGACCGGGTCTGACCACTAATCTGCCCACAAATCTCCGGAACCTAACTCAGAGCAGGTCGATTCGCCGGAGGAGCTCTTGAAAACGGTGGTCGGAGCGATAGCGATCAAAGATCGGATCGACGGCGAGGTATTCCATCCAGACAGCGCGATCGCGATACGCGGCTTGCAGCCATTTGAATGTGTCTCCATCGCTTTTCAACGCTGCGTAGATCTGAGCCAACCCGTAGGGCGAAACATAACGCTTCCTCGAGATTGTCTCCAGTTCGTGTGCGATTTGGAGTGCTTCACGCCTCCGCCCTGCCGCTGCAAGGGCAACCGCCACCTGGGCCGTGTAAAGTGTGCTACCCCCTGACAGACTCGCAGCCCGCTTCAGCTCACCAACGCCCTCGCTGCGCAAGCCTGCCTGAACGTAGCCCTCGCCCAGCAGAAGGTGTGCAGCTGCGAAGTTCGAGTCCAGCTCAACAGAGTTTCGACCTTGTTCGATTGCACGGGAATAGTCACGTGCCTGATAGTATCGCAGTGCCACCCATGTGCTGATCATGAGATTAAGTGGATCGAGTTCCAGTGCACGGCTGGCTTCGGCAAGCGCCTCGTCATGGCGGCTCCTAATGGAAAGATAGTCTCCGTACCAGTGGTGCGCATTTGCGTATTGAGGATCCAACTCCAGAGCACGCCTGAACTCGGCTTCGGCTCCGGCCCAATTCCAACCATGGCTGAACACAAGGCCCAGGGAGGCGTGGGCCTCAGCCGATTGTGGGTCGATCTCCACCGCCTTGCGAGCGGCCGCGTAAGCTTTCGGAAGCGCGTCGGCCGGGGATTTGAACCCGTGCCACGCAAGTCCGCTGTTGCAGTCGGCCAGCCCGGAATATGCCGCGGCGTAGGTTGGATCGCTGTCAATGGCCTGCTGAAAATAATGCTCCGCCTTTTGCATGCCGTCGCCTGTTCGCTTGTTCCAGTGGTAGCGACCTTTCAAATACGCCTCGTATGCTTCAGGCCTTGTTTGCCGCGGATTTGCTAAACGTGTTTTCTGTTCTTCCGTGAGAGCGATGTGTATTTGGCTGGCGATGCTTTGCACGACGGAGTCCTGCACAGCTAGCACATCTTTGAGTTCGCGGTCGTAACTCTCGGTCCAGAGGTCTGTCTGATTTTGAGCCTCGACGAGTTGGACGGTGATGCGTACACGGTCCGACGAGCGGCGAACGGTGCCCTGGAGAAGATAGTCCGCGTTCAGTTCTTTACCGATCTCTTTCGCGGCCAGATTGGTGCCTTTGTACTTTGCAACCGAACTGCGGGCTACCACGGTGAGTCGATCCCGATTCAGCTTTCCGGTCTGGGCGATCATTTCTTCAGTCAGACCGTCACTGAAGTACTCCTGGTCGGGATCGCGACTCAAGTTTTCGAATGGCAGAACAGCAAGGACTATCTTGCCTTGGGAATGTGTGGGCGGGTTCGATGCTCGTCGCCAGCCCCGAACTGCCAGGAACGACAGAAGGCACGCGACTGAGAGCAAAGCGGCTGCTGCAACGAAAAGCCACCGGTAGGACTTGCGATTCGCCTGTCCGGTTCCGGCATCCGTCGTCTTTTCCGCCGTGCGATCCTGATCTGGCTCGACGATACGCAGTCTTCGGGCTTGTAACCAGCTATCGAGTTCCGACACGAAATCCCGGTCGCTGGTGGGAACACCCGCTGCCTCTGCTTCGGAAGCTGCGCCCGGTTCTTTGGGAGTAATAACCAGCGCGACGAAGCGATACCCCTGCCCGGTCACGGTCTGTATGAACCGCGGGGTCTCGGCGTCATCCTTCAGGACCTGGCGAAGCTTGCGGATCGCGCCCCGGATACTGTTGTCGGTATCCAGAAAGACACCCTGGCCCCAAACCCTGGAAACGATTTGATCCCGCGTAACAATCTCGTCCCGGTGCTCAAGCAGCAGGAGAAGGATCTCGAACGGGATACGCTCAAGCTTCAGCACATGACTGCCACGGCGGAGCCGCCGAGGACGCAGGTCAACCTCGTAGCCGTCGCCGAACCGGATCGGTTGCTCCACTCCAGCTAGCTCGGAAGCCATGGCACACCCCATGGAAGCAGCCCGATTTTACACCACATCAGGTAGAGGCTGACGCAAGTGCAACCCCCGCTTGTCTTTAGAGCGACACAAAGCATAACGCCGCGACACACTCTCCGCTATGGACAACAGCCTCCGTTGCCGCAAGTATGCCGATCACCACTGACCGAAAGCCAGTGAAGAATCAGGAGGAAGCGCAATGAAAAAGATACATGGCGACACAAAGAACCGGGTTCTCGGGCTATGCATGTTGATCGCGACTCTATTCGGGTCTGCCGTCGCGAAAGCCGATGTCGTATTGGACTGGAACGTGATCGCGGTGAACACAGCGGTCACGAACGGCCAGAACCCATGGGCCCAAGCACGATACGCAGCAATCGTACAACTCGCCGTTTTCGAAGCCGTGAACGCCATCACGGGCGAGTATCATCCCTATCTCGGAACGATCGTGGCACCGCCAGGTGCATGCCCCGAGGCTGCAGCCATCCAGGCTGCCTATCGCGTGCTTAGCACCTATTTTCCAGCAAGCGCCTCGACCCTCGACGCCGAGCGCGTCAACTCCCTCGCGTCTATACCGGAAGGTCAAGCCAAGACCGACGGCATTGCCACGGGTGAAGCCGCAGCTTTAGCCATGATCGCTCTGCGCGCAAACGACGGATCGTCGCCTGCGCAATTCAAGATACCCGGGCCGCCGGTTCCGGGAGAATGGCAGGCCACACCGAGCTGTCCAATTGTGAATGGAATTGCGGTCGGAATCGGGTTTCAATGGCAGAACGTGACTCCGTTCGGCATCCGCAGTGCTAGTGATTTTCCCCTCGATCCGCCACCAGCACTCGCAAGCCGCGCATACGCGAAAGCCTACAACGAGGTGATGACGGTGGGAAGCATCGACAGTACGGAGCGACCACAAGATCGCGCGAATGTCGCGCTCTTCTATGCGGCGTCCTCGCCAACTCAGGTCTTCAATCAGGCCGTTCAGCAGGTCGCACAGGAACGCTGGCATTCGCTGTCCGAAAATGCTCAGGCTCTGGCCGTAGTGAACATGGCGATGAATGACAGCTTGGTCGCGTCGTTCCTCATCAAGTATCACTACAATTTCTGGCGGCCCGAAACAGCGATCCATGCCGGCGATACGGACGGCAACCCGAAAACCGAGGGAGATCCCGACTGGGCACCATTCATCACCACTCCATGTTTCCCGAGTTATCCCTCCAACCACGGCAGCGCAGCCAATGGCGCAGCCGAGGTTCTGAGACGCATATACGGTGAAGGCGGGCATTTCATGACGTTGTCAAATCCCGCCGTGCCCAACATTGTGTTGCAATACACCACCTTCGACCAGATTACCGACGACATCTCCGACGCGCGCGTTTACGGTGGGATACACTTTCGAACCGATCAGGTAGCAGGCGAGCGCCTGGGAAAGGCGATAGGCAACGCCGTGTACAAGAACAACTTACGTCGCATGCATGATGACGAGTGAGCGCTCAGTTCGAGGAGTTGAAGGGACAGAGAGCGCCGGGATAAACCGGCACATTGTAGGGGATGAGAGAGCCCTACGGAAAAGCGCCGCGGCGCGGGCCTGATCCAAGCCACGCTGCCGTGGCATTTTCGATGGGGGTTACTTCGTCCCCGCAACGTCCGCTTGACCACCGATCCAGCCATGTACCCATGCCTGCACTGTGCGAACGTGCGCGATGCACTCGTTAGCGCGGATAGGGCTCATTAGGCTTCACGATGCGAATGCGATGATCGACGAACTTGTAGTGGGCGCCCGGCAATTCGATCTTGGGCATATGGCACGAGACGCAGTTGTTTTTCGAGACCGGACAGGCTTTGGCTTCGACCTTCCCGCCGCCATGGCAGGTCTGGCACTTTGCGTCATAGTCAGCTGCCTGTACGCTGAATTCCTTGTGCGGGTCGTGGCAGGCCACGCAACTGATGCGCGCGTCGTCGGGATCGTAGCACTTACTTCCCCATAGGCGGTAAGGCTGAAAGCGAATGTTGTTGATGCTGCGGTCTTCCTCGACCAGGACCTCTGCCCAGGTGCGGTGACAGCGGCCGCAGAAGTTGGATACGTTTTCAGCGGTGAAATCGCGCAGATCGCCAAGTCCGGCGGGCACCGCGGCCTTGCCGCTGCCCCCGGCCATGGCTGCAAGATGCGCCTCAGCGGCTTCGTGACAATGACTGCACTGAACTCCCGGCGTCATCTTGTCCAACGTAAGCTGTTTTCCCGAAACCGCATTGGTGGCGTGGCATCCGAAACAGCGCAGCGTCTCGCTCTGGCTCATCAATCGGCCAGCGGCTTCATTGAGGTCGGCCGGGTGAGCGAAATGCCCACCGAGTGTAGGTCCAAAACCGTCGAGCTCCCGAAACCAACTCATGCGGCTCTCGTAAAACTTGCCGTCTTTCTCGAGGATGAAGGTCTGACCCAGCGCAGAACTGGCGCCCACGGCCCAGCGAATGGGCATCGTGATCGTGGCCGTGCCGTCGGTTACAGAGTAGAGGCTTTGATCGCCCTTGCGTTCGATGCGATACGCGTATTTGCCATCGGTCGCTGTAAGAAGGGGGTGGTCGATGAGAATGCGGGTTTGCTCGACGGTTTCGAGGGCGTGCGCCATATCAGTGGTGGGCTGTGTACGTCCTTCAACATGACACTTGGCGCAACCCGTCGAGTTCTCATGGCCGGCTTGCGCCCAGATCAACGTGGGTGCAACCAACAGCATCAGGAGTCTCGATAAGCGACGGTCCGGCAGAGTCATCACGGAAGCAGGATCCCTAATTCTATATCGACGCAACGCCGACTACTGAAGTTTACGCTTGGCTGTTTGGACGCCGGGCTTTTTTCCCCTGTGCTTCGGCCGTCAGCTCTGCATGATTTCCCTCTCGCGCTTGCTGTCGTCGGGCCGCTTGATTCGGTAATCACCACCAGCAAGAGTTGATCGGTCACTGCGGGTCAGGTTCGACTTGTGGAGACCCCATGATCACAGCTTGGTCATGTTCAAGAGAGCTTCGACGAATATCCTGTGAGCGCGCCAGGCCTTCTGCGCGAGTTCGGTTTCCCCGAGCTTTCGATATGCCTGGAACAACTGATAATGGATGTTACCCATATGATCCAACGGCGCCGCCTTCTCGAGTCTCGGCACCGCTTCGGCAAACTTTCCCATGCGTATATATGCCGTCCCTAACAAGCCGCTGGCTGCATTTAAATTGGGTTGTAGTTGCAGCGCACGCTCGAGAACGGGCACTGCCTTTTCGTTCTCGCTATCAAGCACGTAGAGACGACCGAGCAGATAAAGCGTCTTGGTGCGCGAGGGATCAAGCGCCTCAGCCTTCTCCAACTCACTCCGCGCGTCTTCGTCAGAGCGATTATCGAGGTAGAATTCTCCAATTGCTTCGTGAAGTTCTGCCTCATTCGGGCGCAAACTGAAGTGCCGCCTCATACTCTTTGATAACGTTGTCATGATCCCGGCGAAGGGCGAAACCTTCGGCACGCAACTGGTGAGTTCGCCAGGAGTCGGGGAAAGAATTTTCAAGTTGCGCATAGGACTCTGCCCCCAGGGCCTGGTATGTCCGCTCCAACCAATAGCTGGCTTCGGAATTTGCATTTTTGTCGCCATGCACCTGGGCTAACATTTCGGCCGCACGTTCGTATTGCTGCAATGTAAAGTAGCTTTTCCCGAGAAGGAGATAGGCCGAAGAGGTCAGAGGCTTCGCTGCTTGAAGCGATGCTATGCAGCGAGAGTACAGATGGAGTTTGCAGAAATCCGCATGTGCTTGTGAATGAACACGAGAGGTCTGTTGCCATTTCAACAGGTCGTTTTGGAAGGATTGTAATTCGCCGTCAGAACGATCGTTTTCATTGACAGAGGCGTACAGGGCGGACAATAGAAGATGTTTCGCCGGCCCTTCAGGCTGGTCCAGCAAGCGCGAAATGCAAGCTTGTGCAACCTCCTTGGTGAGTTCGATCGAGGGTAATTCCGGATGCGCTTTCAAGTATTCCGGAGAGTTTTGCCAGACTGTGGCCACCGAGCCAAGGGCCTCGAGCGCCTGACCTTTAGCCAGTTGAAGGTTTGCCAAGCCAAGCCAAGCCCGCTCGTATCGTGAATCAAGCTGCAGCTCGTGACGAAATTCTGTTTCAGCGTCCTCTAACTTTCCCGTATGCAGATAGGCTTCCCCGAGCAATGTATGCAATCCGGCTTGTCGTGGGTCTATGGCGAGGGCCTTGTTATATTCAAGCGCGGCATCTTCCCAGCGATCACGTTCCGATAGCATGTCGCCAAGGAATCGATGCCCCCAAGCGGAGTCTGGATAAAGCCGAGCGCCTCGATAGGCCAGACGCGCCGCCAGATCCAGGTACTGGTGTCCAAGTGTAAACAAGGCCTCGGCCTTGTCGGGATTGAGGCCGGCGACTTTGCGGTACTGTTCAACCGCACCTTGAAAATTCTCCTGAGTCAAGTGATATACAGCCATCGCCTCATGGGCATCAGGGCTTGAAGGGTTTAGTTCCAATGCACGCCGGAGGTAAGGAGCGGCTTTTTCCGGCAGGCCGAGTTTAAGGTAGTCCATCCCCACAATGGTATTAAGGCCGGCCAGGTTCGGCCGTTCGAGGAGGGCAGGGGCCAGATAACGGACTGCCGCGTCATAGTCGAGGAGGCTCTGGTATGCGAGGCCCAGGTTGACCTGCGCCTCGACCAGGCTTGGATCCAGGGCGAGAACCTTCTTGAATTCTTCGGTGGCGCGGAGAAAATCGCCCTGTCTGAGAGCTGCCTGACCCGCGCGAAAAGATATTTCGATGTCCTGCTCTGACGATTGTCCGGTTGCCAATCCGGGCTTCAGCAGCGAAAGCGCAAGCAGGAAGAGCGCCACAGCTTTGACGTGAGGATAGCCGAGATGGCCGGGCCGGCCGAGCCTAAAGGCAAAAAGACCCGGAAAGAATCGAAATGGGAAGGAAGTCAATCGAAGTTCCCTCATATTTTCATCAAGCTGGAAAGATGATTATTAGATGAGGAACCCACAATGGCAACCCAACCGGCGGAAAGAAATAAGGAAAGAACCGCTGTGTCCGGACGGGCCTCAGCCCGCCGGACACATATCGTGAGGAAATCAGAAGCTCACTCGGCCCGAAAACTGAATGATGCGCGGCAAATTGTAACTGCCGGTCACCTGGCCAAACTGAGAGCCCCAGCCTTGTGGCGGATTAAACTGCGTCCGGTTGAATAAATTGAAGAACTCACCCCGGAACTCAAATGTGAATCGCCCATCCGGGCCAAACTTCGTGTTTTTGAAGGCGGCAAAGTCGAAGTTCTTTGCTCCGTCGCCACGTATGTTCGGCTCGGTACGCGAATCGGTGCCATACCCATAGTTGTTCGGATCGCCGGCTGTGAATACAGAAGTGTCGTACCACTCAGCGAGTTTCTGGTTTTTGGAACCGCCTTCGAGGTGCGACGGGGCTGATCTCGTCGGCCTTGCACAACCCGGTTCGGGAATACCCGAGCTGCTCAGCGCACCTGGGCAGCCACCGACGATAATCGGGAAGCCCGTCTGGAAAGTGATGATGGTGTTAATGCCCCACCCGCCAATGAACTTGTCGGTAAGTCCGTTTACGTCTTTGCCAAACGTCTTACCCTGTCCAACGGGCAAATCCACAATGCTGCCGATCACCAGCCGCTGCGAAACATCGAAGCCATCCAGGCTGCGCTCTCCCTTGAGGTTATAGGCGTTGGCATCTCCCCAACTTGGAGACGCGGCCTCAAGCCAATTGATCTCATTGTTGGTATCGTCGATGAGCTTGGCGATGGTGTAGCTGGCAAGCACTTGGGCCCCGGCCGTAAACCGCTTCACCACCTTCAATTGCATCGAGTTATAGCTCGAATTACGGTTATCGTATTCAGCGAGCTAAAGTCATCGAACTGCGGGTAGGGCAGCAGCAACTGGCCTGCCTTGGTCGTCGCATTGGTCCCGATATTACCGGATTGCACCGGGCCGGTGCACCCGGTGCAATTGCCGGCAAACGGATTGGGGACCAGGGTTGTCAGAGCTGCCACGTCCGCGGCATTTTGCGGCAGGTTTTGCGATTGCAGCTGATCGATATCTTGCGAGTGCATGGGCAAATTCGTACCCTTGGACGCGGCATAGGCCACGTCCAGCAACAGGTCCCCCTTAAATTGGCGCTGGACGTCCAGGTTCCACTGCTGCATATAGGGAGACTTTGTGTAGGGCGCGGCCGCTGAATTGCCAACGCCTTGAACATCGATCAGGGACTGATTTCTTTGCAAGGGGCTCAGTGACTCCGCCCGGGAACGGATTGGACAAGGGGTTCTTTGGCGTGACCCCGTCGGACTGGGCCACCAGCCATGGCGATGTGAACGAGTTAATGAACAGGTTGTGAGGCGCATCGTCCCACCGTAAGTCCACCGGCAGGTAAAACATCCCGTAGCCGGTCCGGATCACGGTGTTCTGGTCCAGTTGGTACGAAACCCCAAGTCGCGGGCTCACGTGGTTCCAGTTGGGAAAGGCAGAGCGGCTTGAATGACGGCTTGAGGCTACCAGGTCATAGCCGCCCTTCAGGTTGGGAAACGCGTTGGTCACAGCACTACTCATTGCCAGCAATGGGCTGGGTTCGGTTGGATTCAACGCGACAATGCGATTGTGGCGCTCGGTCCAATTGCCTTGCAGGTCGACGCGAGCTCCAAGATTGAGCGTGATCTTCTTGCTCAGGTTGAATGTGTCGCCGGCATAAAACGCCCAGTACTTGTCTTGATCGGCGGTCTTCACCACCTCCACCGCGTTGCTGTTGCCGGTGTTGGTGGTGCTCCCATATCCGAGCAGGAACGAAGCGTATCCATTGCCCCCGGCCGCCGCAGCGAGGCCCACCGTGCCGTTGCCCGGGTTTTGCGGGTTGGCCGCCGTCATCCCGGCGTCAAATTGGAACTGGCCTGCAGGTTCGTTGGTCTGGTAATAGTTGTTCTGCAGAACGCGATATTCCATCCCGACCTTCACCGTGTGCTTGCCGATAATCTTCACGAACGACGGGTCGAAGCTGTAGGTATTGTCATGTGCGCCGATACCGCTGCCGGCCCCGGTCACTCCGTTGCACCAGTGGCCATCGTTCGAGGCTTCCGAGATGCACACAACTGGGGGACGTGCGTGTACGTGAACTGCGGCGCTAGCGCCGCCCAGTTCCGCCAAACTGCGACAAGTTGATGCCCTCGGTGAGAGGGACGCGCAAGTAGACATAACGCGTGAAACCAAAATGCAAATCCAGGATCGAGGTGGGGGTAAGCGTGATGGAGTCTCCGAGAGAAATCTGCTTAGCCGTGGTGGTTTCCGTGCAGCGGTCGGTACAGATTCCGGGGTAAGGACTGTCGGGAAGCGAAAGGATCTTCGACTGGGTGTAACGTCCGAAAATCCTCTGCCTCTGACTCAGGGCATAGTCGATGCGTGCATTGTACTGATCCATGTTGCCGCCGGTGCTGTAGCTAGTTGCGAAGTTAGCGGTACTGCTACCGGTCAGGTTAGGGATCGGATAGTACTTCAAAAGCGCTACCGCGGTGGGGTCGAGCCGGTTCGCGGGAATGATGTTGTTCGGGAAGGCCGTTCTGCAAACGGGATTGGTTCCGTTGCAAGCCGGGTTCCCTCCCACGCCGCTCGTCGTTGGATCGTAAATTGTGAATGCCGAAGCAGTGTTGGCCGATCCGACTGCGGAAAAATCACCGCTGCGCTCGGCAGCGGTGGGAACATACCCTTGGAACGGGCTCCCCTTGCGCAGCCGAAAACCCTCATAGCCGCCGAAGAAGAACAACTTGTCCTTGAGAACAGGCCCTCCGACGTTGCCCCCAAATTGGTTTTGCGTAAAGGGAGGGCGCGGGACACCATTTCTGTTGTCGAAGAAGTCATTGGCGTTCAGCACCTTGTTGCGTATGAATTCGTAGACCGTACCATGGAACTGGTTCGTTCCCGACTTGGTCGAAAGGTTGATGACTCCGCCGGCAAACCGGCCGTACTCCGGCCCCAGGTTGTTGGTTTGCACCTTGAATTCCTGGATGGCGTCCTGGGTCGGAATAACGGTAACTACATTCAGGTACGCTCCATTCGTCGGTACACCATCAATCAGAATCTGGCTTTGACCGGACATGCCTCCGCCAATCTGAAAATCTCCAAGCGCGAACGGATTGGCGCCGACCGGGTTGCCGGTCGACGAGTTTCCGGCCGAAGGCTGGCCCTGCGGCACAACGCCGGGCACGAGCTGCGTCAAGGCAATCGGGTTGCGGCCGTTGAGGGGCAAATCGGTGACGGATCGTTGGTCGATGACTTGCCCCAGCGAGTTCGTCTCCGGCTGGAGTAAAGGCGTCTGAGCGGTTACCTCAACCGTCTCGGTGGCCGCACCAACCGCCAGAGCAATGTCGATTTTGAGTCCGCTTTCGATCTCCACAACGATCGGTTGTTGGACGAAAATCTTGAACCCGCTCTTCTCTGCCTGAATCTTGTAGCGCCCCGGCGCGATGTTGGGAAACGAATAGTTGCCGGATGCGTCAGTTGTAATCTTGTTGCTTTCATCGGTGTCCAGATTGGTTAACGTGACGGCGCATCCACCAACCGAGGCGCCCGTGTTGTCTGAGACTATTCCGGAAATCTTTCCGTATACGTTCTGGCCAAAAAGGGCTGCCGGAGTGACCGCCCAAAGGAGTAAAACCACTATGAAACTTACTGACCTGCGAATGTTCATTGATTCCCTCCTGTCTTTCACTAGACGTCAGTTCGGGGACTCTGTTTAATGGTCGGCCACGGATACTACGTGTCATAGTGAGGCTTGTCAAGGGGAGAATCGTTTAAGTAAAAAAGCCTTTCGGACAGTACCGGCCTCCCAAAAGCAAACCTGCGAATGCGAGGTGCCTCGGTCGAGAGCAACAGCATTTTGCCCGTACGCCCTGCCTCTATCCATCTCTGGAAGGAGTTAGCTGGCATACGCCAGCACTGGAGTTTCTACATATCGTTTGGACGAATCGTATTATATTTCACTGAGAGAAGCTGGTTTGTATCAGGGCGCAACTTTAGTCGGGCCATAATCGATGGAAATAGGTGGACTTTACAGGCTGCGGAAAAAATTCGGGGGGGCAGGGACAGGCAGGGGCTTAAAGCCTGAGATATTTTCGACGTTTTACGGCCCAACTAAAGTCGTGCCCTGATACAGAACCCAGTTCTCATGCAGACTTCAAAGTCCTATTGCTGTTTAGAAGATTACGTACACCGGGGCTTTTAGCCCCTGTGTGAGAACTCGATTTTGTTTCGGGGAACAACTTTGCGGATTTGGAAAAGCTCTGTTTTGTGTCAGGGCGGTGACAACCGGAAAATTTGTCCATTCCGCAGATTTGAATCTATTCACCCTCTCTGGCACGTCAGCGCCGGGCTAACCGGCGTGCGTCAGCAAACGACCTGTTTACCAAGCGCACTTGGAACTTGAATTTCACGCTTTGGACCAGCCGCGGCTAGCCACTGGCCCGACCCCTTCCTTGAAAGTAACTAGCCGATTCCCAGAAATTCCTTTGAAAGCTTCATGGAGCCCGCTTGGCCAATAGACGTCAATGTCAGCGGTAGTACAGGGCCCCAGGCCGAAATGCAAACGCGGGTCGTTGCAGGAAAAAAAACTGGATTGGCTTAACACGGCTTGCGCTTGGGTCTTATTCCCATAGTGGACTAGAACTCTGGCTCCGATGCCACTCCGGTTGGACTTTGCGCCCTCCAGTTTTACCTTGATCCAATTATTCGTCGTGCCGCGGAGGTCATTGCGAAGCAGCGAAGGAGGCTCGTTCAGATTAATAATCAGAATGTCAATATCTCCGTCGTTGTCGAAGTCTCCAAAAGCACATCCCCGGCTGCAGTGAGGCGCCGCCACGCCCGGGCCGGCCTCCTCAATGAGTTCTTCGAAGATTCCGTCGCCTAGATTCCGAAAGACGGCGCGCGGTGTTTTGTTGGGATATTGCGGCAGGGTTCGTTCCACCTCCGGATAAACATGGCCGGTAACCATGAAAAGATCCGGAAGACCATCGTTGTCCAGATCAACGATGCCTGCTCCCCAACAGATATATCGGGTTTCGACCCCAATGCGAGAGGCTCGCGTGACGTCATCGAAATTACCCTTACCATCGTTGTGGTAAAGAATATTGGTGTCATCCAGAAAATGCGTTTTGAAAAGGTCTAGATGTCCGTCCAGATCGTAATCGCCGACGCCGACCCCCATGCCCGCTTGTTCCATGCCATCTTCGCTCAGTCCTACGCCTCGCAGGACTCCTTCTTCGCGAAACGTTCCATCGCGATTATTCATGAACAGGAGACTCGGAGTGGAATCGGAAGCAACGTAGATGTCCTGCCAACCATCCTCATCCAAATCGGCCGCCACGACTGTCATGCCATAGGTAGCCGGAGCCTGGTTAATGCGCGCTGCCTCGCTTACATCCGTAAATGTTCCATTGCCATTATTTCGATACAGAGAATGCTTTCCCGTCTTCAGCCCGCGAGGTCCGCATTCGACCGGAATTCCTTTCCAGCGGCAATAAGGATTCTCGCCGGGGACGCCGGCACTTTCAAAAGTAAAGCCAACGTAATTCGAAACGAATAAGTCCAGGTGTCCGTCACGGTTATAGTCCAGGAATGCGCAACCTGCGCCATACCTTGCATGGTCGCTCCAAAGCCCTGCCGCTTTGGTTACATCCGTGAACGTTCCGTCGCCATTGTTACGGTAAAGGATATTCTGCCCGTAGGTCGTGCAGAAGATATCATCGAAACCGTCGTTGTTGTAGTCCCCAATGCATACGCCGCAGGCCCATCCGAGCGAGTGCAAACCGGCCTTCTCTGTGACATCCGTGAATGTGCCGTCCCGATTGTTTTTGTAGAGTCGATTTGTAGTGCCTTCGGGGGCTCCGCCAAGACGAGTTCCCGAGAGGATAAACAAATCCATCCACCCATCGTTGTCGTAGTCGATGAATGCGCAGCCGCATCCCGTTGACTCGATGATGTACTTCTTTGCCTCTTCGCCGCCATAAATCACCGGCGCGCGCAATCCGGCGTTTGCGGCAACATCGACGAAATGCGCGTTGAAGGGACGCCCGGAGGGCGCGCCTCTCGGCGTGGGCTTGACGGTATGACCGCCCATGCCCTGCTGTCCCACCAATCGATTCGCAGAAAGCGAGAACGCGGCTCCCACCCCGAGTTGGATGAAGCTGCGGCGGCTGGAATTCATGGCTCGTCAGCCGTTCATCTTAGCACGACCGCGATCGTAGTCGCTGTTCTCGAACCCGAGTCGTACACCCGAGACAATCGCGCGCTCGCGCTTGCGTCCGCCTCTGCGCAGAAGTCCGCGCGCTTCATTCGCGTGAAGCCCGTCACGACGGAATCAGGGCTGGTGAGGCTTTCCCCGAAACTCCGCATCGGCAAAAGGATGATTCTGTTCCACCCTCGTATATCGAAAAGCCGTATCGTTCAAACTGAAATGAACGTAGAACGGGAACTTGATGGCACCCACTCTACGGTAGTCGTCGAACTGGAACTCGACCGGTGTCTCGATGGGCGGAAATCCGGTATGAATCTCCCAGGTCTTGAGAAGCCCGCTGGCAGCGTCGAAGGACAGCGTGTCCTGGCGCTTGTTGCGCGACAGGCGGAACTGGCTGGCACGGAGAACGCAGACTCCGGAAGCTCCACCCAAATTCGCGTCCACCTCAAATCCCGAGTAGAGATCATGGGCGCGCGTAGCCATCAGGGGATCGGCGGCCACGCGCAGTTCCAGAAAGTATGGACTCTCGTTGTAGGGATACCTGGCCGTCAGTTCGCGTTGCCGTTGCGGAGTGCCGTCGTCGTACCGTGGTCGTCTGCCCAGAAAGTCGCTCCAGCCCTCACCGTCGAATTTGAAAGTGCCGTTGGGATAGTAAAGCGGGATAATTCCCACCACGTAAGGCGCGCTCCCCGCCGTAACCTTGTTTGGCGCCTTCCACTTGAATTTGTAGACATAGTGTTCGATCCCGAAACCGAGATTCGACTCCCTCGCCGTCATGCTGCGGCTCTCGATGCCGTAGACGTCCTTTCCGCCGACCGCATCGACATAGTGTTGCAAAACGGCTTCAGGCGACGCGCAAGCTGAGGCCTCGATGGGCGCTTGCGCCGCGGCACAAAGACAGATAAGTGCCAGGCCGATGGCGGCACTCGCCTGGCACAATCTCAACGAATTCGTCACGCGGGGCTTATCAGCAGTCACCAATGCCCACTGAAGCGAAAGCCAAGACGGACGCTAAGGTAGGCAAGAAGAGAGTGCAAGTGCGGCGGTGGCATTGGCTTCTCACTGCGTGTTCCTTCCGAGATGGTGGCTGCATAGTTGTAGCCTATCTGCCAAGGGGGGTCGGAATGTGTCTCCTTATTGTCATCAGTTTGTCACCCTTCGATTCGCGCTCAGAGCGATTTTTGAGACAATGACGCTAAGTTTCACAACCATCATCTTCGGACCAGGTAAGTTCCAATGCTGAACATCGCCAGAGTTTCGTTGTGAGACGTGACTGGCCCTTCACGAAAATCTGGGCTCGGTTTGTCCGTTGTTTCCACCAGCGGAACCGCGAACTCTGAGACTAAGAATCAGGCCTCCCGCCGCAACATAGACGAGCGCTATGAACGCGAAGCTGGCCGCAAGCGAGTGCGTTCGATCGTTGAAAAAACCAATCGCATAATTTCCGGCAAAGCCCCCGAGTTGCGCGATGGAATTGATCAGTCCGAATGTGGCGGCGGCCGCTGCTCCGCTTAGAATCATCGTCGGTATCGTCCAGAAAGCAGGGTAATACGCATACAAAAAACCACTGCCCATGAGCAAAAACGCGATCGCCAGCGGGACTTCGTGGCGGAAGAGGGTCAAGAGCCCGAACATCAATCCCGCAGCGACAAGAGGAATGGCACTGTGCCAGTGCCGCTCGGCAGTCTTGTCGGAGTGCCAACCATTGATGAGCATCCCGGCGATTCCCATCAGTGCAGGAATCAGCAGCAGGGAAGTCACTGTCCCGTTAGAAAATCCTGAGAGGCGCTTCACGAAGGTCGGTATCCAGTAGATGGTTCCAAGGGATCCTGTGAGAGCCAGGAAATATGCAAGAATCAATCTTAGAGTTCGTGAGTCTGCAAAAGCTTCCAAAATCGTAGGGTTTCGAGTTTTGTTTTTCGCTTGTAGCTCCCCCTGTAATGCCTTGACGAGCCAGTCCCGTTCATCTTCAGGAAGCCAAGCTGCTTGAACAGGCCGATCCGTCATGTAGAAGAGGGTGATGATCCCCACGACGACGGCAGGGATCCCCTCCAGAATAAAGAGCCAGCGCCAACCAGCAATTGACTGCCAATGTACATCGAGGAGCCAGCCCGCCAAGGGCGAGCCGATCAAAGAAGCCGCGGGATTGGCTGCATATAAGCAAGCGATGGCACGGCCTCGGTCGCGCGCGCAAAACCAGTGTGTCAAGTAAACGATCATGCCGGGGAAAAAGCTGGATTCAGCCACCCCTAAAAAGAAGCGGGCGAGATAGAACTGGGTCGTAGTGTGCACAAAGCCGGTCAGAATCGTGACGATTCCCCACGAAATCATGATTCGTGCAATCCATCTCCTCGCGCTCCAGCGTTCGACGATGACGGTTCCGGGTATCTCGAACAAGACGTAGGTTATGTAGAACATCCCTATTCCTAAACCGTAGACGCGGTCGCTGAAGCCTAAATCTGCACTCATCCTGAGGTTGGCAAAGGAAACGTTGACGCGGTCGATGTAGTTGACGATGTAAAGGAGAAATACAAAGGGAAGTATCCGGTAAGCGACTCGCCGTCTGGCGCGCTGGCCAACATCGCTTGACTCAGTCATCGCCATAGATGCCGTTCCATGCGAGTTCACGGAGCCTTCCCTCAGCCTCTTCGGCCGGCTCTTGATACTCAGGTCAACTTCTTTGAAACATAGACGAAGCGAGAGAGGCGGCCTTCTCTGGCGACACCGGCGGCAACGGCCAGGAACTCCTGCTGGCCTTCATATGCCTGCTGGCCTTCGATTTCACGAAGGGCCGCGCTTCTCGATGCGCGAGCAGTGCGTCTCGCCTCGGCAACTTTGGCCATGTTAGCAGTCAGGTCTTCACACACCAGCAGTCGCAATCCGCACCGCGCAATAGCGGATTCGTCGTAGCCATGCGGAACGAACAGATAAAAACCAGCCGAACTCCTCACCGCGACCTCCGCATTCGTCAGCGGCCCGGTCACAGTGATGGGATCGGTGAACAGCAGTCGTCCGCCGGGCTTTAGCAAGCGCGCCCATTCTGCAATGACGCGTGGCCGGTCGGAGAAGTGGTTGATGGCGTCAATACAGGTGATGGCGTCGAAGCTGGCGTCAGAAAATGGCAACGGCCCGGTAGCATCTACAGATCGAAATTTGGCGCGCTCGGCCAGGCCGTGCTGGGTTGCAAGCGCACTCGCCGTGGCAATCGCCTCGCCGTGAACGTCAATGCCGGCGACGGAACAGCCGGTGGCAGTGGCGATCCGCAGCGCCGGGCCTCCTGCACCGCAAGCAACATCGAGAAGCGTCTTCCCCGGGGAAAGGTCGAGCCACCCCAAAAACCTGTCCAGCTCCTCTGAGGTGAGCCAACTGTTTTGCCCAATATCCTCCCCAAACGCTTCCTGACGGATCTGTGCGTATAGTTCCGTTTGGAAATTCCCGTAGTTCGCGTTGTAGTGTCCAGCGTGGGGCAGCGAGTTGGACTTGCCCATCTGGATCTCCGCTGAAACCGACTTACGGACTATGTTTTTCGCGGTTTTGAAAGCGGAGCGAATTGTATCCTTTCTGTGCACCCCCGTGAACAGTCATACCCATCCATCTAAGCTTTAAGCAAGCCTCCTTTTATTTCACGGGCCGCGCATTGGGCAATCAGGCTTTCGCTGTTCATCGGCGCGAAGCTGATCCGACAATTTTGGGCGGATTGCCTGCAATCTGGAAATAATCGTGAACTTCCGTCCTCTCATGCTGTCTCAACCGAGGGATCCAGACCAGTCCCCGCATAGCTTCCTACTGCTTTGCTGGGGCTCGAGGGGCCAAGATCTCGCTGAGGTAATCATGCCTTCCGGGAATTGGTTCGAGGTGCGGATTACGTACGCCCCCTGCATAGCGAATTTCGCGGGTTTGTACGGTGTCGAAGTTACTGACAGTCAGTGAGATCTTGCCATTTGGCGGATGGGCAATCGATTCGGTCAACACTTCGGGAGAGTAGGTGTGCCCATCGACTGCCACTACTTTCATCGACGGCCCCAAGCCTGCGTCATAGGCCGGCGTGCCTGGCACGACGTCGAAGATGGACCCATCCTTCTGCAGAAGAAGGCCAATGGAAGCGGTTGCATAGGAAGTCGCGTCGAGCGAAACGCGGTCGTGCGATTGTTCCCGAATGATCGTATCGGCCCGGAGCCAGATCAGCGCTCCTTCCTGTTTCATGTGAGTGAGGGAAATCGTGACCAGACCGGAAATGACCCCAAAAGGAAACGCATTGGAGTAAACGGTAAACGACGCTCTTCCACCAGGGTCATTTCCGTCTGTGCTGCTTCTCGTCGAACAGCTAGGGAATCGTTTTGCCTGTTGTAGCTTTTACCGCCTGGCTCAGCTCGGCAAAGGAATAGCTCCCCCAAGGACCCATGGTGTAATACTTCTTCAAATACTCTTGGGCGTTCGTACGGTTTTTTCGATTGGGATTAAAGCCGCCGTTCCGCAACCAGCGCAAGTAGCCAATACTGCGGATCTGAGCGTTAAGGCAGTTGTTCCAGTCCTGGTCGCCGTTGATCCCATAGGGAGTCTCGGAGAAGGCGTGCTCTTTCATGGTCTGGCAAACCTTGACGGCAGTTGCTTTAAGCGGCTTATTGCTCCATACGTAGTCCTTGGCAATGAAATCAAAGTCATACTGATTTGTTGTGTTCTCAAGCGCGTTGTGAGCTGAGGTCGGAGGGGCTGAAGACCCGCTCATTGCGGCGCCCTGTGTTTGACCAGTCGCAGATAGCGCACAGAGCAAGAAAAGCCCTACGATCATGCCCGGACCAAGTATTGTTTTCATCGTTTGTCCTCCCTACTACTTTGAAATTGAATCGCGGCGGAGATGACCTATCTTTGCCAATCCGCTCGCCATGGATGAGTTGTCGCTGGTGAATTCCTCGGGCGGGCTTGGTCTTCCTCACGAGGAAGGCGCCTGCCTCTCTCGCTCTCTGCACACAGAAAATGGACAAGAGCAAGGTCTTTTGCACGGATGATAGTGCATCTTTCGTGTTAGGGGAACGAAAAACCATGCCCATCTGAGGAACGAGAGCTCGCGGGAGTTGACTGCGAGAGACCGCGCAAAACTTCCAGCCCGTGCGGCAAGTCATTTGCCTTCAGGTACTTCTGCTATTGTCGGTTTGTTCCCCATCGTGTGCTGCCCGTTGCTTGACCAGGTTCCTGGGTAGTACACACCTCCTGAGACAGGACGAGTTCGCACTCTTCTTTAGCCAGTTTGCAGTCGATGTACCACTGTGAAGGCGAGATCGTGTCTGCAGAGAGAGGGCAGCCGAAACCGCGATGATTACAAATAAAGGGGACAAGCACTGGCTATTTTGGTGCAGGCGGGAGACCGGCCTCCTCCTCTACGATCAAAGGACGGTCATGAGCATTCTGTCCCGGGAGCCACTGTGAGAGCGATTGCTTTGCTGTTTGCAGTTCTGATGGTTGGCTCCGCGTCTGGCGAAGCGAAGGTTGCCTGTAAATTACCGATGTATATTCAAGCGCCGCATGCCCCGGGTGATGGCACTACGGATACAGTGAGCTTGTTTCTTTACGGCCTCAAATCAGCGGTGACGCAACATCAGGGATGCGTCGTTGACAAGATGGCCGATGCCCATCTGGGCCTTTACGTCACAACCGTAAATCTCGTCAATGCCCAGGGACGCAGCGACGCTTCCGTGATCGCGGTGGCGCTGGCTGTTCCGCTGAATGGGGTCCCAGTCTATATGGATCACTACGTTCTCATTCTCCGGGAAACGGAAGCCGTCGACGGGCAAGTGAACGCGTTGCTCGAAAGCATCGGCGAGACCCTGGACAGGCATACCTTACCCGGTCAATGAGAAGGATATTAATCCATTATCTTTGCTTAAGCACTTTTCCACTGTTGGCATCGATGAAGGCAGCATAACCGGACTTCTTATCCCCCCACATCAGATACCAGACCGGCGCCTGAAACCTGTAATTGTTTCCAAGTGCAAAGGATGAGAGTGCCTTGTCTGGATTTTTCTTCAACCAAGCCGCTCCATCCGCCGCGGCGGCTTGGTACGCGACATCCGAATCGACATTGAAGCTGGTAAGCTCAACCGGCATGGCGTCGCGCGTTGCGCCGTTCCACGGCATCCGGAGGCCGGCAATCACACCCTTGAAAATGTCCGGCGGGGAGTAGGCGATTGCGTAAGAGTAAAGCCGGTACTGATGCAGGCTGGGGGAAGCAAACATCGCCTCCCACATTGCCGCTTTGCCGGCTTCATTCTTAAACCCTGGCACTTCCTTTGGCGTGAGCCTAAGTATCACGATATCGGTAGTCCAGTGCCGGCCGGCCGTGTACATCGGCCAAAAAGCCGTCTTCGCCGTCACGGGTTCCGGAGGGCCTGCCGGCGCCCTTGCCGTTTTAGACTCGTCGATGACAGGGGCTTTGGTCTTTTCCAAGCAGCCCGCAAGAAGCAGCATCGCAACAGCCGCGCTTACCGCGCATTGTTTGAGCACAGCGCCCATCGGAATCCTCCACTTACTCGAGTGGCTGAGGAACGGGCTGGGAGTCTACCGATGGTTTCGTACGCGTGCACATGCGGCCCGGCATCCGCCACGGCCTAACATAGTATTCCAACATCTGCCGGTGTGCCAGACTGCCCAGTGCGCGCCCCATTCCACCTGTGTTCGCAGCTCGACGGCTTAACAAGAGGCCCAAACGACGGGGGACTGATCTATGTGAATTCCGGCGTTATCATTTCCCGTTATCTCCCTCGCGGATCGCAGCGCAAGGCTCGAGGCCAAGATGGAGTCGCTTCTCCTTTCCTGTGGGGCTCTTGCATCCCCTGCAATGTGCCGGTTTAGAGGGTGTGTGAGAACTCGATCCTGGAAGGGCATGGCTTCAGCCGTGCCGTAAATGACACTGCAATACCCGGCTTTACAGGCTGCGGAAAAACTCAAGCTTTTGAAGGGTACGGCCTTTAGGCCGTACGTAATTGCTTGAAAACAGATCCGGCTTTAGCCCCTGAGGGCATCTTTTGTCAGCGGATAAGGGAATTTGGAGGATGGAAAAACCGTACCTCAGCGGCAAAAGCCGGGCATGGCGGTGTCGTCTACGGCACGGCTGAAGCCATGCCATTCCAGGATCGAGTTCTCACACACCCTCTTTAGCCCGGCGCTCTCTGTCCCCTCAACCTCCAAGGGCAGATAAGTACCCAGCTATTGCTGGGTTGGTGGCTGGTCCGGGCTATTCGGCGCATCGGTCTCGTCAGATTTCACTTCGGTTGTCTTGAGGCGCATCTCCCGGTAAACACCGCGGAGTTTTTCTTTCATCTGCTTGTATTTGCGGAACGCCTCCAATTCGCGCTGTGCATCTGCGGTACGTCCCGCATTCCGATATAGGATGCTTAGACGGTAGTGGGCCACGGCGATCGTCGGGTCTAGTTGAAGCGCTCTTTGCAAAAGGGCCTCTGCCTTTTCCGGTTGGTCCATCGAGGTCAATATTTTTGCCAGGTCGATGTTCGCTTCTGCGTCATCGGGCTGAAGCTGTACGGCTCGCGAATAATATTTGTATGCTTCTTTCTGGTCGCCCCGCTCCGCAGCGATCTCACCCAGCCTGCGTTCGGATTCCTCATCAAAGGGGTTAACAGCCAGAGCAGCTTTGTACTCACGTTCAGCCTCTTGCTTCTCTGCGGGACTTGACGAGGCATGCAACGCCTCCGCCAGTTCAAAATGCAGTCCAGGAAGTTGCGGAGCAAGCTTGAGAGCTTCGCGGTAATTCCTGATGGCTGCTTCAGTGTCTCCCTGCCGCGCCATCTCATGAGCCATAACCTGGTGCATTCGTGCGGAGTCAGGAGCCACCATAGACAGGCTGAGCATGGATTCACCGGCAAGGTCCGAATAGATCCGGTAAGAAGCGTAGAGGACGTCCACGTTGGTGGGGTACGACCCGCGGAGGACGCTGACGATTGCCGCAGCTTTATCGAGGTCACCGGTTCCGTTGTAAATTTCGATCAACTCCATACCAGCTTCTATGCGAATCTTTTCCTCCTGTAGCTTGGGAAAGGCTTTTTCCAGGTCGTCGAGAGCGCCTTGAGCATCACTCGTTCGCTTTTCGCTCATGCCCAAAAGGGCTTCAATTTTCCACAGACCAGGCTGTAGCTTGAGCGCAGCTCGTAGCTGGGGAATCGCGTCTGCATAGTCACCTTGGAAAAAGAGCATCACGCCGAGGTTGCCGCGCGCGTCGACGTTGTTTGGATCGAGGGCAATGATTGCCCGCAACTCGGCCGAGGCGAGATCGGCTCGATTTTCTTTTAAGTATTGCTGAGCTTGACGGTTGTGCGCCTCGATCTGCTGTTGGCGGCTGGCACCCGATTGGGCAGGGCTGTGAAGTGAGCCCAGAAAAAGCAGGATCGCCGGGACCGAGCGAATGACTTCTCTTGTCTTCATCGTTGCTAATGATATCGCCGACATCGTATTCGTTCAGCGTGACCTGTCTTCAAATGATCTTCTTCTGCCAAAGCTCATCAGAACTCCTGGCTGTCTCGCCCTCCGGGACGAGCGTTCGGCGAAGTGGTCATGTGGCAAATCCCAATTGCGCCCATGAGTGGATATAGCCATGCTGAAAACCAAAGGCGCGGAGCAATGGATGAAAGAACAACCGTTTGTCTATTCGGGAACCCTTAAAGTTTCCGCTTGACAATATCTGAAGACACAGACTAGCGTTTCGCCTGCCAACCACATTTGGAAAAAGCTGGATTGTTTGTGGATTCTCCGGAGCGGGCGGCAGGAGTTTATAGGAATCATTCGTCGTTCATAAGGGTCAACGGCGTGCGCAGAGCACTGCCGTCAGGTGGAGTGTCGTCCTGGGTAGTTCACTGCTGTTTCAGTGCTGGAGACGGTCATGAGAAAGTCAGTTCAGGTTGTTCTCGCACTTTGTTTTCTGCTGTGTGTGGCCGGTACAGGTCGCGCGCAAAATTCAAACTCCGGTGATATTCGCGGCACTGTGACCGACTCGACCGGCGCATTGGTGCCCGGCGTGGACGTCACCGTCACTAACACCGATACCGGTGTGGTCAATCATTACGTGACGAATAGCGACGGTCTATACGACACTAACTCGATTCTGCCCGGAAACTACACGCTTGAATTCAGCAAGCAAGGCTTCGAAAAATTGAAGCGCGAGTCGGTCCCGCTTCAAGTCGGAATCGTTAGCGTTGATGCCACCTTAAAAGTTGGGTCGGCCTCCCAGGAGGTTGAAGTGAATTCCCAGGCGCCTCTGCTCAAGACGGAGGATGCGCAGGTGTCAACCACTCTGACGACAACCCAGTTGGCCAACCTTCCCAACGTCGATCCGGAGAATGGCTGGACCTATCTGCTGAAGCTGATTCCCGGCGCTACCAGCACGCCAATGGGCTCCAACGGTGGCGGCAGTGGTGATGCGGAACCCCAGGCCGATCAGGCCATCAACGGAACCATGCCATACTTCTCCAGCTTCCTGGTTGACGGTGGCTCGATTTGGTTGCCGCACAGCGCCAACATTGACCAGGGTCTAAGCGAATCCGTGTCTGAGGTCAACGTGATTGCCACAAACGCCCCCGCCCAGTACGGCGGAGGTGGCGCGGTCTTCAACGTCATCAGCAAGAGCGGAACCAATCAATTTCATGGCTCCCTCTATGACAATTTCCAGAACGACGACCTGAATGCGAGAGACTACTTCAACACTGGCGCCAAAAGCAAAGTGCGCTACAACTACTTCGGCGGCGCGGTAAGCGGGCCGATCCTGAAGAACAAAATGTTCTTCTTTTACAACTATCAGCAGTTGAAAAACCCCCAAAACGCGATCACCAAGAACTCGCAGCCAACGCAAGCCATGAAGGCAGGTTGTTTCAATCCTGCGCTCTTTGGATCGAGTCTGACCCTTGACGCTCGCCATGGCGGCACGCCGTTAACGACCAATCCCGCTCAGTGCGGCGCCTATGATAGTAACAATGGCGCCGATTTGGCGCTTCCGCCGGCGGATTTCGATCCGGTCGCTGTAAACATCCAGAACGGCTATTACGTTAATCCCAATCTCCCTGGATTATCCAACAATTTCAGCTATCTGCCGCCAGCCGTCAATGACCAAACCAAGATGTTTGGGCGATTGGACTACAACATTACTCCGACGAACCGCCTCAATTTTTCGATCGTGGAGCGCTACGCCCCGGTCGAGGTGTCTTACAATGGCAGTCCGAATTGCCCCGTCAATTGCCAGAATGATTCCTCCGACGGTGGGAACGCACAGATCTCAGACGTGTACACAATCAGTTCCTACCATGGTCAACGAATTTCGTTTTTCGTGGAACCGGGAAGCGGATTACTTTGCTCAAGCGTCCCTTGGCCAAGGTATACCCGCCAAGATTGGATTGCAGTTCTCGACCGCGGATGTCTTTCCCACGATCAGTATAAGTGGAACCGGCGCGCCTTCGAATCTGGGCCCGGGCACGGAGGCACTTTTCATCCAGAACACCTACGCTCCCTCGGATACGCTCACTTGGATAAAAGGCAAGAATATCCTGCACTTTGGTGGCGAGTTGTTGATGGAGGAGGATAACTCGACTCCGTGGGGCGCCGTTAATGGGGCAACCGTGAGCTTTACCGGCCAGTTCACCACCAGCAATCCCCTTGTCCAGGTTGGCTATGCCGACTTCCTGTTGGGAGATGTGCAGGCATGGAATACAGCCACTCAACCGAAACACTACATGCGAGCCAAGAACCCTTCGTTCTTTGCTCAGGACGACCTTAAGTTGCGGCCGAACTTGACTGTCAACCTCGGATTGCGCTCAGAAACGCATGGCGGAGCGAGCGAAAAGTACAACAATGCGGGCGGATTTGACCCGACCATTCCCAATCCGGTGCCAAGTACCCCCACTTATCCTACCAACCAGAACGGCTCGATTTGGTTTGCCGGCCTGAACGGGGCGCGGAGTAAAAGCTACGCGACCAAGACCATCGTGATGCCTCGCCTCGGTTTCGCGTACACACCCACGCAGAACTGGGTCTTCCGCGGCGGCGTGGGGCAATTCGCTACCCTGTGGAGCGAGGATACCGTGGGCGGAGTTATGGGCTTCGGCTCAGGCTGCGGCTTTCCCAACTTGTGTGGCGCTGTGGGCAGTTCGTCCACTTCCAGCACAACAACACCTGTGGTGCAGCTATCGGGGAGTGGGGCCAATCTGCCTGTGGTTACAGGTGCTGCAGCCCGCAACCCTCTTTCTTACATCACCCCTGCAAATCCTCAGGGAAGCGGCGGGACTATCCCTTATACCCCTTACCATCTCCCAATTCAGAACGGCTGGCAGTGGACGGCGGGCGTGCAACGGCGTTTGCCCGGAAATATGGTCGCCGAGGGCCAATATGTCGGCAGCCACTGGGGCAACATGATGTTCGAGTCAGATGTCAACCAGCTTCCCGCGAATAAGCTCGGCCAAGGCCAGACGGCCCGGCCGTACCCGCAGTTCTCCGGCATTGGTGTCGGTTCCGGAGGCTCGCGCACCGGCAGCTACAATTCCGTTTCGAACTACGAGGCAGTGCAGTTCATGCTTCACAAACCTACGAGCCATGGCTTGGCTGGCGAACTCGCTTACACCTGGTCGCGGCTGTATGACGACATGGACGATTCCGGCTGGGGGGAACAGTTCGGCGCCGTGTACTATCAGGACGCTTATAATCCCTCGGCCAACTATGGGCCCTCGAATTTTAACCGGCCAAACGTCTTGAAGGGGTCGCTGATCTATGCGGTGCCGCTCGGGAAAGGGCACCAATACTTCAATTCGACCTTAGCCGATGCGGCCCTGGGCGGTTGGCAAGCATCAAGTGGTTTCCAGGTCGAATCGGGAGTTCCGTTTACGGTGATTATGAACAGCTCCATCCCGAGTGGCTCACTGGGTGGAAGTGATGGCAATGGTCAGGCGGCTCTCTATCCTAACCGAGTAGGGAATCCCCATGTCGCGAATCAGTCCCTCAACCAGTGGTACAACCAGCTCGCGTATGCAGCGCCGGCAGTGAATACCTTCGGCACCAACCCGAGAAATTCGCTCCGTGGACCTGATCTATCGAATTTCGACTTCTCATTGGCCAAGAGCTGGAGTATCCCCGGATGGGAGTCGGGCAAAGTGCAGCTTCGCATGGATGCGCAAAACATCTTTAACCATCCAAGCTTCCAAAATCCCAGCAATTCCCTCAATCCAACCGCTCTGTCCACCGGGACTCCGGATCCAAGCGTTGCGCAGATCACAGCAACCACCATCACCGGTCGAACGGTGATGCTCACAGGTCGATTCTCCTTCTAAGATGCAGAGGGTGGTATCTGTAGTAAAAGAAAGGGCGGGGGTCGAAACCCCGCCCTTTCGTATTGGCGCTTGCATTAACAGGATGCGACTTTAAATATCGTTCACGCAAAGGATAAAGCCGTGGGACGCGCAAAAACTTCAGAAGACCGCTTAACAGCTTTTTCCAGAGGGCGCCGTGCCCTCGTGGGTAGCATGGCCGCGTTGGGGGCAGGGTTGGCCAGCTCGGTCATCCTACCCACAGACATGATGGCGCTGTCCTCAGGGGAACCTCGTTCAAACCCGGAGCCCGGGGAAGTACCCTGCGGGCGACCTACGGTCACTGCGTCTGATGCTGCGACGGTTGCAGAAACAACCGCAGGGAAGATCCGTGGGTTCAAGCGGAACGGCGTGTACGTTTTTAAAGGCGTACCTTACGGTGCCTCGACCGCCGGCGAGAGGCGCTTCATGCCGCCCGCCCGGCCGGAGCCTTGGAAAGGGATTCGCAACGCGCTCCAGTATGGCCGTGTTTGCCCAACGAATGACTCTGCGCACTTTGATACCGACGGAAAGAACCTGGCGAACGCCGATGAAGATGCATTTGTGCTTCATCGTGGCTCCGCCGCCACGGTGCCTGGCGAGGACTGTCTGCGCCTCAATCTTTGGACACCGCAGATCAATGCGACCGGTAAACGCCCGGTCATGGTGTACATGCATGGGGGAGGCTTCTCCGGTGGCAATGGGCATGATCTTCTCTCCTACGATGGCGAAAGTCTCGCCCGCAATCACGATGTTGTCGTGCTCACTCACAATCACCGCCTGAATGTTTATGGCTATCTCAACCTTGCCGGCATCGGGGGAGAACAATTTGCCTCCTCCGCCAATGTTGGCATGCTTGACATCGTCGCGGTTCTGGAGTGGGTGCGCGACAATATCACAACCTTCGGAGGCGATCCTGGCAACGTAACGATTTTTGGCCAATCAGGCGGCGGCGGAAAAGTGATCGCACTCATGGCTATGCCGGCGGCCAAAGGTTTATTTCATCGTGCTATCGTGCAAAGCGGCCCATTTCTAAAGGCGCTCTCGCCTGATTACTCGGGACGCGTCGCCGAACTTACGATGGAGGAGCTGAGCTTATCCAAATCGCAGGTGAAGGATCTACAGAGGATTCCAGTTGACCGTCTCTCCGGCGCCGCCGTGGAGGCGATGAAGAAAATGCCCCGGCCTCGACCTTCGCTTCGTGACACGTTTGGAGAGCGCGACTGGGGACCGACGGTCGACGGCCGCGTTCTTCCCCACCATCCATTCGATCCAGGAGCGCCCACGCTCTCTGCGGACGTTCCGCTGATTACCGGCACCAACCTCCATGAATTTGTGAATGGACTCGATCATCCCGATGCCAATGCGATGGGAGTTGAGGAACTGAGCCGCTTGGTGCGCGAGGCATTTGGCGACGATGGTGAAGCGATCATCGCTGCTTACCGGCTCGACTATCCCAAAGCGACGCCGTTCGGCCTCTATGCGACCATCGCAGCCTCTCGCATGCGCGTCCCTGCATTCGCGCAGGCCGCGAGGAAGGCTGATTTGGGCGAAGCGCCCGCTTACGCCTACGTTTATGCCTGGCGGACACCCGTATTGGATAATCGCCCCGGTCCCTTTCACGCGTCCGAAATTGCCTTTACCTTCGACAATGCCGAAATCTGCGATCACTACAGTGCGGGTTCTCCGGAGGCGTTTGCTCTGTCGAAGCAGATCAGTACGGCATGGGTGAATTTCGCGCGGACGGGAAATCCGAATCACAGCGGCCTGCCGCATTGGCCTGCATACACCGGGGATACGCGCGCCACCATGTACTTCGACACGTCCTCTGAAGTGCGTAATGATCCTGAAGGAAAAGGATTGAAATTGATTGCCCAGTCCCGAATGGGATAGCAAGTACAGGGAGGATCTCATGATCGAAACCATAGAAAGAATGATTGGTGACCTGGAGTGCGGCAAACTAACCCGCCGTCAATTCGCTGTTTCGCTCGCCACTTTGGCCGCCGGCGCGTTTGCGGCGCCGGGTGCGCTCGCATCTCCGCCGGCGCCAACAGGCTTCCGCGCTGTCAGTCTGAACCACGTCACCGTGCGGGTCCCTGATCTTCACCGCACATCACAGTTCTACCAGGAGTTCTTCGGGATGCCCCTCCGTCAGCAGTCGGCAACTGTACATATCCTGGGTGTAGGGAGTTCCTTCTTTGGGATTGAGCAAGGCACAAGTCAGGCCGCGACGGTTGATCACTACGACTTTGGGATTGAAAACTTCAACGCTGATCAAGTTCGCGAACAGCTGTCGAAACTTAACCTGAAGTTCTCTGACAAGACTTCAAAAGAATCCTTCAAGTTCTATGATCCAGACGGATTTCAGGTCCAGGTGAACGGACCGGATTACGTGGGTCACGTGAGCTAACACCTGAGATGGAAAAAAAGGTCTGCACCGGCGGGCCCCCTTCATGCGTCGAGGACACAATGGGCAACTCCTCTTTCTGAAGGGTAAGGCCTGAAGAGGGTGTGTGAGTACTCGGGGAAAGAGCCGCGCTCCGGTCGGGATGACAATTCTGCTGTACCCGCAAGAGCTTAAACGAGAAATACTTGCCCCCGCATTGAAATTGTCATCCCGACCGGAGGAGTCATGGGCCTTTGGCCCACCCAAGGTGATGAAAAACGGCTCCTGTTCAGCAACGACTGTCGATGGAGGCACTGGCCTCCCCTTTGTCATCTCGACCGAAGTGCAGCGCAGTGGAGGGACCTGCGGTTCATTCCCCGGGTACTCACACACCCTCTTCAGGCCGTGCGCAAATGCTTGCAATGAACTCGGCTTAACAGGCTGCGGAAAAACTCTTTTCGGGAAGGGCACGGCTTCAGCCGAGCCGCAATTCGATTGAAATAGGTTGGGCTTTAGCCCCTGAGGGACGCCTTTTCTCGATTAGTCTGCGATATCCGATGGAACGAACCGTACCTCAGCGGCTAAAAGCTGCGTGGCACATGGCAAAATTGTTAGGCTGAAGCGGTTATTGAGCTTTTTCCGCAGCCCTGTTTAGCCACTGCGGGAAATTCTCTCCTCGCCGCCGCCCTTTTTCCGCCGCCTGTTTGGCCGGTGAGGCACGGTTGTCGCACAGTATTTTGCCATCGCCGTGAAACCCGGGAAAGACGCATCTCGAAATCGAACAAGAAATGTGGAGTGAGTCTTTGCGTCTGGCTACGCACTCGCAATCGTGGGTCTGTATATTAAGTACGATTTCCAAGGAGGCCAGATTGAACCCGGTTGTTCCTGATGTCTTTTCCCCGCGGGGCGTGTATGCCCCTACCATTACTGCATTTGAGAAAGACGAAGATGTCAGCCTGGCCGGAACCCGTGCATTCGTGAGGTTCCTCCTTGCCCAAGGCGTCGATGGTTTGGTTCCCTTGGGTAGCTCGGGCGAGCCCCTTGCGCTAACCATGGACGAGCGGAAGGCCGTGCTGGATGCAGTGACGGCGGAAGCGGGCGGCAAAGTTCCAATCATGGCTGGAATCGTTGAATACAGCACCAAGGCTGCAATTGAGTTTGGTCTGCATGCAAAATTGGCCGGGTGCAAGGGGCTCATGCTTATGCCGCCCTATGTCTTCCGGCCGCCCAAGCGTGACGTGTTCGATCATTTGCGGAGAGTGCGAGACGCCGTGGGCCTTCCCGTGATGCTGTACAACGTCCCCGGCGCGAGTGGGATCGACCTTATGCCGGAAGAGGTTCAACAGCTGGCGGAAGAGGGTGTAGTGCAATCAGTGAAGTGGTCGACCGCGGAAGTCGCCAGGATCCGTGACACCAAGTTTCTCTGTGGTCCTTCGTTTCCTGTATTTGTAGGTAACGATTTGATCGCTTTTGAAGGGCTGGCGGTTGGCGCTGACGGCTGGATCAGTTGTTTGCCGATGATTGTACCCGGCCGGGCCGTGAAGCTATACAAGTTATTGGCCGTGGAAAAAAACTTAAGCGCGGCGCGCGAGCTTTTTTACCCCCTGGTCCCTTTAATAAGACTCGAATTTCAAGCTATCTCATTGCCCAATAACGATCCGCATTGGCTTGCAGTGACCCGGGAGTCAGCTCTCTTGCGCGGAATCCCGGTAGGGCAGAGTCGAAAACCTCTTTCTGCTGTTTCTCGCCAGCATGCTGAGCAGTTGAAGGACTTGCTGGTGGGTTTGGGTGAGATTTAAAGCGGCAAGTGGTGCGTTTGGGTTTTGCGTTTTTAACATGCTTCTCCGCTTGAGAAATGGTGGTTCCGGGCAGATATGGATATCAATCTGAAAAACCGCACAATTCTCGTCACGGGAGCCGCTCAGGGCTTAGGTCTTGGAATTGCCCGCCGGCTGGCTGGCGCCGGAGCTCGATTGGTTCTGGTTGACTGTAA
This sequence comes from uncultured Acidobacteriaceae bacterium, assembly GCA_963790935.1. Lineage (GTDB taxonomy): Bacteria > Acidobacteriota > Terriglobia > Terriglobales > Acidobacteriaceae > PALSA-350. The sequence goes on along the minus strand of CAWBRJ010000059.1, from coordinate 137,680 downwards.
TCCGGCCGTCACGGAGTGCCTTGCCGATCCGCTCCTGGCAAATTCGGCGATCGCTCTGGTGAGGGATTTGGCGGAGCCGGATGCCGCGCGCGACCTGATGCGCTCGGCATCGGAAAAAATGGGCATGCTGGATGGTTTAGTAAACTGTGCGGCTTGGAGCTTCCACAAGCCATTTTCCCAAACGACGATCTCAGAGTTTGACCGCGTGGTCGCAATCAATCAGCGAGCGCCATTCTTTCTCAGTCAGGAGTTCGCCAAGGCGGTTTGCGACGGCATTGCAGATCCGTGCATCGTAAATATCGCCTCCGTAAATGCCCTCGTCGGGAATGCTAATTTGATTGCGTACGCGTCCACCAAAGGGGCTTTGGTAGCAATGGGGCGAGCCATGGCTGTGGAGTTAGCACCGCGCATACGAGTAGTAACCATTTCACCCGGCGCTATTCTCACCACAAATACCGAGAACTTGATCGCCGAAGGTCAGATTGTCGTCCAACCCTTGTTGGACCGTTATCTGGTGAAGAGATTCATTACCGTGGAAGAGGTTGCAGACTTGGTCGCCTTCTTATTCGGTCCGTCGGCTACATCGATCACTGGCTGCAATTGGATCATTGACGGAGGCCTTACCTCGCAGTGAACGCTACCGTTACCCGGTAACGGCTCGGCCACGCAAGTGAAGCGTTCGCGGCGCACTTCTCTGGCATGAAGGGGACATGGCATGAAGGGACAATGTCCCCAGCAGCTGTGTGATGGGGAATAGGTATCCTGTCGACGAATTTTCTGTCGACGAATTTTCTCAGAGTGCCAGTTCCGAACGCAGGGTTCCGTTTGAACCGCTGAAGGTTCCGAGAACGGTCGATTACCGACGACGGAAGGGACGGGCGCTATGGTTCCATTGCTCCCTTTTCCGGCAGGTATTCGTAACTGACAAATGCCAGCCTTCGGCTGTCCGGTGACCAGGAAGGCACATTGATGGTTCCCTGCCCACCAAAAAGCGTCACGAGGACATGAACCTTTCTGTCGCTCATCGACATCAAGCTTAGGGCAATATCTTTGTCGGGCGGGTGACCGGTTACGCTCTGGTCATAAGAGAGGAAGACCATCCATTTTCCATCGGGAGAAATGTGGGGGAACCAGTCGTTGGTCTCGTCAGACAACACCTGTTCCTGATCACTGCCGTCCGGCTTCATGCGCCAGATCTGCATCCGTCCGCTACGCTCGGAATTGAAGTAGATGAACTGGCCATCCGAAGAGTATTCGGGACCATCATCCAAACCCGGTGCGGTCGTCAGCCGGGTCTCTTGCCCACCGGTCAGCGGAATCGTGTAGATGTCGAAGTTGCCATCGCGCTGCCCGGTGAAGGCGAGCGTCTTCCCGTCGGGCGACCAGCTATGCAAGTATGAGGGCGAGTTTAGCGTGATCTGCCGGGGCGTTCCCCCCTCGATGGGCAGGACGAAAATGGACGAGAGATGGTTTGCGCCGGACTGAGCGCTGATGGCGATCGATGCGCCATCGGGCGAGATGCTGTGATCGTTGTTGCAATGGTCCTCCGGCGCGGTCGGCACCAGGACGGGCGACTGGCCGTTCAACGGCAGCCTGTAGATCTTTCCGTCCTGATTGAAAAGGAACGAGGACCCATCGCGAGACCAGTTAGGAGCCTCAAAATGAGCGGGGGCGAGGTATTCGACACGGCGATCCGTGGAGAGAACTGACACGGTCTCAAGCACGCTGTATAAGACCGTCTTCCCGGGCGGGGGCAGATCCTGCAGCGTAACGTGCGAGAAAACTGCCGTCTCGGTCGCGTTCTTGTCGTGCGAGCAGACTCCGATTCCAACATAGAATGGGAGACTCAGCGGGAGTTTCGTGGCAGCCCCGGCGGACTCCAGCTTTCCGTCTTTCCCTGAGACCCAGGCGTAGAAACGGTCGCCGCGGCGCTCCAGGCGCACCGTTAGCGGACCCGACACGTTCGATTCCACCTCGTGCGTATCGGCACCCGCAGCGAGCCGATACTGCAGCGACGTAAGGCCGTTCCCGTGGCGAGCCACATCCACGTAGGGAGAATTTGCGTCCAGCGTTTGCCGGATCATGAGCACCGCTTTGCGATGTTCGTTCCCGGTTTGGCCAAGGAAGCCGATATCCGCAGTGAGGGCAAGATCGCGCGCGTCGGTGATCTTTTTCCAGGCGAAGTGGAAGTCATCTTGTGCAAACCACATGTTTTCGCCGCTTCCGCTGATGGTGTAGGTTTGCCGGGCAGGATCGTATTGCGCCGATCCGGGATGCAATACAGTTCCAACATCCTGATTCGCCTCAAAGATTCCGAGTGAGGACGGAGAAGGTGTCGCACCGGAGGCACGGAGTGCCAGCATGCCCAGGACACAGACGAGGACAACACGGAAGCGGAAATCGACGGACATATTGACAACCTCTCCGGGAGGGGTCCTCCGGAAGAGACATATTAGCTCCCGGTTTCCCGGATTGGGAGCGTTATCCTGATCTGTCCCTAGAAAGCCGGTGGGCGCGACAAGGAATCAGAAGGCGAGCCAGCAAGGCAAACGTGTTCAACAGATCCGCGGCACCGCAGCCCAAATATAGACCTGATACCACGAGCCATCGATATACAGTGTTGCGGAAGACAGAAGGGATTATTGAGCAATGAACAAGCCTAAAAATGCTTCCCCGGGCCTCGTCGCCTTGCTGCTTATCATGTGCCCGGTGTTCAGTCTTGCCCAGCGGCCGCCGGCCGCACCCGAACCGCAACCGCCGCCGTTTTACGGACCCTGGAACGCCGTCATCCTGCCGGGCGGGGAAGGCCTCCACACGACATTGACTGGAAACGATACCATCCTTGATGCGGAATCGCCCTGGACGCTCGTGGTCTGGGTGAATGCGGAAGATGCCGCAGCCGGGCGGGAGCTGATTGCCGGCGTCGGCGCGCCCAACGGCGAGTATCCGCGCTACCTGGCGATCGCGCCGGGAAAGGTGGAGCTGTATCTGGGAAAGAATAATAGTCTCGAGGGACCTGCTGCGATCACCCCCGGAAAGTGGCATATGCTGGCCGCGACCTTCGATGGGGTGCAATTCCGGCTTTATGCGGATGAAGCCCGGGTGGCGGAAGGAGGACTGCGCCAACTCGACAAACCGGGGACCGATTCAACCGGGCTGCTGGTGGGCACCGCGGAGCCGACTCTGGAAATTGCGCCAGCGCAGGCAAACGTGAGCGAACATTTTGGCGGAAGGATCGCCGGGCTGGAACTGCTGCGCGAGGCGCTTTCGCCGGACGCGGTCCGGCAAATGGCTGGCCATCCCCCGAATTTTGACTCGCCTGTTTATGACGAGGGGTCAAAGCCATGGCCGGTGCAGACGCGCGGACAGGCTGGGTACCGCGCGCCGCAGGATCCGGCGACCATGCCGCACAGCAAAGCGCCGTTTTCGGATCCCCAGACAAAACCGCTGCCCAAGGGTCCGGCCATTGAGAGCAGCGGGGAGAATCTCTGGACCATTCATGGCTGGCGATTGAGCGCGGCGCCGAAGATCGATGCGGACGGTGCGACGGTCTCCAAACCGGCGTTCAATGCAAAAGACTGGTATGTTGCGACCGTGCCGGGAACGGTGCTGACTACCCTGGTGGACCGCGGAGTCTATCCCGATCCCTATTACGGCCTCAACAATCTCTCGATACCGGAGACGTTGAACAAGCAGGACTACTGGTACCGGACCGAGTTTCGCGCGCCTGAATCCGCGAAGCGAAAGCGGCTGACGCTGACATTCGAGGGTATCAACTACCAGGCGGCAGTGTGGCTGAACGGGCAGTTGCTCGGCAATATTACCGGCGCGTTCATTCGCGGCATCTTCGATGTGACCGGCGTTCTAAAACCCGGTGAATCCAATGTGTTGGCGGTGCGTGTTTCCCCGCCGCCCCATCCGGGGATTCCGCAGGAGCAGTCGATGAAGGGAGGTCCTGGCGAGAACGGCGGTCTGATGTGCCTCGACGGACCTACCTTCGTGGCCACCGAAGGATGGGACTGGATTCCTGCCATACGCGATCGCGACACCGGCATCTGGCAAGCGGTGACACTGCGAGCGACCGAAACCGTGAAGATTGGCGACCCACAGGTGGTGACCAGCCTTCCGTTGCCGGACACGTCGAGCGCGAAGGTGGAGATGGTGGTTCCGCTGACGAATGCCGGGGAGGCGCTGGTACATGGAACGCTCAAAGCGGAGTTTGAAGGAGTTACTGTTACAAAGAACGTGGACCTGAAGCCGGGAGAGAGTGAAGTGAGGTTGACTCCGGCTGACTTTCCACAGTTGACGGTTACACATCCGCGGCTGTGGTGGCCGAATGGGTATGGAAAGCAGGAGTTGTACCATCTGAAGCTGTCCTTTGCTGTGGGTGGGCCGATTTCGGATATGAAGGAAGTGCGCTTCGGAATCCGCGAAATTACCTACGAGCTGAGTCTGCTGGATATGGCCGGGCATTTGCGACGCGTGGAATATTCGCCGGCGGAAGCGTACGAGTTGGGTGAGACCAAGCCCGATGTGAATGTTACGCACGACGGGATGCGTAATATTCCGGCCGCCGAGCCACCGCCGCCGAATCTGCCCGAAGCGTGGCGCGAAAACTGGCATTCATGGGTCGCTTCGCTCACATCGGCGGGTGAGCGTTCGCGCGCCGTGAAACCGAGCGACGACCTCGCCACGGCCCCCTATCTTGTCATCAAGGTAAACGGAGTGCGCATCGCCTGCCGCGGTGGTAACTGGGGTATGGACGATGCGATGAAGCGAGTCGCGCGCGAACGGCTGGAACCCTATTTCCTGCTGCATCACGACGCGCACGAGAACATCATCCGCAATTGGGTCGGGCAAAGTACGGAGCAGTCGTTCTACGATCTCGCCGACGAATACGGCTTCCTGATCTGGAATGACTTTTGGGAGACAACAGAGAACTACAACATCGAAGCCCAGGACCCGGATCTGTTCCTGAAGAATGCAGAGGATGTGATCCGGCGTTTCCGCAATCATCCATCGATCGCAATCTGGTGCGGACGCAATGAAGGTGTGCCGCAGCCGATCATCAACCAGGGCCTTGCGCAGCTGATCTTTACCCTGGATGGCACACGGTACTACTCGCCCAGCTCGAACCAGGTGAATTTGCAGAACAGCGGTCCATATCGCTATCAAGATCCGAAGCTGTACTACACAGCGATCAATCGCGGTTTCTCTGTCGAGACCGGTACGCCCTCGATGTCGACGCTCGAATCGTTCGAGGCGTCGGTACCGAAGCCCGACCAGTGGCCCATGGATGATGTGTGGGCCTACCACGACTGGCATTTCATGGGGAACGGCGACATGCATCCGTTTCTGGCGGAGATGCAGACTGAGTTTGGGGCTCCCACCAGCCTGGAGGATTTTGAACGTAAGGCGCAGATGCTGGACTACGTCGATCATCGCGCGATCTTCGAGGGCATGAATGCGCATTTGTGGTCCCCGAACAGCGGGCGCCTGCTGTGGATGACACAACCGGCGTGGCCCAGCAACATGTGGGAGGTGATCAGCTCGGACTATGACACGCAGTCGTCGTACTACGGCGAGAAAGAGGCGTGTGAGCCGCTCCATGTGCAGCTGGACCTGGCGACGGATGCGGTCGAAGTGGTGAACACGACGCCGGAAGCGGCAGGAACAGTGCGGGTAACAGCGGATGTGTTCTCCCTCGACAACAAATCTCTGCTCCACAAAGAAGGGCCGGCTGAGGTTCCGGCGGATGGGGTGGTGCCGGCGCTGCATCTGGAACTGGGGCCGCTTGAAAAGGACGCAGTGGTGCTGGTGAAATTGGGGCTCAAGGATCAGGCTGGGAACGTGGTTTCCTCGAATCTATATTGGCTGACCGCAGAGAGCCGGAATTATCGTGAGTTGACGCGGTTGGCAGCTGCAACGGTGATGGCAACGGCAACGTCGAGACGCGCCGGCAATTCGGTGCAGGTTCATGTAGAACTGAAGAACACAAGCGCCGCCATCGCGCTCCAGAATAAACTGACACTGGTCAAGAGCTCAGATGGAACGCGCATTCTGCCGGCGTATTTCAGTGACAATTACGTTTCACTGCTGCCGGGCGAGTCGCGGGAGATCGATCTCGAGTATCCGGTGACCGCGGCCGACGGCGCCACGCCGCAGCTTACGCTGCGCGGCTTCAATCTGCCGCAGCGCACTGTGCCGGTCGGAGCCGCTGGCCAGTGACCTGCGGCCGACGACGCCTGTTTAGATCGTCGGAGTGGGTTCGCAGCCGCAGGACCGGCGAATGACAAGCTCGGTAGGCAGGAGCACTCGCGGCCTTGAATATTGAGCATGCAATGCGGAGCGTGTGAGAAGGGAGAAACCGGGGGACGAGAAACCACTGTCTGCCTGCGAAACCACTGAAGCTCCTGCGGACACAATTCCGGTCGCCGTCCCATGCACCGCTGTCGTCCGGATCCTGCACGAAGCGTAAGCGCGACCAGAAGCATCGAAAAAAAACGCGGCTGCTGCACCACAAGCTGCGCTGATCAGCGAATCGCTGGCCAAGAGCCATTTCGGCAGCCAGGACCCTCTCGGCAAACGCCTCCATGTCGGCCCCAGGGACCGGCCGTGGTATACGGTTGTCGGCATCTTGGGTGACGTGAAGCAGACATCCTTGGCGATCGATCAGCCCGACGCTGTCTATATATCCACCGAGCAGACCTGGTTCGCCGACGACACGCTTTCTTTCGTGATCCGAACCCGATGGGGAAACCCCGGGGAGGGAACTAGCGCATTCGGGTGAGGATTTCGTGGACAGCGAGCGCCGGGATAAAGGCGTCCGTTACGGACCGAATTTCTGCTCCGCCGAGTCGGAGCGTGCCTTGAAGGGTACGCATAGTACCGGGCACCTTGCTTCGGAAATCACCCTTAACACAGTGCTTTCGTGCCAATCCTCTCCTATGGGCTCATCCGCTGGAGTGCCGAGGACCACAAGGTCAACTGCGAACCTCATTGCCTGTTTAGCGATGAGTTCGCCGGCATCACCTGATAAAACGATGTACTCCACCGGCACCATGCGTGGTTCTTCGAGCGGGGCGAGCAAGCGGAGTTTTTTCCGGCAACCTTCGCATTCACGCTCGTTTTGGGAATTTGAGACATGCAAAGCAATTAACTCTCTGACGGCAATCCGGTGAGCACATCGAAGAGCAGCCGTAGAAGCATCTGAAAAGTCGGTTGCAGCCAACACACGGCGCCAGGCTCCCGCCCATGGCAGGAACTCCTCCGCGCCCGGAGAAACCGTCATGATTGGACATGGCGCCGAAACAAGAAGCTGTCTCGCAACCGTGCCTAAAGCAGCTCTACCTGCCACGGTTTTTGCGCGGGTTCCCAATATCAGCAAGTCCGCATTGTGTCGCTTTACCATTTCCAAAATGCGTTCGCAGGCGATTCCCCTCCCCCTGACGAAATGAACCGGATATCCCCGATCGCGTGCGTCTTCCTCTATCTTCCGTAGTTCATCTCGTGCCGCTTGACTCGCCTGAAGGTATAACGGCATTCCGTCGGGAAACGCATAGGCGCCGGGGTCGATAACGTCTACAAGTACAATCGTCGACTTGTAGAGACGTGCTATCGCGGCGGCATATCGGAGCGTTGTAGATGGGTAACAAGTCAGGTCTGTAGCCACTGCAATGGTATCGAATTTTACGACTGCTGGTCCCATGTTTCCTTTTTTCAGCCAAGACAAAGACGTCGGCCCCGGCGGAGAACTTCAGCGCTCTAGGCTAGCGTCATCACTCCGATCTCTGATCTCCGGAACGACTGCTATGACACTTTCATTAAACATTGACGCAGTGCCGTTTATCCGTGACCGCTGTCACAATTTAGAACGAATATCCCAATTACGGATACGCAATGCTCTACGCCTGGGGCGCGCATGCAAAGGCAATGAATGAGGTCGTACTTAGGAGACTTTTCTTCGCCTTTAGTGATCACTATCACAGACAAACCGGCATGCTTGGCCACACAATCGAACTGGGTTCTTGATAGCGACAGCGTGCTTGGTCAGAAGACCGGCGAAATCGGAACGATATACGAATTTCGCACTTCTCTTCAGCAAACCTGCTGGGTCCCCTTGATTTCGCTTCGCTTTTGCTCACGGCGAAGGGGCATCGAAACGCGCCGTGGGTCCACTTACCCGATCGGATTAAGAACAAACCACCAAAAGGAGAACTTATGTCTAGCGCCCTTGCCAACCAACCCAATCTTTCGTGGCGGTATCTGAACCGCGGGCTGTGGATTACTCAACGTTGAAGGAGATTGGTTGAGTTTCCACTGGTCGGGCAGCCAGGCGGAGAGCCGTCTGCTTGCGTAGTCGGAAGATTGACCAGCAGCTGAGTCAAGTACAGTTGCGGGTCGATCTCATGACGGCGGCAGGTGCTGGTCAGGCTGGCTAAGATGGCCGCCGTCCTTCCCCCGCGTGGGTTGCCCACGAACAGCGAGTTTTTGCGATTCAGGACAACACGCTTCATCTCCCGCTCGCTTGCGTTGTTGTCGATGGCCACAGCGCCGTCGAGCAGAACACGCTCAGCTCCCGCCACTGGCTTAGCGCATAGCCGATCGCCTCCGCCATTGGATGCTTGGGCAATAACTGCTCTTTCCACACTAGCAGCTTCTCGCGCAGCTCGAGCAACATCGGCGCCGACTTCTCCTGGCGCAGCTTGAGCCTCTCGGCAGCGGATAGACCCGCAGCCTGTCTCTCGACGCTGTACAGCGCACCGACTCGTTCAACTGCCTGGCGCGCGATCTCCGGCGCGGCCTTCTCCGCTTCAATCACCTTGCGGCGCAGATGTGCCCAACAGCCTGCGCGCGTGATCTCATTGCCGGCCACCACGCCGTTGTATCCTCCGTAAGCATCGGCCAGAAGCACCTGGCGGTAGTCCTTGAGAAAATACTTCGGTCCGTCGCGGCCGCGGTTCAGTGTGAAGTCGAACACGTTGTAGGGATGAAGATCGTCACCTAGATAAACCCACATCCTGGCATTGGCGGTTTTGCCGATGCTCTGCATGGGCATGATGGTGTCATCGGTAGAGACAATATGAGAGCCGCGCACGCGCTCGGCCATCAGCTCATACAGCGGCTCGACCAGGTCGGCCACATCCCCGCACCAGACCGATTGTGTGGCGCGCGAGATCTCAAAGCCTTGCCGGGTGAAAATATCTTCCAGCCTGTAGAGGGGCAGGTAATCGGCGAACTTGCTGGTGACGATGAAGGCCAGCAGTCCCGGCCCCGCCATACCCTTATCGATGGCAGCTTCGGGCTTGGCCGCGGTCACTATCTGCGGGCCGTCGCCTCCCTTTTCGCAAGCCGGGCAGGCATACTTCTTGCGTACATGATGGAGACGCTCGAAGTGGCCCGGATGATACTCCACCTGCCAGCTCTCGTCGGCGCCGATTTCCTTCCGCTCCAGACCACAGCAGGAGCAAGCCCGCTGTTCGGCGTTCAACTCGTATACATGCTTGGTCACGGGGAGATGGTCGAAGTTGGCAAGATGCCGTCGCCCTTTGCGCCGCTTCACCCAGCGCAACTCTTTTTCTGCTGACGCATCGGCGGAACATCGCCAGGGTTGACCGGCTTGCTCTCCAGTTGCTCGGAGAATGCGAGCAGCAACTGCGCCAACTCGTCCATCGAACGCAGCTGGTCGGCGCGAGGACCGTAGCGGGCCTTCTTGTAGCGGTCCAGCTCTACCTGCAGTCTCAGAACTTCCAGTAAAGATCGTCGCGCTCGCCGAGCAGCGTGGAAATCATGGCCTTCAGCGCTTCTTTATCGTCAGGTAAGTGGGACACAACGGCAGGCACTCCTAAGTTATGCCACACTTCGTCGCAGATAAACTAACTTGCTACCTTCTCCTTGTTGCTCGCGTTGGTTCGCCGGTAGCGCGGCGTCCGCTTCAGCTTCGTCATGTCGATCCCATCCAGCATCATGGCCAGTTCGCTCGCACGAAGCTCCACCGAACGCACTCCATGTTCGACTCGCGGCAGCTTGAAAACACCAGCCTCCAGCCGCTTGTACCACAACACGTATCCGTCACGGTCCCAGGTTAGAATCTTCAGCCGCTCGTCGCGCCGCGAGGCAAACACGAACAGATGGCCGCTTAATGGGTCCTGGCTGATCACCGCACTCACCCGCTCGGCCAACCGATCAAACCCGCAGCGCATATCCGTCGCTTCCACCGCCAGCCAGATGCGGGTCGTCTGCAAGCCATCCAGTGTGCGCAAACTCGGCAAACCTAGCATGGCCGACTCTCCAGCACCGCTAACAATGCCCGCAGTGGCTCACGTCAAACCCCGGCTCGACCACAAAACTGCGTCCGCCTGCAAGCCGCACTTCAATCCCGCTCCGTGCTGTCGCGACTGTCTCGGTCTCCACCGCCGGCGCTACCTTCAGCCGCACAAAACCTGAGGCCGCCTTTTTACCCACGCACCGCTGCTTCCAGGAATATAGCTTAGAAGCCGCTATCCCGCGCTCGCGACAAAACTCCGCCACTGTCTTGCCGCTCTGCTCTTGCTCAGAGATCAGCCCTAGCCATTTCGCCTCTGCTTCTGCTCCACGCACTCTCATCCCTTCAGACTGACACCTCAAATGACGGATGAAAAGATGCGGTTCAGATAGCACTCACAATCTTTCCAACAAAACAACAATCCTGTTTCCCCAATCCAGCAATTTCCTCGATGAACTAGAAGCACTAAACCGCGAAACAGCGAGGCGCGCTTTTAGTCTCTTTCAACAGCGCGGCCGCGTTGATGGGTGGGATATGGACGACTGGATCCGAGCCGAGGCCGAGATCCTCCGGCCCATTCCTATCGAAATGAGAGAATCGGACGACAGCTATATAATCCGTGCCGAGGTTCCGGGGTTCGATCCAAAGAATCTCAGCATTCAGGCAGATTCTAACTCCCTCTACATTCGCGGCAGAAATGAGCAGAAGAAAGAAGAGAACAAGGGTGGCGAGGTCAAATACAGCGAATTATCCGCCACTGAACTGTGCCGTCGGATTGCTTTGCCCAGCTCCATTAATCCAGAAAAGATGATTGCCCGGTTAGCGGGCGGCATGCTTGAGATTACCGCGCCCAAAGCCGCGCCACCGAAGACAATCGAAGTCAAGGCGGCTTGACCGCTGACGGTCGCCGGCTCGACAAGCTCGAGTCAGCGACCGTCGATTAGCACTTAATTACTGCGCAAGCCGATCGAGTCTGCCAGGGTCTAGAATCACCAACGACACACCCTCCCGTTCAATAATGCGATTGCGCGCAAATTGATTCAGCAGCCGGGTCACTGTCTCGCGCGAGGTGCCAGCCATATTGGCAAGCTCCTCATGGGTGAACAGAAGAGTGAAGCGAGCTGGCAGCTTACCACCCGTAGGCGGAGCAGCCCAGTCGAGCAGCAAGCGAGCCAGGCGGCCCGACGCGGAGCCGGAGAGCGCCAGGCGTCGGGTATCTAAGAACAGTTCACGATATTGGTTGGCTAGGACCTGCGCGGCTTTTTGACCCACCTCTGGGTAGGTTTCAAGAAGGGACAGCAGATCTCCGCGTCGCACCCCTGTAAGTTGCGAAGGTTCTAATGTTTGCGCAGTTACTTCATAAGGTAGGTCATTGAGTGCCGCGTTCAGTCCCAGGATATCTCCCGGTCCGGCGACTCTGATAATCATTCTGCGGCCTTCCCTCGAGGTGCTGAAAAGCTTTACGCGCCCCAGATGTACGACGAACACTTTATGGGAGCCTTGGTTCTGTTCAAAAATCAGCGCCCGACCAGGAAGGGCTAAGCGTGTACCGGTTTCGTCGAAGCGCCGCAAGGCGTGATCACCAAGCTTGCAAAACGTCCCGAGCGATGGTTGCTCGCGACCAGGGAATTCCATAGGCTACCTCCGGATAGTGAGAACAAAACCTTAACCGGCGCCTCCAAGGCAAACGGAAAAGCACTTTCCGGCGCTCACCTGATCTCTGTTTCAACTACTGACGGTGCTGCCGCGAGTCTTCTCTCCTGACTCATTCTTTCTAGCATACATCGATTGAGGAGCGGCAAAAACCGAGCCAACTGAGAGGTTTCAGGCCTGTCAGAAGCAAAATACGGACGGTGTGAGGTATAATCTCGGCGCACTTGGAAAGGGGGAAATGTATGCGAGTATTTTCCCGAGTGTGCTGGCTCGTAGGTTTCTTTTCTTTGGCTGCCTTTGTTGCAAATGCTCAAGAGGTCGTTCATGCCTTGACAGGGACAGTTACTTACATCAATCCGACCAACAAAACCATCATCATCAACACCGACGACGGCTCAGAACCACTCTTCAAAGCTATGACGGCGTCGAACGCATCGCTCGACTTCGCAAAGGACCTCAGAGCGGATTCGACGCCTGCAGACACCTTCACCAAAAAGGGGGCTCACGTGATCGTCTACTATTTCGGCGATGGCGACGAGCGGACGGCGGTGGCAGTGCAGGACCTGGGCGGGGGACCGCTTAAGAAGATCAGCGGAACCGTCTCCAAGTTCAACAAGCACGAGCATATGCTGACCATAACAGACGCCTCAGGTGTCAGCGAGTCGTTCCGTATTGCCCCGAATGCAGTGGCTGAGACGGCACTGGGAGCGGTGGAAGGGGAGAGATTCGATCCTGGTAAGGGCGATCAGGTGCGGGTGACTACCACTCTCGCGAACGGCAGCCCAGAGGCTCTGTTTATCCGCACCCAGTAAGGGTTGCGGGACGAACACGTCATTGCTTATTTCAGTGGGCTGCGTGCGGCCCGGTTCACGGCAACGTCGACGGAAGGCGCCGCAGCGCCCGGGTGCCATAATTTGCAGCGGGGGAGCCGTTCGCCTGCTTCGCCAGTATGGTTGCATCGAAATCGACGGCCAGACGAGATCGGTCCCGTATGCGCGGGCGGGTGTCAGCCGTGCCCGAGTGGAACGAAATGTAGCAATAAAACTCTCCACGGATTGCTTGCATCTAAGTGGGTGGGTGAATCTCTCGCACTGCAGCGAATCGGCTGCGATAAGAGAGAGAAATCTAAATGTTCCGGCACACCATCCCGATTGAGCGGATATCAGGTATATCGATCGACCTGGACTATTCGTGGTTCGTAATCCCATGCAGACATGCTTGTGCTGGCCGTCCACGGTATCCATAGAGGACTTGCGCATCTGCTCATCGGCTCAAACACGGAGAGGATACTGATGTCCGCTGCTTGTCCGACCCTTACTGTTGGGGCTCGCGCTCGGGCGGGTGTCGAATTGGGGTTCCATCCGAAGGAGATACTTTACTACTCAGACCTCAGTCCCGCCGCAGCGGCCGCAGCGCCCTATGCTTTATGGCTCGGTAAGGTGTTTCACACGCCCGTGGAGGTCTGCCAACTCACCCCGAAGAAGGCCAGCAACAATCCTGAATTGCTTAAGCGCATGGTTGAGCGATACTGCAAATCGGTCGGTCAGCTCAGCCCGAAGACCCAACCGGAGTGGTGTGAGTCCGCGTTTCATCTGCAGAGGAGCGTTGCTGTAGACCAGGTTATCGACCGTGCCACGACGAATCTCGCGGGAATGATCGTCTCGGGCCTTAAGCCCCGATCGACGTTTGGTCGCCATGTCCATACCAGCTTCGCCTACCGCTTACTCGCGAACGCCAGATGCCCCGTTCTTACAATCCGAGATCTATCGTCTTGACTGGCCGCGACCTTACCCAAGGGGATGCCGTAGGGGAACCATGTTTGTTCTGTATGTGCTTTTCCGCAGGTGGCAATGGGAGCCCAGAGGCCCTATGCATTCGCGTCGAGGGAAGGATGCTAGTGTACTGCGTCACTAATAGAGGCGAGTATTTCTTGCCCTGCCACAAACGATCGGGTGCCCCATGCGGCTACCGCGGGTGAAACATCTGTTCTTCCCGCGGTATCCGCCCCATCCTTCGCGCTTTTTGCGAAGGGTGGAAAGCGGGCCCCCCCGGCCACGCTCGACGATCCACTAAAGTCGTCCTGGTTACTTCGCTGCCTGGGTGGAGTGTGACGCGACACTAGTGGTGCCCCATACCGGTCGCGGTGTTGTCCACCGTCCAATAAGGTGCATACCCATAGTGTTGATGAAGGTGGAGTTCGTATTCCCGGCTGACGGGCGAATCGGGGTCCCATGCAGGGCTCTTTTCAATCATTTCGCGGCCCATAGTTGTGCGAAATTCCCGTGTGGTCCAACTCACTTTTTTGATCCATTGCGGTCTTAGCAAGACCTTCTTTGCCGGCCACCAATTCCTGGTGTCAACGATTACATATCGAATTTCCCAGGTCTCGTCATCGAATAAAAAGTCTTCAACATGTCCAATTTCGCCGTCGGTCGCCTTTACGTGGTAGCCCGAGACCTCGTGCGCGCTGCGGAGATGAGTGTCACGTGACACATGTTTCGTTCCAGCTCTCGCCGTAATTCGCGGGGCATCCAGGCGCGTCTGCGGGGCATTCAGCAGTGCCTGTGGATCTGGCCAGGATCCCCATACGCTGGTTCCTTCCCAGTAATAAGGCAATCCATAGTGTCTGTGGTGTTCCATCTCATGCTGCCGGGAGACAGGTTGATGGAGTTCAATGCTGGGACTGTTCTGAACTTGTTCGCGGGTCAGGTTGACATAAATATGCAGTGGGCTCCATGTCGGATGCCGCAAAGCCAGGGGCGAGATTAATACCTTGCGTCCGGAGAAGATGATGCCTGTTCCAACGACGATGTACCGGATGGTCCAGTGCTGGTCATCAAAATAGAAATCCTGGACTGATCCGATATCTGTATCGATGGCTCCGAGCGTATACCCGCTGAGATCTTTTGTCCTGCGCAGGCGCATTGCTTTATTTCGTGGTCAGCCGGATCTTCACGACTTATTCGACTAGACCATTCTACTCCTCACTGAATCCAATCAATTGTGCGCCAGGCCTGAATTTGGTTGTGCACCGAGCCTTCTTGCGCATTGTGCTGCGACCGGCATTTGTCCGTTTAAAGGATGGTACAAAGTTTCATGAAAACTGCAGACAGGCCGCGACTCCTCTTAGATTCTCTTGTGCTCGGTATTATCGGCGGCCTGAGCGCGCAGATATTTATTTGGATGTTGCGGCTCGCTTTTAAGGTTTTCCTGTTCTCGCTCGCCGGTTACCATCCTCCGGGACTTCACGAAGAGGGCGGAGTTCTTCGCGAAGTGATCGGTTCTCACGGGTTGTGGCTGATACCGCTCTCCACCACCATCGGAGGACTGCTGTCGGGAGCGCTTGTTTACGGGCTCGCACCCGAGACAGAAGGCCACGGCACAGACACGGTGGTAAAAGCTCTTCACTGGACTGGAGGAGCAATCAGGGCTCGCGTGGCTCCGGTAAAGATGCTGGCCTCCGCAATTACCATCGGTTCCGGAGGATCCGCGGGACGTGAAGGCCCCACCGCACTCATAGCTGCTGGCTTTGGCTCCGTATACGCAAAGTTGCTCCACCGATCCGAGTATGAACGGCGATTAGTGGTCCTGATGGGGATGTCGGCCGGGCTTTCCGCAATCTTTCGTTCTCCCATCGGGACCGCCATCTTCGCCGTTGAGGTTCTTTACGGCGGCATGGACTTCGAGGCTGGAGCTCTCATTTACTGCATGCTGGCCGCTATCGTCGCCTACGCCGTCAATGGCTGGTTCGTCGGATGGCAGCCGCTCTTTCAGGTTCCATCCCACTTATATGCGGCGGGCCTGGCAGATTACGGCTGGTACGTTGCCCTTGGGGGCGCCAGCGGCATCCTGGCTTCCATTTTGCCCGAGGTGTTTTATCGCTTTCGAGATTTGTTTGCAGCCTTACCTATACCGGCGTGGACCAAGCCGGGCGTCGGCGGTCTTCTTCTGGGTGTGCTGGCTCTCCGTTTGCCCCAGGTACTGGGTGGTGGCTACGGTTGGATTCAGGAAGCGATTGACGGCCGGTTAGCCCTGGGTTTGCTTCTCATTCTTGTGGTCGCCAAGATGCTGGCGCTTTCCTTTACTGTTTCGTCGGGCGGGTCGGGAGGAATTTTCGCCCCCAGTCTGTTCGTCGGCGCGATGTTGGGCGGCGTCTTCGCCGCCCTCGGCCACGTACCTCCGGCGGGCCTGGTGATTGTTGGTATGGCAGCAGTCTTCGCGGGTGCGGCTCGGGTCCCCATCGCGACCTTGCTGATGGTTCTCGAAATGACAGGGGGTTACCAACTCCTTGTTCCCGCGGGACTAGCTGTCATGCTCAGCTTTGTGATTCAAATCAATCTCTCGTCGTATTTCAAATACGGCAGTCTGTATGAGGCCCAGGTAGATGGACGGTCGGATTCGCCGGCGCACATTGCTGAGCACGTGCAGATTGCGCTACGACTCTTGGAGCAGGAAAAAATAACCTTACCCCCGCCTATCACCCATCTTCATCTCGCGGCCCTCTTGCGATCGGGGGTCGCGCTCGATCTTTCGGATGGCTCACAGCTTACGGTTGGAGCCCTTCGGCCTGAGAGTCCCTGGGTGGGAAAACAGCTTCAATCGCGCACCCTTAACGGTTCTCTCGCGGATTCGAAGGTTGCGGCAATAATGCGCGGCAATACGGTTATTCGAGCTCGCCCCGAAACCGTCTTACAACCAGGGGACCGGCTCCTGATGATCGCGCCGCAGCAGGCTCAAGCGGAGTTGTTAGTGCATCTCGCGCCACCCTCCGTTTCGGCCGCGCAGGCTACTGCGCTTGCCGGTTCCTGACCGCTGGAAACCAGGCGATCTGTGTCCTGGCGGCCAGAAGGTTACCTTCGCACTGCCGGTAACTCAAGAAAACGGGTGGCCGATGCCTTTCTGGCGTATAGGAGCAGACGGCAAGGTTTAGTCGCACGTTGGTCACACTTGTCAGAGAAGTGTTGCAGTCGGCTGTTATTAGTGGGAATCTTATTGCGCCACAACTCCGGCGTGCCCGATTTATCGTCAGGTGGAGGCGTAGTTCAGATGACCGCTATTTCAAACACGAAGGACTCTGACGTCCGGCAGTCGCCCTGGTTGGGGTTTGTAAAGTTCCTTTTGTTAGCCATCCTGGTAGGCCTCATATTTCTGGTAGCCCAGTCCATGGTGGCCCACCGCTTCTTTCGCGGCGGCTGGGTCGACCAACGCGATGTATTGAAGCCATAGCAGGCACTAGACGAAAGTGCCCGCCGCTCCTCTGCCCGTGGATTTTCCCGCCGGCTCTCTTTGAGAGCCATCCAAAGATAGCAATGTAAGCGCATGTTTTAGCACTTGCTGCTCGACCTCCCTGGCTGGCATTGGAGCTATAACCGTCATCCGACCCACCAGGTCGCTGAGCGCGAGGTACGACTCACGCTTGGTATAGAGGCCTGCGCTGGGATCCTCGTGTGGCAAGCGCAACCAAAGATTCGCTCCGCGCCTTCCAGGCCTAGACTCCTCCCCCGAGACAAGCTCGGGGTCCTTCCAGGAATCGTTTCTAGTCGCCTCGGGAGTGGGTCGCGTCGGCACACCCTCCGGGCAAGCATGTACCGCATCCAGCGGACAAACCTAAATAACGGAGCCAAAGACAATGTTCAACAAAGTCATCTTCATCGGCCGTCTCGGAAAGAATGCAGAAGTCAAAACCGCACAGAATAACAAGGAATGCGTAGTTTTCAGTCTGGCGACAAGCGAGAGCTGGAAGGACGAAAAGGGTGATTACGAAACCGCACCGAATGGCATCGCGTGTATGCCTGGAGCAATCTCTCCAACTTCGCCAAGACGCTTCAAAAAGGGCAGCTCATCACCCTTGAGGGGAAAATCAAGTATCGCGAGGTTTCGGAAGAGGTCGACGGCGTTACGTTCAAGCACATCATCGCCGAGATCCACGCGACGAGCATGAAGCTGGCTCTCGAAAGTCGAAGCCGCGGACGATCCGGCCGACGGTGCGAGTGAGGACGAAGGCGCAGTCCAAAGGGAGCCAGAGATTGCGTCTCCAACGAAAAGGCGGAGATAACCTCTTCTCCCCAAAACGGGTCGGCGCCGCCGGCCCTAGCCAACAGTCCGGCAGCGTTCGAACCTGGCCGTGACCTTGAGATCACATCGACTCAGGCTTTTGTGGTTTGCTCAATTCGGTACTGGTAAAAGGTGCCCGGTGCGCATACTCCACCAGGCGAATAAGAGGATGTAGATAAAGATTCCGAGCCCGGCCATCCACAGGGTCCACCGAAACTCTTTGTTGTTTGGCATACGATTTCCTCAAAAACTTGTCGCTCAAGAGACCGATCCCCTACTGCGTTTGCGAAAACTACTGTTTCGTCGCCTTCACGTCATGTCCACCCTGATGCAGCACAAGCCCGATCACCCTTCCCGCTTCATCCTTAACAAACTCGATCTTAGCGTCGAAGGCCTCCGGAAAGAAAACTGTACTAGACTCTGCATCTAGCGTGAACTTCGACTGTCCGGTCGCCTGCGCTTCCAGGTGCCCGTCGTCCATCGTAACGACAAGGATAAACTTCGGAGTCAACGCGTAGCTCCCCACGTAGCTGCTCAGGGTCTTCGCATCCACATCCACTGTCGTCCGTACCGTTGGTTTCCAGTCCGGCCAACCATACTCTGCCACTCCCTGATCGTCTGCTCATGCAATCCGGAAACCCGAGCCTTTAGATTGGCAACTGTAACAGCCGCATTACGAGAAATTGTCGGCCTGAACTCCTAGCAGGGAGCAATTTACCGCGGGCCGCACACATGTGGTGAGGGGATAAGTTTGATCCCCGGATCCTCGTGCGGCAAACGCAATTACAAGGTGGCCGGGTGGAGAGTTGAGAGCCGCTTGAAAGCTTCGTGATCAGTGGCTAGGCGAGCTTAGTCCCGCATTTCCAAACCCACGATCTGCATCAGCTTTAGCGCGTTGCTCGTTCGGACGATCCCGGGATGCAGCCGGTAATCAAACTTCAGCTCTCCGTCTTCGAAGCGGTCCTCGAAATGGAAGTTCTGCGCTGGTTCGAGCATCTTGTCCGGGATTTCGGTGAGTGCCAGGTCGTGGGTGGTCACCATCCCAATGGCTCCCTGCCTCGCGAGCGCTCGAACCACGTACCGCGTTCCCTCAAACCGATCGTGCGAATTGGTCCCCGAGAGCAACTCGTCGAGAAGAAACAGCAACGCCACAGGTCCGATTGCCAACTCTGAAAGCAGCTTGAGGCGCTTTATCTCCGCATAGAAACGGGAGATTCCACCTTGCAGTGAATCCAGCACGCAAATCGAGGCGCCGACGGCGAGTGGTGAAAGCCGCAGGCTCGTGGCCCGCACAGGCGCGCCGCACTGCGCGAGAACAGCGTTGATTCCTACGCCACGTAGAAACGTGCTCTTGCCGGCCATGTTCGGACCGCTGATCACGATGAGTTGCAGTTCGCTGCCCAACGTCAGGTCGTTAGCGACCGCCGTACTTTCCGGCACCAGTGGATGGGCCAATCCCACTGCTTCGAAGCACCCCCGTTGCTCCACAAATTCCGGCAGCACGTCTGCGGAATGCTCCCACGCATAGCCTGCCAAGGCGGACAGTGCTTCGAACTCCCCCAGCGAGGAAAGCCAACCGCGAATCGCCGGCCCGAACCACTGCTGCCAACGTTCCGCCGCAAACGCCAGTTGCAGGGTATAGAAGACGAAGGGAGAAAACTGTCCAATGAGCACATTTCGCCGGCTCTCCAGCCACTCGACAATCCGGTCCAGCTTCTTCATCGCCGCCGAGGGCGGTATGCGCCCTGTATCGAGCGAGACTCGCAGATCCCGTAGCCGCGGGGATTCAAAGGTCTCCTGCTCCAGGATTTTAAGGACTTTCGATAGCACACTGAGGTCCTGGGCGGCTTCCTCAACAGCTTTGACAGATTCGGCCACACGCCTCTGTAGCGCGTAGGTGATGCCGAGGTTCACCATGGACACCAGCAACAGCAGCGGAAGCCACGAGTGCGCGGTCAGCACGTAAACCGCGGTCGCTCCCCACAATGTTGCGAGCGTCGCCAATGTCGGCGCGAGCCATCGCGACGGAAAAACTCGCTCCCGTTCTCCCCAGGCCGACAGCGCCTCTGGCCGAACCCCCAGACGGACGCTTTCTCCGGCAACAAACAACTTCTCTCGAAAAGGGAGCCGATTCTTCATCTCCATAACAGCAGCATGCCGCGCCCGTACCTCTTGCGGCGGAGCCGCGGTGAGCAGCCACCGAGCCAAGGTCTCCTCTCCTGCTCGAGTTCGCACAGTACAAAGAAGCTCGAAGAGCGACCCCTTGCCGAAGAGGTCCAAATCCCGCGCGTATGGATGGGCTGGATCTAGAAATCGATCTCCGCTGTCACCCTTGCCTGCCCAGCGGTTTTCCAGCCGTGCGATGCCCCGCTCGTAGAATTCAATCACTCGTTTACGTTCCCGCAACGACCTTAGTACGCGTTCGTGCGCCACCGCGAGAAATATGAACAAAGCGGCTGGAATGAGCAGCAGAGCAAGTCGGTCCGGCGGGTGGAGGAGTGCGAGGCTGGCGATAGCACCCGCGAGCAAAACGGCAAGTTTGGCATAACCAAACCAGGCGTCTTGCTTCTGTTCCCGAGCGAGTTGAACCTCATTCTCCAACAGTAGACGGCCATAGGCCAATCGAGGCGATTCCATCGATTAGGAAACTCGCTTCTTGAGCGCTAATTCGGCCAAATGATGCCGCTCCCCAGCAACACCGCAAGACCACTCATGCCCTTGCAGGTTCAAAAAGTGAACGATTACCTGCCGTGCTAGAACTATTATCTACTCGCAGGGGTTCCCCGCAGGTGGCGACCTCACTTGATCTCTGCAAACAGAATTGATCTAGATGGTCCAGAGAGTTGTCGTGCTCAATGCAGGAACAGAATTACTATGAAGACGGGTATTGCGACAACTTGCCTGAACCGAATCCAGCCGGGCACGTCGTTCACATCTAAACGACGTGCCGACGGAAGAGTTTGCTGGCCTTCGCACAGTAATGCCTCCGCCGCAAGCCCATTGCGGGGACCTATTCCTCCAACTTCAGGCCTACCGCCTGCATCAGTGTCAGCGCGTTGCTGGTGCGCACGATTCCGGGATGCAGACGGTAGTCAAACTTAAGCTCGCCTTCTTCGATGCTGTCCTCAAAGTGGTAGTTTTGCGCCAATTCGCCCATCGTCTGCGGGATTTCAGTGAGGGCCAAATCGTGCGTAGTCACCATTCCGATGGCTCCCCGGCGCACCAACGCACGAACCACGAACCGCGTTCCGTCGAACCGGTCTCGAGAATTGGTTCCCGAAAGCAGCTCATCAAGCAGGAATAGAAGCGCAGCCGGCCCTTCTGCCAAGTCTGAGAGAAGCTTCAGGCGTTTGATTTCCGCGTAAAAACGTGAGACGCCCCCTTGCAGTGAATCCAGCACGCAGATTGAGGCTCCCACGGCAAGCGGTGAAAGGCGCAGCCGCGTGGCTCGCACCGGCGCGCCGCACTGTGCTAAAACCGCGTTGATTCCCACGCCCCGTAGAAACGTGCTCTTACCCGCCATGTTCGGACCGCTGATCACGATCAACTGCATTTTGCTGCCTAACGTCAGGTCGTTGCCCACTGCCGTGCTGGCGGGCAACAGCGGATGCGCCAGCCCCGTTGCCTCAAAGCAAGCACGCTGCTCGACAAACTCCGGCAGCACGTCTGCGGGATGCTCCCATGCATAACAGGCGAGCGCGGATAGTGCTTCGAACTCGCCCACGGTAGAGAGCCAGCCGCGAATCGCAGAGCCGAACCTCTGCTGCCAGCGTTCCGCCGCCATGGTCAATTCTGCGCTGTAGAAAATGAATGGGGAAAACATCTGAACCAGCAGATTTCGGCGTCCCTCTAACCAATAGGCGATCCACTTCAACCTCTTCACCGCGGCAGAGGGCGCTATGTCTCCGGAATCGAGCGAGGCTCGCAGGCTCCGCAGTCGAGCGGAGGCAAATGTCTCTTGTTCCAACACTTGCAGAACTTCTGCTAGCACGCTGAGGTCCTCGGCGGCCTCCTCTACTGCTTGGGCAGATTCTGAGACACGCCGCCGCAGGGCGAGGCTGACTGCGAGGTTCACGATCGACATCAGCAACGCGGGGCGCAAGGAGTCCGCCGGGATAGCGCCTCCAGCGATCAGCCACTGTAGTAGACAAAACTGCGCATATGCTGTGGCGCCTACCCACAGCATAGCGAGAGGCGCCAATGCCGGCGCAAGCCATCGCGGGAACATCCGCTCGCGTTCTGCCCATGATGCCAGCGCGTCAGGCCGAACTCCCAGGCGCACACTCTCTCCCGCGACAAACAGGCTCTCGCGAAAGCGGAGCCTGTCCTTCATCTCCGTGATTGCCGCCTGCCGCGAGCGTATCTCCTCTGGTAGAGCCGCATGGAGGAGCCACCGGGCGAGCGTCTGTTCACCAGCCCGAGTTCTGACAGTGCAGAGAAACTCGAATAGCGACCCCTTGCCGAAAATGTCGAGATCCCGCGCGTACGGATGGGCGAGATCCAGAAAGCGATCTCCGGTCTCTCCGGTTCCCGCCCACCTGTCTTGCAGGCGCGCGATTCCGCGCTCGTAAAATTCAATCACTCGCTTTCTCTCACGGATGGCGCGCAGTACACGATCATGCCCCACTGCCAGCGACACGAAAATCACAACGGGGATGAGGAGCAGACCCTGAAGACCTGGGGAGTGCAGCAGCGGGATTGCTGCGATGGCTCCTGCGAGGAACACGACCATCGTGGCATAGCCAAGCCCGGTGTCCAGTTTTTGCTGGAGAGCCAATCGAGCTTGGTTCTCCAGCAAAACGCGATGATAGAGGGCTTCAGGCGATTCCATGCATCAATAATCGAACCTTTCTAAGCACCTTTAAGCCTTCGAGGTCGCTCCGCGAACATTATCAGCGCTTGGCTCCAACCGAGTGGCGTGGATTTGAGGTGTAACCCTTTCAGACCAACCGCTGGGTCCTGTACATTACCATGCTCCTTCTAAGAGGTGACCCTGTTCGTAAATTCGCGCAAGATAATGTCCATTGTCACGCTTATTCGCGTTGTTGGGTGAAGAACAAGTGGGTCTCCAAGAGACACCTTTTGGGATGCGCTGATTCTTCAAGCTGCTGAGGGTGCCGGCGCATCGATTCTCTACTCTGAAGACTTGGCGGCCCGCACAACACTACGGGTCAATCCAGATTGTGAACCCATTGATCGGTATGTAGCCCCATAGTTACTTCTCCATTTGGGCATCCATCAATCCCTGCGAGTTTCAGGAGCAGTTTTCGTATCCACGAAACCTTCGGGTAAGTAACCAGTCTCGCTTCCGAGAACTGGTTACCTCGATAGAAATAAAACAGTCGCGACGGTTGTTGACGCGCCTTTTGTCCTGTAGCGTTATTTCATAAACGATTTCGGCAGGAGCGGGCTACTCGCGTAACGCTCCGCCGGGCAGGTTCCGGCAGTTCTCCGGACAACTCGCGAGCGAAGGATAGCTTTATCGCTGTCCGGTGTCACACCTGATCCCTGTCCAAAATCAGCTAATTCAGCATCCCGCCGCGGCGGGATTTTTTATTGCGCTCGCCTGTGCTTGCGCAGTGAAACTTCTCCCCTGCCGCAACTTCTCAACTCACCAGCAAACGGAGCCCACTATGCCTAAAAATAACGTCACCGACCTCATCACAGACCAGGAAATGGCCTATGCCCGCCTGATCCTCTCTGGAACCATGACCGACCGTAGTGCCGCAGAAGCCGCAGGCCTTGACCCCAATTCCGCCGCCTACATCAAATCCAAGCCTCGTGTGCGCGCCTACATGCTTGAGCATCGCGCCGCCGTCGAGCAAACAGCTCATCGAGCAGGAGACCCAGGAACTGCGCCGGTGCAGCCTGGTCCGAGACCGAGTCCTGGCCCGCCTCTGGCAAATCGCTGATATGGACCCCGAAATGACCCGCAACAGCGCTTCGGCGCAGGTCAAGGCCCTCTCCATGATCATCGCCATCGAAGGCCTGATCCCCTCTAGAACCACCAACGATCGCCGCGCTGTCGCCGCTCGAAAACCAATCCGCCCCGCCGCCCGTTGACCCGCCATTCTATGTCTCCGCCTGGGCGCGTACCCAGCAAAACGGAGAGACCGCGAACCCCGAGCCGTCCCCGGACCCTGCCGAGCAAGAAGCCCCGCAAGAAGCCGTCACCGAAGCCCAACCCGCTCCCGGCTGGGCGAATGATCCGCCTCCTCCTACCCCCGGCCCGGCACTTGACCTTGGCGTGTCTGCCGTTGCTGGTCCTTCGAACCCCTCCCAAGCGACCGTATCGCATCACCCTCCTATGGCGGCTTTTGTTCCGGATAGCAGGATCGCCTTCTCAATAGATAAGAACCGCTTTGGCCGGCGCCGCTGAACTCTCCGGGAAACGGGGAAACCGACGCACCGGCTGTTTATGTCCCAAAAGACCCAAAAGCATCGAATTTTATCGAATTTTACAAAAAGGAGAGCCTCGAACGGCGGGACGAACGCGAAGTTTACCTGAGCGTCTGCAGTGGTCCATGGTCTCGCGCACAGGCGGATTTGCTTTACGGTCACTTCGGTCTGGAAGCTGTGAACGACTCCAACCGGACGCACAATCTCCAGGTTGATGGGAGAACTGCGTCAGGGGGGTGTGGGAAAAACAGAACAGCGTTGAGGTTCGAACGAGAGTTCGCCTTGTCCTCGATATGAAACTATTAAAGTGCCAGATCCGTCCGAAATTCACGAAACTTCTAGCGATTTATCTACCGCGTCGTTGTGTAGGTCGCGGTGGTATGGTCAATGATCGCGATCGCGTCAACTTCGATCAGGTAGTCGGGGGACAGCGTCGCTATGCCGACCACCACGTCTGCTGGCTTGTGATCTCCGAACAGCGCTATCCGGGCCTCTTCGATAATCGGCAAGTGTTCGTCGCGTTTGTAATTGACGACGTAGATTGTGATCTTGCTGACCTGCTCAGGCCGGGCACCGGCAGCAGCAAGTGCACGGCCGAGATTGCCAAACACCTGGCGCGCCTGAGCCGCAAGATCACCACGGCCAACGAGCTTGCCGTGTATGTCTTCGGGCTCCTGGCCCGAGACGAATACCAACTTGCTTCCCGTCGCGACGACGACCTGGGTGTACGTTTCTGGAGTCGGTAGATCATCGGGATTGATGCATTCGAGCGCCATTGATTAGGTCTCCGACAAACATTGAGGTGACGATTGAGGTGACATTGACATTGAGGTAGACATTGAGGTGCATTGAGGCCGATGCTCGCCGCTCTCGCCCGTCCAGCCTCGTCCCGAAATTCAACTACGGCGTTAGCTCGTGCTTTCCGTTGTCTTTGAAGTTCAGCGCAAAGTAGTAGTACGTGTACGAGTGGCTGGTTGTCACATTCGTCAGGAACTGGCCGCCGCCGAAGTAGCCGAAGCCGCCGCCCAGGTTGAAGTGCCTATTCAGCTCATACCAGGAGTAGCCATCGATTTCCGCGCCCACATGGCGGCCGTGGTCGGTCTTGTTGCTCACGATCGCGCCGCCCGAGGTGTTGTAGATCGAGTCCAGCGCATCGGCCGCCCAAAAGTCCAGCCCCTGCACCGTGAAGGTGAGCCGCCGATGGGGCTCAACGGTGATTCCCGCGCGCACCGACTCAATGTTCTGCCAGCCGAACAGGTCCGCGATGCCAAGGCGGTCATGGGCTGTCGGGTAGATCGTGTCGAAGGTGGTGTGCGATCCCTTCGTCGCCGGATTGCTGTTGCCCGAGGCGTAGTCGTACTGCGTAAAGACCCGCGGCTTGGACGCTACATCGAGGAACTGGTACGCTGCGCCGGCCTGCCCTGCCCAGGCATGAATCGGCTGCGATCCCACCTTGCCGGTTTCGAGGATCACCTCGCCTGAGTAATCGAGCGCGGTGTGGGCTTGCGCCTTGAAGCGCACCCCAAGAGCCTTCTCGTTCTCCTTGCCGGTGGTCTTGCTTTTGGCGGGTTCCACAACCTCCGCCGGTTGTACCCGCCACAGGAAGAACGGCTCAACGTTCGAGTGCGGCACAACAAAATCATCGATGCGCCCGTAGGCTCCGTAGATGTTGTTGCCTTCCTGATGCGGGCTCACACCATAGGCCTGCGGCACCACAGCCGAGGCGGCAAAAATGCCCAGGTGCTCGCGCTTTGCGTTCAGGTTCAGCACCGCCGCATCGTACGACCGTCCCTGGTTGCGCCACTCCGAGTTGGCGATGATCGTATTGTTGTAGTTGATCATCTGCCGGCCCACGCGGAGGCTGAACCAGTGTCTTTCCGGGTCGCCAACCTCCGCATACGCCAACTTGAGATCCCAGCGAACCGTGTTCGGCGGGCCGATCGGCGGGGTTTGGTAGCCCGCACGGGCGTCCTGTACCTGCGCCGTAACCCGCAGCCAACTGGGCGTATGCAGATCCACCTGGAACCGGAAGCGGTTCAACAGGTAGCGGTCATTGACACCCGCTTTGAAGCTATTATTGTGGTACCCCTCATACCGGAACCGCTCCTCGGCCTGCGCATCGATCCAATTGGGCAGCTTTTCGTCGACGTAGGTCATTGGGGCAAAGTCGGGAAAGTCGTAGGGCGCCGGATTGCCGGTGGTACGCGCGGCCGCGCCGTTCAGGAAGCTCAACGGGTTCGAGGCCGGCCCGGTGACCCATACGCCATTGAGCCCGGACGTCGCGTTTTGCGTGGTGATGTCGTCCTGCGCGGCCAAGGGCAGGCAGGCCGCTACAGCAAACAGAAAAAGCACAGCAGAGATCGATCGCGGCAACCGGCGCAGTGAAGCAGAAATAACAGCATAAAGAGCTCTTGGCACTTTGGATTCTCCTTTGAATTGGGGAAGCTGATTCTGAATTTTGGAGTCAGGATGGGCGGGGACCGTAGATCCCCGGCTCGGGCTTCAGAGCTCTATCGACAGGTGGGACAACAACAAGTCATATCTGGATTTTATTAATCTACTAGAAATTATCTACCTTGAAAAGCTAATCAACAAGAATCTTCCGACGTTCAAGGGGGGCCTACTTCGATCGCGTCTTCTCTACCGATCAGAGCCCCAAGACCCTGGTAGGCTATGGCTTCACGGGCAGCGGCACGTTGTGGGGGAACTGGGGGACGGGGAACAGACGGACGAGAGGCGAGATTCGGGTAAATCAATCAACAAGGCGATTTCGTGTGGCGGTCGCCTTATGTCGATGTCGGACTGGCACCTATTTCGTAGAACAGCAAGGCCACCGCATCCGATCGTCTTGGACGACCGTCGGTGCGGCCTCTGACAGGAACTTGGGGGGAAGGATCCGTGGGGCGACACACGAATTCTGCGGCCCGGCCGAGTTTTTGAATGGCCTGAATTAGGAGCTAGCCGCCTTCGTCCCGATAGTGACGCGTCGAGGTCCACCTCGCACTCAAAATAAAGTCAACTTGGAACGTCACAAAACCGCCTCAATCTGCATCTGTACGATGTGGCTAAAAACCTTAACTCCTGCGAATGCGCTTCATCGACTTTCCGGTACAACGCTCCGCGTGTTCTAAAGCGGTCATTGGCAACAAGAGTCGAATCATCACTGCGCAGTCCGTGTTCTTACCCGGATCCCAGACTTAGTTCGCTTAGTTCGCTTAGTTCGCACATTTCTACAGACGGGGAAACGGGGACACGGGGAAAAGGTTCCTAAGTTCATGTGATTTCCGGCGCCTTTCAACGAGGGACGACCCAATCGCGTCAGCGGTTGATGTGGCTTATCACTGCGGGAATCCGAACATCAACCACGACTGATTGGCTACCCAATGCGGGTATAGCTCCGTCATCTGATCGAACAGCTCCTGGTCGGACGTCGCGGTTTTCTGCAGCCGATCGAAGTCCTGCAGGTAACGCTTGGTGTCCTGGATCGTCGAGGGAGAGTCGGGCGCGCCAGGCTTCTTGTGACCGGCGACGACCATCGCCGGGTTCAGCGCTGCTAACCGGTCCAGCGCCGCGATCCAATTCTTTCGGCTCTCCGGGGTGGTGTCGCCGACGTATATGCGGCATTGGTTGTACACAACGTCGCCAGCGACGATCAGGCCGATCGATGGAACGTAGAGAGACGTCGTATCGGGACTATCGGTGTGGCCCTGCTCGATGATGCGCAATTCCTGGCCCTCGAGAGTGAACGTGTCGTGCTCATAGGGCTGAGGTGCAACCAATTTAGTGGCCACTTGCCCAGGAAACAACCGGCGGGCTAACCGCTCCACTGGGGGAGTGAAAGACATCTGCATGGCGTTCACCGTCTTGGGCGTTGCGATCGCCCGAGCGCTCGGGAAACGGTCGAGCAGAATGCTCAGACCGTAGAAGTGGTCGAAATGGCCGTGCGTTATATAGATGGTCTCCAGGTTGCGGTTGTGCAGCGCAACCCAATCCGCGAGAGCCTCGGCCTCAGCCACCGTCGTCATTGCGTCTACCAGCACCGCGTCGTACTCGCCGAAGATTAAAGTCGACGTGATTGGGTCAAAGCCGAGCGCTTCGCCGAAGGGCTTTGGCCGCTCGCCGACCATAGCCTTTCCCGGGGCGGTAAAAACGTTCACACCGAGCGTGTTCGACGCCACAGGCGCGGTTACGCGCGTGGTCTCTTTCAGTGCATTGTTGCCGTCCATTTGGTACTCCTTTCAATGTCAGAGCGGGTGACTGTTCAAGGCAAGCTTGGCAGAAGCGCGACGACGAATCCATTGGACGAACGTATCGATCCATACCAAAGTATTAGGGAGATAAGGGAAACTGGGCTTCCCATTTCATTCATGGGCGGCGGCGGGTGCGGTTCGATTGTCCGAAACGTCAATCGATGACAGAGCTACAATCGAGGACTGAGTTGGGGGGGACGACGTAATCCCCATCGCTGTCGAATTCAATATGACTGGTCGTGAAGGGTCTAATCATCTGCCAGGAGATGAATGATTGGGCATGGCGCCCCAGCCGCCGACGCCTCACAGGAACGCACGAGGCGAGCGAGTGATTTTTTCATTTTCGAGAGGTCGGCGATTTTCTGAGCGATGAGCTCCAGCTTGTGAGCAGCGATTCCCCGTGTCTCCACACAGGCTTTCCGTTTATCGAGGGCGAGCAGACCTTGAATCTCCTCTAGTGTGAATCCCAACGTCTGCGCCCTCTTGATGAAGAGGACTCGTTTCACCGATTCTTCTGGATAACGTCGAAAACCTCCACTAGGCTTCAACGGCTCCTCCAAGAGAGCGCGTCGCTGATAGTAGCGGATCGTCTCAACATTTACGCCACCGCGCTTTGCCAGGATACCGATTGTCAGGCTTTTGCTCATGTGTCTCCCCTTGACTCCGTACCATGGTACGGGGTTTAGAGTGAAATGAGGAAGGCTCGTCGAATGCAGACGTCATCGAAGGCAAGCACGAAACTGGCTCTTGCGGGCGGCGTGCTGGCAGGGATGGGCGCGTCCGCCTGATGAAAGCGACGACGAATGCTGGTTTTCCTTCGAACCTCATGACGGAAGAAGTAATGACGACCGCAACGGCCATCCTGAAATCAATGCTGACGTGTCCCCAATGCGGTCAGGCGACATTGGAAGAGATGCCTCTCGACTCGTGCCGGTTCTTCTATGAGTGCGTCGAATGTCATACTCTGATGCGTCCCCAGGCGGGAGATTGCTGCGTCTTCTGCTCGTACGGCTCGGTAAAATGTCCGCCGATACAATTACAAGGCCGTTGCTGCCAATAGTTCGGCTTCATCTGCACCCCGGAGAATTTAGATCAATGACCAAACTTCCTGTCGTGATGGGTTCATCGGTGAGTGCGATAGGTTCTAGCGTTTTGGCGACCGCTACTAGCCTTTGCTGCATTGGGCCTGCCGTAGTTGCCACTCTGGGCACAAGCGGCGCACTCGCAGCTGCAAGACTCGCGCCCTATCGGCCATACTTCATCGCGGGATCGGTGGTTTTGCTGGGCCTCGGATTCTGGTTAGGGTATCGGCCACAAAGCGGTTGCATCGGCAAGGGCTGCACCACTCGAACAGCAAAGTTTACTCGTGCGCTCTTATGGCTGGCGGCTGTAGTCACCATCGTTGCCATCGTCATCCCCAATTTCATACAGGGGTAGCCAATTTCTATTGTCCAAACTTGCAGTAAGGAGCCAACCATGAAGAAATTTTCCCTCATTGGGTTTACAGGGTTTCTTCTAGTTCTGGCTGCCTGTAGCCGGCTACGCCCAGAAAGATCGTACGAGTTGGTCGGCGACAGCACGGCTATTGTTCAGAAGGCGTTCAACGCCGATTACGGCAAAGTCAGAGTATTGATGCTGGTGTCACCAACGTGCGGCGTTTGCTTACGAGGCGCGTCTGACGTGACAGAAGACATTCTAAAGCGCAAAGGTGGGAAAAACATTTCGGTGTATGTCGTGTGGGTACCGCGGCTGCATGCATTGGAAAAGAACGTTTCGCCAGCGACGGGAGTCGTAGCCACTTCTTGGGCAAAGCAATATTGGGATGTCCAAGACCTGTTGGGTGCGCAATATAGAGAGGTCCTTGACTGGAATGACTCTGCTTGGGACGTCTATATGATTTACGGTCCTAAAGCGAGATGGACCGGAAATGTTCCGCCTACACCGGACTATTTCATGCACCAGACTTCTGAGAGAGGTCCACGCTTGGAGGCCTCAGTGTTTGGCATGAGACTTGAGCAACTCTTAATGGAAAATCAGCATTGATCGAGCATAAGGGGCAGCCGAAATGAACGATGCCGCAACGCCAAATCTTCCCTCGCGCGATTTTGAAAGAACTTCTCGGTTCTACGTGGCTCTTGGCTTCTCTGAAAGTTGGCGTGACAAGGGCTGGATGATTCTGAAGCGGGGCGACCTGACGTTGGAGTTCTTTTCGCACCCCGAACTTGATCCTTTGACCAGTTGGTTCAGTTGTTGTCTTCGCCTGGATGATCTTGACTCTTTCTATGCGGCCTGCAAAGAAGCTGGGTTGCCGGAGGGTTGCAAGGGGCAACCGCGCCTCCATCCGCCCAAAGTCGAGGAATGGGGCGGCCGAGTTGGAGCCTTGGTCGATCCGGACGGCACGCTTGTGCGCCTCATTCAGAATTAGCCTTTTCGCAAGTGACAGCAGCATCTCCGGACAAGTCGGCCTTGACTCAGCTCGTCAGGGGAGATAAGGGGACGGAGATAAGGGACGACGGGATGGTGATTACTTCGTCTGCCCCCTTCAATGCCCCTGAGACCTGGGCCGCCGGCCAAACTCTCTCTCGGTTATTTCCTTTGAGGTTTGGGCCAGCGGCCGGGCACAGGTCACTGAAACGGTTACTTTACATTAAAAATGAAACCGTGGTTGACGAACTGGTTGTCGGTGTAGAACCCGGTAACCGAACCGATGTCGTTAATTGATTCAGCAGTGGTCCCCGCGCCATATTCGGTGCCCGCGCCCGGAACGTCGATAATGGTGAAGGTCCCGTTCGCAGTCCGCACGAAGCCGTGGTAAACCAAATTGTTGTCCTGGTAGTAGCCGCCGATCGTTCCGCCCAGATTGATGTCCGTAGCGAACGTTCCCTCCACAAACCCAGTCCCCGAGCCCGGGGGATCGAAGGTCGTGTAGGTGCCGTGCGCAGTGCGCAGAAAACCATGATAGGCGGAGTTTGCGTCCTGGTAGACCCCGGTGATCTCCCCCAACGCATTGATAGAAATCGGATTGGTGCCGGGGTTAACGCCCCCACCCGAGCCCGGCGCTTCGAAAGTCGTGATGGTGCCGTCCGCAGAGCGAAGAAAACCAAGTGTTAAACCGGTCTCGTCATAATAGGATCCGGTGATCGCCCCCTCCAGGTTGATCGATTGCACGAAGGTGCCTTGGTTACTGCAATCAGTGCATGCGCCTTGAACATCGAAGGCGTTGATGGCGCCATCCGCGGCCCGCACGAAGCCGTGGTAAACCAGATTATTGTCCTGATAGGACCCGGCGATCGTTCCGCCGAGATTGATGCTCAGGGGTTTGGTGCCCGAGTAAGCAACAACAGTGCCCGCGCCCGGCGCATCAAAGGTGGTGATGGTGCCGTCAAGGGCGCGCACGAAGCCGTAACATATGCTCTTCGAGTCTGTGTAAGTTCCGGTGACCACCCCCACCAGGCTGATCGATTCAGCAGTGGTACCCAGGAATCGCGGCGCACACTTCCCCCCGCCGCACCTGGCAGTCGGAAAGCCTTCGATCCCACCTTAAGGCGCATGAGGCGCATCGTTTAGCCGGAACGCGGGGGATTACATTCGAGCAATCTTGAGA
Organism: uncultured Acidobacteriaceae bacterium; assembly: GCA_963790935.1. Classification (GTDB taxonomy): domain Bacteria; phylum Acidobacteriota; class Terriglobia; order Terriglobales; family Acidobacteriaceae; genus PALSA-350. The sequence continues at coordinate 105,456 of CAWBRJ010000059.1, read as the reverse complement.
TTTGATACGCAGGGGACGGCTATCATGACCGAACAGCAATAGGAAAGCGATGAGTAGGACGGAGCTGAATCCGGTGCGTGCCGGCGCTCTCTGTCCCCGAATTGGATTCCTTATTGGGCAGCAGCATGTGCGCCGATAGAGGCATGGCCGAGCACGTTCTCATGGATGCCATCCTCCTGGGACTGTGTCGCGGAGTTATAGACTGCGGGAATGGTGGCGTCTATGGGAATGATGTTGAGCCCATCGCCAGTCAACTCCGCAACCATCGCCAGCCACGCTGCGTGGTAAAGGTCCGTCGTGGGCGCGTCCATATTCCCTGTCTGCTCTGCGGGTGCGTTGTAGATAGTCGACAACGAATAGACGACGGGGGTTTCAACCGCACCGACCGCCGCAGTATAGAACGCCAGACACACATCGCCAGCCGGATCGACGCACGTATATACGACCTTGTGGGTTGCGTTCGTGCTCGGAACGCGTATCAGGTTTGCGAGGATTGTCTGGTTTACGGGGAGGCCGGAGACGCCAGGGAAACCCATTGCCTGAGAGAAGATCGTGGTGCCGCTATCAGGATCTACAGCTTTGACACCGTCAACGCTCACCGTAAATGTAGCTGACGAGTTGTATCGCCGGGCCGCTGCAAAATAGATTGTGCTTCCCGTCACCGTGCATGTCATGGTTGCCCCCGCGGTACTCGTATAGGAAGCAGCCGAGTTCGGGTTGCCGTCCACCCACGTTCCGGTCTTTACACATCCGGTTCCCGCAGCGCGGGTCTTGGCTGCTTCAGGGATTGCTAACCATGCAGTCTGAGCTTCGATGCAGCCGCGCGCGTAGGCTATGTAAGCCTGCCCGAACTCCTCCTGATCGTTGCGGAAGTGGCCATAAATGTTCTTGCTGGCGGCGTCGACCTTCACATCCCAAAGAGATTGAGAGGTTCCTACGTAGGACAGGTCGGCGCAATTGCTTCCTCCGTATGCCTGATTATTCAGCGTCCAGCCGTTTATTACCGCCATGACAGCGGGCCACGCTGTTTCCGGATGGCAGGTGAGGATAGAGCATCCTTGCAGACCATAGCCCTGTGTCTGAGAATTGCCCCAGGCGTTAACGATCTGGGTTGGAACTGATGGCGCCCGGGTTGGCACGAAGCCAAAACAGCCAGTGAGAATCAAAATAGAAAAAACCATCCCATACTTCAGATATTCGCCCGTCAGCTTGACAGCCTGGGGACAGACAGCCTGGGGACAGATAGAACGTTTCCTATTCATAACTAGCCGGCAGAGTAACATGAATTCTCTCGCAATCCAGCACGAAGCGACGCCCATTTCCACGCTGCGTCAAATGAGGGAGTTAAGGGGACATGATACCTATCCCCGTCTGCTTCTTCATCTGGAAGTTTCGTGGACAGGTCCACGAAACCCCCCACGAAGCCCCGGGCATCAGCAGGAGATTCAGGCCGACCGGGATCGGAAGTTGGAGGCGGCGAGGGAACAGCGGAAGAACCGCCGCCAGCGGGCCGCGTGACGGATGAAACGGACTACTTCCGGTTTGCCGACAAACGGGGAGTCAGGGGTTGGGAAAGGCTTGCTTGATGGAACTCAGCTTGTTAGCTGGCCACTCTTGAAAGGTGTGAAGTGCTCGCCTTCGCTCTAAGAGGTGCTTTGGATGGAGGGTGTTTATATCGGCATCTTGCTCTGCTGGCGGCGGCCAGGATGGTTGGGGTCAGTGAATTCGAGCAGTTCGATGGGCGCGCCGTTTTCGACTATGAACGCGACGCGGACGCCGTCGGATGGGCTGTTGGGAGGAATCAGGATTTCGCGGCCAGCAAGCTCGGAGGCGAGATCAGCCACTTCAAACGCGACGTGCGGAACTTGCCGGACGAGATCAGGGACCGCCGCGTCCGCTTCGAAACGCATCCACTCCACGCCAAATTCGCTTTTCTCGTGGCTGACGACAAAGAGTTTCAGGTGTTTCAAGTGGGTCTCGCCAGGCTTCGCTTCAGTAGTGGGAATTCCGATGTGATGGTACCGGCGCATTGTTTTTCGCTCTCCGTGGAATTGGCACAAATTCTACGCTGTCGTTACCGCGTTTGAAACCGCGCCCTCTTTCCATTTCAGGCTGAACCAACACACTTATCCGCTTCGATAGCTTGCAGGGAAGTTTCCCGTCACTTCCCCGTGTAGCTAACTCTCCACACCGAGTTAGATCCGTCGTCGCTTACCAGTAGCGATCCATCCGGAGCCACGGTCACGCCCACCGGACGTCCCCACACCTTGCCATCGGGCAGCACAAAGCCGGTGAGGAAGTCTTCGTACTCACCGCTGGCGTGGCCGGTCTGGTGCAGCGGCACCCGGATCACTTCGTAGCCCACGCGCACCGCTTTGTTCCAGGAGCCGTGCTGGGATGCGAAAATGTCTCCCTTGTACTGGGCAGGGAATTGCTGGCCCTATAAAGGATAAAAGGTAAACTCCAGCGACGCAGTGTGCGGCTGCAGCAGCACATCCGGCACGATGACCTTGTCTTTCAACTCCGGATGCTTGCCCTGATGCCGGGGATCTTGATGCGCGCCGATGTACCACCACGGCCAGCCATAGAATCCCCCTTCCTGCACGTGCGTGATGTAGTCCGGGACGAGGTTGTCCCCCAGGGCATCGCGCTCATTCACCGAGCACCACAACTCGCCGGTCTGCGGATTCACCGCAATCCCACCTCCCGGGTTGCGAAGGCCGTAGGCATACACGCGCAATACGCAATGCTCCGGATCGCAGGCCAGAATGTCCGCGCGGTCCTTCTCTCGCGGCGTGGTGTCGGGATCGTCCACGTTCGATGCCGAGCCCACCGCGACAAACATTCGTTTGCCATCCCGGGAAAATTCTACCGCCCGCGTCGTGTGCCCGAACCAGCCCCCATGTGGCAGGTCGGCGATGTGTTGCGGTGGTCCGCTCGGCTGCAAATCACCCTTGTGATATGGGAAACGAACGACTTCGGCGGTGCTGCCCACATACAACCATTGCGGATCGGGACCGGAAGGATAGAAAGCCAGACCATACGGCTGTTTCAGCCCGCTGACAAAGATCGCCGCCTGCTCGGGCTTGCCACCGGCGGTTACCCCGCGGAACACCCGGATGCGTCCGGGATCGGTTTCCGCAAGAAAAATGTCGCCGTTCGGCGCGGTGCGCAAGGTTCGGGGATTGTCGAGCCCAGCCGCATACAACTCCACCTTGAATCCGGCCGGCGCCGACGGCCACGCGTTTTCCGGCCGCGCCACCAGGTCCGGAGAGTTGAACCTCGATTTGGTCGCATACGGTTGCGGTAGATCGCTCACCGTAATCTTGCGCAACGTTCCCGGCTTCTCGTAGCGAAAATCAGTGAAGGGTGGCGTCGGCGGCGGAGCCTTCACCGTCGATGTGTTCAAGTCGGAAGGTGGCGGCGCGATCGTCTCCGGCGCGCTTGCCTCCTGCGCGGCCTGCGACGTTCTCAACGACTCTATATAGGTAACGATCTGCCAGCGCTGCTTTGCCGGCAAAGACGCCCAGGCGGGCATGCCGTTCTCTTTTCGCCCCGCGTGATGAACCAGAACACTTCACCCGGCCTGACCGAATTGAGCTTTCCGTCCACCAGCGACGGCACGTTGCCCGTGCCGTGTCCCAGCTGCCCGTGGCACGACAGGCAATCGCGCGTATATAGCTCCTTCCCGGCCTGCGCGGCGTCCTCCTGCCCTGCGTACGGGTTCTTCGCCTCCTGCGCCGAGGCCGGAGCATTGTGGAACTTTGTGTCCACATCCGCTAAGAGTAGCGCTGCAGGTAGCAGAATCATCGCCGCGGCGAAAGCGAGTGCATTGGCAAGCGAGTGCATGAATCCTCTCTTGGGGAAATACAGCGACAGGATTTCGACAGGATACGTTATCGTCGAAGCTCGCGTCAGAACAATAACACCGCCTGCGTCGAGTTGAGACCGATCGAAGTTGAACCTGCTGTTGAACCTGCTCCAGCCGCAGGTCTAGAATCCAGCTGTAACAATTCCAAGACCGTGGGAGGTCTGTATGCCCCACTATGAGTTCTTCTGCAACGCCTGCAAGAAGCCCTTCCTGAAGATTCTGACCATTGCAGAGCATGACGCGGAAAAGACCGCTTGCTCACACTGCGGCAGTCACGAGGTAGAACAGAGGTGGTCTGCCTTCTCCGCCGTCACCTCGAAGAAGAGCGCCTGAACCAGGCAGCACGAGGAGGCAGCTCCGCCGGGAACGAGGGACATCTTGTCCCTGAAACTGCCCACGGAAGCGCCCTGATCTCCAACATCATTCTCAAGCGTCGCTTCCCGTCTACTTCTTGGCCGGGCGCCCCATCGGCCTCACCCCGGCCTGCTCCTCCGCCGTATACGGCGCTCCATAATACGGGAAATCCTTGCGAATGCGCTCCCGGTCGGGAGCAAGTCCATCGACAATTGTCGTGTTGGCCGCGAGCGTCAACATCACATCCAGCACATCGTCGCCGAGCGCGCGTCCATTGAAGCTGGCCACCTCAAATGCGGCAGACGTTCCAAGCCCGTAAGGCAACGTGTCGGGACAAAGCCGTGCAGCGATCAGCTTCCCGTATTCACCCGGGTCCGCCGCCGAACCGGCATAGGTCGTCATCTTCTCCGCAAAATCCGCGATCGACTTCGCGAAGCGCTCTAGATCTTCAGACGGAACCGACGAATTGAATTGTTCTTTCACCTCTTGATCGCTCGGGTCGTTCAGGAAGAGATGCGTAACCATAGGCAGGCCCCAACGCGAAACTTGTACCTCCGGCGCATGGCCAAAGAGGGAGATCGTCGCCCATGCGTTGATTTTTCCCTTCCCAATCAGTTCGCTCGGCACCTCCAGCACAATCGCCGTAACATTCCGCCTCGCAAAGGGATTCTGCTGATGCAGAAAGGCGTCCCCATCGTAGCGCTGGTCCTTATAGAAAGCAGTCATAAATGTGCCGAATCCAACATTTGCCGCAAATAGCTCTGGAGCAATCCCAACATACGCACGAAGACCCGAATTAGTCGCGACCGAACCGGTTTCACCCTCAACCAGACTCTCTCCGGCGTCACCACGAAGAGCATCGTCACCCGTCGCCTTCCGCACCACAAACGGTTGAACGTGAGTATGCTCACTGCCATCTCCGTGTCGTGGTTCACCAAACCTGAACTTGAACGTAACCTCTTCCCTCGCATCTCCGTCCAGGTCGAATCGGAACGCGTAGAGCCCTTCTGGATGAAGCGTATCCGGAGCCGATAATCCCACATCCGGATTCACGGTCATCGCCATTACCGTCTTGCCCGAGGGGCCGTCAAATAAATAAAAGTCGCAGAGGTTGAGGCTCGGATCTTCCTTCGCCAGTTTGGTATCGAAATGATGTGACATACAGAATCTCCTTGAAAAGCACTGGCAATTAGACAACTCGAGTTAAGATGACGGACCCGGAGCGTGAATACCCACGCTTCGTCCAATAGTCCGGCGGTTCGTCCTTCGTAACTATTCTCTACGGTCAGATCAGGGTTGAAATTCGGGGTCTCCCGCCTGCCATAAGAGAAATGACATTTCGTCGGCGAACTCCAGGTCGTGTTGTGCTCGCGTAGAGCCCATGCCGTGACCCGCGTCGTAATCCACTCGCAGCAATATGGACTTCTTGTTGGAAGTGGCTGCCTGCAAGCGGGCCGCCATTTTGGCCGGCTGCGAGGGATCGACCCGCGGATCATTGATTCCCGCGGTCAACAAAACACCTGGATACGCGACACCGTCCTTCACATGTTGATAGGCATCCATCGCATAAAGTGCTTTAAAGCCGTCAGGATCAGTGACGGTTCCGAACTCGGCTATATTCGGGGGACCATTGGGTGTGAATTCCATACGAAGCGTATTGGAGCAACCTACCCGGATCAGCGCTCCCGCAAACAGGTCAGGACGTTGGGTAATGGCTCCGCCGATGAGAACCCCGCCGGCGCTGGTACCTTCGCCGGAGAGATAGCGAGGACTGGTGTACTTGTTCTCGATCAAGTACTCGGCACAAGCGATGAAATCATCAATCGTATGTTGCTTGGTGAGCTTGTACCCGGCGCGATACCACTCCTCGCCATATTCCCCGCCGCCGCGCACGTGCGCGATCGCGATCACGTCGCCCCGTTCCAACCAGGCGAGTCGAACCGGATCGAACTCCGCATCATAGGAGATCCCATATGCGCCATAACCGATCAGGTGCGCGGGGTGCGTTCCATCCAGTTTGATGTTTTTTGCGCGCAGGATGGAGAGCGGAATCATAGTTCCGTCGGCACTCCTGGCCTTGACCTCCACTGATTCATAAGCAGATGTGTCGATGGGGATCGGAGGCTGAATTCCCGTGTCGGTTGCGGTCCTTCGCTGCGCATCGTAGGCCAGCCATCGCGGCGAGGTGGTCCAGGAAACGACGTTCACCATGGCGCCGGGCTCGGTGGGGCTGACCGAAATGCCCTGGACGGATTTGCCTTCACCGATCCCAATAGGCTCGATTCGACCGTCAAAGCTGAGCCGCCGCATACGGCCAATTCCGCCGTCGAGATCACGGAGGTAGATGCCGTCTTGCGCAACATCGGCTTCCTGAATCACGACTTCCGTGGCGGGGACGATCACTTTGGCATGCTCTACATCCGGGCTCTTGAGACTGGTTACCGTAACTTCATAGCGCGGTCTTCTCTTGTGTGTGACCAGGTAGATGTCATCCTTGTAAACGTCATAATTCACGACGTCCGCATCTACGTCGAAGAGCTTCTTCCACTTGATCTGTGGCGCCTTCATCTGCTCGATCGATGCGTAGTAAAGGGTGCCCTCATTTTCTGTTCCATGGGCCAACAGCCCGAACAGATAGGGCGATGCCGGCGAGTAAGTAATGAAGCTGAGGTCGTTATCATCGATCTTTACGTCCGATGAGTAGCCATACCCGAACAGGAAGCGATCCTGGTCAGGATCCTGACCGAGCTGGTGCAGGTACGCCCGGCTGCGCTGCTCGAACGCAGTTTTGGGCATGTCGGGCGTCAGCTTCTGCAGCCGGTTGTAAAAAAATGACTTGCTGCCGGGCAGCCACTGGATAAAGCCAAAGCGTGCACGATCAATGGAGTCGGGTAACTGCTTACCAGTGGCCACATCAAGGATGTGGATCACACTGTTCTCGGAACCACCTGGAGATATTCCGTAAGCCACAAGGGTGCCCTCTAGCGAGGGCCGATAATAGTCGATCGAATAATGCACACCTTCTTTCGTGAGTAATTCGGGATCGAGCAACAGCCGCTCTTGCGCGCTGGGGCGATCACGGACATACAGCTTTACGTTATCGGCTCCAGGAGCAGCTTTAAGATAAAAGGTCTTGCCCCCGCAAACCCGTACATCTCGAACGCGTGTGCTGCCGGTATCAAGCGTCTTCACCCGCTCCAGGAATTTCTCGCGTCCTGGAAGGCTCGCCAGTATGGCGCGCGTGTAGTCGTCCTGAGCCTTAAGCCACTGCGCGGCCTTGGCCTCGTGCCAGCTCTCAAGCCACCGGTAAGGATCGGTCACGCTCTGACCGTAGAAGGTTTCGGTTACATCCTGCCGCTCGGTGGGTGGCGGGGTGAGTTGCCCGTTAAGTGGTGAAGTAAGGGTTAAGGCGGTGAGAATTCCATTGCAGAGGTGCACGGTGAGGGCCCGAAGGCGTTTCGAGGGCAGCATAGATCTGCTCCTTTTCGAAATTGCGCTTGGAGGTTCCCCGGGGTGGGGATGATCATAACAGACTGTCGAGCTATGGATGCGGAGAGCACCAAAGTTGCGCCAAAACCTGGTGACGGTTACCAGGTTTCCCTCCCGTGCTGAATTAGATCCGACCCGCAACCACGCCTTAACCCTGTGCGGTCAGCCGCGAAGAATGGGGGCTCCGAAGGGAGCGCCCGTCAGTCCGCCATCCACCATCAGTTCGACCGCGTTGATGTACGACGAATCGTCCGAGGCAAGAAAAAGCACAGCCTTGGCCAGATCTTCCGGCTCGCCCCAACGGGCAAGTGGAACCGTGGAAGAGAAGAAGTCGGAAACTTTTGCGGATTCCTCTGCCGTGGCATTGGCGCGCGCCCCGCGCTTCCAGATGGGAGTCTTCGTCGCTCCAGGGGCCACCACGTTCACGCGAATCTTGCGCGGTGCAAGGTCTGCGGCGATGGATCGAGCCATCGAGACGAGTCCGCCTTTCGTGGCAGCGTAGGCAGCCAGACCTGGTTGACCGAGATAGCTCTGCACCGATCCGTTGAAGATGATGCTGCCGTTGTCGTTCATGAGAGGAGCGGCTGAATTGACGGTAAAGAAAACACCGTAGAGGTTGGTGTGGACTACCTTCTCGAAGATGGCTTCGTCGGTCGTGCCAGTCGGCGTCATGCCGGAAATGCCTGCATTGGCGAAGACGATGTCAAGTTTGCCAAAGTCTTTGGCGAGTTCAGTGAAAAGCTTCTTGCGGTCCTCCGCAACCGTAACGTCGGCGCGATAGCCGCGCGCTTTCGATCCCAGCTCGGCGACCGCTTCATCCAGTGTCTTCTGGTCCCGGCCGGTAATCGCGACCTCAGCGCCTTCTGCAACGAAAAGGCGGGCTGTGGCCAGGCCGATGCCACTGTTTCCGCCGGTGATGAGAGCCTTCTTGCCTTTGAGTTTCATGATTCCTCCTGTTTGTGATTTCGGAGCATCAAATACGATGTCCGTCATAAATGTTCTTTGATGATCGTCCTGGATGGAGGTTCCGGGGAAAAGCGCTATCCCGCCAAAGAGACCGCCGCCAAAGTACCTCCCTCGACCCGGCCCATTACTGAATTGGACTACCTAGGCAACGATCGAACTCTCTGAAGACACTGAACGTTCACTTTGTGGCGCGGACGCAGACAGGCGTGCAGGCTCAACCCCAAATACGAGCCAATGAGGATCCTCCGACGCGATCAGCATTGCCTGAGCAGCTGAGTTGGCTCTGAGGTAGTAGCGCTTCGTATGCGGAAAAGGAGAGTTCAACGACTGGGACCGAAGGACCACACAATAAGTGTGCATGGGTTCTCCTAGCGGTTTTGAGATGGCGTGCCCCGGAGCGAATTGCACCACAATATTAACAGCTATCTGTCCGTGAACTTAAGGTCACGCTTCTGTAGATCCCAGGGAAGATAAAACATCAATCAGATCGCGCTAAGGACGGCTGGCTTCAAGACTTGGTCGCACCACGCCCGAAATGTTGTTGGCGTTGTATTTTCGGGTGTGCGGGGCTCCGCGTGATAAATGCCGTGTTCGTAGACATCAGCGGCCATATCTACGAGGCCTTGCGCCATGGCCTCGCTCGCGCCATTTTGCATGAACTGCGCTTTGTAATTGTCCGGCGGAACCTGCTGGAACCGAATCGGTTTCCCCAGCACCTCACTCATGATGCAGGCTATGTCGTTGCACGACAGATCCTCCGGGCCCAGCACTGCGAGACCGCCTTGCCCTGTCCATGACTCATCAAGCAGAAGTCTTGCGGCACTTGCGGCGATGTCACGCGTTGCCACGTGTGGGGTTTTCATATCAGGACGATCGGGACCGAAGAACATGTCCTGGTGCTTGATCGGCTGGACTTGCCGGAGCATATTCTCCATGAAGCCGGGACTCCACAGGGCGCGGTAGTAGACGCCGGTGCGCTCAAACATTTCGTCCATGGCGAAAGTAGGCAACAAGAGACCACTCTTCGCCAAGCCACGTCCGAGGCTCGATACTGCCACAACGCGCTTCACCCCTTGAGCCGTAACCGCATCGCAAGCTGGCTTCGTGAAACGAAGCATATAGGCGTTGAGATCCGTATGCTGGAATGGCGGAGGGACCACCCAGAAGAAGGCGTCTGCATCTCTTAAGGCTTTAGAGAGTACTTTGATGTCGTCGGTCGAGCCTTGCACGATCTCGACCCTGCTCTGAATTTCCGCAGACAGCTTCTCCGGCTTACGTGCAATGACGCGGACTGGCGTCCCGGCAGCCAGCAGATGCGGTACGAGTTGGGATCCGATGTGGCCGGTAGGCGTTGTCACGACAATCATGATTTGTGTTCCTCCGAGTGTTCTTCAAAAAGGGAAGCATGGCCTTGTCGAACTTGGGCATGCCGATCACTTCATCTCTATTTAAAGTTAGGACCGAATCTGAGACAATAGGCGTGGCAGGAACACTTTGTTCCTGTAGAGGGACAATCGTGGTTGACCTCAATGAGCTCCAGTTCTTTGTACAAGTCTGTAAAGAACAGAGCTTTACGCTGGCGGCAAAACACCTCGGAGTGCCCAAATCAAACATCAGCCGTGCGATTCTTCGACTGGAAGAACGACTAGGCGTCCGATTGCTGGAGAGGACTACCCGCAGCGTGGCGTTAACTGAGGTTGGCGAGCTGTATCTGGACCGCTGTCAACGCGTACTGGAGGAGGCGGAAGAAGCCGAGCTTTTGATTGACGCGCTGCAGGCCAACCCGCGCGGCAGGCTGCGGGTCGGAGTACACATCGGATTTTTTCAATTAATTCCTGCGCCGGTACTGCGAGAGTTTTTGGCCATATATCCGGAGTTGCGTCTGCAATTCCAAATGCATAGCGGAGATGCACCTTCCCGCGAACGGAATGTCGAGCTTTCAATTCGCGGTGGCCCTTTGGAGGATTCCGGGTTTTTTATGAAATCCATTGTGCGGATTCGACTTGGAGTCTATGCCAGCCCCAGCTATCTTGAGAATCGCAAGCTCCCCAGTTCACCAGCGGATCTTCGTCGACATAGCTGCATAACGAAATGCGGCATGTTCGGTGAGCCGGGAGACTCAGCAATTTGGCGGCTCCGTTGTGGCCCTGAAATGAAAGAGATCAGGATTGAATCCCGGCTCGCCGTGCCCGACCCAAACGTCCATCATCAACTTGCTGTCGCCGGCGTTGGAGTGGCGTTGCTCTCACAATCCTTGGCACGAGGAGATGTACAAGACGGCCGTCTCGTACGGCTTTTGCATGAGTGGGAGCCCGATCCGGTCGAACTCTATGCGGTGTATCCCTCGCGCTTGAACTCTTCGCCAAAGGTCCGCGCGTTTGTTCAATTTCTGCAGAAGCGTTTGGCGACGGACTCGCTGCCCAAACTCGAAGAGAGCCGCGCCCTTTCCCTGACCGAATAACGTATGAAAACGTCCTTCACACGTTAAAACAGGAAAGATGGGAAATGGTTTTTCATTGGCCAGTCTCACGTGACGACGGTTCCCAGGACTGCTGTTCTTCCGCACGCTCGTTGCCACGACTGATACGAAGGTATCGATCGATACCTTCGTCCAATAGTCTCGACACCACTGGCTTCATCAAAATAGTGTACTGAATCCGAAACTCTAAACAGTAGATCTCATATGTCAGACAAGAAAGAAGCACCCGTCATGGAATCACAACAGAGTACCGTTCAACCTCACCAGCCCGGCCAAGACGTTTTCAGAGCAATCCTGTCCGAAGACATCGACTGGAAACCCTTCGCCGCGTTTCCGCCTTCGGCCCGTCTGGCGGTCGTCGTTGGTCAGCCCTCTGAGCCCGGCCTGTACACGATGAGGGTCAGAGTACCCCACGGCGTGAAGCTGATGCCACACCGGCACCCGGAGGATCGAGTCTACACAGTTATATCCGGCGTTTTCTACATAGGCCTGGGCGATCAGTTCAACCCTGATAAGCTGCAGGCGTATCCGCCCGGTAGCGTCCTCTTTCTGCCTGGCAATACGTCCCATTTCCACTGGGCAAAATCCAGTGAATACGTTACCCAAGTGACCGCGATTGGGCCGCTTGGCCTTGAATACATCAGCGCGAAAGACGATCCGCGAAACAACAACTCTTAATTTTACGGTTTTGCAACTCGGACCGATGCTAAGCTCCCAACTCGCGCCGCGATCTCGCCAGGTACGAACGGAGGAACCGGAAAGCACAACTGTATCGTCGTGAACCCGGACATACTTCACCCCGAAGTTTTCCCATCAACGGTTCAACCGAGGAGACCTACCAATGAATCTGATCAAGATGCCCGAAGATATCAACCATCTGCGTCGCCGCTTCCTCAGCACCACGGCAATGGCGATTACCGCCGCCCAATTCGGAATGCTAAGTTCCGCGAAGGCCGAAGCCCCGAGTGAAGCAGCTACAGAAATCCCCCCGGTAAAGCCGGGGACAAACACGTCATTCAGTTCAATGAAGCAGATCGACGCCGGTCTGCTTAATGTTGGATACGCCGAAGCTGGCCCCGCCGATGGTCCGGCAGTCATTCTTCTCCATGGCTGGCCCTACGACATCTACAGCTTTGTCGACGCCACACCGGTGCTTGCAGCGGCGGGCTACCACGTCATCGTCCCCTATCTGCGCGGCTATGGCACCACCAGCTTTCTCTCCAGCGCAACCATGCGCAACGCCCAGCAGTCGGCCGTTGGCCTCGACATCATCGCTCTCATGGATGCACTCAAAATTCAGAAAGCCACCGTCGCCGGCTTTGACTGGGGCGCGCGCACAGCAGACGTCATGGCAGTACTATGGCCGGAACGCTGCAAGGCAATCGTTTCCGTCAGCGGCTATCTGATTAGCAGCCCTGCGGGCAACCAGACACCGTGGCCGCCCCAGGCTGCATTCGCATTTTGGTACCAGTACTATTTCGCCACTGAAGTCGGCAAGGCCGGCTATGCGAAATACCTCGACGAGTTCAATAAGTTCATCTGGCACCAGGCATCGCCGAAATGGAATTTCGATGATGCCACGTACAACCGCACAGCAGCTTCCTTCAACAACCCGGACCATGTTGACATCGTGATGCACGATTATCGCTGGCGGCTCGGCCTAGCGGATGGTGAGCGGAAATATGACGACCTCGAAAAGCGGCTGGCCGCGCTTCCTGTCGTCACCGTGCCGGCCATCACCATGGAAGGCGACTCCAACGGGGCAATCCACGCGCCCAGCACAGCCTATCGCAACAAGTTCTCCGGCAAGTATGACTACCGGCTGATCACCGGCGGCGTCGGCCACAACATTCCGCAGGAAGCCCCGCAGGCCTTTGCCCAGGCGGTCATCGATGTCGATCGCCTTTGATCGGTATTGATCTGCCTGGTGCTGCAGAGCCGGCATTTACAAAGGCGACGGTGAGATCGCCTCTTTCGCGGGCATCCGAACCGAGTGAACTGCAACGCTGCACTTCAGCGGGTGTCGTAGCCATCAGCGAGCCTCGCAGCACTGCTCAGCGACGGCATTGGGAAGCGGCGCACCATCAAGCGCATACTTCGCAGGCGAGCAACAAGCCTTGGTGAGACCAGCAGTCGGCCGTTGGCCTCGACATCATCGCTCTCATGGATGCACTCAAAATTCAGAAAGCCACCGTCGCCGGCTTTGACTGGGGCGCGCGCACAGCAGACGTCATGGCAGTACTATGGCCGGAACGCTGCAAGGCAATCGTTTCCGTCAGCGGCTATCTGATTAGCAGCCCTGCGGGCAACCAGACACCGTGGCCGCCCCAGGCTGCATTCGCATTTTGGTACCAGTACTATTTCGCCACTGAAGTCGGCAAGGCCGGCTATGCGAAATACCTCGACGAGTTCAATAAGTTCATCTGGCACCAGGCATCGCCGAAATGGAATTTCGACGATGCCACGTACAACCGCACAGCAGCTTCCTTCAACAACCCGGACCATGTTGACATCGTGATGCACGATTATCGCTGGCGGCTCGGCCTAGCGGATGGTGAGCGGAAATATGACGACCTCGAAAGCGGCTGGCCGCGCTTCCTGTCGTCACCGTGCCGGCCATCACCATGGAAGGCGACTCCAACGGGGCAATCCACTAGCCCAGCACAGCCTATCGCAACAAGTTCTCCGGCAAGTATGACTACCGGCTGATCACCGGCAGCGTCGGCCACAACATTCCGCAGGAAGCCCCGCAGGCCTTTGCCCAGGCGGTCATCGATGTCGATCGCCTTTGATCGGTATTGATCTGCCTGGTGCTGCAGAGCCGGCATTTACAAAGGCGACGGTGAGATCGCCTCTTTCGCGGGCATCCGAACCGAGTGAACTGCAACGCTGCACTTCAGCGGGTGTCGTAGCCATCAGCAAGCCTCGCAGCACTGCTCAGACGACAGCCTTGGGAAGCGGAGCACCTTCAAGCGCGTACTTCGCCGGAGAGCAGCAAGCCTTTGTGAGACGCGCCCGGTCTGCCCGCATCGCCTTGTCTTCCTTCAGACCATTCGAGCGTCTGCCGGAGAATCTGCGATGCCCCGATGTGCGGCGGCATGACGATGCGGTAGTGCATCCACTTTCCCTCGCGCCGGGCCGAGACAATGCCGGCGTTTCGCAGATACGCGAGATGACGGGAAATCTTCGGCTGGGGTCCGCCAAGAATCTCCACAAAGTAGCAGACGCACACCTCCTGCTCCCCCATCAGATTGAGCAGCCGCAGCGGGTGTTATCGCCGAGCGCCTGAAAGAACCGTTGGCATGTCGAACTGCGCTCTTGCGCGCCATGCATAATATATACGCCTTGACGAATGCGATTGCAAGAGAATATATTCACTTTGACGAATATGTCAGAGGTGAAGCATGGCAGAAGAGATTCTTGATTCGGTTCGGTCGAAGTATGGCGCGGTCGCAGAGAGCACGCTTTCCAGCAACGATGCGGGAGTAAAGGCCTTGGCGGAAGCCTTCGGCTATTCCGCAGAGGAATTGACTTCGATCCCGGCAGAGGCCAACATGGGGTTGTCGTGCGGCAATCCGACGGCGACCGCGCATCTCCGACCCGGCGAAGTGGTCGTCGATCTTGGCTCGGCGGCGGGCTGGATGTGTTTCCTCGCGGCGAAGATGGTAGGGCCGCAGGGCCGCGCGATCGGCATCGACATGACCCCGGCCATGATCGAACGGGCACGGGCGAATGCGGATTCCGGTGGGTATACCAACGTGGAGTTCTACCAGTCCACCATCGACAGCATTCCGTTGCCTGACTCTTCGGTCGATTGCGTCATCTCGAATTGCGTCCTGAACCTCGCGCCGGATAAGCCCGCCGTCTTCCGTGAGATTGCCCGCATTCTCAAGCCGGGCGGACGCCTTGCGGTGAGTGACATTGCGCTCAAGGGTGACCTGCCGGAAGCGATCGCCCGGAGCATGGCGGCATACGTCGGCTGCATCGCTGGCGCGATCAGGATCGAGGACTATCGCGCCGGGCTGCTGGCTGCTGGCTTCGAGCATGTCGAGATCGTGGACAGTGGGGCAGACCTGAATGCTTACGCGAAGGTCGAGAATCAGTCCGGTTGCTGCTCCCCGGCGATGGCGGAAGGCGCATGCTGCACTCCCGCACCGGAGACCGGCTCACCCACTCTTCACGCGGAGCTATCAGACCTATTGAGCAAGTACGACGTGAATACAGCGGCGGCAAGTGTGAAGGTATATGCCATCAAGCCGAGGGCCCGGGCCTCAAGCGAGGCGGCCGCGTCGTGCTGTGCGCCGGGCTGCTGTTCGTAGCCATAGGAGACGACATGCTCAAAGTAATCTTCGCCTGCGTTTATAACGCCGGCCGCTCCCAGATGGCTGCCTCGTTCTTCAATCAGCTCGCTGACCCGGAAAAGGCCCGAGCGATTTCAGCCGGTACCGAGCCGGGCGAGCGCCTCCATCCAGTAGTGCTGACCGTGATGCAGGAGATAGGCGTCGATCTCAGCCACGCGAAGCCCCAAAAGCTCACGGAGGAGCTGGCGAAAGATGCCCAGCTTCTCATCACAATGGGCTGCGGGGACAAGCGCCCCGACGTCCCTGGTTTACGCCGGGACGATTGGGCGCTACGCGATCCGAAAGGCCTCTCGATAGAGGAGGTTCGTGCAATACGCGATGATATCAAAAGCCGTGTGGACGATCTTCTCAGCCGTGAAGTGATAGGTTAGTCCCAATAAACACTTCCTCGTCACCGGCGAATGGATGATTACAGAGCGACTTTTCAGTTTCAATCCTGCATGACCAATGTCATTCGAGATGGTGATGACCGTCTTCAAAGATCTCTTTGGATAGTTCTCCCACCTTTACCTTGGCGTCTTCCAGCGTCCTTTTCCCGGCTCGCGTGGCGAAGTATAGCTTGCGCGTTCGGCCATCAATTCTCGAACTGCGCGAACGTAGCCAGCCGCGCTTCTCCATCCCGTGCAGAAGGGGGTACATCGTTCCCGGCCCGATCTTGTAGCCGTGCCGGCGCAACTCGTGAATCATTCCGAGCCCGAACACCCTTCGACGACGGCATGGTGCAGCACATGAATGCGAATCAGGCCCGAGAAGATATCGGTGTCACCCATCAATCGTTTCGTCATCGCCAGGAATTTTAACTCCTTGTCATCTTGTAGCTGATTTTACCGACCGTCCATGTTTTAACAGAACGTTCGGGGCGTTGTGCTATCTTGTATCGAGTTTCGATAACATCGGTGACACAACAGGAAATTTCGCAATGACTCGTTGGTCTCGTCTCAGAGCTGCAATTGTGATTACCGTGGTCGTGGCGCCCGCTTCTCTCCACGCACAAGGGCCGCCCTACCAGACCGACGATCCTGTGCCTGTCGACTATCAGCACTACGAGTTTTACATCTTCGGCGGCGCCGACGGCACGCCTGTTGAGATGGATTCCACCGGCCCGGCCTTTGAGTTCAACTGGGGTGCACTTCCTCGGCTCCAGATCCACGCCATTCTCCCCTGGGGTTCCGTCAATCCTTCGGACAAACCCATCTATGCTCCAGCGGGCGCCGGACCCAGCGCTTTCGGCCTCACTGACGTGGAGCTCGGCGCCAAGGTCGCATTCATCAAGGAGTCTCCTCACTTCCCTCAGGTCGGCACCTTCCCCATGTTCGAACTCCCTGCAGGCAATTATGATCGTGGCCTTGGCGTCGGCAAGGTGTACTACAAGATTCCTCTCTGGCTTCAAAAGAACGAAGGCAAGTGGCTCTTCGACGGTGGCGCTGGATACGAAGTCGTCCCACAGACCGGCTATAGAAATTTCGCCTACACCGGCTGGCTGGTAAAGCGGGAGATCAACAAACGCCTGGAGCTCGGTGCCGAAGTCTTCGCCCACGGCAAGGAGGGCTTCGCGACACCGCAAACGCAGTCGTCCACGCTGATTGACATCGGCGGCTACTACCATTTCAAGAATCATCCCGGAGAGCAGTTCCTGTTCTGTTATGGCCACTCCATCGCCGGACAGACCGAAAACTACGCCTATGCCGGCATGTACTGGACATGGGGTAAAGGGGACGCCGCGCAGGATGCGGCAAGCCTTTGGCTCAATAGCGCCCGCGCCGCGAACGGTTTTTAGCTTGCAATTGCCTGAGGAGGAACGCTAGATGGAAATCACGTCGAGATCGCTCTGGACACTGATTCATGGAATGGGATTTGGCGCTCTATACTTACTCTTCTGCTCAGGCGCCCTGGTTGAGATTTACTGGAGATTCATCGCATGCAAAGGCTCAATGACTTCAGGAGATAATCGCTTCCTGAAGCACTATCTGCTTGTGATGAGCTTCTTCGCCTGGCTGGCCGTTTTCACCGGAACCTATCTAGTCTATCCGTGGTATCGGGCCACCCCCGCGCCCGGAACTGCGGACCTCTCTGGTTACCCGCAGAAACTCCTGATGTCGAAAGTCACGACGATCGGCTGGCACTCCCTAGGCATGGAGTGGAAGGAGCATGTCGCTTGGCTCGTTCCCATCACCATCACGATGGCTGCCGGTGTCGTCTCCCGATACGGCAGCGATCTTCGCAATCATCCTCGGCTGCGCTCCGCGGTCTTTGCGGCGGTCTTGTTGTCTTTCGTCTCTGCCGGACTTGCCGGTTTCTGGGGAGCCATAATCAACAAATACGCCCCTGTTGCCGGCGGAACAACCATAACTTTGAAGAAAGCAGAGGCACGATGATCGACAGAATCGCTGGTGAACGGATCCAAAGTGCCTCGCTCCCGAACGGACCCGGTGCAGCAATCCTCCTTTCCGGGGGAATCGGGGCCTTCGTCCTCGCCGTGTTGGCAATCGTTGCGGACCACTCACTCACCTTCAAGAAGCTGATGATCTTCTACACGCCCACTGGCGCCCTTTCGGGCGTAACGACCACAGCCATCACCGTCTGGTTGGTTTCCTGGATCGTCCTGGGGGCAGCGTGGAAACGGCGGCAGGTTCGTCCTTGGTGGATAGACGTGGCCTTCGGCCTGGTCGCAATCAGCTTCCTTCTGATGTTTCCGCCCATCGGTGATCTGTTCTGAAATGAGTGGGCGACGATACAGCCTGAACTCATGGATGGATGAGAACGGAGACCTCGAACATGAAGCCTAATGAACCCAGCCGCACAGCCCTGATGATCGCCCTACAACGAGCTGCTCATCAGGTGCTCGATCATGGCTCAATCCTCTATGACCCATTTGCCATGAAGATTCTGCGTGAAGACGAAAAGGAAGTGCTTCAATTTGCGAACAAACACCCCTTGGCCAGCATCGGACGTCTGTTCACCGCCGCGCGAAGCCGGATTGCGGAAGATGCTTTGTCCGGAGCTGTCGAAAGAGGGGTTCGGCAGATCGTCATCCTTGGCGCCGGACTCGACACTTTCGCTCTCCGGAATCCCCATGGCGCACGGCAGATCCGTATCTATGAAGTGGACCACCCCGCGACGCAGGCATGGAAACTCGAGCGTTTGGCCGAAGCTCAAATCGCACTTCCGCCATGGCTTATTCTCGTGCCAGTCGATTTCGAGCGGGACGATGTGGGAGAGAAGCTCGTCGCCGCAGGCTTTCAGCAGAACTCGCCCGCGTTTTTCACTTGGCTCGGGGTTGTGCCATACCTGACACAGGACGCTATCGGCCGCACTCTGGACTACATGTCGTCAATCCAGAACTCGGAGGTGGTGTTCGACTACATGGAACCTCCCGAAGCATTCTCAGAAGAGCTAAGGCAAATAGAAAGGGAACGTACCGTACAGCTTGAGAAAATTGGTGAACGTTCGAACACCCGTTTCGAGCCGGCCGGCATTGCAGCGATTCTTCGCGCGCACGGATTTTGTGCCATCGAAGATATCAATTTCCAGGAGATCGCGTCCAGGTTCGGCAGCGCCGTTCAAGGACTCGCGCCCGGACACGCTGGCATTCATGTTGTCCACGCTAAGCACTAATTGAACGCGGTCATCGGAAGAGTGACCACCTATGCAGAAGGAAGGTACTCAAATAGAAACTCACGAAACTCATGTGTCCCGAAACTCATTTGTTGTTGTCGAATTTCCGCCGCCGATCTCTCTAAGATACCTAAGTCCTTTGTTTCATGAAGGTGGCCAAACTTTTTAATTAATTAATTTAGCCATCTTGCCTCTTTCATGGGCGGTTGCTTCTCCCCGATGGCAGCCAAGTTTATGGTGCGGCCGGAACATTTCCACGCGGCCGCGATTCCCCTGATCCTCGGTTGGGGGTCTGCCGAGCTGTGCAGTCGCCGTATGGACTCCCGCCTGGTCACCGGTTTCCCCCAAAAGCGCTCCCGGCCCCGGGGTTGCTTTTGCGCCTGTAGAAATGTGCGAACTAAGCGATACTAAGCGATACTAAGTCCGGGTCTGGATCGCATTTCTGCCAGTGACAAACGGGACGATATGTCTGCCTACGCGCTCATTATTAGCGAGTGTCCCGTTTGTCATCCGCAGTCCGTTGTCCGCCGGCCTCGGTTGGCCTGGACCATCCGGTGGTGATGTTTTCCAAGTTGTCAAAACTGCTCAATCAAGAGAACGCCTGGGCGCACCCTGTTTCCGCGGTGAATTCTGCTCCCCGCAGGCGGCACCCTCGCGAGGCGCTGCAATGCTGCGGACAGGCTTAATCTGTCACTTTGATGTCACTTTATCGTTTGCTACACCCAAGTCATCAGGCTGGCAAGCGCTGATGTTTCTTCGGTGGTTGGCGGCAATGCACGGGCAGAGCGCACCAATGCAAGGCCAAGCAGAGCCGTAGTGGCAAGACGGCTCCGACGTCTGGATCCTATGTCCAAGTAGTACGGTTTTTGAACGGCATCAAGAGGGAGTCTTGTCCAACGCAAGATGAGCCTGAAGGAAAGGCTTGTTTCCAATACAAGATGAGCCTGAGGGATAAGGCATGCTGAGAATTGATTATCAGCGTGCAAGAAGCGGAGAGGTTGAGTCTGGAGGAGATTCGCCGGCTTTTAGAAGCCAGCGAAGGAATCCGGTTTGCTGGGGTAAAGCGGGCACAGGTGTACAGCTGGATCGAGCTGGTGCTTTGCGAACAGGAGTATGCGCGTCAAGGTAAGGCGTCGCGTGGGCTGCTGCGACGCTACATTGAGAAGATAACCGGCATGAGCCGGGCGCAGGTGACACGGCTGATTGGCCGTTATATGGCCAGTGGCAGAGTGGAGGCCAGAGCCTATCGTCGGCACCGCTTTGCTGCGCGCTACACGATAGACGATGTCGAGCTGCTGGCCTCAGTCGATGAGGCGCATGAAACGCTGAGCGGGCCGGCCACGCGTCGTATTCTGGAGCGGGAGTATCAGCAGTACGGCAAGCAGGAATATGCGCGGCTGGCTTTGATCTCCGTCTCCCACATCTACAATCTGCGCCGGGACCGGGGCTATCGGCAACGCCGCCTGAACTATGTGAAGACCAAGCCTACGGGGGTCACGATTGCGGAGCGCCGGCGCCCAAATCCCCAGGGCAGGCCCGGCTATGTGCGCGTAGACTCCGTACATCAAGGAGATCAGAACGGGGCCAAAGGTGTTTTTCACATCAACGCCGTTGACGAAGTGACGCAGTGGCAGATTGTGGCCGCCACAGAACGCATTTCCGAAGCCTGGTTACTGCCGGTGTTGAAGACCATGCTGGAGCAATTTCCCTTTCGCATCCTCAGCTTTCACTCCGATAATGGCAGCGAGTTCATCAATGCCACGGTGGCTAAGCTATTGGGCAAGCTGCTCATCGAGCAGACCAAAAGCCGACCCAGGCAGAGTAATGACAATGCCTTAGTGGAAACCAAGAATGGCGCGGTGATTCGCAAGCATATCGGCTACAGCCATATTCGCTCGCAATATGCCGAGCCTATCCAACGCTTCTATGACGAATATTTCAACCCTTATCTGAACTTCCATCGGCCTTGCGCTCAACCCGAGCTCGTAGTGGACCAGAAAGGGCGCACACGCCGCATCTACCGTCGCTATCAGACGCCGCTGGAAACCCTGCTCAGCCTACCCCAGCCGGCTCAGTACCTCCGAGCCGGCGTCACTTTGGACACGCTCAAGCACGAGGCCGCCGCCAGCAGTGACACAGAAGCCGCACGGCGCATGCAAGAGGCCAAGCGCAAACTCTTTGACCAGTTCGCAAGCACGGGTTAAAGGGCGGAGGAAATGACGGTTTGTGGAAAGCATGGGAAAACAATAAAACCGTTTTCCCACCCTTCCCACAAACCTTGGAAATCGCTCCGCGATTCCCACATTCCCTCCGCCCTGCGGCTGATAATCTTTACCCAATTTTCAAACCAAAAAAGGAGCCTTCCTCAACTGCCTAATCCCCGCCTCTTCAGGCTCATCTTTCAATTGGAAAAGACTGAGGGGAAGAGGATTTCTTTGGTAACCATGGCTGGCGCTTTTTCTTCACCATGGTGCAAAGAAGTAATTGCCGATGTGGCTGCTTTCCTTTCACTCAATCTCGTGGACGGAACCTGGGCGTCGTTCCCGCAAGTGGATGTCCGGTGAACGCGGCATTGATGAAGACTCGATAACCTGCCGGTAAGCCGCTAGAGAGCGATGACAGAGCTATAATCCAGGACTGGTCCGCGAATCGGCGAAGTGACAGGCCACGCTGAGTAGCTGATGGGAGGGAGAGTGAACGAAAAGAGCTTGAGGCCAGAGACTACGAAGAAAATGGTTCGCAAACGCCTCTGGGAGCTAGCGCAGCTCGAGCCAGAACGAACCCGCGGAAGCTTGAAGAGTCAGGTTGATTGCTGCGAACAAATGTATCGCCTTTTCAAATTCGAACCTGCGCTGAAACGGCTGAACGAACTGGCAGGCATCGACCCATCCAGGACAAGAGGGCGCAGGACCAGTCAGGAGAAAGCTACGAAGTTGCTGAAGCGAATCGTTTCGTCGCTAAATACAGATAACAGTAGAGTGCAATAGAAGCGCCGCACTGATATCGGGCAATTGCGTTATCATCCTACGGCATGAGCGCCGGGGCGACGAATCAGGTTCTGGAACGCCGAGTGCGTCAGCTTCTGCTGTTGCAGGAAACGGCGAAGAAGGTGAACTCCATCCTCGATTTGGAGAAATTGCTGGATGAGATCGTAGGTAGCGTTGCTGAGGCTTTTGGGTGCAATCGGACTGCAGTTCTGCTGAAGGATGACGCTAGAAACGATTTGGAGATGATTGCTCTTCGCGGTTTTAGTAACGTTCATCTCAAAGGTTATCGATTTAAGGTCGGCGGTGAGGGCATGGTGGGCCACGTGTCGGCCACCGCAAAGATGCGCTATGCGCCTGACGTGAGGAAGGATCCCTATTATGTGGTCAGTGAGTCGACGACACTTTCCGAAGTGGACATTCCGCTCATCAGCCGTGGAAAACTGATCGGCATATTCAACGCACAGAACTCTGCGGTCGACGCATTTTCTCCTGAGCAAATCGACTTATTGTGTGCATTAGCGGATAACATCGCCATCGCCATTGAAAATGCTCGCCTCTTCCGGCAAGAGCGATTGGAGAAAGAAAAGGCCCTCCGCGAGCAGGCGGAGGCCAGGCACATCCAGCGAGCACTCTTGCCGGAACAGGAACCTGCAATTTCCGGCTATGCGATTGATGGTTTCTGTCTGCAATTGAACGCGGTCGGAGGCGACTGGTATGACTACCTGGATCTCGGTGATGGGTTGTGGGGGATCGCGCTGGGTGACGTTTGCGGCAAAGGGATGGCGGCGGCATTGCTCATGTCGGCGACGCGCAGTTTGTTTCGCATGGCGGCGCAGGGATTGGAGTCCCCCTCGGAGGTGCTTATGCGTTTGAACCAGGCACTCCTGAAGGACCTTCCTGAGGGCCGATTCGTTACCTTAGTCTATTCGATCCTCGATACCAAAAGCGCGACAGTGAGGGTCGCCAACGGAGGCCATCCCTATCCTTTGTTCGTCCGGGAGCAGACCAACATTACAGAACTCAAAACGGAAAAAGGCCTTCCTTTGGGGCTCATGAACTCAGAATATTCCGAGATCCGGTTGACTTTACAGACTGGCGACCGCGTGCTGATCTACACCGATGGTGCGGCCGAGGCGACGAACGGTAGAGGCCAGGAATATGGAACCTCGCGGCTGGTGAAAGCCTTGCAGAAACCAGGTGCATCCGCCCAGTCGGTGATAAGCGAGGTGCAAAAGTTCGCGAGCAGTGGCACGCTCACCGATGATGCGACCGCCATCGTCTTGCGCCGCGACTGACCCTCTCCTCCCCCTGATCATTTCTTCCAGGCGAACGTCGCTCGCTTCCATTCCGTGTTTCGTACTCTTGTCTTCCTCGGGGAACCGGGATTCCCACGAAACGGAGGTGAACTTCCCCTCAGGCCCAGTTTTCCCAGACCGTGGAAGCTGAAAACTGAGTGTGGAGTATACTGTGGAGTAGAGTCCACATATGGAAACTATCCAGATTGTTCTCGATAAGGGCCTTCTGCAAGCCACGGATCGGGCCGCACGGCGAATGAAGCGCAACCGTTCCGCCCTGGTGCGGGAAGCCCTGCGGGAACACCTCAAGAGACTCGAAGTACGCAGCAACGAAGAGCGCGACCGGCAGGGTTATGAGAAGCAGGCGCAAGACCGTGATGAATCTGCCCGGTGGGAGGCTGAGGCGGCGTGGCCGGCAGAATAGCCCGAGGGGATGTCCGGCTTTACAGCTTTCCTTCGCCTGATAAGAAGAGGCCGGTGGTGGTGCTTACACGCGACAGCGCCATTTCCTATTTGTCGACCGTGACCGTAGCGCCCATAACCTCCTCGATTCGAGGAGTGCCGTCCGAGGTTGTGTTAAGGGAAGACGATGGCATGAAGGCGCCGTGCGCGGTGAATCTGCACAACACCATCACGGTTAGTCACGATCGATTGGGCAAACGGGTAGGCCGGCTGAATTCTGTTCGAATGGACGAAATCTGTGCCGCATTGCGCTTCTCTCTGGGCTGCGATCTCACTCAGCCGTAGAATTTTTGCCACCAGGCCGTACCCGGAATGGAAAACCGGGGACGGGAGGCGACGATATCCTGCTACTCAACGGATTTACGGTGAATATCCCGTGTGTCGACCCTTTCCTGTCTCAGGCTCCCCAACAACGTGGTGAACGTCCCCAGGTTCCCCCCACAAGAATCGCTAGGTTAGAGAACACGCGGATTAAGGTATGCTTGGGGCCGGAGGCTGAACAGAAAAGTATGGCGATCGCACGGCAGGTTATTACATCCCTTCTCAGTGATGGAACGGACATGCTCGGCACCAAGAGCCTGGCCGTCAAGATTGCAGACGAAAACATTGTTTCCGGTTCGCTGCTTACCGTCGAGAGTAATCATTTCTGCGTTTTAAAATCGCGCGGCGCGGTATTGAATGTCTACGAGACCGGCCAATATGCCCTTACCACTCCTGACAAACCGCTCCTCGGTTCGATTGCTCAAGGGTTCTTCGGTGGCTCCTCTCCATGGGTGTACGAAGTCATTTATGTCAACCGATCCAAGCTGCTGATCCGCAGCGAGGGGGTGGCCACCAGCGAGGAGATGGCCGAGATGGCCTACCAGGTGGATTACTACATCCACGTCGACACCAAGGAAGCAGCGCTCGCTCTGATTACTCATTTACCGTTTAATGGCCATTTGATTGACACTCGTGAAGTCTCTGATTACGCGGGCCCGGCGATTGAACAAGCCATCAACCAGGTCGTCCAAGTGACGAAGATGGAAAACATCAATGAGCACATCACTGAAGTTCGCGAATTGGTGAAGACCCACCTTTCCGATTTTCTGAGAATCTATGGCATTACGCTCAATGATCTGAAAATCCTCATCATGCCTAAAGACGAGCGCATGCGCGAGTTGATCTCGCTGCAGGCTATCGGTCTTACTCCGATCGAGGCGGTACGCTATTACCTTGCCTTGCGTATGGCTGAGAAGGGGCTGGTCTCCGCACCCAACGCCGCGGCCGGGGTGCCATTCAACATTGGTGGTCAAATGAGCGGATTCTATACGGCCGGCGCCGCCACCGGATTGCCCGGAGAAAAATAGTGCCGGACTACGGATTTTACGATGCCGGCGCATTGAGACAAGTCGCCACCAACCTGTTCTATGGCTGGGGCTACAACTTCTACCGCATTGAAAATCAGTTACGCGCAGACGATCAGCTGGTTCGCAGCAAAGCCGCATCGCTGCTTGGTGTCGCGATGGCCAGCGTGGAGATGGCCGAGAGCGAATATAGGCGCGAGTTCCTTCCCGCTCCCTCTCGGGCTAAGCCATTCCCGGACCCAGCCGCAGTGACAGCAGCCCAGCGCCTGGAGAGGCTAGCCCGAGGCATTGGTGCGCTCGAAGCCTCGATTCAGCAACAAGCTGTTCCTGGAAACGATCGTATGACTCAGCGCTATCGTCAGGAGGCAGCCACACTCAAGGTCCTGATTGAGCACGACGAACTGCTGGTAGGCCAATGCGATCTGCTGCGATCCATGGTGGACAGCCAGAATGGCGCCGGAATTCTTCAGAACCTTCCAGCTCTCGAGCTGGGATTGGAAGCCATTCGAGCCACACTGCACAAGCGTGAAGCTGTCCTGCTCGATCGGGCGCCCTAGAGATGAGGAACGGTCAGCCGCGAAGAAGAGGAGCTCCCCACGGGGCGCCAGTGGCTCCGCCATCGACCATCAACTCGACGGCATTGACGTAGGACGAGTCGTCGGAGGCAAGGAAAAGCACCGCTTTGGCAAGTTCTTCCGGCTCGCCCCCGCGGCCCAAGGGAACTGCAGACGAGACGAAATCAGCGAGCTTGGCATTGAAGGGACGTGGCATTGAAGGGATAACCATTATTCCACCGCGCCCCACGCTGAGGCCGTTCAGGTGGTGATTACTCCGTCTGTTGCTTCAATGCCTGTCTGTCCCTTCAAGCCCTGCGATGCCCCACACACAGGTCGATGATCGGCCGTTCAACAGTTCAACAGGTGATTCCCGCCGTAGTCCTAATTCATTTAGCGGTTATTTCGTCCCGCATCTCCCCGCCTGTCCCGCATCTCCCCGCCGAGCCTCTGTTGTCTCAAGATTATGGAGGTGATTCCGAGGCGTCGATTCGGTAGAACTTTGGTAGAGCCGGTCGATTTTCCAAGTGTTTCAGCGCTGCTTCTGCCCAATCGACACGACCACCTCGCATGGATGATTGTCGGAGATAGGTGCGAGCATACTCGCAGACCAGGTGGGCTAAGACGTCGGTACGAAGATGTGGCATGTCGCGAAGAGCAGCAACAACAGGTGTTGGATCTCGATCTTCCAGCATGGCTAAGCGCACGTGTTTTGCAACATACTCTGCCGCCCTTTTTCGGCCCTGCAGTTCTGCTGCATAATGGCCGGGATCAGGTCCGGCGATCTCGCCATCCGCAAATACGACGAGTTCGATCTGAAATGTAATCTCCTCTACTGCATCAGAGAACCCTTTACCTGCCGACCCTCCGGCGCCCATTGCCCCACCCCCCGCGAGTACATGATCGTATAAACTTTGGTCGACGTCCAAGCGCCCGGATACAGAGAGCAATTGCTTGGATTGGGGGAGCACAACAGGACGATAGACGTCAACTTTGTAGCTGTCATTTGTAATCGTGTGGGTTCTAGTCTTGCCGTTGCTGTCGCGCATCGACCAGCAGCAGCGGAGGGCAGTAATCTCTTTATCTGATCGATTTTCAAAGATGATTGCTGTCGGATGGTCGCTCGGATCGTCCGCTATGCGTGGGAGTGGTGAGTTGGCGGGCAATACGTCTGACAGGAAGCGGAGGGCTGTTCGGTCTCCTTCTTGGTAGTGCCACAGTTCAATGCTGGCACTCGGGCTTGGAGGGATATTTACTTGCATGGCGCTATTGCCCTTCTTCATTTAGGCATGTGCTGAGGCTGGACTTTTCAGGCACAATCGCAAGGGACGACCTTTCTGAATGGGGACGGAATGCTCGTCGTCGATCATACCAAGCGGACTCGAAGACTGCGAGCAATGCGCACGTTCATCTCGATCATCAGTCTTCTTCTTTCCTTCGCGCCAGCTTTCGCGCAAGCACCCGCAGCGCGACCGGAATTCGAAGTCGCATCCGTCAAGGGAGTTTCGGTGACCAGACGGAAGTCGCACTTTACCAGGCCGAAGTGCGGCCAATAGGATGAACCGGGAAGGCCAGTGAGCGACCTGCCGTTTCTCCAAAGTGTCACTTCCCGTCACCGAAACTCGTCCAGAAAGGCAGGTTCCTCCCCTTCCCCGAGCGATCGCGCGCATCTCCTGGATGGAATGCCCAAGCCGCATACCCGAGACCTTCTTCAGGTTGAGCTTCCTGTTAACCCTCGATCACTACTGCCACTGAGGACGAGACAAGCATTCCGAGTCGTCAGTCAAATGGGTGTGTCGCTAGCCACAAGGCGAGGTACACACCAAGGACTGTTATTGCAAGCGTAAGCAGGACTACACTGAAGATCTCTGAGCGCTTCCAGCGGATCTGACGGACTCTCCGCTTGTTGCCCTTACCGAGATTCATCGCTGCCGACACGACCGCCTCCCTTCAAGAATGATCTTTAGGGACAGCAACAGATGCTGTCCCTAAAGCATTGGGAAAGACGAGTTAGTTTCGGACAGAGTTAGAAGTGAAAACCAACTTCACCCGTAAGTGCTCGCGGAGTCACGTAGTGTGTTCCGCTGAACGTCGAGAGGAAGTTGTAAAGCGCGTACTTGTTTGCGATGTTCACGCCCGTTAGCCGCAAACTCCATCTGTACCTGTCACCCTTGAAGATGTTGTCTTCGCCAATGGAAGCGTCGAAGAGGTTGCGCGGCGCAATGCGTTGTGGGTTCTTGTCGTTGTCTCCGGTATTCGGGGCGGGGATGTTGACCAGGTGGGAGGTCAGCTCTGTTGCCGGGCAGACGCTCGGAAGCGCAGCGAATGGAGTGGCCCTGACG
The DNA here is from genome assembly GCA_963790935.1 of uncultured Acidobacteriaceae bacterium. Taxonomy (GTDB): domain Bacteria; phylum Acidobacteriota; class Terriglobia; order Terriglobales; family Acidobacteriaceae; genus PALSA-350. The sequence goes on along the minus strand of CAWBRJ010000059.1, from coordinate 77,335 downwards.
CCGTCGCAGATAAGACCAGCCTGAGCTTCCTGATCGGCGGTGAGCGGTTGGCCGAAAGCGCTGACCATCTTGATGGCCGGTTGCCCATTCAGCGTGGTGGAGGAGATAAGGCAGGGGCTGTTAGGGTCTGTAATACCGTAACAGGGGGCGTTGCCCGCCACCAGACCGCTGTCATAGCGCCAATTGAAACCGATCCAGGGCTTGAGGAAACCTGTTCCCGGCATCTGATACTGCACATGCGTGGTCTCGTTGAACCGCTCGTCATGGTCGATGCGGAAGGGGAAGCCAGTCTGGCCGACGGTCGCGCCGGCTCCGGCGACCTGGGGCGGGAAGAATCTGGCGGAGACCGAGGACATCACCACAAACGCACTTAAGTTATGAAAGTTGGGCACATCCGCGCGCAGCGCAAAGCCCGGGATCTTCGAATTGTGCCAGTCGATAGGAAAGGTGATGGGAGTGTTACCCAGAACACTGAAGTCAAAGGCGTTGTGGGTATATTTCCAGATGTAATCCCCGCTGAAGACAAAGTTCTTGCCAAAAGCCTGCTGGAAGCCGGCATGGAATTCGTTGCGGAAACCCGGTTCCAGGGTTCCAGACACCCCAGGCGAACAGACGAGGAGCGGAGCAAGCACAGCATTCGAACATCCTGAACTTGACAGCACCAGGTTCTCGTTGAACGGAGTTTCCAGAGTGCGCGCATAGGAAACGCGCAGCACCGTGCTGGTCGGCTTGAGGCTGTAAGCGATGCCTACACGCGGCTCCGCTTGGCGGGCAACCGCCAGACCGTTGTACAAATCGCCGCGGATACCGACGTTGAAGAGCCAGTTACCGGCCTTGATCTGATCCTCGACATACATGGCCAATTCCTTGACATCGGTGTGGCCGAAATAATGGTAAAATTGGCCTCCACGTGTCAGATCGTAGGGCAATAGACACAGGTAGAAAAGCGGGATTCTGGTTACCACCGGGGCAGGTAGTTGGATCCGTGTAGCCGGCGATAGGATTCCCGTTGGCATCCGTGCATGGTGCACTGAAGGGTAAGTCGGATCGACGACACCAATACTGTCGTTCTCGCGAAGAAATGTTTGTTGGTAAACCGCACCCGCCTTAATGTTGTTGATTCCCTTTTGGTAGGAGAAATCTGTGCGCAGCCCAGTATTGGTTAATGTCCGATATTGTGCGATCGAGGAGGTTTGCAGACTCGGAGGACCCAGATCTGCCAAGGGGTTGCCGCTGGGATAGTAATTGTATCCGTCCCGGCGAACATAGGCCCCAAAGTTGAGTACAGCATTCGTTCCGAAAAGCCGGGTATACGTGGGCGCAATATCGAAGGTTTCAATCTTGGACTTCTGGTCGGTGTTTCCGATGTTGCCGAAGACGGGGTCGGGGCCGGCACCACCGCTAACAACGTTCGATACATTCACGTTATCGTAAGCGTTCGGCGTCTGAAACCACGAGCGGCTGTAGTTCAGGTTCAAATGAACGGAATCCACCTGGGTAAACTGATAGTCCACCCGGTCAAAGGCATTCTCTTCGTTCCCTTTGTCATGGAAGACGACGAACTCAGGCGGGTCCAGGAATCGACCGGTATTCAGTCCATCGAACTCGACGAAGTTGCCCCAGTTTTTGCCGCCATAGCCGTAGTCAAAACTTCCTGTCGCCGAGCCGAAGGTTCCGTACGAGGTGGCAAAGTCGCCGGTTGGCTTGGTGAGCCCTTGCCCCGACCGCGTAGTGGCCACGATCACCAGGCTGGTCTTTCCGCCGTACTCCGCCGGAGGCGCGCCTGATATCACCTCGATGGACTGAATCGAATTTGAAGGAAGCTGGTTGGAGAACACCTTGCTCTGCTGATCTGTAATCGGCTGACCGTCTACGGAAAAAGAATTGGATGCGTGGTCACCCAGACCATGAAAAAGACCATTGGAGTCGGCGGCGACGCCGGGCGACGATAGAGTCACCAGCGAACTGAGAGAGGATGACTGGCTTTCCAGGGGCAACTTCTGGAAGAGCCCCCGATCCACGTCGGTATGAAAGGTCGGGTCATTCTCTAACAGATCCTCCGAACCTTCCACGGTCACGGTCGTAGAGGCGCCTGCAACTTTCAAGGCAATATTCACATTCACGGGTACTGCGGACCGCACATCGGCATCTTGCGCTACGCCGCCGAAGCCGGTGGCCGCGGCGGTAACATGGTACGGGTTGAATGGCTAGATTGCTGAACTGAAACCGTCCTGTACTATCTGTTTTTGCCGTTCGGAGATACCCGCTGACCGGGTTCTCAACCGTGACCGTTGCCCCGGGGACAACCGCGCCAGATGGATCGGTGACCGCGCCGCTGATCGAGCCGGAGTTAGATTGTGCCTGGACTGTCCAGAACATCGCTGAAAATACAAACACCAATACGAATGAGAGAATGCTGCGCGTAGGCGTGCGCATAAGAAGCCTCCTGAGATTCCTGATTTTTGAGACAGAGCTGCTTTAAGAGTTGGCAGTCTGGGCAGGCGGAGGCCGCGTGAAGAGGGAGAAGGTGAGGAAGAATTGAGCACGAATCGGCTGTAGGGCAGCCGACACCCTGGCCACGACAAAAACAGTGCGCGGCAGAGACTGCGGAACGGATGGTTGAACGACGAGGTGGGCGACCTGGCAAAGCGCGCAATCGGACTGGACCGCTTGTCCGCCCGCGTGCGTGTGCCCGGCCTGTACGATCCCGCCGAGAGTAATGAGCGCGCAGCAAAAGAAGCCGAGCGCCACCCACAGCAGATGACGTGTTCTTAGATTACGGCTGCGCCTTGGCATAGGGGCCTCCATAGATCCTGTGTTTTTGCGTTTGACGTTGCTTTATGCGAAAGCAATGTCCACAGGCGGAGGTCGAGTGAAGAGAGAAAATACAGAGAAGCGCCGAGGACGAGCAGGCAGCAGGGCAGTCGACACCGCAGCGAAAATCTGCACCGTGCGCGGTAAAGGCTGTGGAACGGATGGTTGGACGACCAAGTGAGCGGTGTGGCAAAGCGCACAATCGGACTGAACAGCTTGACCGTCGGCGTGCGAGTGTCCAACTTGAATAATGCCGGTAAAGATGAGGAGTGCACAGCAGAAGAAGCCCACAGCAATCCACAAGGAACGGCGGATTCCCGGATTGAGGCTTCCCCTCAGCATCTTCCAATAATATACACACAAAGCCAAGTTACTCAATTCGCCCCGGCTTCTTGTCGTGCCATCCGCGAACAAGTTAGGGCGGCTCGCCTACCCGGCGCGGTTTTATAGCTCTGTTGCAAACGTGGATACATAGCGTTGCTTGGGGTTTATCGTGCATACGGCCGTCACGAAGGCCGGATCTAACAACGTAGAAGGGCAGAAGAGTGGGGGCAGGTGCCTTTTGACGAAGGCCGATCCAATCAGGACGGTGAGGAGGCAGCGTCACGACCCAATTCCGGAATACCAAGCTGCGGATGATGAAAGGCTGCTCCCCTTCCAGTCACGCCTTTTTCCACTGTGACGCCTTTTTCCGCAAGCTCAACACGTCGGGAGAACCCATCCTGCCGAGTCAAGGGAAATCTCCGTTTTCCCTTGACTCTTACCTATCATGGATGACCACAAATCCTCTAAGTGGGCGAGTGAACGTCGCCGCCGGCGGAAGTTGAGAACGCACTCACTTCCGTCGGGATCGTGAACTGAAACGTCGCGCCACGTCCCGTATTGGCGCACGCCCACAGGCGGCCACCGTGAGATTCGATAATCCGCCGACTGATAGACAGTCCCATGCCGGTGCCTTGCGTTTTGGTGGTGAAGAATGCATCGAAGACCTGGTCTATTTTCTCCGCGGGAAGTCCGACGCCTAAATCGCTCACCGAGAGCAGTATTTGACCATCGTCGCTCTTCCCCGACCTGACCGTTAGTTCACCGCTCGTATCTCTCATCGCCTCAATACCGTTCAGCATAAGGTTCATCAAGACCTGCTGCATCTGAACACGATCAGCAGCAATCGTGGGAAGGGATTCATCAAGGTCCGCGCGCATTGAAATGGAGTGTCGATTCGCCGCATCGCGCAGAAGAGCGGTCATCTCTCGAGTGAGTTCATTCAGGTTAACCATTTCCCGTTGTGGGATACCACGCCCGTACAGCGAGCGAGTTCGGTCGATGATGTCGGCGGCGCGGCTCACGTCTTTGACAATTCTCGACAAAGCTTCCCGAGCCTCTCCAATGTCAGATGGCTCGCGCTGCAACCATCGCAGGCCGGTTTTGGCATTCGTCGCGGCTGCAGCGATCGGCTGCTTGATCTCGTGAGCCAGTGATGCCGCCAATTCTCCCATTACGCTCACGCGGTTCATGTAGGCGAGATCTGCCTCCAGTTGGTGCAGTTTCTTGAGTTGCTCCTCGGCGCTTTTGCGTTCTGTGATGTCCCGTGCATTGACAACTACTCCCGCCACTGCCGGTTCGTCGAGCAGGTTGTTGGCCAACACCTCGATTACAGCCATGCTCCCGTCTGGACGTCGAAATCCAACCTCGATTGCGGGCCTCGACTCTGTATGGGCGCCACCCAAGGTATCCCGCATCTTGGAAATGTCCTCGAACGCGAGAAAGTCGAACAAACTCTTTCCCAAAAGCTCCTCTTGGTTTCGGCTTACCAGACGCAGGCTCGATGGACTCACGTAACGGACTATTGCTTCGCTGTCCAAGATGAGTATCAGGTCGGACGAGTACTCGATGAGAGCGCGGAACCGGGCTTCGTTGCTCTTCAATTCGTCGTATAGTTCACGAACCTGCCGCGCGGCATAGTTGAACGCCGTTCCCAGTCTGGCCAGCTCGTCTTCACCTTGGACTTCGATCTGGTGCTGAAAGTCACCACTCCCTAGAGCCTTTGCGCCCTTGTCCAGGGTTGCAAGTGGCCCGGTGATACTGCGGGTTGCGTACCAGCCAAACACGATAGCCATGAGTAAGGTGAAGGCCGCCGTCACGGAAAGCACCAACGCGAGTTGGTCGCGAGCCCGCTCAGTACTCCCCAGAGCCTGGGCACGTTCTTGCGTAACTTCCTGATCCACGTCGTGCACCAGTTGCGAAGTCAGCCCAACCAGGGTGCGCACCTGATTCGCCAAGCGTAGGCGCACACCCTGCCAGTCTCCGGCATTTGCGAGTTGTACCAAGGCATCCGCCTGGAGCGGCAGCGACCTACCAACCGCTTCGAGGGTGATGGCGACGTTCGAGTCCTGGTACGGAAACGACTTGAGCGTTTCCTCCGCGCGCCGGACGTCCTGCACAACGTGATCTCGTTGCGACGCCGCTTCCACCGCGAATCCTCGTTCGTCCTGCGCGTTGGCCAGCGTTACGAGCGCCTCGCGGAACTCCATCAGGTCCACGTGCGCGCGCATCACTGCCAGCGATTTCTGGTCCACCTGATAAAACCGTTGAGCTGAGACTTCGATGTGTTTGAATTGCCACGCGGCGATAAAATCGACGGCACCCATGAGAACCACGATAATCAGGAAACAGGCAGTCAGCCGTGGCCCTATATTCAAGCGCCGAAGACGCGCCGGGGTGCCGGACGGATTTTCTGTGGCCGCGTTTTCCATTGTGGTGTAGCTCTTCACCTTTGCTCTCGCTCGAATCGCGTTATGGCGCTGAGCTCGACATGGCTGCCCGTACAAAGCCATGGGGGCCTGCGGCAGCCCCCGCAAGTTTTCGCTTGGTAAGCCTGCTTGGGTCCGGACTTTGTGCCTCGAAACCGGTGATTCGAGCCAATTGCTCGCGCAGATTGCCCGCTGCATCTGCTGCTGTCTTCTGCCGGGTCAGGACCGAATGAACCGCTTCAAAATAGGCGCGCGATACCTCGGGATACTTCTTTCCGGTTACTGCAGAAGGTCGTGCAGCAAAAGTTTCTTTATACACTTTCTGCACGGACTCGAGATAAGGGGTCGCGGCTCGTACGCCAGGATCTTGATACAAGTCAGGGATCGTGGGAACTCCTGAGTAGGTCCGCAGGCGCTTGAGTTCGGTATCGCGGCGGCACAAAAAGCGGACCAGCTTTACCGCTGCTTCCACCTGCGCCGAATACTTGGACACGGCATAGCCATGACCGCCGAATGTGCTTACGTTTCCCCCCTTGCCTGCCGGCAACGGAGCGAAGTCATAGTTTTTCGCATCGACGCTCGGTGTTTCGGTTGGGCCCAAACGGTAAGGGCCCGGCAAACCATTCCAACTGCGCATGAAAGCGGCGTCGCCCGCCTTCCAAATGTTCTGGGTGTCCCATTCACGATAGGCGAGCACGCCCCGTGGCGATATAGAGCCGACCCAGCGCGCCGCCCTTTCCCAGGCACGGACCGTTTCCGGATTGTCCACTGTGATGCGGCCATCGTCGATGATTGCACCGCCGCCTTGCGACTCCTGCCATTCGAGCGCGTTGCAAGTCAATACCTCGGTTGGCGCACCTTGCCAGATAAAGCCCCAGAAGCTCTTGTGGCCTTTGACCCGCTCCCCCTGCTGAATACGTGCCGCCATGATTTCCAGCTCGTCCCAGGTTCTCGGCGGACTCCGGAAGCCGTATCTACGCAGCAGATCGGTACGGTAATAAAGAAGACCGACCTCGACGTTGTACGGAAGCGCGATCAATCTTCCATCTACCGTATTGTTCGCAACCAGATCAGGCGAATGGTCCGCGATCTCTTGGGCAGGTACATAGTTCTTCAGGTCGATCAGGTTATCCGCCAGAATCTTCGGCCAGATCACGTCCACGGCATAAACATCCGGGATCTTGGCCCCTCTTTCAAGAAGACTCTTCCACATCGCCAATTGCTCCACAGGACCTTCGGGCGAGGGCAGAACTTTGACGTGAATCCCGGTCTCGCGGGTAAACTCGCTGATTTCCTCGTTGCGTGGGTCCTGATACTCCCTGTCTAACCATTCCATGAGGGTAATGGTTGTTGGGGAAGTCGAAGGGGCGGACTGTCGACAGGCTGAAGAGGCCAAAACCAGAAAAACGAGAAGAAGGACAGATTGCAAGAGGGGGAAACAGCGGAAGCGCCACCGAATCCATCGGACTCCATTGGTATACATCTTGCCCCCCTTACTGCAGTCCCGGCGCAAAATTAACGCGATTCTAGCACGCCTTTTACAAATTCATTCGTGGGCCATTTTCCCGGGTTTAGTCGTCAGACGGGACGGGTACTTTGGGAAAACCGAGGTTGCTACGAATCTGTCAAGAGTCCACGCTTTCGCTGACGGGCACAAAATGGGCACGACGATCAGGAATGGTTTTCTATTTTCATTAAGTGCCAGTTCAGGAGTGTGTCGGAGAGAAGTCCTGACAATCGGTCTAAGAAACAGGAAAGAGAGATAAATGCTGCGGTGCCGCCTTATTATCCTGGAACGTGAGCCAGGGGTTTTGTTCTTGCCATTCGGAGATGGAGAGGCAAAGGCATGCAGAGGCAGAACGTTGCCGTGAATCGCTTATGCACAGGCAATGGCAGCACGGAAGCGGAATAGTTTTAAGAGATTGTGCGTGGCGCAGATGAGTTTCCATTCCGAGGTCACCTTGGATAGGCCTCGTGGGCGAAATCTACGGATGCCGCGAGCTTCTTTGATCTGTCCAAAGACTGGTTCGACCGTGGATTTTCGTAGAGCGTAGCGAGCCTTTCCTTCTTGGCTGGCCAGGGCCTCTCTCATGCGGATTGCTTCCTCGTTGCGAGGTGCACTGGGAGGCAGCGGCGCTCCAGGTGGTTGTGGATTGGAGTCAGGTGAAACCAGGACTTCAATTCCCTTCAACGACGGATCCTGCAGGCTGGTCGTGTCCCAATAGCCCGCATCTGCGGTGATGGTGTCTGGAGTGGCCTGGGCGGTGCTGCATACACTTTTTACAAGCGGCAGCAACTGCTGCCGATCGATGGCTTGTTGGGTTAACTCGGCGGCCACGATGACTTGAGCGTGTGCGTCCACTGCGATCTGGACATTGTAAGCTTGCACAAAGCATTTCTGCCCGTTGTCTCTCATCACCCGCGAGTCGGGATCGACGAAGTTATACTGACGGCCCGGTGCAGCGGCGTTCTTTCTAGCTCGTAGGCGCTGCTTCTTCTCCTTCTCGCGCTGCTTCCGATCCTTTGGCGGTTGGCTGGTTTGCTCCCCTTTGCTGGGGCGGCCGCGTTTGCGCAGGGGAAGGGCGCCAAGAGCTTGCAACTGCTCTTTTGCTTCTTGCTCTAGTTCCGTCTTGGCCTGCTGGAGCCGCTGCAAGCGCTTTTGCGCACTCGCTAAGTCGTCGGGCAACGGATCGGCTGGTTGGCCGACGCCAAAACGTTGGTCTTCTTGTTGATCTGTTTGCTGCGCTTGGTTCAGTAATCGTTCCACTTCGGATCGCCAATGTTGCTCGCGTTCGCTGATCTTTTGGTAATCCACTGAGCGGTGGGTGCTGGCGTTGGCCTTCATCTTGGTGCCATCGATGGCTACGTTGCCCAACTTCACCAAACCAGCTTTCTGGCATAACCTCAGGGCCTGTACGAACAAGCCGGCCAGTGCCTCCAGATGCTCCTGACGAAACGCAGCCAGGGTATCGTGGTCAGGATGCTGGTCGGCAGACAGATAGCGAAATGCTAAGTTATCGTAGGTCGCCTTCTCGATCTTCCGGGAGCTGGTTATTCCGATGCAGTATCCGTAGAGCAATAACCGGGTCATCAGCAGCGGGTGATACGCCGACAGCCCTCGACCGTCCTTCCGTTCGTACTCAGCATAGATGGCAGACAAATCGAGTTCATTGACTACATCCGCTATAAACCGCGCCAAGTGGTCTTCCGGCAGCCAGTCTTGTAGCGAAGGAGGCAACAAAAACTCTTGATCCAGGCTACAAACTCGAAACCGCTTACTCATAGGCGAATCATACGAAATTCCCGCGCTCCCATACAGGTTTCTTCGCTGATCACCTATCTATCTCCGACACACTCTCCGTCTGGCCACGAATCGCTCTGCAAATTCTTTGTCCCGCAAATTCTTGAGATTTGAAGATCAATTCCGGCAGGAAGAACACGGTGAAGGAATTTTGAACGCCAACACTAAACGAAGGTGGCTCGGTGTTAAGATTTTCGCCATCGAGGATGCCAAAGCAGAAACTCGGCTGAGACCGAAAGCTGTAATGGCTGTTTCAAACTTATGTCCGTACATGATCATGACCATCTTCACGACCACCAGGTTGTTCCGTCCGATCTGGCGCTGCGAACCAAGGCACTGGAATCGTTTCTGGTAGAAAAGGCCCGGTAGATCGGGCCGCATTGGATGCGCTGGTAGACGCTTACGAAAACAAGATTGGACCGCGCAACGGTGCTCGGTGGCGCGCGCTTGGGTGGATCCGGCATATAGGGAGCGGCTGCTCAACAATGCCCCAGCGGCAATTGCCGAGCTGGGAATTTAGTGGTCAGGAATAGTGGTCATGGATTGACCACAAATCCTCCGCCATGAATTTCGCGCGTGATTCGTTTTTCGTCGGCGCTTCGCAAAAGGGAAAAACGGGTCACCTGGCCGGCGACCCGTTTAGATTTTACTGCGAGCTTTGAGAACGACCCGATCTCCGGCCAAACGTCCCTAGTAGTAGAACTTTCAGAAAGGGCAAGAAACTAATGCCGTCTCCGCTGAGCGTGCTGCATCCTTTGCCGCCAGGGCACCCCTGCGCAGCGCTGAGAAAGAGACCACGATCATATATTTCTGGCGAGTAACCGCCTAACTCAGTTGCGCACTCACTGAAGACGTGCAAAATCTGCAAAGCGGCGCCCACCCATGACACCAGTCGCTGGTTTCATGGGTGGGCGCCTGCTATAATTGACCTCATTTTTCGATCCTCACGAAACACTACCGCGTTGATAAAAGGGCAATCTCCACACCGGTGTCTGCAACTTTATTTCCGGCTATCGACTCCATCTGCTTTGCTTTTGGGTGAAGAAAGTGAATGCTGCGGCTGTCTCCTGCAATCACAATCTCGTCCAGGTAGTATCCGTTGCCGTTCTTGCGAAATATCGCCTTGCTGCTCTCAGCTGACCTTACCATTCACAACCTGGGCGATTGCTAACCCGGATTCCGAAGCGCAAGTGATGAGCACGACATTCGGGTCCTGCCTGTCGATGGTGTAAAGGCCGGCCGCATACTGGTGTTTGCTGCTCTCGAAAGCGAACGGTACGTTGACCTTGACTTTCTGTTCCTGAACCTGCGCATGGAGTGCAGGCGACAGCAAAGCAAGAGCGGTGACGAAAAGACTTGCGCGGGAGGTCAATTTCGAAATCGTGTTCATGGTCATTCTCCTTTTTGGCAGGTGTCTGACAACTGCCTTCACCTACTAAGGCGCGCCAGCGCGTTCAAAAGGGCCACGACTTTTGCATTTTCTTTTTTTGGGTTCGCAGGCGTCAGAATTTGTCGATTTTTGCCGGTTTGGCTCGCGAACGGAGTTCACCCTGGCTTCGGATGCGCGACTCCTTTGCACTCACCACATTGAAGGGACACACATTGAAGGAACAGACGAAATAATCACCATTCGTCCCACCACACTGTGCTGTTCGGGGTGGACTGCGCCCTATCTCTTGGCCTTTGTGTTTTGTTGTTGTTTCTGCGTCTGCGCCGCCAGTGCGATCACGCGGTCCCAGGTCGGCTGCAGCTGTTGTGGATCGCGGACGCTGTCGAGAAACATGAGCCGACCGTCTCCGGGCAAAGGAATGTGTGCGAATTTGTGATAGTTCTCAGGCAACGGTGGACCGCCAGGAGTTCCCGCCGGAGGAATCACGCCCGGGAGTTCAAAAGCATACATGCTGCCGCCTGCCAGGGCTTCATGCGGAAAGCGCAGCAGCCAGACACAGTCGTGACTGTCCTCAATCATGTTGGCGGATACGATGGCCCACTGGCCGCCATCTTCTGGCGCAGCCTCCTGACAATTCCAAAATCGCGCTTCAGGGATATACACCGAGGGATCCGAAAACCCATACTCATCGATCCAGACGCGGGTCAAACCGCGTTGCCGTACGAAATTCTCCGCATCGAAAAAGCCCTGGTTCCAGTCGAGATTGGAGTCGCTCACCAAATCGTAGCCGGGACGGCCGCCGCTCAATGAGTTCAGGAATGGAAGATAGTAGGGATAGGCCCGGACTGCGGTCGCAACCGATGCCAGCGCCAACGCGACCGTGAGCCAGACGCCGGCGCGGGCGGCAGACCAACCCGAGCGTCGCAGCAACCCGAGCGTGCGCGGCAGTGGCGCCAGCAAGAGCACCAGCAGGGCCAAGGAAACCGAGAAGTGGCGGATACTGAACTGGAATCGGCTGAGGATACATGCACCGCTGTAGACCACAAGGAAAACCCACACCGCCCGCCAATGCAACTCCATCCCTTCAGGGATCACGGCGAGGCGTACGGGACGAACCTTTGTAACCAGCCCAGCCACCAGCGCGAGAACCAGCAAAATGAGAAAGGCTAACGGGGACTTCAGCAAGAACAAGACCGGAAAGTAGAACCACACCCCATGCGGGTACGAGTGCCCCAGAATAAAAGCAGCCGGCTTTGCGGTAAAGGTGAAGATCGCCAGACCCCGCAGGTAGATCCAGGGTGGCATAAGCATCCTGCGCAACAGCAGGGCCACCATGTTCTGTCCCAGAAAACCCAGTGAGTCGGTTGGCTCGTTCCACGAGAGGACAAAGTAGACGGCATAGACGACCAGTGCAGCCATTAAGATGCCCTTGGTGAGACTCCGCAATCGCAAACGACGCCATGCCCGAAGCTCTGCCTTGTCTCGCGGCTGTTCCGGCGCCGGACGCCAGCGGAGGCTGAGAATGAATGCAGCAAAACAGAAGAACAAAAGTCCTGCAGAAAACTTGGTAAGCAGTGCCGCGCCAAAGGCGAGGCCGAATCGTAGCATCGTCCCGCGCGATGGAGACCGCCACATGTTGGCAAAGGCCCACAATGTCAGCACGAAGAACAATGTGATTGCGATGTCGGTCAGGACCAAAGGGCCAAACGCGAGCATGACAGGCATGGTGGCGTAAGCGCAAAGGCAGAGCAGTCCTCCCCACGGATCACCGAGGCGTGAGCCATAGCGAAAGAGAACGAACCCCAAACCAAGCGTCAAACAAAGCATGGGTAGCCGTGCCCAGAAGACCGTCGCGACAGGGTCATTCCAGCGAGTGATCAGCCAGTGGCCGAAGACCCATTCGCCGAGCATCTGCTTGAACATTCCATTGCCGCTGAACGTCCACGACACCTGGGAATAGTCGGCGTGCACGCCGCGAACCACAAGCGGCGCGGCGGCCAGCACCTTCGCCAGTGGAGGGTGTTCCTCGTTCAACCGCATGTCCAGCTTCTGCAGATAGCTCACGCCCGCCCCGATGTGCGCCACTTCATCAATGGTGACGGACTCGCGTCGGGCAGACCCGCCCGCAAGCAGAGCCATAAGGGCAAGAAGCAGAACCGCTGCGGCTGGAACAATTCTTGCTGATAGCGTCTTCATGTCGTCCCAATCAGATCACAAAATGGTCCGCGTTTTGGCCAGGTAACCTATACCCTCAAAAATATTCAGCAGGGTCCGCCTGATCAAACATTGTTCCAGGCGCGGGCAGATTACAAGATCGAGGAAATTCCGACGCCCAAGCCAGCAAGCTAAGGTTCGTTTGTGCCGCTCGCCTTTTCCATCGAACGTGGAACGCCGAATGCGCCCCCTGCTTACGCGAAAAAGTTTAAACGGCCAGGAAGCTTTTGCGTCGAAGATGCAATACAAAGCAGGGGACATTCATTGCTGTGGTCTCGAACTGGCAACAGGAAAAAGGCCTCGAAGGACAACGCTGATCCCGAGGGTCAACTCGTCGAGCGCCTGAAGCAACGAGATGAGCCCGCTTTTTTGGAGCTTTATGACCGCCACCGGCGTTCCGTGTATTGGTTTCTGGTGCATATGACGGGGTCAGTTGCCCTCGCTGAAGATCTGACCCAGGGAGTATTTGTGGCGATTCTTGAAAAAATATGCTCCGGGACGATGGGACAATTTGACTCCGGGAAGGGAGCCTTGGAAGGGTATCTTCTCGGAATCGCAAGAAATCTTGCCCGGGAGGAGCGTCGCAAAACCTATAGGTTTGCTTCGTTGGAGAGTGTTTTTGAAACGCCTGAATGGGAGCGATTTCTGGATAGGTTTTGCCGTGAGAATCGAGTGCAAGATGCCGAAATCCTGCTTGCGGCGGAGTCTGAGCTGAAGCTGCTTTACAGTGCGATCCTCGATCTGCCGCACCCTTATCGCGAGACAATCGTTTTGTGCAGCCTGCAGGAAAAGAGTTATCAGCAAGCCGCCGCTATTCTGCAGTGCTCCGAAGGAACCGTTGCTTCGCGCTTGAATCGCGCCAAGGCGTTGCTGGCGGAGAAAATGCAGGGACCGGCCGCGGATGAAGTGAAAGCGTCTGCGACCCGGCCAGAGTAAGAAGGATAAGAGGACCTGCATGGTGGAACAGCGATCAACGAGCACAGAAACCGCCGATGCACCCCGCATGGAATATCTGCTGGGCGTGTTGAGGAGCCTGTCGCAGCAAGATCCACCCCCCGCCCTCAGAGACCGTCTTCGCCTTCTGTCGTACCAGCGATTGGGGGGTGGAGTTGGGCCGGGACGACGGCTTGGCAGCCCACGAGTGGGCCTTCGATCGTGGCTCAGGCCAGCCTTGGCCGTCGCCTTGCTTATCCTCATCGGGTCTCTGGCAGTAGTTGTCGTTAATATTCACCGGTCTGAACGGCTGCGAGCGGGAATTGATTTACGAGTTGCCCCACCAAAGCAGTCTTCCAGCATCGGTACCGTCGCTGAATCGGCGGTTCGGCCGGAAAAGATCAAGCCGCTAAGAACGACTCATTCGTTGCCCCGGTTGGCGCCAAACACAACCGCTCGGCGAATGGTCGTCCGCCTCCCCTATTCTAATAGCGCGATTGACACCGGAACAGACGCGACCATTCGCGTGTCGATGTCTCAAACGGAGCTGGTGTCGCTGGGTTTCCCGATGAACGCAACTCTTCACGATCGCCGGGTGGTTGCCGAGCTCACATTAGGGGATGACGGTTTGCCGCGGTCTATCAGCGTGCCTCTGCCCCTGGAAGTAGTTAAGGAGAAGAAATGAATCGCTTGCATCCAAGGACATTCCACTGCCGGCTGATGGTTTTTGCCTGTTTGACTTTTTGTGTCGCCCGCAGCGGCAAAGCACAGGTGCAGGTTACGGTGAGCCAGGGGGATTGCTCTGAACATTCACCCTGCACCTCAATCCTTCATCAGCAGGAAGCGAACGTATCTCAACTTGATATTCAGGGCACGCCGCTCATGGGACCTGGACAGGTCACAATCGTTTCCACAGCCGGTATGGCCGGTCTACAAGATAATGCTGCAGTGGTTAAAAACGAACCATACCAGGCGCAGGCTATCACCGAGATGAAGCAGACTCTGGCGGATGGTTCCCATATCGTCCAAACCACTACAGCAACCGTTGCGCGTGATGGCGATGGCAGAACCGTACGCGTCCAGAAACTGAGCACGATGGGCCCGTGGAAATCTGCAGAATCTTCTTCCGGAAACAGCCAGATGCTGACCACTATCTTCGATCCAGTTGCCCAGGAGCACATCGACTATACCTCTGATAGCAAGGTCGCTCATGTATTTCTCGTGCCCTCAGTGCCGCCTGGAACGGTTGTAAGGGCAGAAGGTGGATTCAGTGTGTCCGCCGCCCCGAGCTCCTTGGGGGGTGCGGAAAAAGGATTGATTGTATCCGGCGCCGGTCCGGTAGGCGACGCGGTGCAAGGTTTTGCGGTGCAGGATCGGCCCTTCTTCCCTCAACTCAGCAAGGGCGTGCAACCGAAGACAGAGTCTCTCGGTACGAAGACGCTTGAGGGCGTTCAGGTCACCGGAACACGCACTACCAGCACCATTCCCGCGGGCACGATTGGGAACGATCGAGACCTCAATATCATCCGCGAAACATGGTACTCGTCAGAGCTGAAGCTCGTGATTCAGAGCACGCAGAGTGATCCGCGCTTTGGTGAAACAAGCTATACCCTCAAGAACATTCAGCAGGGATCGCCCGACGTAACATTGTTCCAGGTGCCGGCAAACTACACCATCGATAAGATTGTTCCCACCGTTCTAAGGGCGCCGGCGCAGTAGTCCGCTCTTGCCAGCCCAAGGGAAAGCCAGCCCAGGTCTCGCTTTTAAGGTTTGGGTCTCTCGCTGAAGAACAATTCGTGCGGGATACACAGTGGCAGGGGCTCGGTTCAGGCTGCGGCCGATAAAGTCGTGCCCTGCTACAAAACATGAGAGCAGAGACAACCAAAATACATGCTCCGGAGCACTCGGGCTGAAGCCGTGTCCTTCCAGAACCCAGTTTCATGCCGACTCTAAACCCAGACCGAAGAAGCTAAAATCGTGGCCGTATTTCATACATCAACCACCAGCCTTTCGGCCTTTCAGTTTGCCTTGCTCGATCACGTAATCGATAATTTGTGGGCCGATATGACGCCAAGAAGTGAGAATGCCAAACCATTTCGGACGTGTAAGTGGCCCGTAGGCTCAAGGTGTTTGTGATGGATGCGACAGCGCTGCGAAAGGGAATCGGATAGCAGAACGGCCGGTCGAGCTGACTTACGCACTCGGCGAGTCCGCCCTGGCTTCAGCTGCTGGCGCTTGGGTTCCAGCACGTTGCTGTCAATTCGGAAAGCAGAGGAAAGCCCTCCGCGATTTCCTGGGATTTCGTTTGTCTTCAATTTTCGATGTCGCGGAAGATGGAAGCCTCGATGGAAGCGACCTGGGCTTGTCTGATTTACAACATCACGCGCTGGTTTAGCATGGCGCGCAAGCTCAGCGCAGCGGTACTCGCCTAAAATGGTCGCGTCCAGGTCTACCTACCGCTAAAATCCGACAAAAGGTGTTCAGTTCGCCTCTGCAACCCATATGCCAGCCGCACATGCTCGTTCACTCTGCCTCAGAACAGGAGCAGTCATCGCCAAACTGAAGAGAGATTCCTCCTTGGCAAACGCGATTCTTTCACAGCTTCCTGTCTACGAAACTTTTGTCCGCGAAATTTCCAATTCAACGTTCAAACAGGATTTACCGTGTACGTACCCGTAAGTGTGGCGACCGAATATCTGTTGGAGTGAAAGGTTGTCAAGGATAATTTTTTGGCAGTACATTGGGCCTTCAAGAATTTTGTGGGCAGATCCTCTGTGACGACCACCGCTCTGAGCTCCGCCACTGAGAAAAGTTTGCGATTCCTTGACAGGCCAGAGTTCTATTGGGTAAAGTTGCGGGACGTTGACGTACACGGATATTTGCCGGCCTATATCACATGACGCCTCGTCCTTCAATTCCACTCGCAGCACTTCGCGTAAGACCGCATCATTGGTCTGCATGCCTAGATCGAAGGCGACCACACGTAGCTGTTGCCTTGAGCCAGGCCACTCGGAATGCCAAGTCCAATTCTCGTGAAGCAACCGGAGAAGGGATCCAGTATGAGAACCAGTCGTAGGGAGTTTCTTCAAACCTCGGCCTTGGCATCCCTCGCCGCACTCCATTCGCCCCCCAGTGTTGCTTCAGACGGCGGTACCACAGGGATCTCGGCGGGTGAGCATCTCAACGCCTTCGAGATTGCCCGGAGACACATGATCGTACGTGACGTCCCGAGCCCCTCATTCTTCGACGGGATGCTACTGGGCAACGGTGATGTCGGCGCATGTGTAGTTGTCCGTCCGGATGCGCTTGCCATTCACATTGGCAAGAACGATTGCTGGGACATTCGCGTGAGCGAGGACATCGCAGACCATGTGCTCCCGTTTCGTGAGGTGCTTCAACTATGGCAACGTGCCAGTGAAGAAGCCAAAAAGAAGGGAAAGCCAGATCTGCTTTATCTGGAAACCAAGATCGACTTTTTCCGCGAGTATTCCGAAAGAGTCGCAAGTTCCTATGATGGCAAAAAGTGGCCTCGACCTTGGCCCTGTGGAACCATCTGGATCAACTGGGATCCTACATTGGTCGCGCCAAGCCAACATACTCTCGACCTTGCTACGGGCTTGTTCACCTTAACCTTGAAACTCACAAACGTCGAGGGTGGGAGCGATACAGTTCGAATGTCCGTCTTCGTCGACTGGGAAACGGGACTCATTTCCGCTTCCACTGATCAACTCTTGCCACTGCGATCAGTTGTGTATTCGCCGGAGGTTGACGGCTTCCATGCCGGGTCTTTCGATTCAGGCAAGCGCAAGGACGCCCCCGACCTACTGCCGGCCCCAGAGACATCAGCGGAGGTCCTTCCTGCGTTTGCCCAGTTCCATGCGTTTCAATACCTTCCCGCATTAGGTCCGACTGCCGACCGCCCGTCTCCACCTGCCACGGACAAAGACCGCAATTTCTCGTTGTCAGGGCGCATCTCCGGGCGCTGGTCTCAAGAACCGGCAGAGCGTAGTTTAGATGTGCACCTAAAGCCCGCGACACAGCAAGTTCTCCGCATGGATGCCTTTGTGGCCACCCCTCGCGATTCCATTCTGAGAAGGCGCCTTCAGCAACAGGCAAAGACCACCCCAAGCGGCCACGACTGGATCTCCATTCCGCAAAACCATGCTTTTTCCACAGAGGACCTCGATACCAAAACCGTTGCACGTGAGCGCGTCGCAGAACTTTCGAAATCGGAATTGCCAAATATTCGGCGCAACTCCGAATTGAACTGGAATGAATTCTGGTCTCATTCTGCGGTTGAGTTCAACGATCGCGACTTAGAACGTATCTGGTACGAGAATCAATATTTCCTAGCTTGTTGCTTGCGGCCGAATAAGGTGGCGCCAGGCTTGTTCGCAAACTGGTCGGCAGGCGACATCGGGACCTCGTGGCACGGTGATTATCACGCAGACTACAACTGCGAACAGCTCTACTGGGGTGTCTTTTCCAGCAACCATGTCGAGCAACACTTACCTTTTGTGGAGCTCTGTGAGAACATCTTTCCCATCGCAACGAAATTCGCGCAAGAACATTTCGGACTTCCGGGCGCCATGTTTCCAGTATCTACGTATCCAGCGCCTAGCCAAATCGTAGCTTATCCAGTGCCGCCCTGGGCTTATCAGTTTGGAATGACCCCATGGATGGTGCAGAGTTTATGGTGGCAATATCTCTATACGCAGGATAGCGACTACCTACGCCGCGTATACCCAATTCTAAGAGAAGCCGCGCGGTTCATCGCTGCCTACGTTAAGAGGACTGACGATAGTAAATACCATTTCAGTCCAACCGTGTCGTCAGAGAACTGGGGATTCACCGTCGACCAGCGTCTCAACCAGGACTCCATTCTTGACCTTGCTCTTACACAGTTTCTGCTCAAAGCCGTCGTAGATGCTTCTTTTATTCTTGCAGTAGACGAAGGCGAGCGTGCACGTTGGAGCGAAATCTGTGCGAACCTGGCGCCTTACCCCACCGCAACTGGACCTGACGGCGAGATTTGGGTAGATGTCGTAACCGCTCCAGTTGGCCATATTTACAATATCCCTGTAACTCTGGCTCCAGTCTTTCCTGGGGAACAGGTCGGCATAGGACTAAACAGCCAGTATTGGGACATTGCTAAGCGGACAGCCCGCACGATCAGCCTGGAAGGCGGAAACGACCTGGTTTTCCAGCCATTGATCCGCGCAC
This sequence comes from uncultured Acidobacteriaceae bacterium, assembly GCA_963790935.1. Lineage (GTDB taxonomy): Bacteria > Acidobacteriota > Terriglobia > Terriglobales > Acidobacteriaceae > PALSA-350. Next base: position 58,710 of record CAWBRJ010000059.1, on the reverse strand, counting down.
GCCTTGGGATGCTCGACCTCGAATGGTTCAAAAAAGAAGTGCGGTATTGCAGTCTACCCAACGACGTAGCAAATGATCGAGTTCGTCAATCGGGAGGCCGCTATGCTCAGGCACTCGATTTCGACTATATGATGCACATGGGCTTTTGGTGTGAGAATTTCTCATTGACGGCCGTCCTGAACGAGTGCTTGATGCAGAGCTACGCAGGTCCTATGCGGGTCTTTCCTAATACTCATAAGTTAGGTCCAGCGCGCTTCGAGAACCTTCGTGCTGTAGGTGCATTCCTTGTGAGCGCAACCTACGATGGCAACAAGGTGACGCATTTCTCTTTGTACAGCGAAAAGGGAAAGACGGCGAAACTCGTATCTCCGTGGGCCGGCAAAGGACTGCGGGTCATTCGGAGCAGCGATCATGGACAGGTCCAGGTCGCGCTTAACGATGACGTGGTAACTTTTGACACTCGGGCCGGCGAGACCTATCAAATTGCCCCCGCTTAGCGGGTTGTTTTCCGTGGCACCCGGCGATTGCTGCGGGGATAGAGCCCAAAAGCGTGTTGTCGTGGAGGGACCTGCGGTTTCTTTCCCCGATACTCACAAACGTTCTTTGCCCTAGTGGCTTGCTGATTCTAGCCAACACTCACGAAAAGCATTTATCCTCATCACCGGAGGTCAGACCACTCCATTTTCGTACCACAGGGAGGAATCACCATGGCCTCGGAAAGGCGCCTTTGCATAATTCTCGTCACTGCACTAGCGGCCGGGAGCAACGCCTTCGCCGCCACTTGCGATGTGCGCGCCTACGGCGCAACCCCCAATGGAACCAGCATGAATACAAACGCGATCCAGGCGGCCATCGATGCGTGTGCCAAAAAGGGTGGAGGCAAGGTCCTGCTGGACGGGGGCACCTTTCTGAGCGGTCCGATCGTTCTCAAGAGCAATATCGATCTGGACATTGCGCAAGGTACTACGCTCGAAGGCTCCAGCAACCATGATGACTATCCAAAGAAGACCGAGTTCCGAAACCCTGGTCTGCAGTCGCTGGTGAGCGCAACCAATGCGAGCAACGTCTCGATCACCGGCGGCGGCGTGATCGATGGAGCCGGTGAGAGCTGGTGGAAGCAGGCCCGCGCCCAGGCCGACCACGGCATCATGGGGCAGGGCATGCTCCGGCCGCGTCTGATTGTCTTTGATCACGGGCACAAGATTCTTATGGAGGGTGTGACGGTGCAGAACTCCCCGTTCTGGCAGATTGTTCTTTACTATTCCGACGATGTGACGATTCGCAATATCAAAGTACTGGCAGATCCCTCCTCTCCGAATACGGATGCGATTGATCCTTTCTCCTCCAGCAATATCAAAATCGAGCACGTCTATGCCGATGTAGGAGATGACGATGTGGCCATAAAATCCGGCCAGGCCAACTCACCTGGACCGGATGCGCCGAGTCGAGATATCACCATCTCAGACTGCACCTTCTTACACGGGCATGGTCTGTCCATTGGCAGCGAGGTGTCGGGCGGCGTGCAAAATGTTCATGTAGCCCGCGTGCGGTTCAAGGGAACGGCAAACGGGGTGCGGATAAAATCGAATCGCGATCGCGGCGGGGACATCGGCAATTTCGATTTTCGCGATTTGACCATGGAAGATGTGGGGACTCCCATCCTGATCACCGAGTACTACCCGCATATTCCGGACCACGACTCGGCGCAGCCGGTCACCCGGCTCACTCCGCGATTTCACGATATCCGCATTACCAATCTGGAAGCGACGGGTGCGAAAACTGCGGGATTCATCGTTGGCCTGCCTGAAAGTCCGATTACGTCGATCGCCTTGACCGGGGTGCATATCGCCGCGCAGCAAGGCATGACGATCAGCAATGCGACCGTAACCACAGATGACTTCGCGGTGAAGGTTGCAAGTGGGCCACCCCTGATCATGCTTGAGCAGGCAAACGTTCAGCAGAAGTAAGCTTATCTATTCGCTCGCTCGGGCCCGGCGTTTGCTTTCCACTGCCCGCGGACGCCCATTTGTGCTGCGCCGGCGCGCGCCGTTGTGGCTCGGGAGCGCCGCTTCCTTCACCTGGGCACTTTCCGCAAGAAGCAGATGCTGCTCCATCGCTTTGCGCGCGCCCACCGCATCTCTGGCGCGAATCGCGTGGTAAATCGCGCGATGCATCTCCGCAGATTGTCTCAGGTCCACAGCGTATTCAACCGTCCGCTGGCGTGCATCGTACATCGCACTCACTGCCGTCTCCATCAGTATCCCCAGGATTGGATTCCCCGCAGCCTCAGCGATCTCCCGATGGAAGCGGACGTCATGAATCAGGTATTCCTGAGGATCGTCAAACGTGGCGTACATGTCGGTGACTTCTTCTGCCATGGCCGCAAACTGCTCGTCATTGCCGCGTTCCGCCGCCATGGCCGCGAGGCTGCTCTCGAGTACCAGGCGGGCTTCGAACATTTGCTTGGGATTAAATCCCTGCAGGGCGCTCAGCAGGTGCATCGAGAATGCATGCAGAGAGGGCGCTCCTTCGGCCACAAATGTCCCCACTCCATGCCTGACCTTTAACACCCCCATCGCAGCCAGGTAGCCGATGCCCGCCCGCAGGCTGGCGCGGCTGATCTTCAGTTGGTTAGCAAATTCCCGCTCCGCAACAATTTTATCCCCGGCCTTAAGGACGCCGCTTTGGATAAGCGACTGAATATGGCCCACCACTTTCATCGTAAGCTGGTTATCGGCGGTATCATTTCTTTCGCTTGCCATAGCTGCCCCAGTGGATCGGCTGAAGGTGTCTCGGATGAATCTTAACCGATTTGCGCCAGGCAGGGTGGTGCTCAAAAGATGAACTTGAGCCCACCCTGAAAGACCCGAGCCCCATAACCAGTGACGGTGCTGGTGACCTGGCCGAAACTCGATGAGACCAGCGACGCGCTCGCAGGATTGCTAAAGTCCGGGTGATTGAGAGCGTTGAACGCTTCCAGCCGGAAATCCAGCTTGAACCTCTCTCACCAATCGGGAAGTACCGGCTCAGCTGAGCGTCCAACTGAACGTACTTGGGACCACGTACAGAATTTCGGCCGACATCCCCAAAGGTCCCGCTTGCATTTTGCGCAAACGCGGAAGCATTGAGGAAATTCCGATTGCCCGCATTGGTCTTGGTGAGCGTCTTGTTGGTGTAGATGTCGTTGGGGTTGACCATATTGGGGCGGTCATTGCCGGTTGCCGTCAGCGAGTTATCCACGCCTGAAGTCACAGTGAACGGAGAGCCATCATGAATCTGCAACAGCGGAGCCAATTCCCAATTGTTCAAAGCCAGCGACTTCCAGCCACTCAAGGGGAAATGGCTGTCTGCCACCAATGCGGCGTTGAAGATCGCCCGATGATCAAAGCCGCAGTTTGCCCGATCGCCACGGATGTCGTTCGGATTCTGCACGGTGGTACGTGGCAAAATCTCCTTGCGCGTCTTCGATGTCAAAGCAGTGCGACCAAGTGTAATTGGAGAAGAAGCTAAAGTCGGAGGAAAGACGATGCTGAATCGTGGCGATCATTCCATTGTAGGAGGCATTCGCCCCATCGCTGATCAGAATTGAACCGGAACCGCCGCCGGCATATTTTTTGCCTTGTGAGGGATTATCCAGGGTTAACAAATAGCGCGAAGAAGTGTTGCCAAGAGTGGAGCTGCCAGGAATGTACACGGCCGGATCCAGCGGAAGTCCCAACGCCACGAAGCTGGACTGGCTCCCGATGTAATCGATTTGGAATTGCCAGCCATGACGCAATTCCTGCTGCAGGCTGGCAGTCCACTGGAAGGTGTAGGTGGGGTGGAAGTGCGCCGGCAGCACGATGAACTGTGCCTGGTTTCCGAAGGTGGTGGAAGCCGGCGGTTTGAACGGCAGCGGAAACGGGTTGGAGGGTGTGCTGCCATTGGACCACGGGCTGGCAAAGTTCAGAGCTTCATTCCCGGGCACGTTCGAAATTGCAGTGGCGAACGGTGGATTCTGATTGACTCGCTGTGCGGTGAAGAAGTTCGGCTCGTCATACACCAGCGCGGAACCTGCGCGTAACACCGTCTTACCTTGTCCCGTGGGATCAAAGGTAATTCCCACTCGAGGAGAGAATTGCCAGGGTGAGTTCTGTGTGAATCCCGCCGGAACCCCTGCATCCCCGTAATACAAACTGCCCGCGGGCGCATTGGGAAACACAGTGCTGTGCGTATTGCTTAGGAAGTCGTTCATGTTGAAGATAGACCCACGGCGAAACTTGTCGATCGGTATGTACTCAGGATCCCAGCGGACGCCTGCGGAGAGTACCAGTCTTTTCGTCGCGTGAAAAATGTCCTGAACATAGAGGCTCGGAATCGGCGCCCGCAAAGCATTCTGCTGCGCTTTACTCTGCTGGTAGGCGTTCAGGGCGCCGGTGAGAAAATCCAGATTGGCATCCGCACCGGTTCCTCCTTTGCTTGTCCCGGCCGGTCCTTTTTGACTGTAAACGCCGGTTATCGTGAAGTCGCCGTTGCTTTCATACAAGTTGTTGATGTTCAGCTGGGAGCGCACGTACTCGCCCCCGAACGCAAGCTGGTGCTTGCCCAACAACATGTTGACGTCATCGGTAAAGGAGAACGTGTTTACATTGAACGCGGCTTGGGCGCAGGTGCCGCAGTACGTGCTGAACTTGTTGGTTACTGTGAGCTCCAGGAAATTGTCGAGCGGAGCATAGGAGTCGATGCCGATGGTGCTGGGGCCGATACCCTGAGCGGCAGCGCCGCGGTCGTCACGCCGTCTTGATCCGGTCGCATGGAAAGAATTCACAAAGTGCGAGTTGATGATGTAGGTCTCACCGATGGTAAGAGATTGGGCACGTTCTTCGTTTCCCGGCTGGGTGGTGATCAGCACGTTGGTCGGAGAAAAAAATGCCGGGCTGGTATAGCCATCCAGGAAATATCGGCCATACAAGCTGTGCTTCTGGTTGATAGTCCAATCGACACGGCCAATGAATTCATTCTCCACCTGCTGGGAAGGGATCGAATAAAACACCAGGCCGCACGGATCTGTGGTCGCCGGCAGGTACTTTTCGAGCGCGATTGAAGGGGCAGAAAAATAGGATGGACTGATTTGATCGTTGGGCAAAGGGGCTCCGGTCTGCGGGTTCAGCAGTTGAATTGCCTTTCCGCTTGCCTGGCAAGACGCTCCATCGGTGACCGAGAAATCTCCCAGAAGATTTGCCGGGGTGGGTACAAAGGCCTGGGTCAAAGACTGGCTTTGGTCTGCTTTGAGACGCTGATATCCGCCGAAGAAAAACAATTTATCGGTGATAATCCTGCCTCCAAAGGTGCCCCCGTACTGGTTTTGGTGGAGCGTGTCCTTTGTGGTGGAAAAGAAGTTGGTTGCGTCGATGTAGTTGTTGCGGATGAACTCAAACGCCGTCCCATGCCACTGGTTCGATCCTGACCGGGTGACAACATTGACCAGGCCTCCCGGGTGGAGACCGCTCTGTGCGCCCAGCGCTGACGTTTCCACGCTGAATTGGTTGACCGCATCGGGGAAGGGGAACGGCAGATTGACGTTCGTCATGTAGTCGTTGTGGTCGCCGCCGTCCAGGCGGTAGTCGGTCGCATTGCCCATGCCCCCGGCCACGGAGACAACCACGGAGCTGTAGAAAGTTTTGCTTCCCTGCATATCGTTTGCGGGAGCACTCGCGGAGCCGCCGGAAAGAGTAATCAGGGAGGTAACCTGGCGGCCATTCAGAGGCAGCTCGGTGAGCGTTTTTTCGTCAATGGTCTGCTTGAACGAGGGATCTTCTGTTTGTAGCGCAATTCCGTTCGCCCGCACCTCCACCCTTTGCGCGGCTTGGCCGACGGTCATGGCCACGTTGATATTGATGCTGCTGCCGACCTCGAGAACGATCCCCGCCAGGCTGTAATGTTCAAAGCCACTCGCCGAGACATCCAACGTGTAAGCGCCGATGGGGATATTGGGGAAGCTATAGAGGCCGTCGGCGCCGCTTTTTACGGAGTGCTGGATTTGCGTCGCAGTATCGGTAAGGATGACGGCTGAATTTTGGATGACAGCGCCGGTGGCGTCGGAAACCGTGCCTTGAATGCTGCCTGTTCCCGCCGTCTGGCAATGGCCGTCGACAGCCAGGGCGAAGGCTGCGATCAAAAAGAACATACCCAATAGGAAGCGGCTCAGCCGCCTGCAATTTGACGAAGACGCGTCCATGGAAATCCTCCGAAATGATGCTGGCACGACCACCTTTAGTCTCTGCAATATGAGGTCAGACCACTTATCCGGTAGAGACTCTTCTATCGAAACCACGTCTGTCAAGTGCTAAATAGCAAACCTGAGGAATCAGACGGGAAACTTACAGATTGCGGGCAGGAACAGAACTTGTCATCACCAGGTCTCGCTTTTGAGACCTGGGCCCACCCGCCAGGAAAAGAAACCGCAGATCTCTCCACTCCGCTCCCCCGGATTTCCTATGGAGACCCGTGGCTTTGAGGATCTCCATGCGACTCTCTTCACGGAGAGCCGCACACGCGGTCGCCGCTAGCAGCGCGAAGTAGGAAATCCGGGTGCGCTTCGGTCGAGATGACAAAGGAGAGAGAATGTGCTTCCAGAGAGAGAGAAGATGCTGAACAGAAGCATCGAAAATGCATTGCTCGCTTTCCGCAGTTCTACTCAAGAATCGGGTTCGTTCACGAATTCCGCACTCTCGAAAAAGCTGAAATTACGGAGCTACTCAATCAAGGGTGGGTGCCCGCCGGCGTCACCCTGCCAAATGCAGTGCTCGCACCCGACGTAATTGCCAGTCTGATCCGCATGAGTGGCGGAAACTTTCGCCTATTGACCCGTCTTCTGACTCAGATCGAGCGAATATTGAAGGTCAACAACCTTGATACTGTCTCGAAGGAGATCGTCGCGGCGGCGCGAGACAGTCTCGTAATCGGACAAGTCTGATCTGAAGCTTTTCCCCTTACGCCAAATAGCGCTCAAAGATTTACGCCACATTACGCTCCAAGCTACATGTGGGGGTAACGACCAAACTCCCACGACGGTCTGACACTCTCCATCATCCTTGCTGCAGCGGGCACAGGAACAACTATTTTCCTGGAAAACTCCCGGTTGGGACGAATTCACTTGTACACGGTCTGCGTGTTCGCAGTGGTTTTGATGGCGAAGACAGAGGGTGAAAGCTTCAGATTGTATCTGAGGTTGGTGTATATCACTGTGCGGACATCACCTGTGGGACTGTAGAAGACTTGTTTAAGCGAGACATCGCGGGTTGGATCAACCCAGATCAATGCACGTTCCACGTTCCGCCGCACGCTCTCTTGCTTGGGTCTGAGTTCGAGTTTTACCACAGTAACATTGCTGATCTGTTCGTTTCCCAGAGTGCTCACGTTCCAGGCAGCTTCCAGGTCTTTGCCACTGCCGCCAAACCCCACGTCCAGAAAGCTCTGGTACGTCGAACGATTCCGAGAGGTCGAAATCACAGTGAGTTGATCGACCTTCGGTAGGTAATATCGGATAGTACCATCCTTAAAAACAACGGACTTCGCCTCGGGCTTAGTGAAGAGAATTGCCACCTCAGTGTTCGCACCATTGCCGTTGTAGTAGATCGTGCCCGATTGCAACTCGTGTTCATCGACGACCTTGGCATACTGATCCCAGGAAATATCGGCTTGGGTTGTCCTAAACTTCGCAGCTGCTGCGTCGAGCAGTCGCATTACGGAATTTAGGTCCGCCGTGTTCGTGTCGCTAGATGCGGTTTGCGTCATCATACCCGTCGCCAGCAACACAGCCGCGAAAAACCCCCCTCTGCTCACATCCACCCTCCTCTTGCAAGTCCTGCCGGACGATTATGGGGCCCGCAGGCCTGAACTACTGCACGGTCACCTGCAGCGTAGCTGTCGGAGTGATAGATCCAGAGGTCGCCGTAACTGTAACCGTGCTTGTTCCTGCTGGAGTTCCAGGGTTCGGAGTCGTGCCGCCGCCCCCACTACCCCCGCCACCCCCACCACTCCCGCTGCCCCCACCGCACCCGACAAGCGCACCACCCAGGATGAAGGCAAAGAGCAGCACGAACCAGCCGCTCCAGCCGGCAACACGTTTAGCTCCAGGCATCACCAAAAGAAGCAAGCAGCCCAGCGCCAAAAACCCCGTCATTCCAGCCCGGTGAATGCCGCCCCGCACTGAAGACTGCGCTGCCGTCGTAGTAATCGTCAAGGTAGTCGTTACGGCGCTCCCGCTCGGAGTGACCGTTGCCGGAGCAAAAGTGCAGGTCGCCTCGGAAGGCAGGCCGCCGCAAGCAAAGGTCACCGGCTGCGCAAAGCCCCCGGCCGGCGTAACGGAGATTGTGGTTGTGCCGGTCGCGCCCGCCGTAATGGAGAGGCTGGTTGGGCTGGCACTCAGGGTGAAGGAAGCTGGGACGGCGGCCTGAACTGTCACCGTTACTGCGGTAGAGGTAGAGGCGGCAAAGTTGCTATCCCCTCCATACTTGGCGGTGATGCTATGGGCTCCCGTAGCCAGCATGCTGGTGGAGTAGGTCGCGACCCGCGAGGTATTCAATGTGCCCGTGCCCAGGGTGGTGGTGCCGTCAAGGAAGGTCACGGTGCCGGTAGGTGTACCTGTACTTCCGCTGGCCCCGGTGATGGTGGCGGTGAAGGTGACGCTGCCGCCCGCGGTAATGGTTGCGGCTGAGGCGGTGAGCGCCGTGGTCGTTGCCGCCGGCGTTGTCGTAACGGGTGAAGACCCGTAAATATTAAGCAGGACGACGTTGCCGGCCAGGAGATCGGCCTTGCCACCATGGGTAAGATTGGTGGCTACGGCTGGCCCGCCGGCGAACAGGTTGATCAGGTCTTTGGGATAGGAATTTCCATTCGATGGCACCGAGGTGAAGGTGCCATCCCCTTTGCCGTAGTAGATGCCGCTAAAGTCTTCGGCGTCGAGTAGAGCAACGTCAACATTGCCGTCGCCGTCGAAATCTCCAGCGCCAATGCCGGAGCTGCGAATCGCGTCGCCACCGCCGACATTGAGAATGGTTGGGGCGGCGAACGTCCCGTCGCCGTTGCCAAGGGAGATGGCTAGCTCGGCTTGGCTGGCGCTGGTTTCGCCCAGGCAGGCGATGTCGAGTTTGCCATCCTTATTGAAGTCGGCGATCGCGCAGGGAACAAGGGAAGAGCCGTTGACATCGGGATTGGCGGCGTTGGCGATGGTGGCCGGCGCCTTGAAGGTGCCATCGCCGTTGCTAAGGAATAGCAGGAGCTGGCTAGTGGCCCCGGTGGCGATGCTGAAGCTGGGGACGGCGACGAGCAGGTCGGCTTTGCCGTCGCCGTTGAAGTCGGCGGTGCTGACGACCTGTGGCGGGAGCGCGGTGGCGTTAGCGGTGGCGCTGCTGTAGGTGGTGGTGATGACCGGCGCCTTGAAGGTACCGTCGCCGTTGCCGGGCAGAAGGGCGAAACCCTCGACGTAGGGATTCGTGACACCGGTGCCGCCGATCTGGTCGGTAAAGGTGAAGACCAGGTCGTTGTGTCCCGAAGCGGTAAAGGCGGCTGTTTGCAGGCCACTGAACGTGAGGTTCGTATCGAAATCGCTGCCGGTCGCGATTTGCGGAAGGGGGTGGGGGACCGGTGTAGCGAAAGTGCCATCGCCGTTGCTGAGTGCGGTGAAGTAGCCGGCGCCAGGATCGCTGGAGCTGCTGCCGGTAAAGACAAAATCCGCTTTGCTGTCGCCGTTGATGTCGCCGACGGCAAAAAGGCCGGTGCCGGTCAAATTCGCGACGGTGATCGTGGAGACGGCATTGAATGCCCCGGTGGCCGTCCCGAGTTGCACGGTGAAAGCGGGGCCGGGCCCGGCGGTGATGATATCGGGCAGGCCGTCGTCGTTGACGTCACCCAGGTTGGTGCCGGTATACGAGCCGAGGATCGTGGGAGCGCCCGAAAAGGTGCCGTCGCCATGGCCCATGAGGGCGTAGGACATGTTGGGTGCAGAGCTGTCTCCGCCATACGCTCCGCCATTGCCCAGGCCGATATAGATGTCGGCGTTACCATCTCCGTCGAGGTCGGTGACCGCCACAAAGCCGTAGGAATTGATGGTGGCGTAGCTACTGCCTGCGGTGAAGGTACCGTCGCCTTTCCCCAGGTAGGTCAGGATGTTGCTTCCTGTGCTGAGGACCAGGTCGAGTTTGCCGTCATTGTTGAAATCACCGCTGGCGAGGTTTGGCCCAGAGTTGCTGGTGCCGACGGCGTAGGGGAATGCTGGAGCTGGAGCCGGGGTGAAGGTACCGTCGCCATTGCCGAGGAGCACCGCGCCGTTGGAGCAAATAACGTCTTTCTTGCCGATATGCCGGAGGTCGGCGGTGATCAGGTTGATGATGGGCGTGGAGGTGGTGTTGGCATAGCCGGGCAGGGTGGGCGCGGCAAAATTCTGGGCGGCGGCGAAGGTGCCGTCGCCTTTTCCCAGCAGGACGGAAATCTCCTGGGTATTGGAGACGGAGACGATGTCCAGTTTTCCATCTCCGTTGACGTCGTCGATCACGGCGGCGGTGGCTGAGGCACCGGCGGTTGCGTAGGTGACGGCGGTCTGAAACGTACCGTCAGTGTTGCCCAGTAGCACGTATACGGAGCCCCCCTTGTTGTCGATACCGTTACTGGTAATGACCAGGTCGCGGTTTCCGTCCCCGTTGAGGTCCCCCCCAGTCAGAACGCCGGCCGTGGCTAAGGCGAACGAGGTGAAAGCAAAGTCGGTTACCCCGGACAGGATGTACAGGCCGTTGCTTGCTGAGGCAGTAAGGCCAATCGCCGCGAAGACGCTGATTCCGGTGGTTGTGTTGCCAACGAAAATACCTGGTGCGGAGCCGGTACCCACGGTCGGCTGCACCGGGCAGCCTGCCGCAAAGACATCTGGGGTGGAGGTGAGCTGCGCCTCTGAATGCAGCAAACGCTCGTAACCCGGCGTATCGGTGGTTTGCATATAAGTACCGGCGCCGATGTTGTAGGTGGCGGCGGCCAGGGTAAGCGAGCAGTCCGGCATCCGGTAAAGTCCAATTACTTGACCGGGGGCTGCCGAGATGGTCGTAAAGTTGCCCTGAAAGCTGGCTACACCGGTTTGGGAGCCGTCGCTTCCCGTAAACTCCGGCCTGGGAGCACGACGGGTGCGAACCGATTTCTGGCCTGGCTCGTGGCTCTGGCCACCGGCATAAGCCATGGAACTCTGCATGAAAGCACTGGACACCAGGAAGACGGTGACACCGAGCGCGATAGACCTGTTGGCTCGGGAAGATTTCTGTGGGTTTCCGATTCGCAGGTGCATTACCCCTCCGGACGCCGGCCCGGTTGGTCCCGGGGAACGTCTGCTCCGTAAGGGCTACCGGCTTCTTGCCGCCAGCAGTGATCCTTAGGCCGGAGTCAGGGTAGGCTTTTTATCCTCGAAAATCGTTACCTGAATCCAACCTAATTCGGAATTAATTGTGAAATCGTGAAGCTAAGTCGATATACTGCGGTTCGTCACCCCCGAGATTTGGTCGCATCGCCATGTTTGTCTTAGGCTCCGCAACCCTCGACCCCGGTAAGCAACTGCTGATTATCGGTACCCGCACCGTTACCCTGCAACGCAAGCCCTACCAGGTACTTCTGTTCCTGATTGAAAACCGCCACCGCATGGTCTACCGCGAGGAACTGCTGCAACGGTTTTGGGATGGTAAGGAGGTCTACGACCAGAGCCTCAGCAAAGCGGTCGGCAGCATACGCAAAGCGCTGGGTGAACCAGAAGGTTCGGAATTTATCGAGACCCGGTGGGGGCTGGGCTATCGTTATGTGGGTCCATTCCAGGAACTGCCGGCAGGTCCGGCAGCCACCCCTACCCGCGAAGCGAAAGCCGCGGAATCCCCCGGACGCGTCTCGCCACCGGAGGTAAGTCCGGCGGCCCCGGCGCTTGCTGCGGTTGCCGCTCCCTCGTTTCCACCGTCCGTCAGGATGGGCGGCCGGGCATGGCTCATTTCCGTTCCCGTAACCGCGCTGGTTGCTGCCCTGGCCGTCGTCCTCTATGCGCATAGCCTGCAAGGCGGCGCGCCAAGCCACCTCGCCGCGCCGGGAGGTAATACGGAAGACTCCATTGCGCAGCAGGTGGCGAGCGCCCCGATACCGCAGTTCGCGATGAGCCCGGTAAGAACGGGGGCAGGGACCAACCAGCCGGAGGCTTATTCCAAGTACATGAAGGCGGAATTTTTCGCTAACATGCGCACGCAAAACTCCCTGGCCAAAGCCATCGATCTACTGCAGCAAGCGATCCAGATCGATCCTAAGTATGCCCGCGCTTACGCGGCGCTTAGCGATTGCTACCAGCTGCAGGGTTTCTACCACTTCGTGCCGCCCTCGGAAGCTTACCCTCACGCCAAGGCTGCAGTACTGAAGGCGTTATCCATGGATAACGCCCTCGCTGAAGCCCATGTCTCCCTGCTTTCCACGCTCACTGACTACGATTGGGATTGGCAAGGCGCGGAGCGTGAATTCAAAGCGGCGATTGCGATTGACCCCAACTACGCGGCTGCCTATCAGTATTACGGCTATGCGCTGTTCGGGATGGCTCGCGGCGAAGAAGGTCTTGCCGCCATGAAGCACGCTGCTGAACTTGATCCGGTTTCGCCCAGCGTGCAAACTTCGCTGGCGTGGGGATACTTTCTGCTGCGCCGGCATGACGCAGCCGCTTGAGCAATGCAAACGGGTTCTCGAACTGTATCCCGATTTCGTTCCTGCTCACCAACTGCTGGGACTGGTGTACGCGCAGGCGAATGCTGACCGGCAATCGATGGCCGAACTGAACCAGGCCAAAACTCTGGAGAGCGATAGCGCCATCACTCCCATCCTGATTGATTACGAATTAGCCAGGAGTGGCAAACGTGCCGAAGCCGAGCCGGGAGCTGGGAGCCATGGTGGCCCAGTCGCACGGCGCCCCTATCCCCGACTACTATGTTGCGGCGGCCTGGGCGGCTGCCGGCGACAAAGAGAAAGCGCAGATCGCTTTGAATCGCGCTTACCAGGTGCGGTCGAACTGGCTCATCTATCTGCCCTACGATCCTCGCTTCGACGGTCTTCGCTCCGAGCCGCAATTTCAGGCCCTGCTGCATAAAGTGACTTATTCTCGGGATTAGTGAGTTGTTACAAAGCAGCAATGGGGAATGGCATGTCCGGCAACAGTAGATTGCACCCCCTGTGCATCCAGGTCCATGCACGGGATAACGTAGCGATTGTCGCCAATGAAGGTGGTTTGCCGGCAGGGGCTCAATTCGATTCCGGGTTGACGCTTTTGGAGGCGGTCCCGGAGGCACACAAGCTTGCCTTGTTTGATATAGCTCAAGGCGATCCCATCATTCGCTATGGAGAGGTGATCGGATACGCCAGCGCGCCAATCGCGCGGGGAAGCTGGGTGCACGAGGGAGGGATGACTCTGCCTCCAGCCCCTCCACTCGACGGCCTCCCCCTCGCGACCGCCGTACCGGCTGCGCTGCCGCCGCTCGAGGGATACACCTTCGACGGCTTTCTCAACCAGGACGGCTCCGTCGGAACGAAGAACATCCTCGGCATCGCCACCACGGTGCAGTGTGTCTCCGCCACGGTTGAGTTTGCGGTCAAGCGAATCCGAGCGGAGATTCTGCCGCGCTATCCCAACGTGGACGATGTCATTGCGATCACTCATCCTTATGGGTGCGGGGTTGCGATCGGGGCTCCCGGCTCGGAAATCCCTATTCGCACGCTACGCAATCTAAGCCTCAACCCAAACCTGGGAGGGGCTCCGATGGTCGTCAGCCTGGGTTGCGAAAAACTGCAGCCTGCGCAGATGCTGCCCTCATCCAGTCTTCCCATCTTGTCCAGCGTGCCTTACGTCATTCGTTTGCAGGATGAGCAGCATCGCAGTTTTGGTGACATGATTTCCGCCATTATGGAGATGGCGGAAAAGCGGCTGATCCAGCTGAATGCTCGAACCCGCGTCACCCGGCCGGCGGCCGATCTGGTGGTTGGGTTGCAATGTGGGGGAAGCGATGCTTTCTCTGGAGTAACCGCGAATCCGGCGGTAGGTTACGCCGCGGATCTTCTGGTGCGCGCCGGCGCCACCGTCATGTTTTCTGAAGTAACTGAGGTGCGCGACGCCATTCATCTACTCACGGCGCGTGCAGCTAACCAGCAGGTGGCGCGCGATCTGATTCGTGAAATGGCCTGGTACGACGCCTATCTCCAACACGGCGGCGCGGATCGAAGCGCGAACCCAACTCCGGGCAACAAGGCCGGGGGGCTGACCAATATCCTTGAGAAGGCGATGGGCTCGACGGCAAAAGCAGGCAGCACCGCGCTGGCCGGTGTTTTTGGTCCTGGAGAACGCGTCACCACCAGGGGGCTCGTCTTTGCTGCCACACCCGCCAGTGACTTCGTCTGTGGAACGCTTCAGTTAGCCGCGGGGATGAACATGCATGTCTTCACCACCGGCCGTGGAACTCCCTACGGGCTTGCCATGGCTCCGGTCATCAAGGTGTCTTCGCGCACCGCACTGGCGGACCGGTGGTCGGACCTCATCGACGTCGATGCCGGCCGCATTGCCACTGGCGAGACCACGATTCAGCAATTGGGCGAGCAGATCTTCCGCCTGATTCTCGACGTGGCGAGCGGCCGCAAGCAAACCTGGGCTGACCATTGGGGTCTGCATAATGAATTTGCATTGTTTAATCCCGCGCCCATCACGTAACTCTGTTGAAAACGGCGCGGATGCCACTTGCGAGGAGAAACCCAGGTCTCAAAAGCGAGACCTGGGCCACCCACCTATGGTCTGGAGGCCGCAGTTTGATTTCTGACCGGAGTGACCCCGCTACGCAATGCCCAGCTTTCGTTGCAGCTGTTCGAGCGTGATTCCCTTGGTTTCCGGATAAACGAACAGCACCACAAAAAACTGCAGAGTCGTCATGGCCGCAAAAAAGGCGAAGGGCAGTCCCCCCGAATACTTTGCCAGCACGGGAAAGAGGAGGGAGATGATTGCGTTCATAATCCAGTGCGCCGATGAGCCCAGGCTCTGGCCCTTAGAGCGGACCCGGTTAGGGAAACACCTCCGCGATGTAAACCCAGATGACCGCGCCTTGTGAAATGGAGAAGAAGGCGATATATCCAACCAGCAGCCAAACCAGGGCTGCTGGCGTGGGTCTGGGTGTAGAAGACCGCCGCCACACCACAGAGGCAAATGGTCATTCCCACGCTGCCGATAAGAAGCAGCGTCTTTCGCCCCAGCTTGTCGATGAGCGACATACCCAGCAGGGTGGCTGCCAGATTCATCAGAGCCGATCAGCACCGTCTGCAGGGAACTCGACAGTTGGCTAAAGCCGGCCGAGGCGAAAATGTAATTCGAGTAGTAGAGAATCGCGTTGATCCCGGCGAGTTGATTGAAGAGCCCGATGCTGACGGCAAGAAAGATAGGCAGGCGATATTCCCGCTTGAACAGCGGCTCGGCGGCCATGCCGCGTTCCAGATGGATGGAGTCGATAATTTCGCGCAGCTCGGCTTCTGAGTCCGGAGAGCCCATCATTTTCAAGATCTGCAGTGCTTCATCTGTTTTGTTCTTGGTTACCAGCCAGCGTGAGCTGCGGGGAATGCCATAAAGCATGATGAGGAACAGCAGCGAAGGAATTGCTGCGACCCCGAGCTGCCAACGCCATTGCTGCAGGCCAAGGTTAAGCAGAGAGATGAGGTAGTTGGAAAGGTAGGCGAGCAGGATGCCGACGACTACATTGATCTGAAACAAACCTACCATTCTGCCGCGCCACTTGGCCGGCGCCAGTTCTGCGATGTAGACGGGTCCCAGGACGGAAGAGCCGCCGATTCCTATCCCTCCAATGAACCGGAAAATCATCAGGGCCGGCCAGTTCCAGGCCAGGGCACAGCCCAGCGCGGAAATGGTGTACAGGATAGCCATGATGCGCAGCGCCTCACGGCCGCCAATCCGCTGGCCGAGTACTCCTGCCGTCATGGCTCCAAGCACCGTACCTGCCAGCCCTATAAACACCGTCAGGCCGAGAGTGAAGGCCGTGAGGTGGTATACGATCGTCAATTGCTGGGTCGTGCCGGCAATGACGGCTGTATCAAAGCCGAACAACAGGCCGCCGAGCGCCCCGACAATCGTACTTTTTAGTAGATATGAGGTCATCGCCATGCTTACAGGAGTCTCCTCGAGATGAAACCCCCGGGGCAGTTGCCGGTCATCTCACCAACAGCCGACAATTTAAACACAAGAGCAGCCGCTTGTCGCTCAATCTCTGCTGGAAGTTTGCGTGGCAGGCGATTCATTCTAAATAGGGTTATGCGGTCAAATGATTTTCGCGCCCAGATCTCAGGAGCAGACGGCAGGGGCCACCAGGCTCAAATGCCTTTTGGCGTTGGCCGCACATTCTGGCCGACCCGAAAGATAGCCTTGCACAATCACCGAACCAACCCCGATCAACGCTTCCAGTTGCTGGCTGGTTTCCACGCCTTCGGCAATGACACGGAAGCCCAGTTGGGTGGCCAGGGAAACAATCGCCGCCACTGTTTCTAATCCGCCAACACCGGTCACCAGGCGATCGATAAATGTCTTATCAATTTTGATCGCAGTCACGGGAAGCATATGCAAGCGGCTCAGAGATGAATATCCGGTTCCAAAATCGTCGATGGAAATCTCCACCCCAAGTCTCCGCAGCCGGTTGAGTTGCTGAATCGAATCTGCGGCGCTCGAAATCAAGCAGCTTTCCGTAAGTTCCAATTCAAGCAGGTTAGGAGGAAAACGTGTTTCCTTCAGAATACTGATGATCTGGTCCACGAAATCCGGCTCTGCCAACTGCCGCGCGGAAAAATTTACGCCCATCCGGAACGGCGCATAGCCCTGCTCGCACCATTCCATCCCTTGCCGGCAAGCCTCCGAAAGCACCCACGCCCCCAGCGGTACGATGAGCCCGCTCTCTTCTGCAATCGCAATGAACGCACCCGGGAACACCGCGTCTTGCCCAGGCGGCTTCAAGCGGACCAATGCTTCCATCCCCATCAACTCCCCATGCATGGCAAACTGCGGCTGATATTCCAGATAAAACCACTTTTTCTCGAGCGCCTCGCGCAGGCGTGCCTCCATCTTCAGAGCCTCGGCGGCTAACGAACTGGCTGCCGGGTCGAATATCTCGAACCGGTTCCCGCCCATGGCATTCGCCCGGTACATGGCTTCATGGGCGTGCTTCTGCAGCGTCAGCGGGGCTTCGCCGTGTTCCGGGTAAAGACCAATGCCCACACTGAGACTTCCGACAAATTCGTTGCCATCGACCCAAGCCGGCCGCTGCAGAGACTGCACCATGCTGCCGGCTACAGCGAGGCAGTCTGCTGTGCCCGAGACCCTGGGAATCATCAAGGCCAGTTCAGCTTTCGCCGACGCGTGCCAGCGTGTCTCCGTCTTCAGAAGACGCTGAAGCCGATTCACCGTCTCAAGGAGAAAAGAGTCGGCAGCCTTGGGGCCATAGGCATCGGACACGTCCTTGAAGCGGTCAAGATCGACCAAGTAGACGGCGACTTTGCTACGGTACCTCTTGGCTTGGGCCAGGGCCTGATCAAGGCGGTCTTGAAAGACCGTCCGATTGACTAAACCTGTGAGCAGGTCGTGGGTAGCCTGGTGGGCCAATTGATCCAGCAGATTCCTGTTGGCGATCGCGATACTCGACAAACCGCAGGCCAACTCCAGAATTTCCTGGGCTCCGGGTGAGAGCCCCTGGCAGCCGCTCTGATAGGCCTGGAAGCTTCCCAGGATGGCGCCCGAGCCGGCGACGATCTTCCGCGACCAACAAGGACGCAGGTGGTTTTCGGCAGCAGGCGGAGGTCCCGCGCCATATGCATCGATGGTCACCGTGAGCCCGTGCTGCGACTCGCCAACGGCCGCGATCAGCGCGGCGAGCGATTGGGGCAGTGGAGCGCAGGCAGCCACCAGCTCCAATACCTTCCTATAATTCTGATCCCAGCGCTCGCGGTTTTTGCGCTTCGTGATATCCCGGAAAACGACGACCGCCCCGAGGGAAACGCCGTCTCTCTTTAACGGGGTACTGGTGTACGCGACGGGAAAGCTGGTGCCGTCTTTTCGCCAAAATACGTCGTCTTCGACATGGTGGACTTCGCCGTCCCGCAAGGCTGCATAAATCGGACAGAATTCGCGCGGGTAGGGGGTTCGGTCGGGCCTGGAATGGTGAATGACTGAGTGCTGTAATTTGCCCAGCAACTCATCCAGCGACCAACCTGTCATGCGGGTGGCGGCCGCATTGGCAAAGGTCGTCATGCCGTCGCGATCCAGTCCGTAGATTCCCTCTCCGGCACACTCCAGGATCGCATTGTTTATGGCCGTTTCCATCTGCAGGCAAAATCGGCAGAATCAGCGCCGATCTTTAGCTGTCACGTCCCCCCGAGCTACTCGCAAGTGCGCAATGCGGCAGGATTGCTATGAGTGGGTCGCATTGGCGTAAGTAGCGAGCCATTCTGCGCATTGAGGGAGCACCTCCGAAACGCCTGCCTCTAATTTTCCGTATAGGCTTGCGGAGATGGCAATATTTGCCTCCCGGCCGCTGGCCTCGAGATCAGAGGCGTTCCGTGAGACTTCTGAAAGGGATAAATAACCTAACTCGCCCTTAATGGAGTGAGCCAGATGCTCGATGGCTTCTGCGTTGCCGCTTGCGATTGCTTGACGCAGGCTTGCCATATGGCTGGGAAGTTCCTCCAGAAGGATGCCGAGGACATCTCGAAGAAGATCCCGGTCACCGCCGAGTGATTCCAAAACGTTATCCATATTCAAAGCAATCATCATGTGTTTGAACTCCTGCCAGAGCAAAAACTGCCTTCGTGTTAAGTTTTCGTTCTCCGCTCCACAGGCCTGTTCAATTTTGCGACAGTCTGCTTTCGGGTACCGCACTAAAACAATCCCCCAAATCGTCGCAGCATTTATGGCTGCCATGTTTTTATCGGCAGCTTTTGTAAGAATGTGAACGCTGAGTGGTTTCGCCGCGGTACTCGCACACCTTCCTTGGCCCCCTGAGGTACGTCTTTCCTGCCCGGAGGGTTTAAGGTCCTGACTTGCGCGCGAATATGTACGCCCTTTGGCTCTGGTATTCCACCTCTGGAGGGTAAGGGCCGCGCTCGATGATTTCTTCAATCCTGAATCCCGCAGTCTCCAGGTGACGTTTCGCCTCAGACGCTGGTACGAAGAAGAAGTTCAGTGACACGGGCAGGCCCCACAGTTCCTTTACCTCGATGACTTCATTCCCGTATGAAATGCGATCAACAGCAACCCATTAGGTTGCAACACTCGCTCCATTTCGCGAAAGACCTGAGGCCACGACTCCGGAGGTAAATTGACTGTGGCGTAGAAAGCGGTGATTCCGGCCAGAGTGCTCTCTTCCAGATCAAGAGCCAGCATGTTTCCTTCTCTGAAGCGAATGTCCGGATTGCGTTGTCGCGCCTGTTCCAGCATTTGCGTGGATAGATCCAATCCAAATACGGTGACGCCTGCGTCGCGCAAGTGGCGGGCCACGTGGCCGGGTCCACAACCCATGTCACATACCTGGCCACTCATCCCGGCGGCGAATCGATTCAGAAGGTCTCGATCCAACGGTTTATTCTGAAGCTCGTGAAAGAGATGATTTGCGTACTCTTCTGCTAGCTGATCGTAGCTTTCACGTATTGACCCAATCGGGATGTCGCTCATGGGAAAAGCACCTTGGCCAGAGACGCCTGGCGTTTCAGCGATAGTAGCCTTGCCTGGTGCGCACCTGCGCCTTATGCAAATCGGCACGCGCTTTCATCGTGGCAGGACTTAGTTGAAGGCGAAGTTGGCAGAAGGTCCCCTGAGGTTTAGGAGTCGATGGCTTGTATCCAAGGGTGTAACGTAGTCGAATCTGGTCGACAAGCGCGGCCAGGCGAGCAGCAATTTCTTTCTTACTGGTGTCGAGAACCGGTCCGCCCGTCATTTCTGCGTATTTGCGAATGTCTCCTGTGCGTCCTCCAAAGAGCATTGCGAGAGGGTTGGCATCGAGCGCGATCATCGTCATATCAGTAGCAGCGGTGCGATCGATGAGAGCGGAAACCACGACCCCTGAGTGGAGCAGCTCCGCAGTCGCCTCCTCTTTTGTATGCAGGTGAGCGGGTGCCCCTTTTCCAATGGTTTTCAAAGTCATTGCGTTCTCAAAGTTTGCCGTCCCATCGGTCAGCCAGATCGTTACCCGACGGCTGCCGGGCATGGTCGACTGCATCGCTTGTTCAACCGCCTGATACATGCTCTCGTGGATGAACGTACCATCTTTGCTCTCCATGGTGGATGCTTTGGTGATGGCATCTGCCGCGAGGGTACGATCCGTGGTGAAATTCTGCAGCAGTTCGGTATGCGAGGAGAAGACCATGATAGCCACTTCATCCTCCGGCTTCAGATGACCCAGAATCTCTCGCGCACCCTCAGCGAGAGGTTTGAGTGCGTCGCGGACTGTGTCCGTCAGATCGAACAGGAACACCACCGAGAGTGGCAACCGGTCCTGGCTGAAGTAGGTGATTTTTTGCGGAACTCCATCCTCGAACAGGCGAAAATCGCTGAGCTGCAAATTGTCGATGAGAGCGTGGGTCTGTTTGTTCTCAACCTGGGCGTCGAGAATGACGAACTGCGAGGAAACGTGGATTGTCGGTGCGTTGCCGCCCACCGAGGGCAAAGAATTCTGAGCGGAACCATTGAGCAGAAAAAATACTGAACTTGCAATGGCATACAGACAGAAGTGGGCTGTACGGATCGAGGTCCAGAACTGCACCGGCCAAGGCCTCCTGGGCGAAGGTGTTTCGCGGAAAACGATGCTCACAATACGTTGGCTAAAGGCGAAAAGTTCCTGGAACGATCAGGGTCACCGAGTCAGCGGGGGCAAGGCTGGCCGCATGCGATCAAGCGAATTCTACAGCGTTGATCTTGCTGGAAATGTCAAAAGCCAGCACTTCGCCGTCGGGGCAGAACGTGCTGCGTTCCCGATCCGGGAGCGCGGCCAGCAAGTCGGCGTAGGGGGTCAGCTCGCAGCCTTGAAAGACGGCGAAGCCAACGGTATCGGCCATCCTGCAACTCACGTGGATGATGTCGGGCATTTGCCAGGTGTCGTTATTTACACGTGGGGAATGATGATCGGCGACGACTCCTGTGAAGTAGGCAGGCATCTTCCAGTCTGCGATGAGGCGGCGTCCAGCCTCACAGTGATCAAATCCGAACCACTCGCGCTCCGCTTCGAGGGCACTGGCGGGAGGCCCGCTGTGCGCCTCGAGTAGCGTGGTGTATTCCTTGGGAGAGATAACGGCCAGTGCCAATCGGCCGATATCATGCAGAATGCCGGCGGTATAGGCAGAGTCTTTGTCCCCTGTGCCGGCCGCAGCCAGCTGCTTTGCGATCAATGCACAGGCCAGACTGTGGCGCCATATCGCCCGCAACGACTCATGGTCGAGCGAGTTGCCCAGGTAGGCTCTTACTCCCACAGTAAGACACAGGCCTTTGAGGCTGTTGGTGCCGAGTAACGCGATCGCCTGCAAGACATTGTTAATAGGAACCCGGCGCGCGTAGAGCGCAGAATTGGCGATGGTGAGGACTTCGCTCGAGAATGCCGGCTCTGAGGAGATCAAATCACTGAGCTGGCGCAGCGGTACGTTTTCCTGGTTGGTCAGTTGAAGAATACGGACGGCGATCAGCGGAAACGGGGGAATGCGAAGATGGGCCCAGGGTAACCGGACTACCTCGTTACTCTGCCTTTCGATCAGCATCCTTTGCGCATACCTGCCTGTATAACAGTATCGGCAGCCCAGCGATCCGCTTCAGGGACGGCGGACCCTTCCTTCAGGTTTCGCCGAGGGAACGCTTGTCAATAATTCTGAGGCCGCGCGAAGAACCGAAGTTTTCCGATGCTTATCCAGCCTATGGCTAGCAATCCGATGGCCGTGGCCCCGGCTGCAAGAGCTCCCAAAGCCATGGCACGGGGCGCGAAGCCGGGCCTGGTCTCAACACTTGTCATAAAGATCTCCGCATCCCAGCCTACAGCAAACAGCTTTGGATTAAGGTTTGGAGGGCCGGGCCGTAGAAGGCCAGGATGTACACTCCGGATTTGCGATAACCTGCTCTCCGGAGATTCAACTTTGCTCAAGCTCTTTCAATCGGCGCGCCCATTCAAGCCCGCGGCCGCCTTGCGCGATGGCTTTGCCGGAATCACGCTGGCGGCCATGAACATCCCCCAGGCCCTGGGATACACCAGGATCGCCGGCATGCCTGTGGTGACTGGCCTTTACTCGTTGCTCTTGCCGGCTATCGCCTTTGCCGCCTTCGGGTCTTCCCGCTACCTGGTGGTTTCCGCGGACTCCGCCACAGCGGCGATCTTTGCTGCCAAACTCTCTTACCTGGCGCCCCCCGCCAGCGCCCGCTATGTGGCCCTCGCGGGCGCGGTCGCACTGCTTACGGCTGCGTTTCTGCTCGTGGCGCGCTTGCTGAAGATGGGCTTCATCGCCGACTTTCTCTCTCAAACCGTGCTCACCGGCTTTCTTACCGGAGTTGGCTTTCAGGTCGGCATCGCCGTGCTCGGCGAGATGCTTGGGGTACCGGTTTCGTCGCGTCGAACACTTCCGCAATTGGGTCAGGTGTTGAGAAGTCTGCCGCATGTCCATCTGCCGAGCGTGGCCGTGTCCGTCGTCGCGGTGGTGATTCTTCTTCTGTTTCGCCGTTTTGCTCCCAGGGTGCCTGGCCCCCTGATGGTAGTGGCCGGTGCTATAGCGGCGAGCTCCATGTGGGATTTTAGCGGGCACGGCATTGCGGTCATTGGACCAGTGACCGGAGGTTTGCCTCATTTTGGGCTGCCTGACGTCCGCTGGAAAGACCTGCCTGAGTTGGTTTCAGTCGCTGGATCGTGCTGCATCATGATCATCACCCAGAGCGCGGCAACGGCCCGCATTTATGCCGAGCGCCACCAGCAGAAGCTGGATGCAGATGCGGATCTGGCCGGCCTTTCCGCGGCCAACTCCGTGGCCGCGTTGAGCGGAACTTTTGTGGTCAATGGCAGTCCCACGCAGACGGCAATGGTCGAAAGTGCCGGTGCGCAGAGCCAGGTGGCGCAGCTGGCGACCGCTGGTGTCGTGGCCCTGGTTCTGCTGTTTCTCACCCGCCCGCTGCAATACCTGCCGCAGTGTGTGCTGGGCGCGCTGGTCTTTGTGATTGCCATCCGCTTGATCAAGCTGCGCACCATCCTCGAGCTTCGCCGCGAAAGCCCGGGAGAGTTCGCCTTGTCGCTGACCACGGCTGCGGTTGTGGTCGCGGCGGGTGTGGAGCAGGGAATTCTGCTGGCCATGATCATGTCGTTGTTGCGGGTTGTCCACCATAGTTACCACCCGTTCACGGGCGTCCTGGTTGCCAACAGCCTCGGGAGTTGGGATCTGATCCCTGTGGCGCCAAACGCAATGACTGAGCCCGGGTTGGTGATGTATCGCTTCGGGGCGGACCTCTTTTATGCCAATGCCAACCGCTTCGCCGAAGAGGTGACTTGCCTGGCAGGGGGAACCCCTTCACCGGTTCGCTGGCTGATTGCCGACGCAGAGGCTATCGGGCGCATGGATTACTCTTCCTCGCGGGTTTTGGCGGAACTACTACGAAACCTGAAGAACCGCGGAATTCAATTCGGCTTTGCCCGTGTGTCCGGGGGCCTGAAATCAGATCTGGTGCGTCACCATGTTACGGAGCTGATCGACCCTTCGATGATCTTCGCCCGGCTCCATGACGCAGTGGCGGCTTTCGAAAAGCTGTCAGTGCATTGAAGGATTCGCCCCCAACCCCGGCAACGACGCCCGCAATATTATGAGATCGGGCGCTCGCTTAACCGGGCTATCTGGGTCAAGAGGTAGTTCCGCTCTGGAAGGCTGGTTGTCCGTTCAGCGGCCAGTCTGTAGTGAGCAATCGCGCCCGCCGGGTCGCCGGACATCTCCAGCAGGTAGGCCCGCACTGCATCGAGCCGATGATGGCCGGCCAGGCGCCCATCCTGGTCCAATTCCAGCAACAGCTTGAGACCTGCGGCCGGGCCCCTCACCATAGCCGCTGCGACGGCATGATTCAGCGCCACCATGGGGTTGCCGGACATTCGTTTCAGGAGCTCATAAAGGGTCAGGATCTGTGGCCAGTCCGTGTCCTCAACCCTGGCGGCTTCGGCGTGAACAGCCGCGATGGCAGCTTGCAGCTGGTAGGCGCTGATCGACCCCCTGGAGAGTGCTGCGGTGATGAGAGTGATCCCTTCGGAGATCTCGGACTGATCCCATAGAGTTCGATCCTGCTTATCCAGTGGGATCATCTCCTCGTTCGGCCCGGTTCTGGCCTTTCGCCGTGCGTTCGTCAGCAACATCAAAGCCAGCAGTCCACCTACCTCAGCGTTGTCAGGAAGTCCACTGCGCAGGGCGCGCGTTATCCGGATTGCCTCGCCTGACAACTCGAGCCGTTGCACGTGTGGTCCCACACTGGCGACATAGCCTTCGTTGAAAATCAGGTAGAGCACATGCAGCACTGCGCTGAGCCGTTGCGTTTGCTCCTGATCGGTGGGCAAGCGGAAAGGCGCTCCGGAAGCCTTGATGCTTTGTTTCGCCCGGCTGATTCGTTGTGCCATGGTTGCCTCCGGCACCAGGAAGGCGTTGGCGATCTCGGCCGTGGTCAGGCCACCTACTGCTCTCAAGGTAAGGGCGATTGCCGAGGACTGGCTCAGCGCCGGGTGACAGCACATGAAGAGCAGAATGAGTGTGTCATCCTGCCCCAGGCCAGTATCGATTTCGGACACTGGCGCCAATCGCTCCAGTTCTTCCGCGACGGCGGTTTCTCTTCGGCGGCGGGCTGACTCGCTTCTTATTTGATCGGTCATACGCCGGCAAGCGACCTGGAAAAGCCAACCACGAGGATTGCCGGGCACACCTTCTCTGGGCCATTGCACCGATGCGGCGAAGAGCGCTTCCTGAACGGCGTCTTCCGCGTCAGCGAAGTCATGGAAGCGGCGAATGACGGCTCCGAGCACCTGCGGCGCAAGCTCGCGCAACAGATGCTCGGAAACGGAATGCAGCTGTTCGCTCACGGCTATTCCGCTGTACCCCTGGTCATGATTTGGCGAACTTCGATGGGCAGGTTCACTTGCGTGCCCCCGGGGCCCGGCCCGGTCGAGAAGAGGGCCGCAATCTCGTAAGCTCGTTCCGCAGTGTCGACGTCGACGATCCAGTAGCCCAGCACAAACTCCTTGGCTTCTGGAAACACGCCGTCGGTGATGGGGGTATGGTCCTTGCCCGCTCGCACCACCTTAGCCTGATGCGGCATGGCCAGGCCTTCGGTTGCTACGAACTCTCCGGATTTGGTCAGATCGTTCCTGATACTGGTCAAATAGGCGAAGTGGGTCTGAATATCCTTCTCCGACCAGGCCTTGTAGGAATCGACACCCTGTTTTGTTCCGGTCATCAACAAAATGTATTTCATATCGTCTGCTCCTTTTCGCGCGGATTCTTGTTTGCGCTTTTGTAAGAGAGTCGGATCAAACCGCCCTTTCTCGACATCGAAAAGCCATCGATTACAAAAAATGTGCGCCAATTTGAATCACTGCTTAATGCGCCTATCGAAGGGATACGAGAACGCTGCAGCGATCTGAAATCGGGAGGCGTCCGGATGCAGCGGATTGAACAGGAAATTAGTTGTTTGGGGAACGAGTGCACTCGGAAGCTTTAGGATGACGGCTTCTTTCTTGCGCAGCCAGTCTGTGCCGAGCTCTCGCGTGACCTCGAGTCGTATCTGCCAATCGTCCGGGAGAGCGGACTCTGTTACGGCGGGTATCTTGAGCTCGGGACCTTCGATACGTAGTAGGGTGAAGTCTGGCGGAACATCGTTGGCAGCAGTATGAACGCAAACTTCAAGCAGGGCCGAGGCAGGATTTTCGCTGAGATAAACAACCGGCTGCCCAGCATAGTGCCATCGACCTGCCGCCCGCAGGCCGCCGATGCCGCTCAGATCGCGGTGCCGGCTGATTCGCCAGAGCACCATCTAAACAGACATTCCCTCATCGATCTGAATGAGTAGCTCTTCCACAATCCTGCTTCCGGTATCGGTTTTTACCAGCGACAATGGGGACCTTCCTTCAAGCCGGGCGTGTGGCTTCCGAAGCCAGGCGAGTGCCCGCTCGCGGTTCCCATAAACGGATTCCGCGGAGGAGAGAATGCGAACAACCCGCAACACACGATCCGATTCCTCCAGTGTGAGCTTCTCCCGACGGGAACGGCGGTGCTGGAGCGTTCGCGCTGGAATAACGATGTCGTGAATCTCTGGCCGTTCCAAGCCAAGCGTCAGCAGCCGTTTGATCACTGAGGGGGGAAGTCGCCCCTCAACAATGCGCAGTACTTCAGCCTCAGTCGCCGGGGACCGTACTCCCAGCCAATGACCGATTTGCTCATGAGCGGCGTTCACAACTCAATGTTACTACATTATGCCGCCCGTATCTCGGCAAAATGACAGTGGTCCTCCATCGTGGTGGCCATCCTGATGGGAGCGAATGAGCCCAAGCGGGGATTCTGCTTCGGGGTGCCTTTCGTCCGCCGAAATCTCATGAGGTGTATGCCATCTCCACCCGGTTGACTGTCGTCTATCGTTTTAGTGCGGTAGGGTGTACCGCAATCAGGGAGAGCAGCAGGTTCCACCTCATGCCGATGACCTCTTATCGTCCCCGTGGGCGAGTTCTGCTCAGGCTTGCGTTTTGCCTGTGCCTGACATCCTCACTTGTTCTGCACGGGCAGGGTTTGACCTCTCCGGGCCCGGCAGATAATCCATTCGCAAGCGATAAATCCGATTCGCTTTCTGGTTTGTCGTCAGGCAGATCCTTTGATCCGTACTCAGGCGAGAAAAGGCAAGGCCGGGTGCCGGCCATGCAAAAGGAATTCACGGATGCAAGCGGGTTCACCTGGACCCAGTTCTTCAAGAGCGCCGTGGAGACGGGTGCCCGGTTTTCGGCGCCTGGACTCTTCAGGGGCAATGGCCAAAACCAGATGGGGGCCGGCAGTTTGTTTCATGCCGAATCGATTGGCAGCGGAACCTTTAGTGATTCCTTCAATATGTCTTTGCGGGGCGCTAACTTTTCCACCAGGAGTTCGGGCCTCGATCTCCATCTATCGGTGAACAGCATGTTTCGATATGGTTTGTCCCAAACCGGCAGCGGTTCATCCTTCGCCGGCCAAGGGTTGAACGGTACTACAGAGGGTGGCCTTGGCAGCCCGGGCGGATTGGGCAGCTTGGGCGGGCGTGACGCTCAAAAAGGACAAGGTGCCAAGATCTCCCTGCAATTGAAGTTCTAGTTCACTCCGGCTGCGAAAAAGCCCAACGAACGGCAGGCACTGCCCTGCGGCCTAGGTCCGCCTTTTCCGCATTCTTCTATTGTTGTGCCAGGCCCCTGATCTACCCCACACCACGATGGCCGTTACCAGGTGTATCCAGAACCACACGTCGAACCCATGATGCGCATGAATAAAGATCAACACCAGCACCCTGGGAAGAAAAACCCACAAAATAGCAGCGAAGGGTTGAGGGACAAAAAACCACCACATGTGGATCCAACCGATAAATAGCGAAAGCCTGGGCAGAAACAAGCTTAAAACGAGAAACCAGATAGGGATCCCGTGGGTCAGCGTCAATATTGGCATTGGCAAGTTATTTGGCTCCCGCCAGAGTGTATCGTCGCCACCCACACAGCGGCAACCGTTACCGGGGTAAGGAGACAGAGGCCTCGAAAACTGCCCTCCCCCCTTGGTCGGGGGCGCGCGCCGCCTTTCATTGGCAACGCTGGTTAATTTCGGAAACCTAACTGCTAGACTCCGTCTGGGCTTGGGAATTTACCGATAATGCGACTTTGCAGGCAATACTCACGATCACTTCCGGGTCGACCGTTATCCATCTGCAATCGGCGCAAGTGAGACTGGAACCGTCCGACTTCCAACGACAGGACTTCCGAGGACTGGGCATCCCTACCGCACCTTGTTAGGCCGAACCTCACGCTTATTGAGGTTTGATCCCAGCAGCTTCGATGATACGCACCGCTCTTTCACGCTCGCTCAACACGAAGCGTGCGAACTCAGGCTGCGTCATGCTCATCGGATCGGCCCCATGCTTCGTAAGCCACTCGCGCAAATCCGGTGCGGCCAGCGCGCGTGCGATGTCCTTCGCCAGTTTGTCCACTACTCCGGCAGGAGTGCCGACCGGTGTCCATACCCCATACCAAATCGGGTAGTCGAAGCCAGCGACACCGGCTTCCGCGATGGTTGGCACTTCCGGTAGCAAGGTCGAGCGCTTCATGGTGCTCACGCCCAGGGGGCGCAGCCTGCCCGCACCGATATCGACAAGGGCGAGTTGGATGGGTGCCAACAGGTAATCCGTACGCCCGGCGACCGTATTGGCGATCGTGTCGGCGATCGCGTCGCCCGGTCGTGCGGGCAGGTGCACCGCCTTAATGCCAGCCGCTTGATTGAATTTCTCGACCCCCAAGTGTGAGCCGGTGCCCATGCCAGTGGAGCCAAACTTCAACTGGCCCGGTTTCGCCTTCGCCGCCGCAATCAGTTCGCCAACGGTAGTGATGCCAGCCAGCTTACCTGTGACCAGTACGTAGGGCTGGCTGGTGAGCGGAGCGACCGGGATGAAGTCCTTCAACGGGTCGTACGGCAGGTTCTTCAACAGCGCGGCGCTGTATGCCTGAGCGCTGGTGTTCACGAGCAACGTGTACCCATCGGCTGGCGACTTCGCGACCCGCGCGGGTCCGACCGTCGCTCCCGCACCGGGGACGTTCTCTAATGTCACAGGTTGGCCCCACAGTCCAGTGAGCTTTTGGGCGAGGGCACGGCCCACCAGATCGGGCCCACCGCCCGCCCCGAACGGCTCGATCAGGCGCACAGGTTTCGTTGGATAGTCTTGTGAAGTTTGCAGCATCAGAGCCAGCGAACAAATGAATCCCAAAGCCATTCGAGTCGACATCGTCCCTCCCATAGGAATACTTGAGGTCACGCGCTTCTCCCTCGTGAATTCCCGATTCTCGGTGGTAACCTCGGCCTACGTCAAATGAACTCTCCGGTCAATGCGGAGGGGCCACTCCGGACATCGCAAAACAGATTTTCGCCCCTCATGAGTGCGCAATAGACACGCGATGTTGGACGAGTGGTCGGCAAACAGGAAGTAATCCGGTCGCTGAGAAGCCTGCTGCATGAAGTGCCTGAAAAACGGGGTTCCCGGTGACTTCCACCTGGGGTAGCCAGTCATCGACCGATCGATCATTATGGGGCGGTTCAGGAGACCGCACCCATGCCAAAGAATTTTAGAGCCAAGCGCGGCTCGCTTAAGAACGTGCTGCGCCTACCTGATCTTGATCACTCGAAGGCTTCTGTTTTGCAAAGCCTTGGTTCGATCGCCTCAAACGTACCTATGCCTTCGCAATCAATGACTTCATCACCTGGTACTGCTCCGAACCCAGACTAGCGTTCGGCCGCACCGTCGTTCTCCGGTACCGCTATGAACTGGAGGCTAGACGGCTTGCCCCTGCAACCATCAACCTGAGGCTGGCGGCCGTGCGCCGACTAGCCTACGAGGCTTCCGACAACGGACTCCTCAGTCCCGATCTTGCCGCAAGTATCAGGCGTGTGAAAGGAGCGAAGAAACTCGGTACCCGGCTCGGGAATTGGCTTACGTGAGCTCAAGGTCGCAGGCTTCTTGAGATCCCTGATAAAAACGAAACAAAAGGCAAAAGAGATCATGCCATCCTGGCTCTGCTTCTGGGCTGTGGCCTGAGGCGTGCCGAGTTGATTGGCCTGAAGTTGGCGCACCTTCAACAGCGAGACGATCACTGGGCCATCATTGACCTGTTCGGCAAAGGTGGTCATGTGCGCACAGTTCCTGTGCCCGGCTGGGTAAAGGCTGCGGTGGATGAGTGGCTGAACTACTCCCTCGCCCTATGGGAATACAATAGGTGGGAGTCTCCGGCTTTACCGGTGTGGATGATGGCAGAGGCGCGCTAAAGGTTTCGGTGACAAAACTTCTGTATTGCACGTAGCTCCTAATGACACCGACAGAGTTGCGCGTCGAGTATCGTGGTATCCCACATCTCGCGAAAAACGAACGAGATGCCCCGAATTTCCTGCACGCGGCCCTCGACAACGCTACGTGTGCGCCTTTCTTTTAAGGAAAGGCGCATGAAGTGTACGGAACCCACCAGACTTCACAGGAAATCGGGGATGTGGGGCACCCGATCCTCTGTTGCCGGTAATTTCTCTCACGACTCGCCTCAGCGAGCCCGTAGCTCGGGAAGAACCGCGGAAATGACAGATCGATTCACGCCTTGCGGCCGGGACGCGACAGGCAGTTTTCCGAGCTAGTTCGCTCTCTCCAGCGCGTCAGCAGGATCGTGACCTTTTAGATTAAGAATCAGGCCGCCCGCAGCGGCATAAACGAGCGCGATGAACCCGAAGCTCGCTACCAGCGAGTGCGTTCGATCGTTGAGAAAACCAATCGCATAGTTTCCGATGAATCCGCCAAGTTGCCCGATCGAATTGATGAGTCCAAAGGTGGCGGCGGCCGCGGCCTCACTGAGCATTGCTGTAGGTATCGCCCAGAAAGTGGGCAAGTAAGCGAACAAAACTCCAGTTCCTAGCAGCAAGAACAGAATCGTTAAAGTCACATCGTGCCGGACAAAAGCCGAGAGGAAGAACATGAGGCTCGCGGCGAGCACGGGGATTCCCGTGTGCCAAAGCCGTTCGTTCGTCTTGTCGGAGTGCCAGCCGTTGATGAGCATTCCCAGAACTCCTATCAAGGCGGGAATCATCAGAAGGGACGTCACGGTATGATTGGAAAATCCTGAAACGCGTTTCACGAAAGTCGGTATCCAGTACACGTTTCCGAGGTATCCCGTCATGGCTAGCAGGTAGGCAAACACCAGGATTAAGACTCGTCTTTCTCTAAAAACTCCCATCATGGTGTAGTTGCGTCTCTTTTTTTCGCTTCCAGCTCCGCTTGCAGTTCGTTGACGAGCCAGCTGCGCTCAGGCTCAGGAAGCCAGCGCGCTTGCGCGGGCCAGTCCGTCAAGTAAAAGATGGTGATGATTCCAAAGGCGATGGCAGGAATCCCTTCCAGAATAAAAAGCCAGCGCCACCCCGCCAAGGACCACCAATGTACTCCGAGCAGCCACCCCGCCAGGGGCGAGCCGATGAGTGCGCTGGCGGGCACGGCTGCATAGAGGCAAGCGATGGCACGGCCACGCTCCTGCAAGCGAAACCAATGAGTCAAATAGACGATCATGGCCGGGAAAAAGCTGGCCTCGGCAGCGCCCAGTAGAAATCGGGCCACGTAAAACTGTCCGGCGGTATGGACAAAACCAGTCAGGGCCGTAACGACTCCCCAGGAAATCATGATCCGCGCAATCCACTTTCTGGCGCTCCACCGTTCTGCGATGACGGCTCCCGGTATTTCGAACAAGACGTACGTCAGGTAGAACATACCAACCCCTAAGCCGAAGACGCGGTCGCTGAAGCCTAAATCGGTACTCATTCTGAGGTTGGCAAAGGAGACGTTGACGCGGTCGATGTAGTTGACAACGTACATGAGAAAGACAAAAGGAAGTACACGATAAGCGATGCGCCGTCTCGCTCGCTGGCCGACGTCGCTCAACCCTGCTGTCGTCAGAGATGAAGTTCCGCTCGAGTTCATGAGCATTCCTCAGTTCAACTTCTTCGCAACATAGACAAAGCGAGAAAGGCGGCCTTCTCTGGCAACACGGGCGGCAACGGCAAGGAACGCTTGCTGGCCGTCATACGCCGGCTCGCCTTCGATTTCACGCAGGGCAGCGCCTCGTGATGCGCGGGCGGCGCTTCTCGCCTCGGCGATTTTAGCCATGTTTGCGGTTACGTCTTCGCACGCCAACAATTGCAGTCCGCACTGCTCGATAACGCGTTCGTCGTAGGCCCGGGGAACGAAGAGATAAAAACCCGCCGAACTCCGCGCCGCGACCTCTGCATTTGTCAGCGGCCCAGTCACGATAGTGGGATCGGTGAACAGCATTTTTCCGCCCGGCTTGAGCAACCGAGCCCACTCCGCAATGACGCGCGGCCGGTCGGAGAAGTGGTTGATGGCATCAATACAGGTGATCGTGTCGAAGCTGCCGTCAGAAAATGGCAACGGCCCGGCAGCATCTGTGGTGCGAAATTCGGCGCGCTCGGCCAAGCCGCGCTGGGTTGCGAGCGACCTCGCAGCCGCAATCGCCTGTTCGTGAACATCAATGCCAACAACAGAGCACTCTGTGTTAGTAGCGATCCGCAGCGCTGGGCCTCCTGCTCCGCATCCAACATCGAGCAGCGTCTTCCCCTGGGAAAGGTCGAGCCACTCCAAAAACCTGTCCTGCTCGTTTGAGGTGAGCCAGCTATTTTGTCCAATATCCTCGCCAAAAGCTTCGCGCCGGATCTCTGCGTACAGTTCTGTTCGAAAATTCCCGTAGTTGGCGTTGTAGTGGCCAGTGGGAGACAGCGAATTAGATTTACCCATCGACCTCAACCCCAAACCGGCTTATCGCCAATGGCATTCGTGATTCCGAAACTGCAGAGGATTCTATCCTTTCTTTGCCCGCGGCCAATAACGTTTCCGCTGTTACCTCGGCGAGTAGCCGATCCAGCGATTCTGGAAGAGTGGTCGGCACAGGAAGTAATCAAATTGTTAGCAACCCCGGCTTGCATGATCAGTGCCCGAAAACGGAGTTTCTGTGAGCAACTTAAACTCTCCCCACAGGAGCAGGACGGGGGGCAAGTTACTGAAATCCCGACTTTTCAGGCACGACGGAAGATCACTTCCAAGTAGCGTGTCTTCCGTCAGTGATCAATGACTCCGCGGTTTGTCATCGAGTGTCACCGCACTTGCCTGAATCCCGTCAATGACAAGCACGAGGGTCTATTGCAAGGCAGTGACGCCGATCGAGCAATTGATGCACTGCTTATGATTCAGATCAGCCAGCGCTTCTTCGGCTGCATGTTTCAAACGCGACGCCTCTTCATGTGAACCTGCCCGATCGAGCGCTTGCGAATAGGCGAATTCCCCGACGATGTACTTAGGGCTGGCTGAGCCAACCGTACGACCTAGAATGCCAAGTCCCTCCTGCATATTTTCCAACGCGACGCTATTCTGACCATCTCGAAGCCGGGCGCCTCCTAGAAGCAAGTAGCCCCACCCTGTCAACATGTGGTCTTCACCATGTTTCCGTTTCCAAAGATCGAGCGCGTGTTGATATCCCGCCACTTCTGCCGCAGCGTCGCCGGCAAGTCCAGCTAGCCATGCCTGCATGGAAGAGACAGCGGCAAAAAAGTCCTCGTCCAAGTCTTTTGCGGACTTAGCTTCCTCAATTGCGCGCGCCAGATATTTGCCACCGTTCCTGCGATGGCCCTCGCTGAGTTCCAGTCCCGCAAGATCTGCACATGAGCGTGCCACCGACCCGTGAAGCTGAGTGCGCTCATAAATAACAAGAGCCCTGCGGTCAATTCTGATAGCGATCTTCACGGCTCCCATGTCTTGATAGAGATCTGCGAGGCTCGCCAGGGCTGCGGCATACGCCTCCGGGGGTGCCTGACGGTCCGACAATATTGACAGAGCGCGCTCGTACGCCCTCCGGGCCTGCGTGAATTCTCCCAGCTCCTGATAGGCGAAACCCAGTACCAGCAACGCCGGGCCCAGTTCGGCCTCAGTAAGGCGATTCGAGTTTATGAGTTGAGGAACTTCGTCAACAACCTTTGCAAACTGACTCTGTTGTTCAAGCTGTTCGGCATGCTCCAACTCCTGATGTACATCGGACTGGCTCCAGAGCGTCGAGCTGCCGAAGATGACGATGCATATAAAGATCTTCCAGCGCCTTCGCGTGAGCGGCGTTCCCATCATTGACCTCCTCGCGCGGGAGTATTCCGCGTCGAGAAACAATGCGAGAAGCGGGCATAAGGCGCAATGCAGTGCATATCCCCAAAATCTCCTATTTTTGTAGGCGGGTATATGGCTGCATTGGGGGGACTTAGGAGCTCTGTGCGGCGAGCTAGAAATTCCTGCTTTGGGGGCAAGGCTGCGTGTTAGGCTTTTCCCGCCAGACGAGACAACCGTGGCAAGCGACGTCAAATCCGCGCATAAGGCACTTTTCGGTCCCTTCGAACTGGATACGCAGACGGCGGAACTTTTCAAGAATGGGAAAAAGGTGCCGCTTTCGGGCCGCTCAGCCCAGTTGCTGGTCCTTCTCGCGCAGCGCGCGGGGCAACTCGTTAGCCGGGAAGAATTGCGTCTCGCCTTATGGGCCCAGGATACCTACGTCGATTTTGACCATGGCTTGAACAACAGCATTAGCCGCATTCGCCAGGCGCTGGGCGATTCGGCGGAATCGCCGCGGTACATCGAGACGCTTCCCAAACAGGGCTACCGGCTGATCGGGGAGGTGCGCGTCCTTGATGACGCACCGCCTATACCACCGGAGCCTCCTGCACCATTCCCGCCCGATCCGTCGCAGAGGCGCTCCAGACGTTCTTTATGGTGGGCGGCCGCCGCGGTCGCCAGCGGGTTCACCTTGGCTACAGCATTCTTTTAGTGGCGGCTTACACCCATGACCCCGAAGGTCGATGGTGTGTTTCAGCTTACGGATGACGGCAATCCAAAGTTGCTGACCAACCTGGTTTCTGACGGTGCTCGCGTCTATTTCAACGAGGTACAAAAAGGCAGCAGGGTACTGGCGCAAGTCGCGGCGACGGGTGGGGAAACGGGACCGCTATCCCCGCAGATTCCTGGGTCCGCGCTGGCCGCGTTGGCATCGGACTTTTCCCATCTCCTGGTCCTCGGGGATGGGTGGCCGTACGCTCCCCTCTGGATGTTGCCGGTGCCGGCAGGAGAGCCGCGCAGATTGGCGGGGCTCTCTGTGCTGAACGCGACCCTTTTTCCTGACGGACGGATCGCGTTTCTCCGCGATAAGTCTCTGTATGTAGCCGAAGCGGACGGCTCGAATCCTCGTAAGCTCTTCGACTTTGCGACCGAGAGCGCGAATCCCGTTGTCTCTCCCGATGGGAAACGGATCCGGTTAACGGTCTGGCGCAACTTGCTTGTGGAGTCGATCTGGGAGGTCAACGTTGACGGAAGCGGGGCGCACCCTCTGTTGCCGGGCTGGCAGGGCGGCGCCGATGCTGCTTTCGGTCGGTGGACGCCCGACGGCCGATACTTCATCTTTCAAAGTCGACGCCAGGGACGTGCGGATCTTTGGGCGCTTCCAGAGCAAAAACGATGGTTCGAGCGTGCCTCAACGCCGATTCGCCTGACCAACGGACCGCTCTCCTACGAACTACCGTTTCCCAGTCCCGATGGAAAGCATATCTACGCCATTGGTCTGAAGCCGCGGGGAGAACTGGTGCGGTATGACCTGGGCTCCGGGCAGTTTGTGCCTTATCTCTCTGGGATTTCGGCCATGGATGCGACGGTCTCGCGTGACGGAAAATGGGTGACGTACGAATCGTATCCTGAGCACTCGCTTTGGCGCAGCCGCACGGATGGCACGGAGCGGCTCCAATTGACCTATCCTCCCACCTACATCTATTACCCGCGCATTTCTCCTGACGGAACCAGGGTCGCGTATGGTTCCGTGGCGGCAGACAGTACGGTCAACGCGTATGTTCTGTCGCTTGCGGGCGGGACACCGGGGAAAATTGCGGACCAGGCCGGAATTGGCGTGAACTGGTCACCTGACAGCAACTCTGTGCTCCAGGCCATTACTGCTCCTTCTGGCGTCGGCGATAAGTTTACGGGGCTGAGAACGATCGATCTGCAGACAGGAAAAATAAACGAAATCCCCGAGTCGGCCCGAAAAGGTGAACCTTGGTGGCCATCCAACAGTATGCTGCTCGCGGCGTCTCTTGCGGGTGAGCAGTGGAAGTTCGTCACCTTTGATTTCAAAACCCGGCAGTGGTCCGACCTGGTGAACGGGCCACTCAGCAACTCGATAACCTCGGTCGATGGTGAGTATCTCTATTACACAACTGGAAATGTGGATAATCAGATGATCCGGGTTCGTTTCTCCGACCGCAAAGTGGAGACAATCGGCAGCTTGAAAAACTTCCGTCCAGTGGAGGACCAGGTTTTCGGCTCCTGGCTCGGCGTAACGCCGGACGGATCTCCTCTCCTCACCCGAGACATCGGCACAGAGGAGATATACGACCTGAGCTTGCGCTGGCATTGATCCTAATGACCAGTCGCTACGGCACTGTTCGATATCGAATTCCTAACGGTGGAGTACGCCCGGAAATCGAAAAGTCGGCGTTTCGTACAAGTCCTTTTAGCCGGCAACTGACGATAACAGGGCGAGTCATCGAGCTGTGACAATGAGCTCTCGTTTCCTACCTCCGGGTGAGTTGTCGGCAATTTGCAATTCCTCTTATCCAGGGGAGCCGGTCTGTCTAATGAAGTGCCTGAAAAACGGGATTTTGAGTAATTGCGCCCTGGACGCCCGAGGGACAATTGAATTTACGGAAAACGAGACTTTGCAGGCAGTTCGCGGCACCACTTCCGGTCTTCCGGGTAGCTGGTGACTTGGAACCGGGTGTGCTTTAGAGTTTGGGGAGGCATAAGATTAGAGGCTGGAGAGATTCAGATGCTATACAAAAAGATCAATGTCGAACTGATCGTCGTCGCTGATGAGGCTGAGGCAGTTGTCACGGACTTGAACGCGGCACTGGATCGGCTGGAAGAGAAGCATACGCTTTTCGGTGGTGGGATCGAGACCGTCCCTGTCCGGCACCGGGGAACACGGAAGAGATCGGCACTCGAGCATACAGTGGCCGCGGGTGAGACCGTCGCTGGTGCTGTCAGGGCTGCACGTGACAGCGTGACTGTTGCCCTGCGTGCAGTCATCTAACCTTGATCGTCCTGGCGAGGAGAACAGGATTTTCAATCAGAACGCCCGTTCGACGAAGTTACCGATAATCCCGACTTTGCAGGCACGCGTGAAGGATCACTTCCGGATTGCCCGTCAACCATTCCCTACCCGTATTCCACACGGTACAATTCGTTGGATACTCCATGTCCTTGCCTGCTGGAACTCGGCTGGGTCCCTACGAGATCACCGCCCTTCTCGGCGCGGGCGGCATGGGTGAAGTCTACAAGGCCCGCGATACGCGGCTGAATCGCATCATCGCCATCAAAGTTTCCAAGGAGCAGTTCTCCGAGCGCTTCGAGCGTGAAGCGCACGCTGTCGCCGCCCTGAACCATTCCAACGTCTGCACCTTGCATGATGTCGGGCCGAACTACCTGGTGATGGAATACATCGAAGGCGTGCCTCTCAAGGGACCTTTGCCTCTCCATCAGGCACTGAAGTATGCCGCACAAATTTGTGATGCACTTGATGCGGCGCACCGCAAGGGCATCACCCATCGCGACCTCAAGCCTGCAAATATCCTGGTGACGAAGACGGGCGTAAAGCTGCTCGACTTCGGCCTCGCCAAGATCGGACCAGGCCCCAACCCACCGAGCGACGCCACGCTCACGATGGCGCTCACCGGAAAGAATGAAATCGTAGGCACGCTCTACTACATGTCGCCCGAGCAGTTGCAGGCGCAAGGCACAGGGCAGGAAATCGACGCCCGCAGCGATATCTTCTCCTTCGGCCTGGTGCTCTACGAAATGTTGACCGGAAAGCGCGCGTTTGACGGTTCCTCGCCCGCCACGGTGATCGCGGCCATCATGGAGCGCCCGGCCCCCTCCATTGGCGCAGTCGCCCCGCCAGAATTGGATCGTGTACTGAAGCGGTGTTTAGAGAAGGATCCCGAGAACCGCTGGCAGAACGCACGCGATCTCAAGACCGAGCTGGAGTGGATCGGACAAGCACCCAGCAGCGTCAGCACCGCACCGGGCCCCGCCGGACGGCCCCAGCCGTTGACGTGGATTGTGGTGGCGGTGCTGGCCCTCGTCGCGGCATGTGCATGCTGGATAGCATATCGTTCTACCCGTCCCGCGGAATTGAAACCGCTTGTCCGTCTGGAAGTGGACCTTGGCCGGGACGTCTATTTAAACGCATTGGGCGGGTCTGACATCATTCTTTCGCCCGACGGCACGCGCATTGCCTACCTTTCCCGGAACCACCTTTTCACGCGCAAGCTCGACCAGGCGAGCGCCATCGAACTACCGATCACGGCAGGCGCGACCAGCCCGTTCTTTTCCCCCGACGGTCAATGGATTGGTTTTGTCGCGGGCGGAAAGCTGAGAAAAGTCTCCGTAGAAGGCGGCGCCGAGATCGTATTGTGCGACGCCGCATCCTCCTACACCGGCGCCGATTGGGGCGAGGACGGTAATCTTATTGCGAGTTTGCGTGTCGCTGGTGGACTGTCGCGAGTTTCCTCCGCTGGCGGCACTCCCACCCCGGTCACCGAACTTGAGGGACAAGAACGGACGCATCGCTGGCCGCAGATTCTCCCCGGCGGCAAAGCGGTCCTCTTCACCGTCGAAAATTCCACTGTCGGCTTTGATGACCCCAATATCGAAGTCGTTACGCTGACGGACCACCGCAGGAAAACCGTTCAGCACGGAGGAACTTTCGGGCGCTATCTGGCTGCGCCTGGCGGCAAAGGCTACCTCACTTATGTGAACCGGGGAACGCTGTTCGCGGTTCCTTTCGATCTGAAGAAACTGGAGACCTCGGGCTCGCGGATACCCGTATTGCAGCAAGTCTCCTATTCCGCGATGTTTGGCTCCGCCAAGCTGAGCTTTTCCCGCACCGGGACACTGGTATACCAAAGCCGGGAAATCGACGCCTCGCGGGTTGTGATCCAATGGTTG
The DNA here is from genome assembly GCA_963790935.1 of uncultured Acidobacteriaceae bacterium. Taxonomy (GTDB): domain Bacteria; phylum Acidobacteriota; class Terriglobia; order Terriglobales; family Acidobacteriaceae; genus PALSA-350. The sequence goes on along the minus strand of CAWBRJ010000059.1, from coordinate 19,829 downwards.
GATGCGAATGGTAAGTTGCAGCCGCTGCTCGACAGGCCTGGCCTCTTCATAGATCCCCACTTCTCTCCCGACGGCGGACGCCTCGCGGTGGCGACCGATGATGCGAAGTTCGGGACTTGGATCTACGACATTCGCCGCGACACGTTGTCGCCCTTGACCGGCGAGAAGAATGGAACGAGCCCGGTGTGGACACCCGACGGCCGATACATTGTTTATCAGGCGCCCGATGGGATTTCCTTCGCACGCTCGGACGGCGGCAGCAAGCCCGAGCCTCTGACCGAGAGCAAAGACTTTCAATACCCCAGTGCCTTTTCGCCCGATGGCAGGAGGCTGGCCTTTTATCAAGTCGGGGCGCAAGGATTCGACCTTTGGACTGTACCGGTGGAACGCGAAGCAGACGGATTGAAGGCGGGCAAACCGGAGCTGTTCCAGCACACAAATTTTGGCACCCGGGGTGCGAGTTTCTCTTCCGACGGCCGCTGGCTGGCGTACAGCTCCAACGAATCGGGGAATTCCCAGGTTTACGTGCGCGCGTTTCCGGACAGAGGCGGTCACTGGCAAATCTCAAGCAACAGCGGGAAATCGCCCACCTTTTCTCGAAACGCAAAGGAGCTGTTTTTCTTTGATGTCTATGACGATCGGATTATGGTGGCCAGCTACTCGGTAAATGGCGACGCGTTCGTGGCGGAAAAGCCGCGTGCCTGGTCGGGGCAGGGCGTAGCTCTGACCATGAGTGGCGCGGTTGGAGCCCGGTATGACGTCGCCCCCGATGGCAAGCGCATCGCCGTAGCCACTTATGCTTCAGGCTCATCTCAACAAGACGCGGGCCACGTGATCTTTCTCGAGAACTTTGTCGACGAGTTGCAACGCAAGGCGCCGCTAAATGGCAATTGATCGTCCCACGCCGACGGAGTAACTAGCCAACACCCCACGAACATGCCTGCATTAGACTCCTTTGAGAAGCATTCTTCGGATTCCGGCAGGTTTGTCGGCTAACCTTACCTAACCGGGTTATGGAAGGGTTGCCCGTGACTCGGGCGCAACTCCGTTCCAGTAGCGCGCGCTAAACGCCTAACCAGATGTCTGCGTCCAAGGAGCGGTTTGGGTATAGAATTCCGAGGAATTTCGCAGCTCCCAAGGGAAATCCAAATGACGAAAATCAATCCGAAGAGTGGGATCACGCGACGAGGGTTTCTTGAGCGCGGTGCGGGACTTCTCGCAACCGCAGGAATTCTCGCTGGCGTCGGCGCGGCAAAAGACGCGCCCGACTCAGACAAGAATAATGTGGATGCGGTTAGAACGGATTCGGCTCCGATGACCGGAAAGATCGCGCTGGAGGAACACTTTGCTTTTCCCGACCCCGCCGCGACTTACCCCATACAACCCACGCCAGATTTCCGGCTCCAAATGCAGGACATGAGTAGCAGGCGCATAGCTGACATGGATCGAGGTCAGGTGGAACTCTGCATCCTTTCGCATGTTGGACCGGGCATCCAAGCCATTCCCAATACATCGGAAGCGATCACTACCTCACGGCGATGGAATGATTATCTGGCAGAGAACATCACGAAAAATCCGAAACGCCTAAAGGGATTTGCGGCATTGCCGATGCAAGACCCTCAGGCTGCGGCCCAGGAATTGACCCGTTGCGTTAAAGAACTGGGCTTCTGCGGTGCGTTGGTCCATGGGTTTACACAAGATGGCGAGGCGGATTCGGCAGTGTTCTACGACCTGCCGCAATACCGGCCTTTCTGGGCAACGGTCGAAGAACTTGATGTGCCATTCTATCTTCACCCGCGCCTGCCATTGTCCACGCGGCGGCAGGACTACGAAGGCCACCCATGGCTCTTGGGTGGGGCATGGAGCTTCGCGCTTGAGGCCTCAACTCACGCCCTGCGTCTGATGGGAAGCGGCCTGTTCGATGAGTATCCTAAGCTCAAAGTGATTCTGGGCCACCTCGGGGAAGGTCTCCCGTTTAGCATTTGGCGTGTTGACAATCGCATTTCAAAGAGGGGGCTTCGGACGAAAGGCAAGCTGACGATGAGTCAGTATCTGCGAGAGAACTTCTATTTCACCACGAGCGGCAATTTTCGCACACAAGCGCTAAACGATGTGATGCTTGAAGTCGGTGCCGACCGCATTATGTACTCCGTGGACTACCCGTATGACGATATGGCCGAAGCGAGCGAGTGGTTCGATCATGCTCCCATTAGCGAACCTGATCGCGTCAAGATCGCCCACAGTAACGCACGGCAACTGTTCCGCCTTTAAGCCTCGTCACAGACGCGACGAGGTGGTTATTGAAATCGATAGAGTAGACTCGGGCCGAGTTGTCGGCAATCCGGAAGTTATCACCTCGTTGAGAAGCCCCCAGCAAAGAAGTGCCTGAAAAACGGGATTATAGGTAACTTCGCCCCATTTGGTGTTTTGTGGCCCGGTAAAAAAGGTCCGCGCCCCGTGCGGGGGGTCGTTTCTACCCCGACACTCCCGTGAGCTTCGCCCAAAGTCCGCCGATGCCGTGAGAGATGCGCGACAGGAAGATGTGAAAAAATTCATTTAGAAACGTGGAGCAATTTCGGCCTTTAAAAAAATCGCGCCAGGATCCCTTATAAGCGACCGCTGGGCCTGCGGCATACATTTCGGTTCAGACGAAATTTCAGCGAAATCGATTTTTTCACATCTTCCAGACGAAATAACCCCTAAATGAATTAGAACTACGGTGCGAATCATGTGTTGAGCTGTTGAACGGCCGATGATCGACCGGTGTGTGGAAAGGTTCAGCGCTTGAAAGCAGCCTGCAGTAACATCGGCAGAAACTTTAGAGTTCAACCAACTTAGTTGGAACGAACATCTAATGCCCCCTTGAACTCAAGCAAAAGCCATACTACTTTTTAAGTATGATAAGAAATCTGAACATGGGCTCCCACCGTGCTTCACGGAGCTCAGAGACCTCTGCCCGCAGCTTCTCTCTCGCAACCTCACAACCTCCCCACAAACGGAGCCACTTATGCCCAAAAGTCAAGTCAGCGACCTCATTACTGACCAGGAAATAACCTTTGCCCACCTGGTTCTCTCTGGAACTATGACCGACCGTCAGGCCGCCGAAGCCGCCGGTCTCAACCCCGACACCGCCGCCTACACCAAAGCCAAACCCCGCGTCCGCGCCTACATGCTCGAGCACCGGGCCGCCATGCACGATCGCCTCCTGCAGCAAGAATCTGAGGAGCAGCGCCGGCTGAACCTGGGCCGCGAGCGAGTCCTGGCCCGCCTCTGGGAAATCGCCGACCTGGACCCCGACATGACTCGAAACAGCATGTCCGCCCAGATGAAGGCCCTCTCCATGATCGTCGCCATCGAAGGCCTGATCCCTGATCGGAATACGAATCGCCGCGCCGGCTCCGCTCAGAACAAATCCACCCCTCCACCTGTTGATCCGCAAATCGATACCGCCGCCTGGCTTCGCGAGCAACATGGGAAAACCACCGGCCCTCAGCCTGGGCCCGACCCTGCCCCAGACGAAGATGTGTCTGGCGTTCCCCATCCCCCGCCCGGCGAGGCGGCAGGCGCGCCTTCGCACCTTGGCTCTACCCCCGGCCCAGACTTTCGCTTGAGTGGATCCATCTTTGCCCGCCCCTCTCGCACCTCGGAAGCGACCCCGTCGGCGTCTCATGCCCCCGTGTCCGCTTCTGCTCCAGACAACCGGGTCCTTTCCTCTATGGAAAAGAAACCCGATACCTGGCGCCTGAGGCTCTAAAGAAACGCGTGCTGCCAATGCTCTAAAAAGACCAGAAGGATCGAATTTTATCGAATTTTACAAAAAACGACGACTCAAAAAACCTTGAAGACGAATCGGCCGGTTCGTGCGGCGCTACGATGGGCAAAGGCGACACGCAAGGCATCGAGGCAGGCAGACCGAAGTCGCAATGAAGATGCGCTTTCCTAAAGCAGCTCGGTCTATCGGGTTCGCGGCCTTGGTACACCTGAAGTGGTGGGAATCACAACTGGTGGAGCACTTGATCGATGGACTCCGGAAAGCTGGGTTGCAGGTGGTCGGCTAGCAGCGGCGACCTGCACCAGTTGCCCTGTTTGTGTAGCAGAATTTTTCTACATCGAGCACCCAAAAGGGGGGCAGTTTCAAAGTGCTCTGTCTCCTATCCCGGCAACCGTTACCGTATCCAGAGTGCGGTCCTTACAGTGCGCCCTCATGCGGACGCGTCCAACCGTGCCGGTATCCGAGGGAGAAGCTGCGAGAATAGCCTTCGTTTAGCAGGACGACCCAAACGTATTCATTCCTGGTCCCCCGAAAGCGATCAATCCGTCCGTTCTTCTGACCGTCTAAAAATGCCTGATCTTTCATCACCATACCCTCCCTTCCCGTTCATGTTCAGCCAAACCCTGGGCCACAGCAATCCCCATAAGGCTTAGTCATTCCTGCTTTACGGTGATTCGCCGGCGCACTTTGGGAGTAGGCGATCTGTTCTGTGGAGGTGGGGCGGAAAATGCAACTGCTACGGTCCAACACTCGTAAGTTGCCAAAGAGGGGACAATCTCTGGTGCTACTCAACCTCAACGGTATGCGAGCGTGTGTCGCGATTCTTCAAGGTTTCTTTGCGGGATTGCGGAGTCAGTGCAACCATCTCAGTTTTTGAAATTACGTAGATGAGGAAGGCGAGGACTGCCAGGCCGATCGATGTGAGTGCCAGAGCCGGAGCGAAGAAGGCTTCAATGATGCTGAACGCGATGGCCAGCCCGATCAACCCCAGCAGCGGGTCCTTGAACTTCCGCGTTATCAGGATCCCCGCAACCACTGCAATCACGATTGACAAAACCACTTCGAGAGTCTCCAAGGCAGATCAAGAGGAACTTGAAACAGATCCAGCAGATGTTTCAAGTATGCCGTCGCACTCCTGCCGGCAACATCCCGCTTCGGGGTCAGCCAGATGATCGATCGTGGGAACCTCAACCATCCCTCCGTTCTCCTGATCGCTATGTCAAACAAACATTGGACATTCTGCTCACTCAGTGTGGCGCAAGGAGGGGAATCGTCCTTGACCACCCCCTTTGGTTGTAGGGACGAGATAACCCTTTCGATGTGTCGTTGAACCACCGGTGGGAGGGCCGGATCATCTGGGCAGCCATCACCTGGACGGAGCCGTAGTGATGACCAATGCGCAAGGTGGAACACGCCTCGCTGAGGAAATTCTGCAGAGCATCGCAACCGCATATGGCTGGCCGGATTTCCGTCCCACGGTTCGCCCAGGTAAAAGTTGATCGGCCCCACCAATTTTCGTGAGACTTATCTAAGCGGAGAGGAGTCAAAGATTCGCAGGGTAAGTTTCCTGCTTCGCGCTGTTGGCAACGGGCACGTGTGCGGTCTCCTTGAGGAGAGTCGCCAGAAGTTCTTCAACGCCACGGAACTTGACAGGAAATCCGCGGGGAAAACAATGGGAAGACGGTTGTCCACCAATGAGGCTAGCCTCTAGACTCCGGAGCTATTCCTTTGCATCGGTGATATGCGTTGCTGCGACGATCATGTCGTGGATATCAGGGGCGCCCTCGTCCTGCTTTCACTTGGGCGTTGTCATTTGTAGCCTCTATGCTGAGAACGGCGCAGGTCTTCTATCGATAGGCCTGTCGATACTGAGCTTCGACTATTTCTTCCTGTCGCCTCGCTTTCAGTTCTCGGTCGAACCCTCCGCCTATCCCCGGCTTGGCGCTTTCATCGCAACGGCGGTGTGTGTCAACCTGGCCATCGCCGCTAAACAGCGTGCAGACAGGGCCCGCCACGAAGCGATGGAAGACCGGAAGGTGGCCCGCGAGTCGTTGCAGAAAATGGAGCAGCGCCTCGCTCGAGCATCTCAAATAGCCACTCTCGGGGAAGTCTCGGCCTCCATCGCGCATGAAATAAACCAGCCGTTAACAGCGATCATCGCCAATGCACATATGTGTTTCGACTCACTCGCGACCGGTCCCGTTGTCATGGAAGATGCGCGCCTGCTGGTTCAAGACATTCTTGAATGCGGTTACCATGCGACCGATGTTGTGCGACGGATGCGAACACTTTTCAAATCTGGAACCCTGGAAAAGGCGCCGCTCGACATTAACGACGTCGTCAAGGAGGTACTGAGTCTCATTCGCAGCGAGGCAGGGAAGAGGCGGGTGAACCTGGAGATCGATCTGGAAACGGGACTGCCACCAATATTGGCCGACCGGGTTCAGATTCAGCAAGTCTTGATGAACCTGTGCATCAACGGCCTGGATGCGATGGACTCCGTTGCCGACCGCCGGCGAACATTGGCCCTGCGAACAAGATGTCATGATCCAGGCGCAATCAGAGTGGAAGTACAGGATAGCGGTGTAGGTTTGCGAGAGCCCGATAGAATCTTCGAAGCGTTTTTTACCACCAAGCAAAACGGAATGGGCATGGGACTCCCCATCAGCCGTTCCATCGTCGAATTACATAACGGCTCTCTTTGGCCGCAAAACGGCGATTGTCCCGGAGCCACGTTCTGCTTTACGGTTCCGGTGCTTGATCGATGTACCCCGGAACCTCACCACGGGAACGGGGGACGACTCCAGCAAGAATGGGCCTCAACCACGCCAGCGCTCACCACTGAATCAGCCTCATAGTTTTTTCGTTAGCTCCTTCTTCAAAACTGGTATGAGTAGCTCGTCAAACGCGGCTCTGTGTTGCTTCCACCGCCCGGGATAAGGAAGCACAAGATGAACCCCCGTCCAATGTGACAGCTGTTGGGCGCGGATAACGTTGGGTACAATCGCGCGAACAACCGTGATGACGATTCTTGGCTGAAGTCGCCTGACTATCCTGCTGAGAGGAATCTCGCCTTCAGTGCGGGCCTGCTTGCGCTGTACGGTGTCCAATCGATCCACTGGTCTTCCACATAGGTCGACCAGGTAGCAGTTGAGAGCACGAAACGATTGCAGGAAGTCGTCTTCTCGGAGGTCAGGAAGGGCGGCGACGAATGCGCCTCGAATGGCGCGATAAAGACCAGAGTCTGCCTGGTAAAAGAATCGCCCTGAAGCAGGGGGTGCTTCGCCTATAAAGAGCAGATCCACGTGGGCCGGACGATAGCGTCTTCGGAGGCGTTCTCTTGCAAGTGCGGCTTCACGGTTGAATCGCACTGATCTCCTTCACAACTTTAGACTGCTCGCCCGCGTACGCGATCGTTCCCTGATGATAGAGAATGCGCCAGCCCTCGCCGGTGGTTTGCCAAATGGTAGCGCGGCGGGTGACGCGCTCCGCCTGGTGCAACGTGTAGGTGAATAAGTAAGTATCGGGGCCGAGGCGGCGAAGGCCATAATCGGAGCTTTGCCAGCCAGCGGAAGCCGCGTCGATAGGCGGTTGTTGTTCGAGGGTACGGAGGATGAGGTCTCGACTGTAGCGTCGACCAGATGCGCCCACCTCCCAGTAGTCGGGTGCCATGACTCTTTCGAAGTCGACGAGCGTCGTACCGAAGTCCGGGGTGTGAAAGATGGGCTCGCGGCAGCGAAGTTCTTCAAAAATCGGGAGCAGCTCTGAAGCTATGTGGGTGAAGACCACGTTATCCGTCATATAGCGATTGTATGGTTCTTCTTTCTCGCCTTTAGTCTGTTGATGGGCCAAAGAAGATGAACATGGTGCAGACGAATATTGAGTGGGACACCCAGGCTCAGAAGCGTGACCTTGGGCCACCCACCAAGGCCCTAATAAAGATACGGTCGCCAAGGTGCATAGTTCTTGCGAGGGGGCTACCCTGATCAGTAAAGCGGGGGAAACAACTACGTGATCACTGCGGCAGAGCTAGCGCAAATACCTGTGTTCGATGGCCTGGATGAAGCCGAGCGGCAGAGATTCGCGCAAAAAGCAGCCGATATCCGTGTGGAAGCCGGAGATTGGGTGATACGCGAAGGCGAAGATCCTCGTTTCTTTGTCCTTTTGGAGGGGGTGCTCCAAACCGTGAAGGACATCCTGGGACAACGCCGAGAGCTTGATCAGGTGCAGCCGGGGGCCTTCTTCGGAGAAATTTCCATTCTCCTGGGCACGGCAAATATCGTTTCCTTGCAGGCACTTTCTCGTTGCCGCCTGGCCCGTTTTGATCGCCAGCAGCTTCAGGAATTGATTCGAGATTTCGCCCCCTCCGGCAGGGCCATCTTTCAAACCATGATGGATCGGCTCTCGATGGCGAAGCAATATGTAAAGGACACTCCCACGTCACGCGTTCTTCTGGTTGGGTCGCCCTATGACGCGGATTGCCGCAGTATCCGCAGTTTCCTTTCCGCGAACCGGGTGCAGTACGACTGGGTGGATAGCGAACTCGAGCCGGAACGCGCCGCTTCCTGCACTCCATTGGGCCACGAAGGAGCCGCTGTGATGGTGGACGGTGCGCACTGCCTGCCAACGCCGGCGGTCCGTGCGGTGGCAGAAGCGTTAGGCCTCCAGACCACTCCAAAGAACGAGCGCTATGACGTGGTGATCGCTGGGGCGGGGCCGGCCGGAATGGCGGCGGGCGTCTACGGAGCGTCAGAAGGCCTAAGCGTTTTGATTGTCGAGCGTTCTGCGGCCGGCGGTCAGGCCGGGACCTCGTCTCGCATTGAGAACTACCTGGGATTTCCTTCCGGCATCTCCGGCGATGATCTCACCGAGCGCGCACTCAAGCAGGCGCGCCACTTCGGCTCGGAGATTGCCGTAACCCGTAGTATTGAAGCGGTTCTGAGCGAAGATACGGGCTACTGTGTGCAACTGGATGGCGGGGAGCGCATCCGGGCGCGCACCATCCTGCTCGCCACCGGCGTCGATTGGCGGCGCATCGAAGTGGGCGGGCTGGACCGCCTGCTTGGCCGCGGAATACTTTACGGCGCCTCTCGTCAGGAGGCCCACAGCGTAGCCGGTAAGAGGGTATTCGTGGTCGGGGGCGGGAACTCTGCCGGCCAGGCCGCGGTCTTCTTCTCCAACTACGCTGCTGAGGTAATCATGCTGGTGCGCGGTGCTGGTCTCGCGCTGAGCATGTCGCAATATCTGATCTCTCAGATCGAGGAGAAGCGGAACATTCGCGTCGAAGCATGGACGCGCATTACTGACGTGCTCGGCGAAGAGCATTTGGAACAGATTGTAACTACCACTGGCCGCGCCGACGGCGGGCAAATTGCCACCACCCGAGACGCCGATGCGCTGTTCCTGATGATCGGCGCAACAGCAAATACGATGTGGCTGCCAGACACCCTGGAGCGCGACGACAAGGGTTATGTCTGCACTGGAAGAGATCTGACTTCGTGGCCTCTGGAGCGCGAGCCGTTTCCGCTGGAAACGAGTCTTCCCGGCATATTTTGCGCGGGCGATGTTCGTCATGGGTCGATCAAGCGGGTAGCGAGCGGCGTGGGAGAAGGCAGCATGTCGATTGCGTTCATCCACGAATACCTGGCGCTCACAGGATCCCCCGATCTAACCCGCGTCTGAAGTTGCGGCCGAAGGTGATGCGAATCGCGCCTCGTTCCCGGCTTCTCTATGACGCCGTAACGAGATTCCCAGGCTTCGGCGCCTCAGAAATTGCATGGAACCATAGCTTGCGGAAATGCGTATCACCGCGAATAGCCCGCGTGCGAGCGGACGAATTCTGTCCACAAAGGGGGAAGGATGAACGCCGACTTTCGACTTGCCTTGCGCCAATTGCGCAAGTCTCCGGGATTCGCAGTGGCCGCTGTGCTCACGCTGGCTCTAGCCATTGGCGCCAATGCCGTCGTGTTCAGTGTGCTGAATGCCCTGGTGCTGCGCCCACTGAAGGTGCCCAACCCCGAAAGCCTCTATATGCTCGAGCGTGCCTTCGAAAGAGGAAGCACCCCGTCGCAGGCGTATCCCGATTACGTCGACCTCCGCGATCGAAACCACAGCTTCGAATCCCTGGTTTCCTATGACATTGTCGGCCCCGTCGGGCTCGATACCGGTGGCGGGAACCCGGCTGTCGTCTGGCCGTATTTAATCAGCGGCAATTACTTCGATTCCCTGGGAATCCAACCTTATCTTGGCCGGTTCCTGCATAGCGCTGATGAGCATGGGAAGAACAGCGTGCCTTACGTGGTACTGAGCTACGCCTATTGGCACAGCCACTTCAACCACGATCCTGCCGTGGTGGGCCGCGCCGTCCAGATCAACAAACATCCCTACACAATCCTGGGTGTTGCGCCGGCGGATTTCCGCGGTACTGAGCTCTTCTTCGCGCCTGACCTGTGGGCGCCCCTGGTGGACTTGCCGCAGTTAGGAGGATGGGATCCGATCGAGAATCGTGGCTCCCACTTCACCTGGGTCATTGGCCATTTGAAACCCGGAGTGACTCCCGCGGCTGCGGCAGCGGACCTGAACACCATTGCCGCTTCACTGGCGAAGTCGTATCCCAGAGAGGATGACGGCCTGAAATTCACCTTGTCACGGCCGGGACTGGTAGGAGATACGCTGGGCCGTCCCGCGCGTGCCTTTATGGCAGGACTGATGTCGTTGGCAGGACTTATTCTGCTGGCCGCATGTGCCAACCTCGGCAGCCTCTTTGCGGCACGAACGGCGGATCGCTCCCGCGAAATTGCGGTGCGGGTGGCTTTGGGATCAACTCGCCGGCTTATTCTGCGGCAGCTTTTCACGGAAGCGGTCTTGGTGTCTGTAGCCGGCGGAGTTTTCGGCATGGCGGGCGCAGTGGCAATACTGCGGGTGCTGAGCACCTGGCGGCCTATTCCCGGAATTCCCATCAATGTACCGGTCAACCCAGATGCCAAGACCTACGCCCTTGCGCTGTTGCTTGCCCTGTTCAGCGGCTTTCTGTTTGCTTTGGTCCCGGCTCGTCAAGTGCTGCGCGCCGATCCCTGGCAGATCATCCGTTCGGGATCGATCGGTGCTGGTAGCCTGGGCCGATTTTCGCTGCGCGACGTGCTGCTCGTGCTGCAAATCGCCATCTGCGCCGTTCTGGTCACCTCCTCGCTGGTTGCGGTGCGCGGCCTGGCGCGGTCGCTGCACAGTCACTATGGTTTTGAGCCCGAAGGCGCAATGTTGCTGCATACCGATCTTAAAATGGCCGGGTACGAAGGCGATCAGCGCGCGCAGATGCAGCGGCACATGCTTGATGCCGCGGCGGCCATCCCCGGCGTCACCGCGGTTGGCTATGCCGACCGGCTGCCGCTCAGCATTGGCGGCAACGACTCATCGGTTTACAAAGACACCGCGACGGATTACCGCCCAACGAATTCTGTTGCAGACGCGCAGCAGTTCAATGTCTCACCGGACTATTTCCGCGCAGCCGGGACGACGCTTCTCGCCGGGCGAACTTTAACCCTGCACGACGACACCAAGGTCCCCACCGTAGCTGTGGTCAATCGCGAATTTGCCCGTAAAGTGCTGGGCTCGGTCGATAGGGCCATAGGCAGTCATTTCAAAGTCTGGAATGGCACGCGGGTGGAAGTCGTTGGCATCGTGGAAGACGGCAAATATGAAACCCTGACGGAAGATCAACAGCCGGCCATGTTTTATTCCTTCTTGCAGCAGCTCAACACGAATACCTGGCTCATTGTTCGATCCGAGCGCGCCCCGCAGGAGATAGCTGCGGCCTTACAGCAGTCGATGCACAGCCTCGATCCGGGGCTGCCCCTGGAGATCAAGACCTGGAACACGGAACTCGGTTCTGCTCTTTTTGCCGCGCGCGTGGCCACGGTGGCGCTGGGCGTGATGGGTTTGCTGGGCGCGATGCTCGCCGTTACTGGCATTTTTGGAATGGCTTCCTATGTGGTCACCAAACGGCTGCGCGAATTCGGTATCCGGGTGGCGCTCGGTGCAAATCAGGGGAATGTGCTCAGCGCGGCGCTGGGGCGGGCCTTCCGGCTGCTGGCGATTGGTTCCGTGGGGGGCATGATCCTCGGGATACTGGCTGCTCGTGTGCTTTCCTACATTGTCTATGAGGCAACGCCGAAAGACCCGATCGTGCTCGGGGGTGTCATCCTGACGATGCTGTTCGTGGGATTGGTCGCGGCCTGGATTCCGGCCCGGCATGCTCTCGCAGTGGACCCGATGATCCTGCTGCGCGAGGAGTGAGTCGCTATCGATAGTTTGTCCCGATGCTCGCTTCTGCTAGCTTCTCTGCCGTTTCGAGTGCCTCGGCCGCTGTTACCTTAACATCGGGTTCCACGCCAACCCCTTCCCAATCGGCTTTGCCGAAGGGGTTGATTGCCTTCTGTTCAGGAATGCCCATGCCGAAGTGGTCGTCAATTCGATGGAAGACGCCGGCATGGGCTCCGCCACGCGTGGTTTCACCAACCAGCTTGGCGCGCTTCAGCATCTTCAGGTCGTAGCTGAACTGCTCTGCGCCAGACCAGGTCGAGGCCGAAGTTAATACGTAGACCGGCTTATCTGCGAGTGTGTTTCCGGGAACTGGAGAATGCGTCCAGGATTCCTCAGTCGGCGCTCCCCTGGGGCTATACATGTACTCCGGATGGTCGAAGAGATAGCTGGCAATCAACATCACCATATTGGGGGAGGCCCCGGAGTTGTCACGCAAATCAATAATGATTGCCGCCGCATGGTTTAAAGCCGCCATGGCTGCAGTGGCAGTCGACTGACACACTGAAGTGTCTGGGAAAAAATCGAGTTTGAGGTAGCCGATATTGGGAGATAGGAACTCGATTTTCCTGAACATGCAGTTTTGCTCTTCCATCGCCTTGCGGTAGCGCGCAAGACTTTCAGGGGTCGGTGCCGGCGGGTGCTCCGGCAAAATGCCCGCGCTGTATTCCATGACGAGATGCATATCATGGCTTGCGTCTCTCATCTGCCTGGTCAACAAATCTGCAAAAGCAACTCCATCCTTAGCTGCGTTGTCGTCACCGTTCTTTTCGTGTGCCAGGAGTGCGTCTGCTGTCTCTTGCGCAACCCCCCGATCAAAGTAGTGCTGCCTTCAAGTTTTCAATAGCGCCGGTGATCACTCTTTGCCGTTCCGCCGAATCGACACTCGTCAACTCCGATGCCCGGCACAATGCAGTCAAGCTCAAAAAGCCGACTGCTAACGCCGAAATACTTTTGGCTCCTTGACGCATAAATACTCCTCGAGAAGCGCTAGCGCGACGATTGTTGTGGCTGTACGCATTGGGGAAGTGCACCGTGAGGAAACGCTAACGGGTGGCCGAGTTCGATGATGTCTCGCCGAGTCATCTCCTGTCCGTAGGCTGTGCCATCCAGATCTGCCCGCGACAGATAGAGCGTCTGCAAGGCGCTGCATGGGGCTACATACAACAATGCATCGGCCTGATCAGCAAGCGTGAGTGGTATTGCTGCTGCGCGTCCACCCGATAGGACGGGTTGCGTGGGAAGCGTGCCGACCCAATTGCCGTAAAGCGGCACGAGCACAGGCACCAGCAAGGAATCGAAGCGCCGATCCACATCTCCGTGGTTATCCACAGCATTCGTTCCGAAGACGACGAGATAAGGATTCGCGCCCGCCGCTCGAATCTCACGTTCGACATAGCCGGGCTGGAGCTTGATCCTACTCAGGAGCGGTAAGTTGCGATGCTGTTCTGTTGCAAGTTCGTACTGAAGCGCCTCTTCCTGTCCGCGGAGAAAGTGTCCCGCACCCATGATGAGTAACGCATGGTGATGCTTTGCCAGTACTTCTGTTTTCACTACCCGCGCATACCATTGCTCCCGTTCGCCTTCATACGGAGCCAGATCCGCTAAACTCCTGATCTTGTCCCAATCCGCGGGCGGACTCCCCATCACCAGCCGAATACCGCGCTTGCCAGGATGTTCCATGTTTGCTTCGCGAACTGCTTTGTAAAGCCACCCGTATTCGGGAGAGACAGGGAGCACATCGCCTACCGTATTGCGCCATGCTTTCTGAACCTCATCGAACGGGACGTCCTCGCCCGCAACATAGCGGTCCACAGTTTGCTGATAAAGCGCGTTTCCGAACTCCACGACAATGTCGTCGACATGGTCTGAGAATCCCGGCGTCTTCACCAGCTTCGAAAGCCATTGGTATTCCTGTTCGCTATCGTGGACTTCGCCGAACATCACCGTGTCATGTGTGTTGAACAACCGAATCATGGCGATGGAAGCATTCTGCAGTCGCGGTTGTTCCGGGGGAATCAGGCTCTGATCGTGCTCAATGACAGGGTTCGCGGCGCGACTGGCGCTGGGGACATTCGCGGTCACATTCACGCTTGTGGCAAAGTCTCGACGCTTTGTGTTTTCCGGCAAGGCTGCGGCCGGCCGGGATCGTGATTCGCTCGCTCCCACTGAGGTGGATCCGACAGCCTCTTCAGCACCGCCATCGGCCGTATCTGGCGTCGTCGCTTGATTGAGGCGCTCCACCACGGATTCGATCGGAGACATCCGTCCGTTCGAACCCGTTAGGGGCACGTAGCCAATTGACCGGTTCAGCAAAAATCCAAAGGCAAAGATTGTGGCGAGCGACAGTGTGCTGCCGATCAGAATCGATCCACGCCCTAGCGGTTCCTTATCCAGAACCTTGAAGGATGGAATGCCTTCGGCATTGGGTGAGGCCGACGCTTCTACTGTCACCGCATAGGAGTTTCGGCACGCCTGTGGGAGTCCGGCGAACACATCCGTCACGAGATCCCACGTGAGGCGGGCTCTCTTAAAGAATCCTGTCTCATCGCGGAGTCGGTCCCGAATCAGTTGTAGGGCCTCATCTTCGTATGCCTTACGGAACCTCGAAGGGTATAGGCGTAACAGACGGGCGTACATCTTCTCAGACATAATCCCCCCTCAGGATTTTTCGGGCTCGCGCAACACGCAAAATGTCCGCCATCTTCTCGGCCTCTGATCGCGCCAGTTTGCGGCCGGCTACGGTCAACCGGTAGTAGCGGCGGCGCTCCCGGCGTTCATCCGTGTCGCCGGGCCGGTCGACTTCCTCGATCAGGTTTCCCTCCAACAGCGCCTGGATGGAACCATACAAGGTTCCCGGCCCGAGGCGAAGACGTCCGCCGGTCTGCTCCTCAACCTCCCGCATGATTGCATATCCGTGCAGCTCGCCCGCGGATAGGGCAAGCATAATCTGGAACGCAGCGGCGGGTAGCGGATCAAGTTTTCGTTTTGGCATTCATCCTCGATGATCGATATATCGATGAACGACTGTAAATCCGGTCCATCCTGCGTGTCAACCGATCCTGAAACTTGCCTGATTGTGCGAGGCATCCCGACGGGGTTCAACATTCGTAGTTGACCCCGCAACAGAATTGTCATCCCGGCGAGTACCCGGATTTCCTACTTCGTGCTGCTGCCGACGACCACGTCTGCGGTTTTCCTTGAAGAAAGCCGCATGATAATTGCGGGGTGAAGCTGGATGCGGAGATAGTTCATCCAGGGTCGCTTCCCAGGAAGGATTAGAGAGAGCCGCAGGGCGCACTGCAGATCCCTCCTTCGTTCCCCCGAATTTCCTGTCGAGACCCGTGGCTTTGATGATCTGCATGCGGCTCTCTTTACGGAGAGCCGCACACGTGGTCGTCGCTAGCAGCGCGAAGTAGGAAATCCGGGTTGGGATGACAAGGGGAGAGGGGTGGCTCAGGTTGGATTGGTTGCAGGATGGGAAGAAACCGAAGTGAGTACGCTCTCAAGGTGGCAGATAGCGCGGTCATTTCGCAGCTCAGCTTCTGTCAGGTCCGAGAGCGCGTCGCTCTGTCCTGCCAGATCTTGCATTTGCGGCCGGATTATCGAAGTTCCCCGTCCCCAACAGGGACCACGGTGGTGATCGAGCCGTCCTCGTGGCGACGTCGCAGTTCTGTCCACCTCTTCCCACAAAATAGAGAAAGCGTAAAATTCTGGGGAATTTGGAGGAGAGGTATGGGCGTGCTTCGATTCTTAGTCCTCGGTGCTCTATTGTTTACTGTTGGCAGGTTCGGAGTGATAAGCGCGCAACTGTCTAGCCCATATGCCCAGGCTCTCGACCAGGCTAAGGAGGCACGCGAGCTTCGTCTCCAACACCAAAAACAGCTCATTACCGAAAGCGACAAGTTATTAGAGCTCTCGGCCGATCTTAAGAAGCGGATCGACAACGCATCCCCTGATCGGTTGTCTGTGGATTCACTCAAGGAAGCTGCGGAGATCGAAAAGCTAGCCCACAAACTGCATCAGCAGATGAAGGACTAGCGAATGAAGGGGAACTGCGAGGAAAGCGAGCAACACCAAACCAGCGAGACGCGCAATGAGACATGGGGCTGTCCACTCCTTCTTCCAGTACCTACGTGGTCCCTGTTCCCAATGTTCCTTTCTTTGGTAAGTATTCGGCTAACGGAACCTCAGTTGGCCAATCGCCTACGTGCTCATCCAGAGTTGTGGTCTCCCGGAGGGTACAAACGTCATCGCTCCTGGCAGGGGAAAATACTGGAATGCTCTGTGATCAAGGACTCATGGAAGGTCGCGTAAAATCGCGCCAGGGAGTACCTGGGTCCTATGTTCACCGGAAGCGCGCCCCCATCCGTGGGAATTGCAAAATCTGAACTCATCGCGAAGTCTTTTCCTGCGGTCCTTCGAGTACTGCCTGTTCCAGCCTTCATTCTGCTTGCTATCTACTTCTTCCATTTCTCGTATTATCGGACTTACTTTCCGTATGGAGACGACCCCGCACTCCTCCACGCGAGTGGGGGGAACGCGACGAAATGGGTTACCGAGGGATATTCAAAGTACTTTGTTGTTTACCCGGAATGGAATGTGGCTCGAACGGATTTTCTGCGTCCTCAAGTCAATCTCATCGTCCGTCTGAACGAGACCTTCTTCGGAAATCGTTATTTTCTGTATTTCGTGAGCTTCTATCTCGCTCAATTTCTGATTTGTGTGCTGATCGTTTGCCTCGCGCGGCGTATGGGCGTGAAGGAACAAGGGCTGTTGCTCGTTGGACTGCTTGGGGCGATCAACCCTGCCTTTATCGGAGAGGGGCTCTATAACTTATCGTTCCAATACGATATCTGGAGCGCGTTGTTTGCTCTTGCGGCTTTTTATCTAATTCTTCGTCAATGGTATGGACTCGCAGTTCTCAGTCTCACTTTAGCGGTCTTTACGAAAGAGCCGGCTCTCTACGCTCCTGTCGCTGCGGCGATCACGGTTTACCTCGTTCATCGCCGCAGGCTACCTGCTGTCATCATGGTTCTTCCTCTGTTGGTGTGGGCGTTGGTTTGGAAGTTCGTCTTTGTAGGAACGCCACGTGGAAACTATGCGTTGCAGGGCAATCCAGGAGCATTGCTGGTCAAAGGAGCAATCCATGGGTTCATGAGGTGGCCGACTGGCATTGTCGATTACCATGTTGTGCGGAAGATCCTCTTCGAGCATTCCATAGCGGCCCATCTTCCGGATTTGTCTCTGTTGCTGATTAATCTGTTTTTATGGGGCCTTCTCCTGGCGGTAGGCGTCAAATTTGCAAAAGCAGCCTTTGGTGCGAGTCCACTCCCGGAACAAGACAGGTGTGTACTGGCAGTTCTTATCTGGCTTGCAGGGGCGCTCAGTTTTGGCATTCTGGTCGGCTACCACTCCCGGTTCGGTGGTTCGATTTATCCGCTCGAGATTGTTGCGTGTGCGGTGATGGTTGACAGCAGTCGACAGAGACTCGCACGCGCGTTCTCTGTCGTGGCGCTTGCTTTACTTGCAGCAGTATTTCTATGGAACGCGCGGGGCCTGGAGCCGAGCGACGATGGAATAGTGCCCCACCAGGATTCTTTCCCGATTTTCACCATGAGGAGTCTCGTGGACTCTCTTCAGCGGCATCGGGCCGACGTTGTGTATGTGCTGAATTCCACGCGTTCTGACGCGGCGCCATCGAGCATCGCGAGTTTGGCAGGCGTGCCCTCTGAAGAATTAATCATTCTGAACGAAGCGCAGGGCTGCCTTGACGATAGCCGGGCCGATCGGCCTATGGTGGAGCAAGTTGGGAACGCGGTGCATATTGTTTCGGTTTTGCCTGGATGCGCCAGCTACGAATTTAGTGGCGTCCCGCTCTCGACGATTGCACAAGCATTTCGAGGCGTCCTTTCACGCGGGCATTTTGCCACCTACAGCTTGCCTGAAGGACATGTCACCGAATATGGGTCGGTGGATAAGAGTGCAATTGCGTCGATTGACCGTGGGAAAACACTCGACCTGAATCTCCGCCCGGAGGAGGGGAAGTCGTACATCATTCTTTACTATGACTGGGTCAACGGAAAATTCATGTGTGCGGGAGCGAGTTGCGCGAGAGATTAAGGCAGCACACCTGCAGGTTCGTTGTGAAGGGTAATCAACTGCCTCTGGCTGACTTTCTTCTTCAGGCACCTTGCCGCCCAAGAACCGCCAGGCGAAAGGTCTTCTTCCCAAGATATGAGCGCCGGAGTAAAAATAGATCACATCGCGCCGCGTTAGCGGCGTGACGTGGCGGAGTAAAAGTAGACCACCGCCGCATTCCAGTTCCAGGGACTTCAGAAGCTTCCAAGGGGTGACGCACGCTAGATCGGGCTTAGAAAACTTTCTTTGTAAAGGAGAACACTCCATGCCTGAGCTTATGAGGGAATCTGTGGGATCTGCCGTGGATTGGCGGGTGGCGCGCAGATGGTCGCAGCGTGGCGCTAAAACACAAGCTGATGCTTCGCGCGATCACTGCAATGCTGGGCGCTTTGCTTCAAGGTTGCGCAGCGGGCAAACAGCCTTCCCAGGAGGAAACCAGCCTGGCCAATGCGGCTAAAGACGTTACCATTCCATTGGAGGCAGGGAAGATGAAGAACCCGCTGCCTGAGACGGATGAGGTCCTGAGCCAGGGCCAGGAAGTGTTTCTTGGGTCTTGCGCCCAATGCCACGGTGCGGATGCGCGCGGAGACACTAACGTCGGGCGCAGCATGTACCCGCCTGCCATGGACCTGAGCTCGGCCCACGTGCAGCACTGGAACGACGCGGAACTGTTTTGGATCATACAGAATGGGGTTCGCCTCACAGGCATGCCTGCCTGGAAGTCGAGCATTTCCGTTGACGACACCTGGAAGCTTGCACGCTTCATCCACAACCTTCCCCACCTCGCCTCTGCCTCCGCCTCCACAGCAGCGCCGTCACAGGCACAAGCCGCCACTTCCACGCAGGACAAATACGCCCTCAAAATACCGAATGGCCTCGCGTTCTCTGAGTTCAGAGGATACGAAAGCTGGCAGGTGATCTCCATCAGCCATAACGGAAGTACGCTCGCTGCGATCGTCGGGAATCCTGTGATGATCAACGCCTATAAGGCGGGCATTCCTGGTAACGGCAAGCCCTTTCCGGATGGCGCCAAGATGGTGAAGGTCCATTGGAACGCGAAAGTGAATCCCGCTGAACCCGGTGGGCCGACGGTGCCAGGCACCCAGCATGACGTTGATCTCATGGTGAAGGACAGCAAGAGGTTCGCGGACAGCGGCGGATGGGGTTACGGCGTCTTCGAGTATGACGCCGCGTCCGATAAATTCAGGCTCGGTAACTTAGCTGACAAGCCGCCGCAGGGGAACGACGCCAAGTGCGGGTTCGTGTGCCACACGATAGTGAAGACAAGAGATTACGTTTTCACGGATTACGGGCACAGGTGAAGCGCTATGAGCAGACTGTTCTTGTTGTTCTTGATGGCTACGTGGTCGCCATGATGCAGTCGCAGAAGCAATAATCAAGTTGCCTTGAGGTAATCGCGCGTAGGCACGGTGCCTGAGCCTGCTCCTCGAACTTCTGCTTCCTGGGAGCAAGCAGAAGTCGCGTAGGCGGCCTCCACAGGTTTCCGCCAGGAGAGATGTTTGGAGGCATTTGTGCTACGATGCGCAACTAAGTTCGCTCTCAGTCATCTTAAAAACAGGAATTTCTGAAGAACGAGGTG
>CAWBRJ010000058.1:0-79543 GCA_963790935.1 uncultured Acidobacteriaceae bacterium | reverse complement strand
GAGAGACGCCACCTGTTGTAGTTCCTGTACTAAGGCAGCTACCCCGCTTAATTAATTCAAAATTTTGAGCACCTTCATGAAACAAAGGACTTAGCCGCCAAAGACAAATACGGAGTCGCCTAAAGAAGCAATGACAGCTACAAAGCGTTGGTCCACTCCAGACAAACTGGAACCCCGTCAAAACCCGACCTGAGCAGCTGCGCCGGTGGTATAGCGGCCGTTGGCCGATTGACACTTGCTGGCCTCCGTACCAATGATGTTGGCTATGACCATTTGGAGGCGCAATTGACCCGTTGGGTCTTGCGACAGACATGAACAATCCCAGGCTCCACGCGTTTATCGCCGAACATCGTTATGGTGTGGTGTCAAGCATCTCGCCGAAAGGTACTCCGCAATCGGCTCTCGTGGGCATTGCAGTGACTGACCAACTGGAGATCATTTTCGATACTCTCCGTTCCACCCGTAAATACGAGAACCTGAAGGCGCGGCCGGCGTGCTCGGTTGTCTTGGGATTCCCCGGCGAGAAAACGCTTCAACTCGAAGGGAGGGCGATGGAACCGGATGGCGCCGAGCGAACGCGCTATCAGGAGGCGTACTTTTTGACCTGGCCTGATGGCCGGGATCGCCTGGGCTGGACCGGCATGACGCACCTCGTCGTGAGGCCAACGTGGATCCGGTTCAGCGATTTTGATCAACGGCCGCCGCTCATTGAAGAAATTTGGTGTCCCGCTTTTTAAGCGAGAAAGCCGATGCCTCCTAAGGAGTTGAAGGCTGGATTTTGCATGGCCCGTAGTCTTTCGACAGTTTGGTCGCGACAAACTGTCGGCTGCCGCCAGTGGGCTTCTGCTTATTCCCCGAGACGCGTACCCGGTTCCCCGTTTTAATCCCGTCCACGTCTCCAGCGAGAGCATAGGTCTGCTGGTCGCTCTCATTCAACAACTGCATGCCGCCAGGGCCAGCAGAGGCGCAGCCTTTCAGTGAGTGCCCGTGGTGGACCGCAAAATAAACGCCGACCACGATCAGAGCTCCCGCCCCAACAAGCGCAATGAGCACTCCAGCAGTTTTTCCATTACTCGCGCCCGCAATGCCTGCACTGGCGGTCTTCGTGGTTGTGAAGCAGAGGACGCAAAGCAACAGAACGATCAGTGCGCGTTTCAGCGAGGCGTTCATGACAGGCTCTTTCTCGAAGAGAGATTTTAGAAGGCTGGGTACATAGACAACCCCAGCTTTTCAGGCCCACGCGGCAGTAAACTTGTGCCTTCGCGGAAGCAACCAGGCGACAGCCAGGATCAATTCGTGCGCTTGGGGATAGGCTACACTGGCCCTTGTCCGCCCTATGCCGCTTTCTGTCGGAGACAAACTCGGTCCCTATGAAATCCTTGCGTTCCTTGGCGCGGGTGGTATGGGACAAGTGTATCGGGCCCGCGATACCCGGTTGAATCGCCACGTCGCCATTAAATTCTCCGACGCCGCGTTCGGTGCGCGCTTTGAGCGGGAAGCCAGGGCCATTGCTGCCCTGAACCATCCCAACATCTGCCAGATTTACGATATCGGTCCCAACTATCTGGTCATGGAGTGTGTCGAGGGCTCAGCCATTGTTTCGCCCGATCAGCCTCGGGCGCTTCCACCGCCCGAGGCCCTGCAATTGGCCACGCAGATTGCTGCTGCGCTCGAGGCGGCGCACGCCAAAGGAATTATTCATCGCGACCTGAAGCCGGCAAACATCCTTACCAGCAGCAGCGGAGTGGTCAAGTTGCTCGACTTCGGATTGGCGAAACAAGCCGATGACAGCTCGCCCGGGGACGAGACCAATGCCATAGGCGTCATCACCCAGGTAGGCGCCATCATGGGCACGCCGGCGTATATGTCGCCGGAGCAGGCTGAGGGGAAGCCGGCCGATGCGCGCTCCGATATCTTTTCTTTTGGAGCCGTGCTGCACGAATTGCTCTCCGGTCACCGCGCCTTCTCTGGAAGTTCAGCGGTCGCGATTATCGGGGCCATCGTTTACAAGGATCCGCCGCCCCTCAACGCGCCGCCCGCGCTCCAGGCAATCGTACGCAAGTGCCTGGCCAAGTCGCCAGATGCACGCTTCCAGTCGGCAACCGACCTGCGCCTGGCGCTCTCAGGCGCCTCGACACGGGGCATTCCCCGAGGTAAACCGCGCACCGTAGCACTGCTGGTCGCCGCCGCCGCACTGCTGATAGGCCTGCTGGGAGCGGGCATTTATTTCATGAGATCGAGGTCAGGCCAGAATGATTCCATCGTTGTGTTGCCACTGCAAAATCAGACCAACGATCCTGATGCGGACTACATCTCCGATGGAATCACGGAAAGCATCAACAACAGCCTGGCGCGCTTGCCCAATCTCAAGGTGGTCCCTCACAGTGTCGCATCGCGATACAAGGGCAAGCCTGTGGATGCGCAGAAGGTTGGCGATGAACTCGGTGTCACCACCGTGCTTACGGGCAGCGTTGCGCAGCGAGGCGACAACCTCAGGGTCAACGTTGAGCTCGACGATGTTCGCGACGGCAAAGAACGTTGGGGCCAGCAGTACAACCGCAAGCTGGATGATCTACTGGCGGTACAAAGCGACATTGCCCGCGAGGTCTCCCAACGGCTCGGCGCCCACCCAACTGCCGAAACCCAGCAAAGGCTGACCAGAGGCTCGACCGGTAATCCCGAAGCCTATCAGCTCTATCTCAAAGGCAAGTTCTACACCAACAAACTTACAAAGGACGGGCTCGCGAAGGGTGTTGATTATTTCAATCAGGCGATCGCCATCGATCCAGGTTACGGCTTGGCCTATAACGGCCTGGCTTATAACTACATTAATCAGGATGGCTGGTATATGCCTCCTCGTGAGGCCGGGCCCAAGGCGAAGCAAGCGGCTGAGAAGGCGCTTGCGATCGACCCAAACGATGGGGACGCTCACCTGGCGCTGGCCATTGAAAGCCAATGGTACGAGTGGAACTGGCCGATGGCGGAACGCGAGTTTAAGCGGGCGATTGAGCTGAATGCCAACGATTCTGAAGCTCACGGATACTATTCCTGGTTCCTGGCTCCGATGGGGAGAGGGGCGGAGGCTTTGACCGAGGCCAGGCGGGCGCAGCAAGCCGCTCCGCTCACCTCTTTAGGAAACTTCTTCGTGGCATCGATTTTTGTGTTCACACAACAGTGGGATCCGGCGATGAAGCAACTGACCAGTAACATCGAGCTCAATCCAAATTTCTGGTTCGATCACTGTTACCTGGGCCGGACTTATGAAGCAAAGGGCAAAATGGCGGAAGCGATCGCCGAGTTTCAACACACCCTTACGCTCGACAACGACAATACCGAAATATGGTCGGGCGTTGGACACGCCTACGCATTGTCAGGGAACAAAGAAGAAGCGCAGAAGGTGTTGGACCATTTGAAAGAGTTGTCGGCGCGTACCTACGTAGCTCCGTATAGCATTGCCATCATCTATGCCGGGTTGGGAGACAAAGAGCAGGTATTCTCATGGCTCGATCGCGCCTATGAGGAACGCTCCTACTTTCTAGCTGTCTACCTGACAACGGACTCACGTCTGACCGGCCTCCACGCCGACCCGCGTTTCGCCGAACTTAAGCAGCGCATCGGCTTGCCGCGGTGATGCCCGCGGCACGGCCGCGTTACTTCCGCGTCGCGTGAATCGCCCAAAACCCCGGATTGAGCGTGACCGACGCCGCAGTGAAGTAGTTGGAACAGAAACCGGAAATCTCTCCACTGCGCTTCGTTATAGCCCGGAGCGGCTGCCTATAGGCGTCCAGGCTCTCTACTTTGAGACAGCGTTGGGGCGGAAACGGCACCACAACGCTGATCGTGGTGTGATGTGTAAGCCCTTGGCTCTGGAGACTGTCGGCGCGGGCTTGTTTGGGATTGCCTGAGGTTGCCAGGTGAGCTGACAGCAAATCCGCAATAGAACCGCAGTGCCCATCGACCGGGTGCGAGCAGCGCTGTACCTGGCCGTTCCGATCAACGACGAGGCCGCCGTTGACGACCGTAACCACGAGCACCTTGGTATTGCCGGACTGACGAAACGCCGCACCCTGGCCGGAGTGCTGCGTGATATCCAGGCCGTAGCCTTGCATCGCGAAACGGCCCGCGCCGCGTGCGCCCAGCGGAAACCATCCGGCGCGCGCCGCCTTCAAGGCAGCGCGGCCCAATTCCTCGTCGGGCGTCACAATATTGAAGCGCCGATCGCTGAGATCGAAAATGATGGCGCCGGCAACCAAGGCAACGTTTTGAAAGTTACCTGGATCCGTGATCACGTCCTTGAGCGCGTTGGCCACCCCGGTGGCCGCGGACAGGCCATACGAGGAACCGCCAGACAGCACAATCGCATCGACGGAAGGCTCGTCGTAAGCAAGCCTCAGAGCATCCGTATTAACCGTACCCGGGGCGCCGCCCCGCACATCCACCGCGGCCACCACCTCCTTCGGGAAGTACAACACGGTCGTGCCGGTCGGGCCCTCCTCGTATTCGGCTACCCCAATCTTGACCTCAGGAAAATCGAATGTGAGTGCAGGCCCGTCATAAGAGACATGAGGCTTCGGTTTAGCTGTGTTTGCGTCCTGGGAATGGGCGGGGAACAGGGCCAGGACTAAGAACAAGAAAGTATATGCAGTGGCATTGCGGAACGAGAGACGAGGTGCAAATTGCAAGGGTATCCTCCTTTTGCACTTTGGGCGGGCGGCCGGATCATCCAACGAAACTGCAAATCCCGGCAGCAAATCCATAGCAAATCTGACCTCACAACGGTACTTGAACCCAACATCGCTTGCATTTCATGGAACAAGGGTCTGGAGCACTACTTATTGGGGGTGTTGCGAGACCCCGATCCGGGCTGGCCGACTGAGCCCAAATAGATTCATCTAGCCATGAACTCAATTTGGAGAGCAGAGGAGAATTCTATGGCTAACTTGACTGAGAAGGTGGCGCTTGTAACCGGCGGTTCACGGGGCATCGGGGCAGCGATCGCCAAGCGCCTGGCCGCGGATGGAGCGAGCGTGGCCATTACCTACGCGAAGGACGCCGGCGCGGCTTCCGCCGTGGTGAAAGCAATTGAAGCCGCCGGCGGAAAGGCTTTCGCCATCCAGGCCGAAGCTGCCGACACGGAAGCGATCAAGGCGGCGGTGGAAAAAACCATTGCGACCTTCGGCCGGCTTGATGTGCTTGTCAACAACGCCGGTGTGGCCATTCCGAAGCCGTTCGAAGAGACTACCCTGGAAGAGATGGATCGAATGATCAACATCAACTTCCGCGGGACAATGGCCGCGACCCAGGTGGCGCTCAAGTACATGCAGAGTGGTGGGCGAATCATCATGATTGGCTCCTGCGTGGGCGAGCGTGTTCTGACGCCCGGCCTCACTGCTTACTCGGCTACGAAGGGAGCGGTCAAGATGTTTACTCAGGGCTTATCAAGAGAGGTTGGCGGGCGGGGCATTACGGTAAATAACGTCCAGCCTGGTCCGATCGACACGGATCTAAATCCCGCTGCGGGTGACTGGGCAACCCCTCAGAAGGCTGTCACGGCTCTCGGGCGCTACGGGCTAGTGAACGAGGTCGCCGCCCTGGTATCGTTCGTCGCCGGTCCGGAATCCTCCTACATCACCGGGGCTAATCTGACCGTTGATGGCGGGACGAACGCCTAGAACCGGACGCCACCCTTTAGCTACAGTATCTGATACAAAGGTGGCGTCCCGGTCCTGTAGTCACCTGGTGTCGCGCTTCGTTGTGGCGCTCAGGCAGATTTGGCAATGTTCATGGTGCTTACTTCCACCAGTACACCGCCGGGGGCCTGGTAGTAAAAACCGTAGGCTGCCGGTCCGCCGCGCTGCAACTTGGCGGGCTTGGGCGCTGTGTAGTTCCGAGCGCTAAGGCCTCATGCATCAGATCCACAGCCTGCTGTGTGGGCTGAAGAAAGCCAATGTGGAACATCCCCGGATAGCCCTGCTCCGGCGTCATACGCTTGTCGTACATCAGTGTCAGCAGAAAGCCGTCGGAGTTCCGCAGCACTGCGAGCTTATCGCCGCGTTCGTCCAGTACTTGAAAATCGAAAACCCGGCAGAAGAACTCCTTCAGTGCCGGAACGTTGTAGCTGGTAAGGTTTGTGTGGTTCAGCGTTGCCATCGCGATCTCCTAAACAGTAAGTTCCATCGCGTGGATGTCGGGTTCCAAAACGCACCAAGCGATGGGCGACAGCTGCCGGAGCACTGTCGCTATCGCCGTGGGTCCCTTCTCCGGCTGTTGTGCGGGAGATGACTTTGACTGCGGATGGGCATCCGCAGCGAGCCGTGCTTACCAATCCGGCTCCGCGTTTTTCGGCACCTTTAGGATGCTGCACCTTCTTCGCAGGTTGCAGATTCTGCTCTCAGAGAATCAGGTGAATCACGCCCCTGCAAAGCCTGTAGGAGGAGAGCGGGCGAGGCTTCATTACCAACCGGCATTACCACAAACCCGCCTCGCATTACGCAAGGACTGTAGCAAATTCCGGCCCATCCGGTATGCTCTTCAACAAGCGGCGATTCTCCAAAACTCTGTGATCGATTCTTTCGGGGGAGGGACTCGAGAGTGGAACCAGGAGGTCGCCGCCTTTACGTATCCGGTCAATCCCCAGTTCTTATCCCGTCTCGGAAATTATGGTCATGCCCACAGAGCCTTCTGGCAAAGTATTGCAGTTTGTTACGCCCCAGACTTCCATCGAGGGAGAGCTCGAAAGGTGGTTTCGTGGCGTTATGGTGAGCCACCATGATCTGATGTTTACGCTGGAGCAACTCCGAGATTCCTTTAGAAAGCTCCTGGCGGAAAAAGCACTTGATGAAGCCGATTACGCAGTCCTGGCCGCGGCGGACGTTATTCTGAACAACGCCAGGAATGCACGAGCCCTGTAATTCCCCGCCCAACTTGCTTGCCCGGAGCTATGGTTATGGACCTTGGTATTGACATTTCCTGCTCGACCTGTTTCGCGATGCCAGGGGAAACGTGCCGAACCAAATATCTGGTTCGTGGGCAGGGTGAAATCACGCCTGTAATATGCCCGACGCACAGCAGTCGTCTGGAGGCAGGCGAACGAGCCTTGATGAAGCGGGCGTTGGCTCAGCAAATTTGCTCGGTTGCTCTCGATTGTCTTGAAGGACAACGGGGACCGAAGCGGAAGTAAACGCATCAGGAAGCAACTGCGGGGACACCCATGATAGGTAAAGACGTCACCTATCGCGGATGTCCCCGCTTCGATGCTGATTCTACAAAGCTCTGCCGATCTAGTACCTCAGTGCAGGTCTTCTATTTCTGATGCAAGCCAATGCCGAGCAGGCGCATAAGCCGTTTAATTTCGGTCTTCTGAACGTCTATGACTTTTCTTAGCTGCACGTTCTCGCATGTGCACGCCGTAAGTTCATCCACGTCAGTCTCCGTCTTAGCGACGCGGTCCACGCCGCTCGCTCCTCTTTCCAGGCGCCCGTAGTCAATCATCCCATTACCGCCTGTTCGTGTAACGGCCGCTGTACAGGATGGCACAGGCCGAGATTGATTAAATCGCTGGCAGTTCTGGCATAATTGCCCGGCAAAGACCACGCGAGGCCGCTTTCGATCAGTGATTGAAAGAAGGCTATTGTCGTGGCATCGTCTAGCTCGCCTGATTCATACTTGACAACCTGGTCGAGTTGCCTGGAAACCTTTCGTAGTCCAATCCAAATATCGTGACGCATCTTTACTCCGACATGTAGTGTCGGTTGCAATCAGTGTTGCCGCTGCAACCGTTATCGTTGTTGCTAATGTACATGCCGGCTCTATCGAACGCAAACTAAAGTAACAACTACAGTGTGCGCACGACTTATTTGCGCTGTGCTCTAGAATTTGTTCCCGTGAAGGCGTGTAAATTTTGCAGAAGCTTCCACAATTTTCTTTTGTTTAGTTCAGCGCGGGACAGCAGGGAAGTCGTGAAGCGATGAAGTGGAAAAGAGGAATACAGATTGGATATAGCACCGTAGAAGATACAAAAACTCCCATCCTTCGCAATGAACGCGAAGGATGGTGCACCCATGAAGCGCGTTTATCCCAGCAAGTGGCTTGCTCGAGATGGAGGAGCGAAAAGGCTAACTGGTGATTTTTGCCTGCTCGGTGACCATAACCGTGCGCGGCATGCCCCGATTATTGAGGAGAATGCATTCAAGCCGGTCCTCGTCATCGCCGGCGTCCACCAGGACCAGGAATCCCTTCGAACCAACCTGGTGATGCAGCAACTTGATGGTTGCTTCCGCAATCCCCAGCTCCCGCAGAGTATCGGTGAGATCGACTTCTGTGAACGGCGGCTGCTCCTCATTGGCTGCGGCTGCGTCCGGGCGGCTGGATAAGCCCGGTCCCTGGTGGCCGTGCACATCATGCTTGATGCTGTGCCGAACCCTCCACAGGACGCTGTGCTTTCCCTCCAGATTGCTGGGAAGATGTTTCGCTTCAGGGTTGAGCGAATGTATTCGTTTGGCCTCGTCCGACAAAGCGACACCGATCCGGTTCGCACGGACTCCAGCCAACTTGAGATCGGCAATTGCGTCGCGGGCAGACACCTCGTCTAAAAAGACGGCAGCAACCAAATGGGAAGGCTTCGTGCCCATGGCTTGTCCCTGTTCATTCCACATATTTGTCCTCCACGGTAACGATCCCACTGACTCTGCGATGCCAGCGAGAGGAGTGTGGATTTCCGGGGAGCATATTCCCAAGGCACAACGAATGCGTAGGATCGCTTCCCCAGATTCGCTACCTGGCCCACCATAATAGACCTTCCGGGCTGCGTTGGTCCTGGCAGGGTGATACGGACGGTGCAGAATTAACATCCACTCCGCAGGGGGACCCGTTTCGCTGTCCCCCCTTTTAGCCGGACTTGCCGTTCAAAAAATCACGGCTAGTGGGTCCAGTGGTTGTGATTGACCTGGTAGTCGTGGAGGCGCGCGAGATCGTCGTTCAAGACATCTCGATCGCGAGGCGACAGCCGCTGGTCGTTGGCCGATTTTCTGATCGAATCGATGACGTCGTTCAGAAGTCCGTTGTCGAAGCGGCCCTGATCGAGATCGCCCTGCATCTTGGCGAGCTCTTCCTTGGTCCTGTCAAGACGTGCGTTTTCCTTTTCGCTCGCGCCTCGAGCACTCCAGATATGGTCAAGATCGGTTCTTACCTGTGAGAATACCTGGGGGCGCCACTGTTCGCCCTGGTAGCGTGCTTCGCGATCGTGGTACCAGTCCTGGGCGTTGGCAAGTGACATCGTGGATGCCAGAAGCAACACTGCTGTCATGCTCTTTTTCATGTTTTCTCCTCTGTCGATTAATTTCCCGGCGACGTCCCATGCTGCGCAAATCAAATCTGCACGCCCGCAATACGGGACATTTAAGACCAGAAATTTGGATGCACAAAACCGGTGTTTAGAGCACCTGGCTCTCGAAGACTTTTGTCTGGATGAGTGCCTCGATCTTACTCCACACCGACGGGTCGTTCTCGATCTCGATATGCGGCTTCATAAAGACTCGTGCAAACCACGGATATCCGGCGCAGGATACCGGGTTTCGTTTATAGGTTGACTCGTAGTTCCCCAGGATGGTCGTCTTTTTCGGATCCACTGCGGTGATCAACTTTCGGCCATGCAGGAGACCCTCCGACTGATAGAAATTGATCGCTTCGCCCACGTTAGGCGGAATGAATCCGTCGTCCTGATTTGACTTTTGCACGCTGTCGACCTGAATCGTCAGCAACACCGGAATACTAAGTTCGTTCAATCGCCTGGCAAGTGCGATCGTCTCCGATGCGCCCCAGCTATGTCCGTAGATGACAATGCGGGCCGCCTCTTTTTCCTCATCGCTTAGATGGCCGTCTTTGTTGCTGTCCAAGAACTGAAGCACCGTCCTCAAAGCGACATGTCCGTCGTGATTGGCAAAGACTGCGGACTGCACGGCGAGCGGGTAGCGTTGTCGCAACTGCTTTGCCAGGCGAGCTTCGATATGAACGAAATTGTCGCTCTTGATGCGGCCGCCCATAAAACCAATCACAATCAGGCGCCGGTCCATTTTAAGAGCGGTGCTTGCAGCTTCGGGTGGGTTGGGCAAGGAAGCGCGGTTTACCGTCTCCGGCGCGCGATGCACTTCTTGCACTCGTTCCGCCTGCATCTCCGGGTGCAACGCTAGGGACAGTGTCAATATGGAAGAAACAGTACAGCAGATATCCAGTAGAAGCGATTTGATGCGCAGAATCCTGGTTGGCAAGGCGTTTTCACACGCAACGTCAGTATCTGAATGATACTCCCTGTTCCTTTCCGCGGGAATCCCTTCGGCTAGTCGGATCCGAATACCCGCCCCATCGCGCGCACCCTGCACTATACAAACACCAGTGCAAGCTCGAAGTTGGATGCCGAAAAGCTGCGGGCACGCTCCTGTTGCGCCCTGCCCAAAGGTAACGTCGTTTACATCTTCGCCCTGATTTCGCCTTCTTTGTTGCGAGACCCACTTGGCGGCGGAGTTCCTCGCTCTATATAATCCCCTCGCATTGGCGAAAAGGTTGGATGCGCTCCCCCGGAGGCGAAGATGGCAACTCCCGATGTCGTCTGGAAAGGCGGCAGGTTCGGCCAGACGTCCCGGCGCGATCCGTGGTGGGTTTCGCCGTCTGCAGTTTTTTTAGGGTTAAGCGCGTTTCTGATTTACTCCACCTGGGCAGCGTGGCAGGGCAACCACTATACTTTTGGCCCTTATATTTCGCCTTTTTATTCTCCCGAACTCTTCGGCTCTTCGCCGCACGCCCTCTTCGGCCCCAAGCCGGCCTGGTACCCCAGCTTTGTCCGTTTCTCGCCGGCGCTTCTCATCCTATGGATTCCCGGCCTTTTTCGGCTCACCTGTTACTACTACCGCGGCGCCTATTACAAGTCGTTCTGGGCCGATCCTCCGGCTTGTGCTGTCAGTGAGCCACGCAAGAAGTATCTCGGCGAACGAAGCTTTCCCCTGATCATGCAAAATTTCCATCGCTACTTTCTACGGCTCTCCTACCTGGTGTGGGCCTTCCTGGTTTATGACGCACTGGTCTCCTTCCGCTTTCCCAATGGTTTCGGCATCGGGGTGGGAAGCCTGGTGCTGGTGGTGAACGTGGTGCTGCTGGGTGGCTACGTCTTCGGCTGTCACGCCTTCCGCCATCTGGTTGGGGGCACGTTCGATCAGATCTCGGAGCACCCGGTACGGCACAAGCTCTACGACTGTGTGAGTTGTCTGAACGCAAAACATCAAAAGTGGGCATGGGCGAGCCTGTTCTGGGTAGGGTTCTCGGATATCTACATCCGGCTCTGCTCGATGGGGATCTGGCACGACTGGAGAATCCTGTAGATGCCGGAGTTCCAACGGTTCTCCTATGACGTTCTGGTGATCGGTGCAGGTGGGGCCGGTCTGCGCGCGGCCATCGAAGCCGCGGCTAACGGCGCAAAAGTGGGAGTGGTCTGCAAGTCACTGCTGGGCAAAGCGCATACCGTGATGGCCGAAGGCGGCATTGCAGCGGCTCTGGCCAACGTCGACGATCGCGATAACTGGCGCGTCCATTTCGCCGATACCATGCGCGGGGGGCAGTACCTCAACAATTGGCGCATGGCAGAGCTGCACGCCAGAGAAGCACCGGAATGCGTGCGCGAACTGGAAGCCTGGGGCGCACTGTTCGATCGAACCAAGGATGGGCGGATCCTGCAGCGAAACTTCGGCGGGCATAAATATCCGCGGCTGGCGCACGTGGGCGACCGCACCGGCCTGGAGATGATTCGCACTCTGCAGGACCACGGCATTCACTGCGGCATGGAGGTCCACATGGAGTGCACCGTGCTCAGCCTCCTGCTGGACTCTGGGCGCGTCGCAGGAGCCTGCGGATACGACCGCGAGAAGGGCCTCTTCCAGTTGTGGCAGGCGAAAGCGGTGGTAGTGGCCACCGGCGGCATCGGCCGCGCCTACAAGGTCACCAGCAATAGCTGGGAATACACCGGCGATGGGCTGGCGCTCGCCTACCGCGCCGGAGCCGAACTGCAGGAAATGGAGTTTGTCCAGTTCCATCCCACCGGCATGGTCTGGCCCATCAGCGTGCGCGGCATCCTGGTGACCGAAGGCGTGCGCGGCGAAGGCGGCGTTTTGCGTAACAGCGAAGGCAAGAGGTTCATGTTCGATGAAATTCCTGACCTCTACAAAGAGCAGACGGCGGACAACGAAGAGGAAGGATGGCGCTATACCCAGGGCGACAGGAATGCCCGGCGGCCCCCCGAACTGCTCACCCGCGACCACGTTGCCCGCTGCATCAATCGCGAAGTGAAAGCAGGACGAGGCACGCCGCACGGCGGGGTTTTACTCGATATTGCCTGGATCAAGCAGCATCTGCCAAAGGCGGAGGAGCACATCAAACGTAAGCTGCCGAGCATGTATCACCAGTTCAAACAGCTGGCAGATCTGGATATCACCAAAGAGCCGATGGAAGTCGGCCCCACCACGCATTACATGATGGGCGGCATCCGTGTGGATGGTGATTCGCAAATGTCCAACGTGCCGGGGCTGTTTGCCGCGGGAGAAGCAGCAGCGGGGCTGCACGGCGCGAATCGGCTGGGCGGCAATTCGCTCTCAGACCTGGTGGTCTTCGGGCGCCGCGCCGGCCGCTACGCCGCAGAATTTGCCAGGGCGAATGGAACCAACGGTGCGATCGACGAGGAGCAGCTCCAGAAAGCCGCCAAAGATGCCCTTAAACCCTTCGACCGCGGCGCAACTGGCGAAAATCCGTACAAGATTCAAAGTGACCTGCAGGAAAGCATGCAGGACCTGGTAGGCATCGTTCGCACCGAAGGTGAAATGCAACAAGCACTGAGTGTAATCGCAGCACTCGATGGGCGAGCAGAGGATGTGGGCATCACCGGCCACCGCCAATACAACAACGGCTGGCACACGGCGATCGATCTCGCCAACCTGCTCCTGGTATCGGAGGCGATCACGCGCGCCGCGCTGCTTCGCAAAGAGAGCCGGGGCGCGCAATTCCGCGAAGATTATCCCGACAAAGATCCTGAATGGGGCAAGCTCAACATCGTCGTCAAGCGCGGGACGGATGGCGAAATGCTGGTGGAGAAGCGCGCGCTCCGGCCCATGCCCGATCAGTTGCAAGCGGTGATTCAAGAGATGAAATAGGGAGAAGCACCAGGAAATGACTTAAGGGAGGTCGAATGGCAACGCAAGCGATGTTCCGCATCTGGCGCGGAGATGCAGCCAGTGGCCGCTTCGAGGACTACGTCACGCCGGTCGAGGAGGGCATGGTGGTTTTGGACGCCGTGCACCGCATCCAGGCTAAGCAGGCCCCCGACCTTGCGCTGCGATGGAATTGCAAAGCAGGCAAATGCGGCTCATGCTCGGCGGAAATCAACGGGATGCCCAAGCTCATGTGTATGACACGGCTGAGCAATCTCGACCTGAACCTGCCCATCATCCTGGAGCCGATGCACACGTTTCCGCTGATACGCGATCTGGTCACAGATGTCTCGTGGAACTTCCGGGCCAAGAAGACCATCAAGCCATTCAGACCCCGTTCTCCCGACCTGCCCGATGGAACCTGGCGGATGCAGCAGGCCGACGTGGAACGGGTGCAGGAGTTTCGCAAGTGCATCGAGTGTTTCCTGTGTCAGGATGTATGTCACGTCCTGCGCGAACACCACAAAGAAGACGAGTTCATCGGTCCCCGCCTCCTGGTCTACGCCGCCGCCCTCGAAATGCATCCTCTCGATAGTGAAGACCGTGTCGGCGACCTGAAGAAAAGACACAATATCGGTTACTGTAACATCACCACGTGCTGCCGGAAGGTATGTCCGGAGTCGATCACCATTACGGAAAATGCGATTATCCCGCTCAAAGAGCGGGTGGTGGACCGGTTCTTCGATCCGTTGAAGCAGTTGTTTCACATCCTCTAAGAAAAAGGGGGTTCCTATGTACGCACTCAAGCCCATTTCTCGTAGCAGCCTTGACGGCGCCCTGGCTAAGGCCGAGCGTTACCGCTTGCTGAACGAGCCCACCGAAGCTGAAAGCATCTGCCGCGATATCCTCGAAGTCGCCCCGGCGAACCGGGAGGCGCGCATCAGCCTGATTCTGTCGCTGACCGATGAGTTCCCCAGAGACGATAAGGCCTTCGGTACCGCGGTGGCGGAGATAGCCGGTCTGGAATCAGCCTACGATCGCGCTTACTATTCCGGAATCGCATGGGAACGGCGCGCAAAAGCGTCCCATGATTCCGGGAGACTGGGATCCAGCGGAAATGTTTACGACTGGATCGTCAAGGCGCTGGGGCTATTCGAGGAAGCGGAGCGCCTACGACCGGCCGGCAACGACGATCCTATTTTGCGCTGGAACGCCTGCGTTCGCTTCCTTGCACGCCACAAAGCGCTGGGGCCGAGGACGGAGGACGTCAAGGAACCCATTCTTTCCGAGTGAATGCGGTTTGAAAGAGAACCTGTGACACTTCGCCGTCGACACGACGATCGACGTGGTGTTTCCGCCATCAGCTTAGTTGTTTCACGAACTCGTGCAGGGGCATCCCAAAGAAGTCGACGACCTTACCAGATCGAACAAAACCACTTCTCCCGTAAAAGCGTGTTGCCCTTTGCAGAGGTACGGTTGTGTCGAGAGTTAAGCGTCGGCATCCTGCCGCTTTTAAATCGCTCTCAGCTCTGGTTAGTAATTTTTCCGCGATGCCGCGGCCTTGCCATTCAGGACGCACCGCCATTCCGCGGAGGTGACCTTCCCCTCCTGAAGCAACGGCAGCCAATGTACCAACAACCGTCGTCTCGCCCGCGACAGCCACGTAGACTTTCATGGAACCCATACGTGTCCGAACTGCTTCCGGACTGAGAACCGTATCCTTGAACGCGCCGACGGTGTATTGAGACCGAAACGCCTCAAAGGCAAGCGCCAGGCATGAGGCGATCTGTTCCGCGTCCTCTTCTCGAGCCAAACGTATCCCCGTTCTGTCTTCCTCAGTCATCGCTCCCAATCAGAGTGACGCGTCCCGCGATATTTTCATAGACCCACTTCATATAAATTCGGTAGTTGCGTCTGCCTGCTATGCTTGGCTGGACGGCGGATGCTCCAAGCCTGGCCCTCACCGGCCTCTCCAGGGATACCCTGGGGCATAGTGGAAGACTGGTAATTCATCGCATAAGCGACACTGCGCGCATGCGCAGTTATGCTAACGCAGAGCGAGACTCGTTGGAGTTGCCCGCCGTCAAATCAAATGCTCTCTACGGCGATCCTTAACGTACTTGCCAAGGCGATCCTCAGCGGCGAACAGGAGAGGGATGCTGTCGCCGCGCGTCTCGTCCATGTTCTAGGCCGTAACTGGCGCTGGGTCCGGCCGCTAGCGGGACGGTATGTCGAAACCTTCGCTGGACGCATCCGTCCGCGCCGGCGTGACTTGATCAGTTTTCTTCGCGTCGATCCGGGCCTTGTGGAGGCTGAGTACAAATACGGGCCTCAGATCAAAATACTGCACTGGATCACCGGGCCGCAGCCGATGCAGCCGATGCCCGCGGCGCAAAACTGGGCCATCCCGAGCATCCAGACCCTTGGCGGTTTGGCGGAATGGCTTGAGATGACTCCTTCGGAACTCGGCTGGCTCGCCGATCTGAAGGGGCTGGGATACAAGCGCCCGCAGGCTCGGCTTGAACACTATCACTACCGCGTGCTGGCAAAAACCAGCGGCAGCATCCGGCTGATCGAGATTCCCAAGCCTCGCCTGAAAGATTTGCAGCGGCGAATTCTGTTTGCCATCCTTGACCGGATTCCGTCGCACTCCGCGGTGCATGGTTTTGTGAAGGGCCGCTCCATCCAGACCTTTGCTGCTCCGCACGTAGGCCAGCGCGTCGTTCTGCGCATGGACCTCGAAAATTTCTTTCCCAGCTTCGCCGGAGTTCGGGTGCAGAGTTTCTTCCGGACGATCGGCTACCCGGAGGTGGTTGCCGACCTGCTCGGCGGTCTCGTGACCAATGCTGTGCCGCGCAGCACCTGGCGCGACATGATCAAGCAACCGGGCTTTGCGCTGGGCCCAGGCGAGCTGTGGCAGGTGCAGAGCATGTACGCGAGGCCGCATTTGCCGCAGGGCGCGCCCACCTCGCCTTCGCTTGCGAATCTGTGCAGCTACCGTCTCGACTGCCGCCTGAGCGGTCTCGCTCAATCTGCCGGTGCCACCTACTCGCGTTACGCCGACGACCTTGCTTTCTCCGGCGGTGAGGGCTTCGCGGGCAGTGTGGAACGTTTCGCTACTCATGTTGCAGCCATCCTTGGGGAGGAAGGCTTTACTGTCCAGCACCGCAAGACGCGCATCATGCGCCAATCAACACGCCAACACCTGGCAGGCCTGGTAACCAATCAACGACTTAATGTGAGGCGGCTCCACTTTGATGTGTTGAAGGCGACACTTACTAATTGCGTGCGTGACTCTCCAGAAGCCCAGAACCTTGAAGCGCATCCCCATTTTCGTGAACATCTGCAGGGCCGGATAGCCTTCATCGAAAGTATCAATCCGGAAAAAGGAAAACGCCTGCGAGCGATCTTCGACCAGATAAGGTGGGAGTAAGACCCGAAGCAACGGGCCTTTGTCGGCAGGTAGAGAAAAATGTCGCGGACGAATGTTGAGTGGGTGGCCCAGGTCTCAAAATCGAGACCTGGGCCACCCACTCAAAGTTTGCAGGTTGCACTTTGTTTTCGAGAGAAGCGAACTACAGAGGCTTTTACCCCGGTACTCACGGGCGTTATGAGAGGACAGGCTCCTATTGACATCCTGTATGAGAACAGTGCACTCTCGTATAGGGTTTCGATAGGAATAGCCGGATGAGCTCAAAGCAAACAAATCTTCTGCAGGGCACACTCGACCTGCTGATTCTCAAGGCGCTGGGCACAGGAGAGCTCCACGGGCTCGGTATTTCACGCCGTATTGAGCAAATCACCCACGGGACATTTCTGGTCAAGCCTGGTTCCTTGTTTCCGGCTCTTCACCGCATGGAAGAAGCAGGTTGGCTGAGCTCTTTCTGGGGCGAATCGGAAAATAACCGGCGCGCGAAGTTTTATCGCATCACCAAGGCGGGCAAAGGCCAGCTGGAAGTTGAAAAAGAAGAATGGACGAGGGTGGCGGTCGCCATGGCAAATGCTTTGAAGGCAACCTAAGGAGGGGCAGATGAAACTGTGGTCCCGCATTCACAGCATGCTGCGAAATCTCTTTCGCAAAGAACAAGTTGAGATCCAACTGGACGAAGAAGTCCGGGCCTGCGTAACCATGATGGCGGATGAACGGATCGCCGGCGGCATGTCCGGAGTCTGAAGCCCGCCGCACAGCTATGGCCGACTTTGGCGGCATCGAGCAGGTGAAACAAGCAGTAAGGGAACGCCGTGCCGGGTCCGGTGCTGAGCGTGTCTGGTACGACGCACGCTACGCAGTGCGGCAGTTTTGGCGCAACCCGGGATTCACGATAACGGTGATTGTCACATTAGCGCTCTCCATCGGCGTCAACACCGCGATTTTTTCCATCGTCAATGTGCTCATGCTGAAGAGTCTGCCTTATTCGCGTCCCGAACGGATGGGCACAATCTTTACGCGGATCACAGGTCCCATTGCTTCCGAAGAGAGGCATCATGTCAACGGCGAGCAGTGGGAGTTGCTGCGCGACAATGTCCCTTCGCTGGTAGCGGCTGTTTCATCTCCCCGAGCGTCGGGCATGAATCTTGAGACGGATTCCCGGGTCCGGTATTTGCGTGCGGGACGCATTTCCGCCCACTACCTTGACGTACTCGCGATTCATCCTTTGTTTGGGCGGAACTTCTCGGAAGCGGAGGACCGTCCACATGGGCCACAGGCCGCCATCTTGAGCTACGGTCTATGGCGAAGCACGTTCGCTTCGAATCGAAAGATTCTCGGCGCCAAGATTCTGTTAAGGGGCGAGCCGTACACCGTCATCGGTGTGCTTGCTGAGAACGCCACCACCCCTTTGAATGCCGACCTTTATACGCCGCTTCAGCCCAGCCATGAAGGCGAAGGAGGGGGAACGAACTTTGAGGCAATCATCCGGCTGCGCGATGGCGCGACCTGGCAGCAGGCGGATGCACAGATCAACCATGCCTGGGCTCTCCGGGCCAATCGCTATGAACTAGCCGACAACCCCAGCGCTACGGTGAGTTTCCATACCGTTCCGCTGCAAGAAGGGCAGACGTTCAAGGTGCGCCCGCAGGTGTTGACGTTGATGCTGGCAGCAGGATTCATCCTGCTGATTGCCTGCGCCAATCTTGCCGGTCTGACGCTGGTGCGCATGCTGCGACGAACGCCGGAGTTTGCCACCCGATTGGCGTTGGGAGCCTCACGCCGGCAAATTGAAAAGCAACTGTGGACTGAAAATCTGCTGTTGGCGCTTGCCGGCGGAGCGGCCGGGGTAACGGTGGGTTTCGTCGCATTACGCGGATTGCTCCCGCTCTTGCCCGAACACTTTCTTCCTGTCGCCAGCGTACCGCTGGATGGCCGCGTGCTGGCGTTTACATTTCTGCTTTCTGTGTTGACCAGCATACTTTTTGGCATGCTTCCAGCCCTTACGACGCGAACGTTCGATCTGCGCTCCGCTATCGGCAGTCGCACCACGGCCGGTGGTGAGCATTTGCACCTGCGGCAGGCTTTGATCGTAAGCGAGACCGCACTGACCGTAGTGTTACTGGCGGCTTCGGGACTCCTGGTTCGTACCCTCATCCACCTGCAGACCTTGCCGGCGGGATTCAATCCGTCGGAGTGATGACAGCAAAGGCATCGCTCGATGATGCGCGCTATCACGACCCGTCTGCTTTCCAGAAGCTGCTCAATGAGAGCACCGCTGCCATGCGCCAGATTCCTGGCGTGCAGCAGGCCGCCGTGGGCCTGAGTTTGCCGTATGAGCGCTCCTTTATTAACGGCGGGTTGACCATCAGTGACGGCAAGCAGGCGGGGCAGTCAGTATGACGGTCGATGAGGTATATACCACCCCTGATTATTTCGCGGCCCTGCAGATTCCTATTCTGATGGGACGATCTTCTCCGACGCGGATGGTCCCGATACGCAGCAGGTCACCATCATCAACCAGACCTTCGCGCGCAAATATTTTCATGGCACCAGTCCGGTTGGATTCCACCTGAACAAAGACACTCAGTTGTCGGGGTAGTGGAAGATGTGGCCGTTGCGCCCGGCATCGATCCTGCTGCGCCCCTATTCCGGTGAAGAGACAATGTACGTTCCTGCCACGCAGATGGATGGACAACACCTTTCGCTGCTTCATGTTTGGTTCCAACCAAGCTGGATTGTTCGCACCGCGGGGCCAGTTGAGGGATTGCCCGCGCAGATGGAGCGCGCAATGGCGAGCGTCGATCCGAATCTCCCCTTCTCAGGTTTCTATAGTATGCGCGACCTGCTGGCGAAGACCCTTGCGATACAGCGCGTGGAAGTTGCGCTGCTGGGAGCGATGGCGGCTCTTGCTCTGTTGTTGAGTGGGGTTGGGATCTTTTCGCTGGTTGCCAATATTGTTGCCCAGAAGACGCGGGAGATCGGCATCCGCGTCGCGCTGGGTTCCACCATACGTCAAGCGATGGTGCATGTTGGAGCGCCCGGGTTACGAGCGTCTACGCTGGGACTTATCGTGGGCCTGGTCCTCTGCGCAGGAGCATTGCGGGCTATGCAAAGCGTGCTCTATGGAGTTGGTGTTTATGATCTGCGAACCATTCTCACCGTGGTCCTGATGCTCTCAGTTGTCACCCTCATCGCTGCCATTGTGCCCACCCTGCGGATTGCAGGAATCGATCCCGCAGAGACCCTGCGCGCTGAATAGAGATCGCATCCGAAAAAAGCTAAAGGGCGACATCCTTTGGAGATGTCGCCCTCTGCTTCCCGATTTTTCGAAGACCTGGCTCGGTTTCCAGGTCAACCCGTCTCGCCCGGAACGACTCAGAACCCACGGACTGCGTCCGCGTTTCCTCGTCATTCCATTCTCAAGACGCTGTTAAGAGTTTCCTCGGCGCCATCGGCGAGCTCGTTACCGGTCTCTGGGTGGTCTTCGTCTACTCTCTCCTGCTGGAAGATTGCTCTTCCGTTGTTTTTGATAATACTCAATTCAGACGCGAGTTTGCCGGGCGTCCACGAATTTTGTTGCGTGGAAATGATGTACTTATTGTGGAAACTTGCGGATGCGCCAGGGAGTGATCATTCCTAATGGGGCGTTAAGTTGGCCGGCGTGGTATCTGGTGGAAGCGGCACGAAGAAATTAACTGGTTGACGAAACACTGCGCCACTTCGACCGCCGGTGCAATAGGTATGCAAGCCTGGGCGACCCATTCGTCGCATCAGCTGTTACTTGTCAGGCCCGGATCGGCGGCACGGGTGTGTCGGGCGTGAGGGGTGGCCGGTGCGTGTCCCACTTGGTTTCGAGTTCGTACGCATGCGCCAGAGCCATGATCTTTCCCTCAGAGAAGTGCGGACCCGCGATCATCAGACCAACGGGGACCCATCGCGGCTGAAGCCACACGGAATCGAGATAGCGGGGAGGCCGAAAACGTTAAACGCGGTGCAGTTGTCAAGCTCCATGATCCCTGGGCTGCGCGGCTTGGTCGATTCCTCGGTGTCGATGACAAAGCTCAACTTCTGCGGCATGATGCGTTGGGTGGGTAGCACGACCAGATCGAAGTCGGTGAAAGAATCATCCACCGTGCGCCGTAGCAGTTCCATATCCCAACGGTGACGAATATATGCTGAGACCTGTGCACTACCGGAGCTGGAAGGCGAGTTCATCTCATCCTTCAATTGCTGCAGCTGCAGCCTGAGTGCCAGGGAATAGCGGCTGGCGCGGTGGAGGAATAGCTCCTCGTGGTACGCGTAAACCTCGTTGCCGATATTGTTGAGGTTCAGCCAACTATAAGCCGCCACCGAAGGCAGGCTGACATCCTTGGTGCTGCTGGTCATCTTACTCAAGACTGCAATCGCCGCTTCGACCGCCTGCGATGTGTCTGCATCTACCTGGTCGAAGAAGGGCGCCCGGGGTATACCCAGGCGAAGGCCGGAGACTGGTTGCTTGAGGGCAGCAACGTAGTCTTCTTTGGGGTGCTGAACACTGGTGATATCCAGTTTGTCGTAACCGGCCATCTGGTTAAGCATGAGGGCAGCATCGCCGACGGTGCGTGTAATCGGTCCACAATGGTCGAGTGACACCGCCAGAGGCACAATGCCGCGAATGGGTACAAGACCGTAGGTTGGCTTGATGCCGACGATGCCACAGTAGGCTGCGGGAAGCCGGACCGAGCCGCCGGTATCCGTGCCCAGCGCGCCATAGGCGAGAGTGGTAGCGACCGCAGCCGCGGAACCGCTGGAGGAGCCACTGGGGTCGCGATCAAGCGCCCAGGGATTGCGCACCGAGCCGTAGTAGCTGACCGCGTCGGCGAACTCGTCCAGATTCGCTTTGCCGATAAAGACAGCGCCGGCAGCGCTCAAGCGGCGCACTACCTCGGCGTCTTCAGTCGGGACACGGTCGTCGTAAACCTTGCTGGCCGCTGTGGTGCGAATGCCGGCTGTGTCGATGTTGTCTTTAAGCGCAATCGGCACGCCATGCAGGGGGCCGCGGAACTTTCCCGCCTTCTGCTCACGATCCATCTGTGCCGCCTGGGCCAGGGCGTAGTCGCTCATCACCGTGATGAAGGCATCCACTTTGGGGTTGTAAATGCGAATGCGTTCCAGACAGGCATGGGTGAGCTCGGTCGAAGTGACGGCTCCGGAGCGAATCTGCCGCGCGGCCTCGGTGAGGGTGAGCCCGGCAATCTGGTCCGCTTCGATTCCATCGGCTGCAACGGCCGTCATGAGCGAGGACCCAAACGTCTCCGCCACGAGCGCTGCGGACGTCCCGGCGATGGCTTTAGAGAACTGCCGACGTGACAACAGAGGCATTCTATTTTCCTTGGTTTCAGGGTGGCAGTGCGTACGATGCCGCCACCATGCCATTTCCCGGGCCGCGCTTCCAAGCGAAATAGTGCGAAAACTGCGAAATTTCCAGCCGCAAGCTTTGTTGAGGAGATAGCGAAGGCTGAGTCCAGCGCGCAAAAAGCGACCAGATTCTACTTTGTGTTGACGATAGACAAAGCAACAGGTATAAGAATATCCAGCAAATTTCTTTCCGTAAGCTAAAAATTAGTCAAACAAAACTTATTCAACCCCGGGGCGTCGCCATCTTTGTCCCTGCAGTTGGTCCATGTTGACCGATCCACCATTTTTGTTCTCAAAAAGGGGGCCAACATGCAGCATCCTTCAGGATTGCGATGTGATGACGGAGTAGCCGCACCGGCGCACTGGACGAGAGAGCGCCTCGATTCGTGGAAAGAGGTCGCACAGTTCTTTCGCCGAGAGGTGCGGACGGTGCAGTTGTGGGAGAAGAACGAAGGTCTCCCGGTGCGCCGCCAACTCCACAAGAAACTGGGCAGCGTTTACGCTTATCGCCGCGAACTCGAGGCGTGGTGGATTGCCAGGTCGGCAATCAATACGGGCTACCGGCCGGCTCCGGAAGGACCTTGTCCGCATCGGCGCAAGGTCGAGCCTGTGCTGGAATACACGGATTCAGATCTCCCCCGAATTCTGGTTTTGCCGTTCGATGTAACTC
Organism: uncultured Acidobacteriaceae bacterium; assembly: GCA_963790935.1. Lineage (GTDB taxonomy): Bacteria > Acidobacteriota > Terriglobia > Terriglobales > Acidobacteriaceae > PALSA-350. The sequence continues at coordinate 56,862 of CAWBRJ010000058.1, read as the reverse complement.
ATCCTGTGCATGAGCGCGGACTCGTACGCCAGAACGTCGAGCGATTCTCGGAAGGGCTCAGGGAGGACCTGGTCACCGAACTCAGACGCCTCAGTTTGAATCCTATTTTTCTTCCGGGCAAGACGGCTTCCTTTCCTGAAATGTCGAGTCCCGTGTTCATGAAGAATATGGCGAAAGAGTTCGGGGCAAGCTTCGTGGTGACTGGAAGCGTTCGCTATTCAGGCAATCAAGCGCGCTTGTCGGTGCAGTTGATTCGCGGACAGGATTCGACTTGTTGCTGGTCGGAGCGATACGAGCTCGCGCTCGAAAACGCGTTCAATAGACAGTCTGAGTTTGCCCTTCGAATCTCTCAGGCGATCACTCAGGAGAGCCTTCACCGCGTGAAGGTCCGCCAGCAGGATTACGGATCCAGGCATACACCGGCGTACCACGCATGCGAGATGGGATTTTATTTCTGGAGCCAACGCAGTAAGCCAGCCCTGATGAAGGCCCTTGGCTACTTTCAGGATGCCATTACGCTCGATCCCAAATGTGCCTGCGCCTACGCGGGCCTTGCGGACACTTACGTTTCCCTCTCTTATAACTACCTGCTTCCGTCGCAATATGCAGCCTTGCTGGCGAAGGCCGCGGTGGAGACAGCGCTGCGGCTCGACCCTGAATCGCTGCAGGTGCAGAACGCGTTGATCAATCTGCTGATCAACTGTACCTGGGATTGGCCGGCGGCGGAACGCAGGACTCTGGAGCTGATCGATTCGGGGAAGATGGACGCGCGAACTTTGCAACTCTACTCCACTTTGATGATCTCCCAAGGGCGTCACGACGAAGCTATAAGCCTGGCGCTGCATGGATATCGGCTGGAGCCGCTCTCGGATTGGATCAATGGTCAGGTAGCGCTCGCTTACTTCTACGCCGGGGACTATAGCAATACCCTCTCTTTCGTACGGCACACGATCGAACTACAGCCGCAGTTCATGATGGGCCACGCGCTGCTGGGGAGAACCGAGATAGAACGCGGCAATTGGGACCAGGCCATAGTGGCGCTGAATCGCGGGCTCGAGCTCTCGAAACACTCGCCTTGCATTCTTGCGCTGCTGGCTTACGCGCACGCCGCAGCCGGAGAGGTTGCCAAGGCAAATTCGCTACTGCTCGAACTGGAAGAGTGCCGCTCGAGTGACTGCTTTCCCGCCTACGATGTTTCCGCCGTGCACGCGGTTTTGAAGCAGGAGGGGCAAGCCCTGCAAAACATCCATAGGGCATATGACACACGCGACATGAAGACCATCTTCGTGAATCAGGATCCAAGGTTCGCGAGCCTGTGCAATACGCCCAAGTTTCAACAGATCGCCTCTTCGGTATCGGCCGCATAGCCGCACTCACGTTCGTGGGCGGAGAAAATCTTAGGCCGTGAGAGGGGCACATCCACGATTTGAATTTCCATTTCGCATCATTTCGCTTGTCTCCATGATATGAGACAGCGAAGCTCGTGAGACGGAGGATCATGACGGATGGCAAAAATTTCGAGGCGCGAATTTGCGTCGCTGTGTGGCGGCGCGTTGGCGGTTGGCGGGCTGGCAGCTACCTGGCCCAGAATGGCCAGGGCGGCAGAAACCGCTTCCTCGGAGGATCAGCTTACCTCCCTCAGCCTGGTCGAGGCTTCCGCCAAGATTCACAGTAAGGCCGTAACCCCGACACAACTAACAAAAGCAGTGTTGGCCCGCATCGCCGTCTACGACCCAAAGATCAACGCGTACATCACGGTCATGAGTGAACAAGCGTTGCAACAGGCGGCCAAGCTGGACGAAGAGGCAGAAGGCGGGCAAGTTTCGCGGGCCGCTGCACGGCATTCCAATTGCGCTCAAAGACAACATTGACACGGCGGGCACCAGGACGACGGCGGCCAGTCCTATGTTACCGCGACCGCGTCCCGGACGAAAATGCACCAATCGCGCAACACCTGAAGACTTCGGAGGAGCAATGGTCGTCGGCAAGCTAAACCTTCACGAGTTTGCCCTGGGATGTACGGGGGACGTTTCGTACTTTCGGCCTCTGCCGTAATCCATGGGCGCTCGATCGTGTCACCGGGGGATCGTCGTCCGGCTCGGGTGCCGCGGTCGCAGCCGATCTGTGCTTTGCGAGCGCTGGGCACCGACACTGGAGGCGGCGTCCGGGGTACCTTCTTCGTGGTGCGGAATCGTGGGCATTAAACCGACCACCGGACTGGTCTCCATCCGCGGTATCATCCCCTGCGCTGCATCGCTCGATCACTGCGGACCCATAGGCGCGGAAGAGTCGAAGATGTCGCCATGATGCTGAACGAGATGACCGGCTATGACAACCTCGACATCTTCAGCGTGGAGCATCCTCAAAGAGAATTACATGAAGGCCCTGGAGCAGCCGGTATCGGGTTTCAGGTTGGCGCCCCAGTGGAGTTTTACGATCACCTGGAGCCTGAAGTCGCCGCGGCTGTTGCGGCCGCCCTCGAGGTGTTGTGCAAGCTGACCAAGGGCGTCGGCTCGCGCGCGCCCATGCCCGACATTCCTTAGGGACATAACTTCTTTGCCGGCATTAGGGGATCCGCTTCCTACCACGAGCCGTTGATCAAGCTCTCCGGCATGGTGTACATGCCCCCGAACAAGATCGACATGAAACAGATCGAGGAGACCGGCACTTCGGCGGATAGCGCCCGCAGCCCATGGTGCCCTGCCATGATCCGGCGCAAGATCAACGCAGCGTTCACCGAGATCGATCTGGTTGTGGTGCCGACGACCCGTAGCCTGCCCCCGCTGATGACCGATTCGCTGAAGGAGGAGATGGGGAACCGGAAGCCCGAACATGCATACGACTTCTTCGACCCAGGTCGGTTGCACGAACACGGCTCCATTTGATGTCTACGGCATCCCGGCGCTTTCCTGCCTGCGGGTTCTCAAAGCAGGCTGCCGATCAGCTTAATGATCGCGGGCCCGCGCTTTTCAGAGGCTAAGGTGTTAGCGCTGGCCTATGCCTATCAGCAAGCTACCGATTGGCATAAACGCAAACCCGAACTCACCGCGTCTACCCCTGTAGAGATGGTTGAAGCCGATAAGTAAGTAGCTGCGCTCCAGTCTTGCTGACCAAAAACATATTCCGCGGTTCAGTCGCCTGAACCAGCAACAAATGTGGGTGCCGCATCTCTCGAACCGCGAGATATGGGCACCCACAATTTGTTCCACTGTAAAGCGCGGCTTTCTCCGCGTGTCGACCGGGGTAATCATTCCTGCATTTCGCACCTTTTCGCTTGTTGCGATTTGAAAAGCCCAGCTATCGTCTCCCTATTATTGTCCCGAATCCATCTCTCGCCAGAGATGCTTATGCATTGGGCACAGCAATCCCCGCCCCAACCACAACGTATTTCGCAAGCGATACAGTAAGTCAACAAATGCCGTCGCGAAGGATTAAGTCTTAGGAAGATATTTTGGTTATGAAGCTCTCGACTCATCTACTGACGATGTTTGTCTTGCTCATCGCGTGTGCTTCTGCACTGGCACAGACGGCAACGTCATCCTTGCCGGGAATAGTAACGGTTCCGGGAGCGCCTTGTCGTCGGCGCCGCCGTAACACTGGAAAGAAGGAGACCAGATTCCATTTTGGTGCATAAGACAGAGAGCGATGGCAGCTATCAGTTTGAGCAGGTTCGGCCGGCAACCTACACCGTTGACCATCGAGAGCCCGGGTTTCTAGACCGAGGTATCGGTCGTGCAGTTGCTGGTTTCGCAACCAGCGACCTTGAACATGGTCCCTGCCACCTTGTGGCCACCAACACCACCGTGGAGGTAGACCCGGGTGCGGGCGAGACCCATCAATACAACCAACGCGGCCGTAGGCAACGCCGTCGACGAGAAGACAGTTGAGGCTCTGCCGATGGAGGGCAGAAACGTCCCCGACCTGCTAAGCCTGCAGCCCGGAGTACTTTATCTTGGCCATGAGAACGCCCAGGGGTACCGACAGCCGCAGCGGCGCGGTCGCCGGCGCCCGGTCCAACCAGGGCAACATCACACTGACGGATTGGATAACAACAGCGTATTGGGCTACGCGTTTACTGGGGTGCTCCGCTCCTCGATCGACTCGGTTGAAGAGTTCAAGGTCACCACCAGCAACAATGGTGCGGATACTGGCCGGTCCTCGGGTGCGCAAGTCAACATCGTTACCCGCAGCGGAACCAACAAACTACACGGCAGCCTCTACGAATACAACCGCAACACCGCTTTCTCGGCGAACGATTGGTTCAATAAGAACGGAAGAAGCGTCTGAGGGTCTGCCGCAACAAACCCGGAGAATTAATCCGAAATACCTTTGGCGCTGCCATCGGCGGCCCTATCAAGAAGGACAAGCTCTACTACTTCCTCAACTTTGAAATGCAGCGTACGGCCAAGGCTCAGGAGGAGTCACTCATCATTCCCGACGCCGCCTTCCGAGACAGGATTCATCTCCTACTACTACAACAATTCCTCCGGCGGCCAGTCCGTCGAGACTCTCATCCCGGCCCAGTTCGCCTACCCTCGATCCTCACTGTTTTGCAAATGGCACCTGTCCATGGGGACCCGGGAGCCAACCCGAATATTCTTCAGTCTTTCAAGTCCTACCCGTTGCCAATGGCAGCCCTCGCCGGCGACGGCCTCAATACCGGCTCCTTTACCTGGGCTACACCCAAACCCGACCAACCTGTGGACCAACATCGCGAAGATCGATTACGCGATCTCTGACCGCCGCCACCTTTTCGACCGGGTTTAGCGACAGTATTCTAAAGAGCCGCCTCAGTTTCCCGGCCAGGTTCCCAGCTATACCATTCGCGATAACACCAAGGGCTTTGCGGTTGGCGAAATCTGGACCATCAATCAGAACCTGGTGAACAACGCTCGCTTTGGATTCACACGACGGGGACCGGGAAGGCCGGCGCATCCGACCAACCCTGGGTGACGCTCGCCAGCGTCAGTAATCCCACGTCAGAAACCTATTACGACCAACCCTTCATGTCCCGAGCACTAATATTCTTGATGATATGTCCTGGGCCCATGGAAAACACGACTTCCAGTTAGGCGTGGACTATCGGCTCATCTACCGCAACACGAATATCAATAACTACTCCTTCGATTCGGCCTCATCGTCAGCCGGCGAATATTTTGACAGCCTTGCGAACACTGGCCAGGACCTCGATCCCTCTGCCTATCCGGCGCTTGGTTTTCCCGATGTTGCCACCAGCTTCAATAACTCCTACAGTTACGCAGCCATGAACCTTGCCGGGATCGTTGCGGAAGCTAGCCTGAATTATGTCTATAAGGTGACGCCACAGAAGAACGGCGCCTTACTGCCAGTCGGCTCGTTCATCGACCGTAACTTCAAGGCCAACCAGTTCGAGTACTACTTCCAGGACAGCTTTCGTGTGACACCCAAGCTCACCATCACCTTTGGGCTGCGGCATTCGCTCGCGCAAGCGCCTTACGAGACGGCCGGTCAACAGGTGGCGCCGAACATAAGCGTACACAGTTGGTTCAAAACGCGAGTGGCCCAAGCGACCAAGGGACTCATCGAGCAACCAAGCTTCACCTTCATCCCGGCAGGAAAAGCAAATGGTGGCAAACCCATGTACAACATGGACAAATGGGATATTGCGCCGCGTTTCGGCGTGGCTTATGCCCTCAATCCCAGAACCTCGATCCGCGCCGGCTTCGGCGAAAACTTCGATAACTTCGGGATGTCTATTGCGAACCAGGTGGCAACGCTCGGCTCGGCGGGACTTCTAGGTTCGGAGGAGACGCTGGCAGGTTGGGTTTCCACCGCGGCCGCTCCTCGTTTTACCGGTCTGAACGATATTCCACTCGCGGCGTCGGGACTCCCCACGCCGGCGAGTACAATCAGTTTTCCATTCACCCCGGGTGTCAATGCGGAGGCCTTCACCAACGTCGTGGACGACGGTGTGAGGACGCCGCACTCTTCGCAAATCGTCGCATCGGTGCAGCGCGCGCTTCCCGGCGGATGGACGTTGGAGACCGATTACGTGGGCCGCTTTGGACGCAGAACCCTGCAGAATATGGATTTTGCCATGCCTCTCAACCTCGTAGATCCATCCTCCGGCATGGACTACTTCACCGCTGCGGATCTGCTCGAAACCCAGCACTACCAGGGCATCCCGACCGCGAACATCGCCAAGATTCCTTACTGGGAGAACCTGTTTCCGGATGCCGCGAACCTCGGAGTGAACTGCACCCAGGGTGTTTGCCAGAACGGAAACACCGCCACGCAGAATATTTACAACCATTTCGCCACCAATCCGCTCAATGCCTCCTATGGGATCTACAGCATGGATGTGCTCTGCAACCCGGGCTGCGGCAATGGGCAGTACAACCGCTACTTTGCCAGCCAATTCAGCAGCGCGCAGACATTGGCCTCGATCGGAACCACCAGTTATAACTCTGGACAGTTGATCATGCGGCACCCCATGAGCCATGGTCTGCAGGCGGACATCAGTTATACCTACGGCCAGTCCATCGATTTGGGATCAGACTCCGAGCGTGCCGGCGGCGGCGCTTACATCCCTTCGTCGTTTACCGGCTACACTTCGTTTAGCCAGATCCTGGATGCGTTCCATCCCAAAAAGAACCGCGCCGTTTCTGACTACGACACCCGCCACCTGGCGACGTTTGACTGGGTCTACGCACTTCCCTTAGGCCATGGGAGACAATTTCTATCAAGCGCTAACAGCGTGGTGGACGCATTGTTCGGCGGATGGCAGATGACAGGTCTGGGGCGTGTGACCAGCGGTCTGCCCTTCGCTCCTCAGGTCGGTGCCGGCTGGGTTACTTCGTGGGACTATCAGAGCTTCCTGGTCAAAACCGGCCCTGTCCCCATGCACAGGCACGTAATTCCTGGGCAGTCTGGGCCGAACGCCTTCGCCGACCCGCTCGCACTCTCGGCATGCATCGAGGTTACATCCAGTTGTCCGGTCCGTTACCCTATTCCGGGCGAAGCCGGAACGCGTAACGCATTCCGCGGCGACGGCGTCTTCGGTATAGACTCGGGGCTCAACAAGGCCTGGCACCTATGGGAAGGGATCAACCTCAAATTCGGCTGGGAGGTCTTCAATATTACGAACACCCCGCGATTCGACGTCAACCCGAACACTTCCTTGCAGTCTGTCTGGGGCAACGGCGACTTCGGCGTTTACTCCAAGCAGCTACCCCGGCAGCGCATTCAGCAGTTCTCACTGCGGGTTGACTTCTAGGTTCAGGACGACACCTCATCGAGCTGAAAGGGAAGTTTGCGCAGGCGTTTTCCGGTAGCGGCGAAGATGGCGTTGCCAACGCTGGGGCCGATCAGCGCGAGCGGCGGCTCGCCGATACCGCCGGGAGGGCGGCCGCTTTCCACCAGGTAGGTCTCGAGCTGCGGAGCATCAGGCATCCGCAGCACTTCATAGCTATTGAAGTTCTGTTGTTGAATCATTCCGTTCTTGACCGTGATGCGCTCCTTGAGGGTGGCGCTCAGGCCCATCAGCACAGCGCCCTCGATCTGGGCACGGATGCCGTTCATGTTGATAACCCGGCCAGGGTCGACTACCGTGATGACGCGGTCGACGCGGAGCTTGCCATCCTTGACCGTGACCTCGGCGACTTGAGCAAGATAGCTGGTCTTGGAGAAGAAGCAAGAGATACCGCGGCCACGGTTGGGTCCGAGAGGCTGACCCCAGCCGGCCTTTTCAGTGACCAGGTCCAGCATGTGAATCACACGCGCGGGATCGGCAAGTGTTCCATCGAAGTTTGACCTGGGTGCGGTGGAGCGGCCGGCCGCCTTCATCAGCAGGCGGCGGCGGAAGAGGTAGGGATCCTGTCCGGCCAGGTGAGCCAGTTCGTCGATAAAGCACTCGACAGAAAAAACGTTGAAGGCGATCTCGACCCCGCGCCACGCTCCGCGCGTAGCGCCGCTGTCGACCGGCACATACGACATACGGAAATGCTGTGCCGGGTAGGGTTGATCGAGGGCTCCCCCGAGCTCATAGGCCTGCGCTTGCTTTGGGTCTCTTTGGCCGATGATCGTAGTGTCGGCGATGCGGTCGGTCCACGCAACCAGGTTTCCTTCCTCATCGATGCCGCCGCGAAGGCGGTGCATGCAGGCGGGGCGGTAGCCGTCATGAGTGAAATCGTCTTCGCGGGTCCAGACGAGTTGGACAGGCTGCTGGATACGCCGCGCTATCTGCAGGGCCTGGTGATCATAAGGTGAGCCGAAACGACGCCCCAGGCCACCCCCCATGAAGGTGACGTGGACGGTGACGTCGCGCTTATCGATGCCGAGGATTTTGGCGGCCTTCTGCTGGGTTCCCCCGCCGGTCTGGGTGGGTGACCATATCTCGCAGCGGCCATCGTTGAGCCTGACCGTGATGTTCATGGGCTCCATGGTGGCATGGGCGAGGAAGGGGAATTCGTAATCGCACTGGATACGTTTCGCTGCGGCGACCGCGTCAGGGTTAAGGTTGGTGTTGGTGGAGTTCCAGTACTCCTGAGCGTCGAGGCCTGCACGCAGCTGTCCGGTGAGAGACTCGGTCGACTCGTCGCGGTACTGCCCAGGCTTCCATTCGATGGCCAGCGCATTGCGGCCCTGCATGGCGGCCCAGGTATTGGCAGCGACCACGGCAACTTCGCGCGTGTTCTTGTTGGCTGAGCCGGGATCGGTGGGGATTTCGAAAACATCGAGCACGCCGGTGGTTGCTTTGGCTTTTGCGGCGTCGAAGCGGAGCAAGTCGCCGCGAAAGTAGGGACACTGGGCTACGACGGCGTAGACCATGCCAGGGAGACGAACGTCGAGGCCGAATCGGGCGGTCCCCTTTACCTTGTCTGGGATGTCAAGGTGAGGGATGGAGCGGCCGAGCAGGGTGAATTCCTCTGGGGTCCTTCAGAGGCACGGTGTTGGGGTCGGGAAGGGGAAGCCGGCGCGCGTCTTTGACCAGGGCGGCGTAGGAAAGGCTGCGGCCAGAAGGTGTGTGGACGACATGGCTGTTACGGGCGTGGCATTCGCTGGAGGGCACACTCCACTGGCGCGCCGCGGCGGCAATGAGGACTTCACGGACCTGTGCTCCAGCCTGGCGCAGAGGTTTGTAACCCTCCCACACGGATCCGCTCCCACCAGTGCCATCGGCGTTGTCGGCCTGAACGACAGTGATGCGTGCGAAATCGATCTCGGCCTCTTCAGCCAGGATCATGGGCAACGCGGTGAAGACTCCCTGACCCATCTCGGATTTGTTCAGAACGAGTTGAGTCTGTCCGTCGGGATGGATGCGGATCCAGGCGTTAAACGGATCCTTGGATGCGTCGGAAGAAGGAAGGTGAAATCGGCCGCGAAGGGTGAGACCTACGACCAGGGCTCCGCCTGCGGCCGCGGAAGTTGCGAGGAAGGTGCGGCGCGAGATGGCGGCGCTGCTTTTGACTGGCGGCGGGCTGGGCTTGGTGCTCATGCGTGGGTTTCCCCTGCGGCACGGCGAATGGCGTTGCGAATGCGGAAGTAGGTGGCGCAACGGCAGACATTGCCGGCCATCGCCTGGTCGACATCGGCATCGGCGGGGTGAGGATTCCGAGCGAGCAATGCGGCGGCGGACATGATCTGTCCCGGTTGGCAGTAGCCGCACTGCGGGACCTGTTCAGCGATCCATGCCTCCTGCACTGGATGGAGACCGTTGGAACCAAGCCCCTCGATGGTGACGATTCGCCTGCCGGCCGCAGTTGCGAGGGGTGTCTGGCAGGCGCGGATTGCGGCGCCGTCCATATGCACGGTGCAGGCTCCGCAAAGCCCGATGCCGCAACCGTATTTTGTGCCTGTCAGGTTGAGCAGGTCGCGCAGCACCCAGAGCAAGGGCATCTCCGGATCGGCATCTACGATTTGTTGGCGGCCGTTAATCTCCAGTGTGAAGCGGGCCATGGTCGACTCCCGGTTCGAGCTTCAGGCACCGGGAGGGTCCTGGCCAGCGGCATGCAGCAAAGCAAACAGAAAATGCAGGGAAGTCTCGCGAAGGTGCAGCGAATATGCAGGCTATCGAAAAAGATTGAGATCAATCGCATCTGCCATAGCCTGATATCCCGCATCCGTAGGATGGAGATGGTCTGGTGAAGCCAAGCGCGGTAAGACTCTGCTGGGATGATCAGGATCGCGCAAGACCGCATCGAAGTCGATCACGCCATCAAATGCCCCGCTGGTCCTGATCCATTTGTTGACTGTCTGGCGCAACGCTTCCTTCGATTCCGAATAGTAGCCGGGAAGCACCATACCTTCGCACGGAGTCATGGTCGCGCCAATCAGCTTGATGCCGCGGGCGTGCGCGCGGGAGATGAGCTGCCGGTACGCCTGAATCACGTCCTCCGCGCTGCGCATATCTGCAGGATCGGCGAGGTACTCCCCGCCCAGCTTGGCTCCGGGAAAACTGATGTCATTGATTCCTTCGAGTAGCACGATATGGGTTACGCCGGGGATCGCAAGGGCGTCCCGGTCGAAGCGGGCCAACCCGTTAGTGCCGAAGCCGTCGCTCAGCAGCCGGTTCCCGGCTATGCCCTCGTTCACCACCGCCAGCCTCGAATCCCCGGGCGTTTTGCCCAGACGACGGACGAGGTCGCTCGGCCAATTGCGGTCCGCATCCACGGTGGACTTGTCTCCATCGACAAGCGAATCGCCAAACGCCACCAGCAGGCGCTGGGCCGGTTGAGCGGGAACGAGCACAGCGCTGAACGCGACTGATGACTCAGTGATCGCTCCCCCTTCTATCTTTTCCGCCCTGGTCTGGTCGCCATGTTGCGATACGACGGCCCGCTTGAGCGCAAGCGAATGCACGGTTGGGGTAGCGACGCGCTGCGGGAAGTAGAGACTGAGGCTAATCTCGGCTCCAGGGGCGATCGAAAAGGCAACCGGATCGCTCAGCGCCGGCGCCCCTGCCGGTATGGTGATCGAAGTACGGCCGCCAAAGGTGACGGTGCGGATCGATCCTGGTTTGACGCTCGCCAAATCAATCGGCGTCGCAACCGTCGCCGAGCCAATCACCAGGGGAGTCGAACCGTATTCGTTCGTGAGACGGATACAAATCCGCGAGCCTCCAATAGATATCCTTGCGCGCTCCCTTACCGTCTGCCCGTCGATCTTGAGCAGCGGTTCGGCTGGGTCCGGGTCCGCAGCCATTGCACTGGTGGTCCAGGTGGCAACCAAGGCCGTTTGCTGCGCCATCGCCCCTGGCGGCAGAAGCAGGAAAAAACAAGCGAGGACCCATTGTCGTAGCTCTCTCATGCGTTGAAGGTCTCCAGAGCACCATACTTCATTTGAGCGGTCATGCAGATAAGCACGGTGTAGGCATTTTGCATGCCAAGGCCTACTGAGGCAAACCGAGGCAGGACTGCAGTGTATTTGCAGCGGCCGAATCGATACAATGTGTCGTTCCTTCAGGTTGCTAGTTGCGGTATCGGAGATCGGGCGCCTGTCCGGAATCGCGCACCCGCTGTCCCGATGTGGACAACGTAGGCGCTGATTGTCAACCGCGCTTTGGCGGGTGGCCCAGGTCTCGCTTTTGAGACGTGGGTTTCTCCTCGCAAATGAATCCTGGCCGGAACACCCACTCAAACTCCCCGGGGGGTAAGCCGGCAATGCGAGACATCACGCTTCCAGCGATTCGATTATTGGTAAGCAGCAATCGTGAAGGTCGAAAGGACGGGGAGGGGTGCGTTCCTCCCCGTCCGATTCAGCAAGGCTTACAAACCCCGGTCAGCGCCCGACCGCGACGCCGGTGGCCCCGTAAAAACCAACCTGGACCATTCCGTCTAGCCTGCACGTAGCTCGCTTCCATTCCATGCTCCATACCGGTCGCGAGCATCGCCGCACGCGTCTGGGCGTCAGGCAATGTCATACGCATAGTCATCAGCGTGCCGGCGCCTTCCGCATCGAATCTGGTTTCGACACGGTTGTCCGGCGTCGGATCGGGCAGATGCATCCGCTCGACGTGAACAAGTCGGCTATATGGTTCAACTTCCAGAAGTTCACCCGTGATGTGAAATCCACCGCCTTTGCCATTCGTCCACTCGTAACGGAATTTGCCCCCGGGCCTCGCCTCATTGATGCAGACGGGCATCGTCCAACCTTCAGGACCGAGCAACCACTTCTGGATTAGCTCCGGATCTGTGTGCGCACGGTAAACCGCCTCTGGTGGCGCAGCAAACCGCCTGGTCACGACGACGTGTGTGTCGCCTTCAGTCTTCAGTGTCATCTTGCTCATCATTTTTCTCCTCTCTTGTTTTGTTCCATACTCGCTAAAACTTCGTCGAGCCGGTCGTAGTTTTTCTCCAGCCCCTTTCGCAGCGTGGCCAGCCACTCATCCATCGCCTTGATGCCGGCCTTCGCCAGCCTGCGAGGACGCCTGGCCCCCTCCACCCGGCGAAGAATGAGTCCCGCATCTTCGAGCACTTTCAAGTGTTGAGAAATTGCGGGTTGGGTCATCTCGAACGGCTTCGCCAATTCCATAACGGTGGCCTCTCCTCGGGCGAGCCGGGCAAGAATCGCGCGTCGCGTCGGGTCGGCCAGCGCCGCGAAAGTGGCATCGAGGTTGAGGGTTCCTTGCATTAGCAACAACTTATATAAGAATTCGCTTATTGTCAAACAAAATCTTCGACCGCCTGAGCGGGTCCACCCGGAGACTTCAGCAAATTGTCAGATTGAGCGAATCTATCCGGCAGGAGGAACGGCGCGAGTGACTGCCATCACGGAATGCCTTGCAGGCACAGACTGTCAACCGCGCCTTGCGCCCAGCATTGCCTCGCGTACCGGCCGTTCTGATGCCAGCCAGACCTTAACCACCTCAAAGACAATGGCTGTGGCATAGGTAACTGAGATCCACACACAAACTTCTTCTATAGGCAATTCGGACCAGGCGCTGACAAATAGTCCCGTCATCTGACGGTGCTGGAAATTCCACCATTGGTAGGGAACGGCCAGAGTAGCTTCCCAAATGAGGCTGACGAGCAGCATGAAGAAGAGCGTGAGGCTGAGTGCGCGCCAATTGATGAAGCGCTTCGCAACCGGGAAGAAGCTCACCGCGGGAAGCAGAGCTCCCGCGACCAGGAATGTGAAGTAACCAGGAAAGCCGGGGCGATCGTCGGCAAGGGCGAAATGCTTTTTGTAAAACCATGCAGCAGCAATGAGGACCGCAGCTCCCACCAGAGACCAGGGATGAAATTGCAACAGGCGACTCACCTTTTTCGCCTCGCCGGGGTAGTCGATGACGTTGTAAGCCGCCAGCCAGAACTCTCCCAGCCAAACGTACAGAAGAAGAACGGTGAGGAAGCCAGTGAAATAGAAGACGTATTCCTCAACCGGCACGGGTCTGCCGAGCGCAGGAGCAGAGATACCCAAGGTTGCGCCATGGTTGGGATACTCGAAGAACCACTGGGCGAAGACGAAATCGAGTAGGAAACCCAGCGGGACAAGAATGGCGAGGGTCCAACAGAAAGCTCGCCGAGGGATGTGCAATGCCTCCCTGGGAATGAGCCAGACGCCGATGACAATGCTGGGGACGATAAAGAGCAGCAGGCTAAATGTGTACCCATGAGGTGTTGAGGCCTGGTCCACGTGCTGGAGCGGAGCGGGATGCTGGACGGTTCCGAGTGTAATTGCTGCTGGAATAACAATCATCGCCAACATAGCAACGACAATCCCTGCGCAGACCGTAGCGCTGGGGAGTCCATGAGAGCGGGGTGCAGGCATGAGGGGCCTCCAGTCTGGACGTCACTTGATCCCGATGACCATTGAGTCAGGGCCGACTAAATGTTCCACGCGAGTTTCGCGAAACCCTGCTTCCTTCATCCATCCCATGCAGTCGGCGCCGGTGTAATCGAAACCGCCTGGAGTTTCGACCAGCATATTCAGGCTCATCAGCAACCCGAAAGTGTTGGCAGAGCGGTTGTCGTCGATAATGCTTTCATACACGATCAGGGCGCCTCCCGGGGCCAACGCATCGCAGGCTTTGCGGATCAGCATTCGCTTTGCCTCTAAATCCCAGTCGTGCAGGATGTGGCCCATCATGACCACATCCGCTTTGGGCAGCGGTTGCTCAAAGAAACTTCCCGGGGAAAACTTCACTCGGCTTGAGAGCCCATTCGCCTCCACGTATTCCTCAAAAATAGGAGCTACGGCCGGCAGATCAAAGCCCGTTCCCGTGATATGCGGATTGGCCAACGCCACCTGGACTATTAAGTCACCTTGGGCGGTGCCGACATCCACCGCAGTCTGGTAGCGGTCCCAGGGAAACTTGCGGGCGATGGCCATGTTTGCTCCGTGGCTCACACCGCTCATGGCCCGCAGGAATTGCTTCAAACGAGCCGGGTCAGCATAAAGAGCCAGGAACGGGTCGGGCCCACCATCTTTGGCTTCGTTCTGCGGCAGACCCGTGCGCAATGCAGTCGTGAGATGGCCCCAGGCCGGGTAGAGACGAGCGTTGGCCATCTCGAGGACGCCGCCTATGTAGGATGGCTTACGCTTATCAAGGAACAAATCGGTCGCAGGCGTATTGGAATATTTTCCGTCGCGGCGTTCAAGAAATTTGAGCGCCACCAGTGCATCGAGGAAGTCGCGCGCCGAGCGGGGATGTAGTCCCAGGCGTCCCTGCAGCGTTTCAAGATTTTCGGGGTGTTCGGCCAGTTCCGTGAATAGTCCCATTTCCACCGCACTCAACAACGCTTTTGACGGCCAGAAGCCCAGTCCCACCTGCAAGATTTGATCAGGCTGTGGTTCGTTCATAGCAGTGGCCTCCTCCGGCCAACGGGATTATCTGAATTTGTTGCGTTTCGGGATTGTACGCGAACATCACTCTTGTATGCCCGTTCGTACAATCAGCCCGCCAAGACCGCTTCGCATTTTGCCTATGTGAACACCACGGTACACCGAAATCTGTATCAGATATCGCTACCGTAAGGGCGCGCTCTACTCATGTCGCAATGCCTGAACGGGTTGAATGCGTGAAGCTTTCCGCGCGGGAGCCCAGCCGGCGAGCATGGCAGCGGCCGACAACAACAACACCGCACCTGCCAGGGTCAACGCGTCGGTAGGCCGGAGCCCAAAAAGCATGGAGTTCAGCAACCGGGTGAAAAGCATGGACGCGCACAATCCGGCGCCAATGCCAATGAAAGCTAGTGCCATTGCCTCACTCAGGACCATGCGAAGCACTTGCCCGGCCCTTGCCCCGAGCGCCATACGAACCCCAATCTCGTTCACCCGGCCCGCCACTCCGGCACCAATCACACCATAGACACCGATGCTGGCAAGGATGAGCGCGAGAACGCCAAACCCGGTTGTAACCGTAGCAAAGCTGCGTTCCGGGGCAAGAGCAGCATCAAGCTGTTCTTGTTGCGTGCGTACTTCAATCAGCGGCAGGTCCTTGTCTACCGATTCAACGACCCCGCGGATTGCATCGATATAGTCTCTCGGATTGCCCTTGGTGCGCACTTCATAGGTCATGCTGCCGCGCGCATCCTGTTGCTGCGTGTACAGCACATAGAAAGTAGGAGGTGCATTTTCGCGGATCCACGCATACTTGGCGTCCGCACACACTCCCACAATCCGGAACGCTTCTCCTTCCTCCTTCATCCGGAAGGAAAGGCCAATGGGGTTCTTTCGCCCCGAATTCTCTTTGCGCCAAGGCCCGGCTGATCACTGCAACTCCCGGAGAAGCTCTGTGCATCGTGGACATTGAACGAACGCCCATAAAGAATGGGGATCTCCATCGTCGTGAAAAAACTTTGTCCAACGGCATTGTACGGGACATGCTGCTCATGTCCGGAGTTTGTCGTCTGACCCTCCGGAATAAAACCACTGTTGGCTCCGCTTTGCGCCAGCAAAGCTTCGCGTGACAGCGTAACCGACTCGACGCCGGGCAGCGTGGCAACCCCCTCTTCGATGCGGCGCAGCACCGCTATTTTCTTAAAAGCAGGATAGCGCTGCTCAGGCGGCTCGATTGCGAACAGCAGCACGCCTTTCTTACGAAAGCCTGGATTGAGCGCGTTCAGGTTTGCGAGCGTGCGAACGAACAGTCCCGCGCTCACCAGCAACAGCATGCACAGTGAGACCTGAACGATGACCATCGCCTTGCCGGCGAGACCCTGACGGCGACGAGTCATTGTCGTTCCGCCCTCCTTGAGGCCGGTATTTACGTTGGTTCGTGCCACCTGCCAGGCAGGACCTACTGCGAAGCCGATACCAGTAACGAGAGAGAGCAAAGCGGCAAAGGCGAAGACGCGCCAGTCGAATCGTGTGTTGATTGCTTCAGGCCCCCACGATGTTGAAAACAGTCGAGGCAGAAGGTTGCGGCCCAGGTAGCCCAGTAACAGTCCCGCCATTCCACCCAATGTGGCGAGGCAAAGACCTTCGGTGAGCATCTGCCGCGCCACACGCGTTTTCCCCGCACCCATCGCCATACGCACGCTGATCTCGCGATGACGCGAGGAGAAACGCGTGAGCAGAAGGTTAGCCACATTCACGCATGCCAGCAGCAGGATAAGGCCCGCAAGCGCGAGAAGCAGCGGCATCGGATGCTCTAGTTCCTGCGCAGCGTAATTCCATCCTCGACCTCCGGGCAGTAATATGAGCGGCGGAACAGTCTGGTCCCTGGGTAAAGTCATCGTTGATTGGACTGCCTGGTTCAGGCTCACAGCCTGAGACGCTTGCGCTTCCTGCTTCGGAGATGCTCGGCTTGAGCCGTCCCATGACCTGGATCCACCACGTGTCCGCATCGGAGAGAAGGGAACCAGTCTCCTGGGGAAAGATGACCGGCTGCATGCTCAGGGGCAGGAACATATCCTGCGGTGTTTGCACCCGCGACCCACCGGTAAAGCCGGGTCGCGCTACACCGATGATCGTGACCGGCGTCAGATTCACATCAAGGGTTTTGCCAATGACCGCAGGTGAACGACCAAAGCGCCTTTGCCAGAACGCGTCGCTGATTACTGCCACTGCACCCGTGCCTGGTGCGGTGTCGTCTTCCGGCTCAATAGGCCTTCCGAGGGCGGTCCCCACGCCCATGCCCGCAAAGAAATTGCCTGAGACTAACTCTGCGCTAATCACATCGGCGTGGCCATCGATCGTGGCGGAGAGATGCTCGAACTGGCTCAGATCGACGAACGCGAAGAGATCGCCAAGGCTATGGTCACGACGACGCATTTCCTGATAGGCGGGATAGGAGAATGAAGCCAATACGGTGCGGCCCTGCGCATCCGAATAGAAGTCACCCCAGCTATGCCGTATGGCAGAGCGGTCGTCCTGCGCATAGGCCAATAGTCTCAGCCGCTCCGGATGATTCACTGCAAGGGCGTCCAACAGGACTGCCTTGGCCACGGTGAAGATTGCGGTGTTAGCGCCGATACCCAGTGCAAGCGAGGTGATGGCGATGGCTGTAATCGCTGGGCTCTTTCGCAGCATACGCATGCCGTAACGCACATCATGCAAGACTGAGACAAGCCACAACGATGCGCGGGCTTCTCTATGCTGCTGCTCCAGCAGAGCAGCATTACCAAACTGGCGCCGAGCCCTGTAGGCAGCTTCTGTTCGAGGCACTCCCTGATGAACAAACCGCTCCGTGAGCAGTTCGATGTGCGCCTCCAGTTCATCGCGGAACTCGTGGTTCGCTTCTCCCTGGCGGAGGAGCCCGCGAAGTCTCGAAATAGAACGACGAATCCAGGGGAGCATGACTATTTCTCTCCCTCCAGGCGCAGGACACGGCCGATGACACCGGAGATCCGCTCCCAATTCTCTGTTTCAATCGCCAACTGCTTCAGCCCGCGTTTGGTTATTGAATAGAAGCGGGCTTTTCGGTTGTTCTCCGATAGGCCCCAGTCGGAGCTAATCCAGCCTTGCTGCTGCAGACGCAACAGAGATGTGTACACAGTGCCTTCGTTCAACTTCAATACCTGTTCGCTAATCTGCTCGATGCGCCGCGCGATCCCAAACCCATGTTGTGGCCCCAGCGCATGCAGCGTCTTGAGAACCATCAGATCTAGCGTGCCTTGCAGGACTTCGGATGTTTCGGCGCTCATGGCCGCTCCTTTGGATATAGCAAAGAAAGTAGCACCACTCCATTGCAATGTCCATAGGAGAGTATAGAGCCGTCAGCATTCGCGGGTAAATAAAGAAGGGCGAAGCCCCATCAAGTAGTCTGCCTTTTCCCTCCCCCAACCACTTGATCGGGTGCCCCATGCGGCTACCGCAGAAGGAACAGATGTTTTTACCCGCGGCAGCCGCATGGGGCACCCGGTGGATGGTGTGGGGATAGAGCCAATGCCCGCAAGAAGTTAAGCGAGAAGTCCCGGTCATCGGAACTCATTGCTATTAGCGAAGTTCTCATGACAAACCAGGCAGGAATGTTGCGCGGAGCCGTGCAGGGAAGATACCAGCGCGTACGTGAGACCATGATTGGTCCAGGTCACGACGTTTTATCCGCCTTTCGACGTAAAGTAAAAAACTAATCCATTCGAGCGTAGCGCGTCTCCGCCGGCGGCTGGGGCTGATTTGCTGGAGGCAACCAGCAAGCTGATCTTCTCCCTCTGTGAGTGGCAGGTGACCAGAGCAGCATGCCCACCCCTAAAGGACACAACCCGCCCACCGCTCAGGCGAAACGCCGGATCGACATTTGCCCCAAGCTGAGAGGCCGGCAATTGAAAGTGGAAAGGTACTTTACCAGCAAACCACGCTGCAATATCGCCCGGAGAATCGGAGTTGAATTCCAGCGGGAGCTTCCCCTCCAAATAGTCCCGATGGGTTGACACGGCTGTCTCCACATAGTCCGCAGCACGCACCCTCTGGAGCATGAAGGGCGCAAACGCGAGCACAAGTGCAATGGCGGCAAATCCGGCCGCGACGGTTCTCAGGTTGAGCATCGGCAGCCAGGCATACTTGACGGGGCGACTAAGAAAAGAGACTACGCTCTTGCGGAGCTCGAACTTCCTGACCCCGGCGGCGGTGGAATGGTGGGCGACCACGCTTTCCACCCGAGCCCGGAGTTCCTCGCTGACCGAATAGAGCGGATGTGTTCGACGCAGGAGTCCAGACAATCGCTGTTCCGATTCCAGTTGTTCCCGGCAGTGGGCGCACTCGCTGACGTGCGCCAAAAAAAACTCTTGCGCACTGCCCATGAGTTCATTGTCCAGATAAAGCTGGACAGCCATGCTGTAGTTATCGCATTGATTCATTCGCATTTTCTCTCAACTGGATAACACAGGGAATCGAACGGAACGTGAAGGACCTTCCCCATAAATCGCAAAGCGACTTGCTGCGACTTCAGCTTCGACTACCAGCATCATCGCAGCAAGCCGATGTAACCTCGTCGTGACTGCCACCACCTCGGACTTCCTGTCGAAAGTCCTTGCGTTGGTCAACATCATGCGCGATCAGCGCCCTGCGGACATCTGCGTTCCGTCCGTAGCCTTCGCTGTTACCGTGGATCCGGATACGTTGGTGCACGCTTCAATACCCCGTTTACCACGGTGATCCAGTTCTCCGGTGATCGATGCGCCCATATGAATGTCACGCAGAAAAGCCCGGCCGCCACACATATCGAACATTAGGGTGGCTGGAGCGGCCGCTTCATCAGCAGGTTCAAGGGTGAATACGATCCGTTCAGCGGAGTTTGTTTGGTTGGCTAGCGTAATGAAGCTGTGCGTAGGGTCCATGATGATGTCATAGGAACCTGGCGAAAACGACTGGCCCTTAATCACGAAGCTAAATGGAAGGTCCGCCCGCGCAGTGCTTTTCGCAGATGCGGCCATGGCACAGAGAAATAAGGATGAAAGGATTGACGCTCTAAAGATAAGTCGCATGTTGATCCCCCTGTGCTAATAACACCGGCCCTGCGCAAATATTCCGCAAGGGCCAGCCCACAGGATTACTTAGTCAGAACACGGCATGGGGCTTCGGCGCTGGGCATCCGATCAGGCCGAAGGTTCGCTGATGCACCATCAGCTTTACCGGAAAGAATGAGCAGTGCTTCATCGATCACGATTCTGAGTATCCAGCTACGAAATGCGCCATCATTGGTGAACACCGGGGGATTACGAGAAGCTGTCTCGAAACATTCCTTCACAGCAGTTTCCGCGTCCTCATGACTGTCAAGCAGGCGACTCGCCACAAAAGCAATTAACTTGCGATTCTTTGAGAATCGGCTCTCGAAGTCTGAAGGTCTACTCCAAATTTCATAGGGTGTCCGGTTAACCACGCCGCACAGCGGCCCACCGGATAAAGTCTGCAGCCGTACAACGTCGGGCGAACGTGGCTGCATTCTGCTGCTCGTGTCTTCCTGCGCTGGACTTTCGGGCGCCCGGTACCGTCGTACTGCCAGTCCCTTCCGGGTTAACCGGACTACGTGACCAGACGGTACCTCATACATGCCGTCGTGAGTGGCTTGTCCCGGACCGAGCGCGGATGTAGCAGGATTCCGCCTGATCTCGATTCCAAATCGTACGTCAGGGTGTGTAATCAATGTTGTTGGTTCCGAGCCGAACAGGACCCCCGCATCCGTCGGCTGGTAAAACAACGGTTTGACGCCCAGACGATCGCGGACCAGGAAAAGCCACTGCTTGCGCAGGTCCCATATCGCAAACGCGAAAATCCCCTCAAGTCGTTCCGCTACTTCGTCCCCCCACTCGAGGAAGCCACGCAGTACAACCTCCGTATCGCTTCTGGTGCGGAACTGATGGCCATAACTCTTTAGCTGATCGCGAAGCTTACCCGCATTGTAGATTTCGCCGCTGTAGCTCAAACAAGCGACCGTCTCGCCGTTTTCCTTCGCTTTCATCGGCTGCTTGCCACCTTCAAAGTCAACAATGGACAGGCGGCGATGACCGAGCGCGGCCGGACCGTTGATCCATACCTCGCCCGTATCGGGACCGCGACGCGAAATACTTTCTGTAATAGCTTCAACCGCATCCCTCGACGTCTCAAGGTCCCGCTCGTAGTTGACCCATCCTGCTATTCCGCACATCGTAGACTTTCCTCCAGCACTTCCTTTGCTCATCAGCTGTGGCTGATCGAATGCTCTGCTGTATTAAGAACACACGGGGTTGCAGTTTATTCCCGAACACTCGTAGCCGTGAATTGGATCCGCGCAAGGAAGACTTGGACTGTTAAAATGTTCTGAAGATGAGCGCGCACCCCCCGCGCAGGCTCGTCGGGGGATCGAATGCTGCTTGACCTGAAAGTCGAAGGGGATCGCCTGTCGGCACCTTTATTTCCGGTACGATCTCATTTCAGGGGGAAGGTTCCGGGATGTCAGAGGATGTGCCTTCTAACGCGTCACCTGAAGATTCAGGTGACGTGACGAAGCTACTCGTTCGCTGGAGTCGAGGCGACCACTCAGCACTGAAACAACTTACCCCGATTATCTATGATGATTTGCTGCGTCTGGCCAGAGGACGGCTAAGGCACGAATACGGCGACTACACCCTCGAACCCACTGGGCTGGTTCACGAAGCGTATCTCCGGCTCGCTGATCAGACAAAAGTGCACGCTGAAAATCGTCTGCACTTTTACGCCATTGCCGCTAACACCATGCGACGCGTGCTGATCGAACACGCCAGAAAGCGAAAGGCTCAGAAGCGAGGTGGAGGCGTAAGAATAACCTTGCAACCGGAAATGAGTGTGGCCGAAGAGCGCGCGCCGGACTTTCTTGCCCTGGACGAATCGCTGCGCCGGTTAGCAGCCATCGACGAAAGAAAAAGTCAGGCCATTGAACTCAAGTTTTTCGGCGGTCTGACTGTCGAAGAAATTAGTCTAATCTTACGGGTCTCGGTGGCGACTGTGGGTCGCGAACTCCGTCTTGGGCAAGCGTGGATACGCCGGGACATGTCAAGCCATCCGAACAAAAGTGAAGATGAAAAGTGATCGTTGGAATCTGATCGAGGAGATTTTTCAGGGCGCCCTGGAACGTCCATCCGATGCGCGGATGCAGTACGCAGAGCAGGCTTGCGGCAACGACAAGCAGCTCCTTGGTGAAGTACGCTCTCTGCTCGAAAGCGACAGCGATGCGGAAACTGTACTTCGCGCTGCCATAGCGGAAGACCTGAGGGCGATGACGAAGACTTCGAGCCTTTCCGAAATCGGCTTGCGTCTGGGCCCTTATCTTCTGGTCCGCGAGTTAGACGGCGGAGGTATGGGTGTTGTCTACCTTGCCGTTCGATCCGATGATCATTATTTCCAGATCGTCGCCATCAAGATGATCCGCAAAGGTCTCGATTCGCCAGACCTGGTGCAGCGATTTCGCAGGGAGCGTCAGATCCTCGCGACGCTGAACCATCCCAACATTGGCGCGATTCTTGACGGCGGCGAAACGGAAGATGGCCGTCCATTCATTGTGATGGAGTTTGTCGAAGGGCAACCGATCACGCTTTCCAGTCAAGTGCTCGTCGATCCCGGAGCGCATCGAGCTTTTTCGGTCGGTCTGTTCCGCTGTTCACTACGCTCATCAGAAGCTCATTCTGCATCGCGACATCAAGCCGAGCAACGTGATGGTGACGCCGGACGGTGTGGTCAAGCTCATTGACTTTGGCATTTCAAAGCCCATGGAGCCGCAGCTGGTTCTCAGTGAGACCACTGCGACCGAACCCAGTTCCAGGATGATGACCCCTGACTATGCAAGCCCGGAGCAAATACAGGGCAAGGAGCTCACCACTGCCACTGACATTTATTCGCTCGGTGTGCTGCTCTATGAGCTACTGGCAGGCTCTCGCCCCTACACGCTTCGCAATCTTTCACCAGCAGCAGCGGAACGAGTCGTTTGCGAGCAGAATCCACGCAAACCGAGCTCAACTGCAGATCTTTCCAAGCGAATGCGAAGGGAGATATCAGGAGACCTGGACAGTATTGTTCTCACCGCGATGCACGTTGATCCGTCCCAGCGGTACCAGTCAGTCCACCATCTTGATGAGGATTTGCTTCGCTACCTGCAAGGCAAGCCGATCGCAGCGAAAAAGAGCTCCCTGGTCTACTTGTTAAGGAAATTCGTCCAGCGCCATAAGGAGGCAGCGGTGCTCACGGCGTGTGCTCTCTTTGTTGCTCCCTGCCGTCTCCCTCCTCGTCTATTCCAGGCAATCTCGTATCGCGGAGCGCCGGGCGAAACAGATCCGCACGCTTGCCGATTCAGCAGTCTCGGACATGACAGACAAGCTTCAACATTCCTCGGCTTCGACCGAGACGCAGGCAGCTATTTTTCATAGCGCCCTGCGCTTTCTCGACGGCCTGCGAAAAAGCAGCGGCGATGACCCTCGTTTGTTGCTTGAACTCTCCAAAGCCTATGTACGCGTTGGTGATTTGGAAGGTTCACCTTTCGTTGCTGACCTGGGTAACTCAGACGCAGCTGTTACCAGCTATCAGCAGGCTTCTCGGATCGCCATCGAGGCGTTCGTCCGCATGCCCGAACTTCGACGACAGAGGCGGTATCGAAACCTATCAACGCCTGTGCGCTTTCGTACAGTTTCTCAGAAACATGTATGAAGCGAACAAGAATTATCAGCAAGCGTTATCCCAGGCGCAAAACCTGTGGCGCCAGAAGCCCGATCATCCGGTTCGTATCTAGCTCTTTGCCTTTAACCTCGAGGGCCTGGGAGATGTCAACCTCTGGAATCTGAGCCCGCTCCAGGCGCTTGACGAGTATCTTGCGGCTTTCCGGATCTTCGGCACCGATCCAAATGGCGCTGAGGATCACGACAAGATGCTGATCGAGCTTTATCTGAAACGTGCCAGCGCGCTCAATGAAATTGGGAATCAAGCAGCTGCGCTCGCGAACGATCGCCAGGCAGTGGCTCTCGCCGAAGCTCTGGTGCAGAGGTTTCCATCCTCGGTACAAGGCCACCGAGAGCTCTTTCTAACGTACGAAAGCGTCATCCTGCCTTTGGCTTGAGAGATGCATTGAATGTGGGCGATTCAGCGCAGGCCCAACTCTATGCCCGCAAAGGTCTCACCATTGCGCAGACGCTGGTCCAGATCGACAAAAAGAATGCACAGGCGCTTTATGATTTGACGCTTGCCTACGCTTCGCTCGGCGATTCTTACCGGTCTCGTCAAGCCGCACGCTAGTGTGTGGTACCGGGAGTCGCTCAGTCTGACCCAGAACCTGCGCCCTTATACGGAGAAGGTGCGCGCCACTGGATCGCCATCAGGAACGAGGGACTAGCCGAGGTACTTCGTGGGCAGGACAAGGCGCCGGAGCGGCTGCGTCTCCTCCTCCAAGCAAATCTGATCCGCAAGGAGTTGGGAAAAGCCAGTCCACATGGACGCCTTCACCTGATGAGATCGTATTGCAAACTGGCCGATGCCGAGCTCGATATGAAAAATGTCTCCACCGCCCGCCAGTATGCCAACACTGCTTTGCCGCTTCTGGGGGAGTTCCGCGTCACCTCGCCCAGCCTGCTGGTTCTGCGAGACGTAGGCTTTTGTTATGAAAGTGAGGCGGAGGTTCAGCACCGCATTGCGCTGGATCCGGCTCTCCCACCTGCCGAGCGATGGAAGGCTGCAGCGGCGTCGCGGGAATGGTACCAGAAGAGCCTGGACACATGGACAACCTGGAATAGACGCGGTGCCGCTACTCCGGAAAGCGAGCACGAACGGCATAAGGTAGAGCGCTTGCTTACACTTGCCGACGGGTCTCCTGCCGCAGCAGACCACGGGCGGCAAAAAAGTTAATCCCAACGATGATCGAAAATTCCTCCGCGTCGCGCATTTAGAGAAAGAGGAATGATTCAATTTTGCCCGAACCGTTACAACTGAAGCAGCTGACAGCAACCCAACTTGAGCAGGAACAGAGGGGAGACGCCCTTATTGTAGACACACGAGCAGCAGACCAATTTGCCTCGTGCCATATTGCGGGATCATTGCAGATAGGTCTTGTAGGACCATTTGCGAGCTGGGCAGCAATCTTGATCAAACCGACACAGAGAATTCTCTTGATTGCAGAGGATGCCAATCGCGCATTTGAGGCACAAAACCGCCTGGCAAGGGTAGGTCTTCGAGACGTGATTGGATACGCCCTCGCAGACGAGGATGAGTGGAGGCGGCAGGGCGTCGCGCTGGCGAGCGTTCCCATCTGGCGATCTGAAGATATAGGCGTTGCCCTCCGGCAAGGCGGGCCGTTCCAGCTCGTTGATGTTCGCAGTTGTGCTGAGTGGTTGCAAGGACATCTGCCTGGCGCGATATCTAGACCTTTGCTCGAGCTCGATCCTGAAGCGGCACCCATCGACTTTTCCAAGCCAAGCCTGGTTTATTGCCAGGAGGGATATCGCGCCATGATCGCGGCCAGCTTGCTGCTTCGGCGCAACTCTGTCGATATCGTTGTTCTGATCGCCGCTCTGGAAGGATGCACCCCTTCCGGCCCTTCACCGGAAATCCAGGAGAGAGCGGAACCACCTGTTCCGTGCTTCACCGCCTCAGGCGCCAAATAAATAAGGCATTCTCTGAATCGATGATCGATGTGCGGGTATTTCTGCGCAGTCTAAAGTGAATGGGAGAAAAGAAATCATCAACGTACGAATCGCAGCCACTGAAGCGAACCTCCGACGCCCTGGTTATCCCCAGACTGGGTCGCTCAACCAACTCCAGGCGCGCGCGAGCATGCTGTTGCCCATGCGCACAGCAGCGCCTTTCCCGTGGTGAAGCGCTCTGGATCGAGAGCGATCACTTTCAATGTCGACGCCGGCTCTTAGGCGCCATCGCGGTCCAAATCTGGCGATTTGATTCGCCTAAGCCCAGAAGTGCGCGGGCCGTCGTATGCTGGCGGCCGTCCTGATGTACCTGCCAAATGCCATGCATGTGGCCGCAGTTACTGAACCAATTGAGATCGTTCGTTCAGCTTTTGCGATGTAACCAGGTTAGGGAGTAAATACAATGTCCTCCGAACAAAACGGCTTAGACACGGCGGGCGTGGCCAGCGTTGAATACTTAGGCGCGTTGTACAATTACGCCATGGTTTTAACCCGCAACCAGGCAGAAGCAGAGGACCTGGTACAGGAGACTTATCTTCGCGCCATTCCGGCGATTCACAGGCTCCGTGCGGATAGCAATATTAAGAGTTGGCTCTTCAGGATTTTGCGAAACATTTGGCTGAACCAACTGAGAAAACTGAAAACTGATCCGCAGCTCGTCCATATCGACGCGGAAGGTACTTCTGCCGACGAGCCGATCGACTCCGGTAAACACTCATACGATGCCTACGTCAGCAAGCTCGAGATAAAGCAGGTAAGAGCAGCGATTGAGCAATTGCCTACAGAGTTCCGGGAAATCATTTTGCTTCGGGAATTTGAAGAGTTATCGTACCAGGAGATCGCCGCGCTTTTGGATTGTCCTGCAGGGACAGTGATGTCACGATTGGCAAGAGCGCGCTCCAGGCTTCGAGTGATCCTGTCGTCTGCGTTCACGGGCCCCGTACCCTCTCATGGGCAAGGTGCGAAATGAAAGATTGCGGTGATTATAGCGGGGCAATCCGGCTTTACCTCGACAGCGAGCTTCACGGACCGCGGATCATCGAGCTTCGCGCTCACCTGGAGGGGTGCCCGGCTTGTCGCCAGGTGCTTGAAGCAGAAGAAGAGCTATCCTGCCTGTTAAAACGGGCGAAGCCTCTCTATTCGGCTCCCGATAGCCTGAAAAGACGTATCCAGCAAATGGCCGGTGAGACAATCCCGGACCTCTCTCCGGATATGCCGCCAAAGCAGGGCCGATAGGGGAAAG
Organism: uncultured Acidobacteriaceae bacterium; assembly: GCA_963790935.1. GTDB lineage: Bacteria > Acidobacteriota > Terriglobia > Terriglobales > Acidobacteriaceae > PALSA-350. Next base: position 30,123 of record CAWBRJ010000058.1, on the reverse strand, counting down.
AAACCGCAGGTCCCTCCACTACGCTACGCTCCGGTCGGGATGACAATCCTGTTGAGGGGTCGAGTATTTCTCGCCGAAGCTATTGCGGGCAAACAGAATTGTCATCCCGAGAGCTTGTGACTTAATTCCGGCTTGGTGTCTAAGGCAACGAGGATCGAGGATATTTTGGCTGTGGTCGGATGGCTAAGCGGCAATCGGTCCAAGGTGCAGTTCTGCCCGGTTCGGCTTGTCATACGGTGCTCGATCTTTTCTGTTTTGTTCGTTCAGCCCGGTTTTAGCTTAGAAATGCCTTGCTGAAGTGGGTCAGGTTGTAAGCCAAGGCGCACCACAGCGCCACGCATTTGATTTTGTTGAGGCCGCGCACGGTCAACGGCGCCAGCCCGCGATAAGTTCGTAATTCAGCGTTTACGGTCTCGCTGGTGGCGGCCCTTTCTTTGTAGATTTTCTTTCCTTCTTCGCTTTCCATGCGCTGCTTCCATGCCCGGATCGCTTCCGAATCGCTTGGCTTGGGTTCTAACTCGTGCCCCCGGTTCTGCGGGTTTCTGGCCGGTTTGGGAGGCACGAACAACTCCACCCCTTGCTGGTGGGCCTCGACGATGTCCTCCATGCGCAAGTAGCCGCCGTCCACCAGGTGCTGCTCCACCTTGCCACCCGTCCGTTGTTCCACTTGCTGGCGCATCGGTTCGCTCAACCCAGCCGAATCGGAACCCTCGTTACTGACTTCCACGCCCAAAATGGCGCGGCTTTCCGTGTCGGTGGCCAACTGCACGTTCGCCGCTGGGTTAAAACCACCGTTGGCCATCTTCATCACCCGCGTGCCCGCATCCGTGGTGCTTACCCGCGGCTGCCGGGCTCGAATCTTCTCCCCACACTTGCCTTGTCCTGCCCTCTGGGCCGCCTCTGCCTGCTTCTTCTTCAGCTCCGGCAACTGCGCTATCGCCTCCTCCAACCGCTGCTGTCGCGACTCCGCCGCTCGTTTACGCGCCGCCTTCTGCCGCGCCGTCACTGCCGCCGACTTGTGCCGGCGATTCCAGCTGCTTACGCAACTCCAACACTTGCTGCTGGGCTTGCACCAACAGCTGCTGCAATCGTTCTTCCCGGCGAAAACTGTTGCTCCCGGCACTGACTCGAACCCGCACTCCATCCTGGCTGATGCGGCTCACACGCACTAGCTTCTTGTCCACCAAACTCACTAACACCTGGGTAAACAAGTCGTCCAATGCATCTGCGTGATCGCATACGGAAATCAGACAGCAGACGATGATTTACTCTTACCCCGCCGCACAGCCAGCGAAACGGCGCACTCTCTTCGCAACGACGCGCCAGCTCCCGCGCTGAACCTATGCCACGTACACAGCATACAGCCATAAACCCACCAGCAAACGCGGGTCGGTTGCATCTCGGCCCGCTATCCCCTCACGAGCTCGGATCGGCTCACAAAAACCACTCACATCCAGCTTCTCCACCACTGCCATCACCGTTCGCACTGGATGAAGCGCTCCCACCTCATCATCCGCGCACCGCGATACCATCGCCAACTGACTGCGCTCCGGCTTGCGCAACCGAACCGCTCCCTTTCTGACTCACCTACCGCTCTCGCTGTTGCCCATATCTCTTCTTACTACCTCAGTCCGGCCAACATACCCATTTATTCCCACAAGGCGCACCAAAAAAGTCACAACCTCCGAGCGAAGCGTAGCGTAGTGGAGGGACCTGCGGTTTCTTTCCCCGGGTACTCACACGCCTTCTACCCGGGTGCTGTTAATATTTGCGGAACCGAAGGGCCCTGCCTTACGTATCAGCTTCGTAGCTCCTTACCCAGGAGGTATTGATGCGCAAATTTGTCGTCGGATGTCTCTTCGTTTTGGTCTTCGCAGGCCGCCTTTCTGCACAATCGTTCACAAACGGCCCGTGCGACAGCGACGAAGGCAATACCAACAACCATGGCTGGCTCGGTCATCAGGACCGTGCTTGCGAGCTGAGACGCACAACCTTGCCACTGGTCAATGGGCAGCTCAGTGTGTCGGGAAAGAATGACGGGATCGAAGTAATTGGCGAAGAGCGCGCGGATGTCGCTCTGGAAGCGCGGGTGATTGCACAGGACACAGACCGCGACGCAGCGCTGTCGCTGGTACGCGAGGTCAAGATCGTCACCACCGGCACTATCCACGCCGAGGGACCAACGATGTGGGGATTGTCTCGCCGTAGTTGGTATGTCAACTATCGCCTGCACGTGCCTCGCCATCTGGCTGCGCAGCTGCACACGGAGAACGGAGGCATCTCAATCACCAACATTGATGGCGTCATCAATGCCGATACCACCAACGGCGGTCTCACCCTGAATGATCTGGGAGGAGACGTGCATGCTACTACCGTGAATGGCGGCTTGGATGTGAGGCTTGACGGGAATCAATGGCGCGGAGCCGGCCTCATCGCGAAGTCCACGAACGGCGGCGTTTCAGTGAAGGCTCCAGATCACTATTCCGCACACCTGGTCGCAGGGACGGTGAACGGCGGTGTCTCTGTGGGCTTCCCGATCACCGTCCAGGGTAAGATCAATCGCAGTAGCATCGACACCAACATCGGCCAGGGCGGCCCAACACTCCAGTTCCATACGGTAAACGGGGGTGTCTCGATTGATCCGATCAATCGAGACTAGCCTGCGGATATCTGCGGTGAGAGAAACCCAGGTCTCAAAAGCGAGACCTGGGCCACCCACTCAAAGTCTCGAGTTTGCAGCTTTTGCAGAGCGAAGCGAGCGGAAGCTGCAGGCCGTAGCAGAAATCCCAAGCAAACGACTTGTCCAGAGTTGCGTAGGGGAAATTCGGGGATCTCACTCTTGAGATGTGGGATGCGGATCTCGCCCCTGCTCGCCAACTAACCAGCGGTCACCTCGGTAAACCTCAGTTGTTCATTAGGACCGAAGCGCAGCTGAGACCCACTTAATAACAGCTCTCAACGTGACTTGAAAGATTCCCGTGCTCACGCGGTGCAACTTTCGTGGGAGCATGCGTGCAGCTCTGTCGTGTGGCGTTGTGCTACTGTGCAGGCTTGGAGAGCCTTTTCCACAACTTTTGCCCTGATCCAGGGTCTACGCACGCAGAAGTTGGTGCGCTCGTTTGCTGCAAGCAGTACTTAGTTTTTTCGTCATAGTGAGGTAAATCGCAATGCCTATGTCTCCCACGAGTCGTCAAAAAAACCTTCTGAGCGCTGTTGTGAAGACTCCATCGACCATCGTACCGGCGCTATTTCTGATGGGTACGCTTCTGACTGTGCAGGCGTATGGTCAGTACACACCGCCTCCTCCGCCTCCGCCACCCACTGCCGATCAGTCGGCCCCGGCAGAGATGCCTCAAGGTCCGCCCCAGGGAGCGCCGCAGGGACCGCCGCCCATGCTGGCGCCGCAACAGCTCGATCCTCTGGTCAGCAGGATCGCACTGTATCCCGATCCGTTGCTGGCGCAAGTTTTCACCGCGTCGACCTTTTCGCCTGAAATTCCAGATGCTGCAAACTGGTCAAACCAGCATGCGGGTCTCAACGGCGACGCGTTGGCCAATGCGATCCACCAGGACAATTTGCCCTGGGATCCCAGTGTGTTGGCATTGCTGCCGTTTCCCCAGGTGCTGCAAATGATGGCGCAGGACCCAGGTTGGACACAAGCGCTGGGCGATGCGGTTCTCGCGCAAAGGCCGGATGTGATGGACGCTGTCCAGAGAATGCGCCAACAGGCGTATAGCTACGGTTATCTGAGGCCGACCCCCTACGACAACGTGGTCAATACGGGCGGATATGTGGAGATCCAACCGGTGAATCCGGCCTTCCTCTACGTTCCCGTCTATAGCCCCGCGGTCGTGTTTGCCCCGCCTCGTCCCGGAATTGTGGTTGGTCTCTCGATCCACTTCGCCCCCAGCGTGTTTATCGGGCCTGCGTTCGTGCCGTTTGGCTGGTCGAGGCCGGGATTTGGCTGGGGTACACACGCCATTATCATCGGCGGAGCCCCCTGGGGCCGCACCTGGGTGAATCGCACCGCTTATGTTCATCCCTATGCGAATGCGTACCGGCCAGCGCCAGGCCCTCGCATCGAGGATCATCATGCGGAATACCACCACCCGGACGCATACCACCACCCGGACGAACATGCCCGCTAGTTGACGCTGAAACGATCAAGATCCCGCTGGTATTGCGGGAGGCGAAGTTACTGGACGGTGAGCGTAAGGCTCACCGTTCGGGTTTGTGTTCCTGAAACCCCTGACAACGTTAACGTGCTGGTCACCGGAGAGGTCCCTCCTCCTGCGGGAGAGCTGTTGGTCGCGACATTCGCTCCTGCGTTTCCACCGCCACAGCCCACGAAGCCACCCACGTACGCCAGCAGAATTAAACAGAACAAGCCGGAAAGCAATCTCCTGCGCCTCTTCCCAGCCATCAACGCAAACGTGCCGAGCGGTAGCACTACCGCGGCGAAAGCGCCCATTCGGTGCTGCCGTCGAGACTGGGGATAGGCGAGCGTGGCGGCAGTCGTGGCGACTGACACTGTGACCGGCACCGCTGCGCCAGTCACGTTCACGCTGGCGGCGCTGGTGGTGCAGGAACTCCCTGCAGGCGCTCCCGTGCAGCTGAGTGCGACCATTCCGGTAAACCCTGAGAGCGGAGTCACAGCCACGTTGTAAACAGCCGCTGCCCCGGAGGTCATGGTGGCTGAAAGCTGTGACCCTGCAGCACCCTGCAGAGCGAAATCGGTTCCGGTCCCGGAAAGGGCGACGAACTGCGGGCTGCTGCCCACGTTATCGGTGATGGAGAGCTGGCCGGAGCGCACTCCGGTCTGCGTCGGAGTGAACCCCACCGCCACGCTGCACTGCGCTCCGATGGCAATGGAAGAACAATTCGTTGTCTCGCTAAAGTCCCCCGTGGTCTTCACCGCAGTCACAGTCAGGGGACCGGTGCCCGTATTCGTAAGCACCACGCTATTTGTATTGCTCGCGGTGCCTAGCAGCTGGTTGCCAAACGCCAGAGGAGTGGTCGCCAAGCCCAGGATGGGCACTGCTTTTATCCCCGTCCCTGACAGGGACAAGGTGAGCGGGCTATTTGCAGCACTCGAGCTTACGGTCAGGATCCCACTCCTGGCTCCTACCGCGGTGGGTGTGAATACGATGTTCAGCGTGCAGGTTGCTTGATCGGCGAGAGAGGAAAGGCACGAGCTATTCGAGGCGATTTGAAAGTCACCCAAGCCAGCGGTCATGCTCGGACTGATGCTGCTGATGCCGGAGGAAGCAGCACTGTAAACTGCGGCCAGCGTAACCACCTGCGGCCCGCTGCTCATTCCCTGAGTAATGGAGCCGAAGTTGGACAGCACAGCCGGGCTGGCCGTGAGCTGCGGAGTGGTCAGCGTGAAGTTGAGAATAGGATCGCTGCTCAGGGGAGCTTCGTATATATCAAAGCCCGGATCAGGTGCCCCGTCTACTGATTCCACCGCCGGGTACTCAGAGACCAAAATATGATAGGCAACTCCCTTCGTGCCCTGGAAGACGACGGCCGACGAGCGCGGTCCTTGCGCGATAGTTGCGTTAGGGTTGTCGTCATTGATACCGTTTGCAACTGCCTGAAGGCTGGCAGCACCACCGGTGAAGACACTGAGGATGGTATCAAAATGGCTGTGAGCGGTATTGATGCTGACTGGGTTATTTGTCGTTGGCACAAAGTCAAACCACATCGCATGAAAGGGTACGTTTGCGAAGGTATCATCCGCCGTGCAGATGCCGGAGTTGGTTGCGCAGGGCGGAGGAAACGCCGATTCGGCGAAGCCATTGAAGGTTCGGCGCGCCTGACCCGTCCAACTGGGGATAATTACCCGACAGAGTCAAAAAGCTGGTTGACGAAAATACTGCTTGTGATGGTGACGGGATTGTAAGATGCTGCACTGAATATGTCGTGGCCCTGCCCGGGCGCGGCTTGTATCAGCGACGGCGTTCCCAGGACAAGAATCTGTCCGGAAGAAGTATCTTCAATCGTGACCGTATAAGTGGTTTGCGGCGACAAGCCGTTGGAGTATTGCGTACTATTTGTCCCTATGCAGTTTATCGGTGGCATCGCCGCCGGGTCGGGCGCACATCCCGGAACCAGCAAGGCAGCCGCTAGTTCCGGCGGCGTGGCCGTGAGCTGCATGGGCGGTCCATTTGGAGTAGAACCGGTCGTCGTCCCAGAAAGCTGAAAGATGTTTCCGAACGCCCACAGCGAGCTGTTGCCGTCGTCACCAGCGATAGGTGCGGGCTCGGGCACAGGTGAGTAATCATCTTCGGCCTGGTTATCGCACGGGGTCACTCCCGCAGAGTTATTTTGACAGCTGACGAAGCCCAGCCCCGGCGAAGACGGGAGGTAGTTATTAAGGCGAAAGCTCACAAGCCTGTAGGAACCGGCAGGTGCTGCGCCCGCAGAGTTCGAGATAGTAATACCGAGAATCGTGTCTTCGGTTGACGGGTCTTCGCCACTAGTGAGGTTGCCTGTAACATAGAGCGCGCAGTTATAGTCGCCCCATGCATAGATATCGACCGTGGAGACATAGCTCGTTCCAGACGAAGTGGTGGCGGTGAGTTGAGGCAGCGAAAATCTCTTGTTCGAATAAGGGTTTTTCGATCCGGGATTAGTGTCGCATGTGTTAGTCGTCAGGCCTTTACTGGTGCTAGCTAAATCCGGGGTTCGCTCGGACCAGCAAAGAGAGAAAGCGTTCACAAGCAAGAAGAAAGCAAGGCAAAGAAAAAAGCGTCGCATCGGAGGCCCACCCCACAAACGAGTGTTCCATTTATTTTTGTGGTCGCCTGAAGCTTAGCGCCGTGACGGGGGGCAGCAAAGAGAATTCCGCAATTCTGAGACGCAATTAATTATTCGGATTAGAAAGTGGATGCGACTCCCCGGGTTGCGGGTTGTGCCGTACTTCGTGGCGACGTTTACGAATAATGGTTCCAGGGATGCGACCTGGATCATGATCGCTTCGGTCGAACTGAATTTTGACGGTATCATCGTCCTGGACCATGCCCAGCAGGTTTGCGCATAGAAATGCGTTAAAAGATGAGGCCTGGCGTACATGTCGGGCATATTTCGGGTCTTAGCCGCGGGACGAAAAGTTTCACTATCCCTGCCGCTTCTTTGAGGTCAAGCATCTATATGAGGGCCATGGGGGGAAACTTAGGGCAGGGTCGGCGCGTCCATCTGATAGAGCAATGCCGGCCTTCGCCGAAATCCGTGCGCATGAACAAAACAAAGCATTTCCTGATTCTGATAACGGTGCTGCTGGGTCCCTTTGTCGCGCTGATGCTCGGACAGGGCTCGACCGGCACGCTGCAGGGGCGGGTGCTGGATCCCAGCGGTGCGGTCATCCCCCAGGCACAGGTCAGCGTTACGTCGCCGTCAGGAAAAACCGTATCCACAACGGCGGATGCCGCAGGCTCGTACCGGGTGCCGGGGTTGGCTGCCGGCGACTATACAATCAATGCCACGACCCCAGGGTTTGCTCCCTTCACTGCTACCGTCACCCTGGCGTCCGGGCAGGCAAAAACGCTCAACATTGCCATGCAGATCCTGGCGGAGAAGCAGCAGGTTGAGGTCGAGTCGGATGCACCGACCGTCGATACGACCCCGGATCAAAATGCCAATGCGGTGGTCTTGAAAGGCAAGGATCTTGATGCGCTTTCCGACGATCCCGATGAACTGGAGAATCAGCTCCAGGCCCTGGCTGGCCCGGCGGCTGGTCCAAACGGGGGCGAGGTCTATATTGACGGGTTTACCGGAGGGCAGATTCCCCCGAAGTCCTCAATCCGGGAGATCCGCATCAATCAGAACCCTTTTTCCGCTGAGTTCGACCGGCTCGGGTATGGCCGGATAGAGATCCTCACCAAACCGGGCACAGATAAGCTGCACGGCCAGATCGAAGCGCGGGGCAATGATTCCTCTTTCAACTCCAAAAATCCGATCCTGCCACCGAATATAGCGGAACCGCCTTACTACTCCTACAACCTGCAAGGCAACGTTGGTGGGCCTATTTCAAAGACGGCGTCTTACTTTGTCAGCGTTTTCGGGCGCAATATCCAGAATGTGAACGTGGTGGATGCGATTGACCCGGCCAGCATCACTCCGGAAAACCCGGAGGGTACTTCTCTGAACGAGGCTGTTCCCAATCCCACCTCACGTATTGACGTCAGCCCGCGGCTCGACCTGCAGCTTGGGCAAGCGAATACCCTGACGCTCCGCTACGAATTTTTCCGTTCGGTCAACAACAATGGCGGAGTGGGGCAGCTGTCTCTCCCCACGCAAGCCACGAATACGGAAAGCATGGAGAACACGCTGCAGGTAAGTGACAGCCTGGTGCTCAGCAAGAACCTGGTTGATGATATCCGTTTCCAGTACCGCCGTTTTCGGTACGAGGACATTGCGCAAAACGATTCGCCTACGGTGGTCGTCCAGGGGTTGTTCAATGCCGGTGGCAACAACGGTGGGGTGGTGCGCGACAACCAGGATATTTATGAGCTGCAGAACTACTTTGCAGCAGCCGAAGGCAATCATTCCCTGAATTTCGGCGCCCGCCTCCGTGCTTATCGTGATGCTAACTACACCAACGGGGGAACGAACGGCCAGTATACTTTCAGCAGTTCGGCAAATTACCTGAACCAGACCCCGCAGACTTACCAGGTTACGGAAGTCAATCAATACACCGCACGCGCGATCCTGTTCGACGCCGCTCTCTTCTACCAGGACGACTGGCGGGTGAACCAGCGCCTCACCTTTAGCTATGGACTGCGTTGGGAGACTCAAAACCGTATCAACGATAAGAGCGACTGGGCGCCGCGGGTGTCTTTCGCCTACGCGCTCGATGCCGGCGATAAGAAGAAGCCGCCAAAGACCGTGCTGCGCGCAGGGTACGGCTGGTTTTATCAACGGTTTACCGTGCCTAACAGTTTCGGCTCCAATGCGGGTACGCCCTATATCATCCAGGCCATCCATCAGAACGGAATTAATCAAAAGGTCGCGACCGTCACCGATCCCAGCTTTCCGGTTACCCCGGCCGAGATCGCTGGCTCGAATTCCGCGCAGACCTTGTATACCATTGATCCGCATTTCCGTGCTGCGACAGACCTGCAGGCGGCAGTGGGTATCGATCGGCAGCTAGCCAAGAGAATCACGGGGAATGTGACCTATCTTTATGGGCGGGGTGTACACCAATACTTCACGAACAACATTGGCGCTCCAGAATTTCCCACGGCAGATCTGGGTATTTATCCTGACAGCCCGCTCCCGCCAGCGGAGGAAAACAACCTGCAATACCAGTCCGGAGGGGTCTACCGCCAGAACCAGCTTATTGTCTCTGGCCGCGCCAGTTATCCGCGCTTCAGCTTCTTTACCTTCTACACCTATAACGTTGCCAAGGCTGATACGAACGGGGTCACCTACACTCCTTCTGTGGCCCAGGATCCGGGGCTCGACTATGGACGCTCGAGCTTTGATGTACACAACCGTTTTGTGATCCTGGGCAACTTTTCGGCGCCCTACGGCTTCTCGTTGACACCCTTTTTCGCGTATAACTCAGGCGCGCCCTACAACATCACAGCGGGTAGTGACTTGACCCGAAACAATCAGTTCAATGGCCGGCCTACTTTTTCCGATCCGGCCAATTGCAGCAGTCCGGTGCCTCCAAATACGACACAGGTGTATTTCGCGACCCAGTATGGCTGCCTGGATACGGACCCTTTCGGCAAGAACGAAAAGATCGTTCCCTACGGTATCGGCACCGGCCCAACGAATGCCAGCTTGAACCTGCGTGTGAGCAAAGTGATTGGGATCGGCCCTAAGGTGGAAAGCGGCCGTGCCGCCCGGAGCGGCGGTGGAGGAGGCGGTCAACGTGGCGGTGGCGGCGGATTGGGCCCCGGCGGCCTGAGCGGGAGCCGAGGCGGCCCAGGACGCCTGGATCAGACGACGTCTCGCAGATACAACCTTACCCTCACGGCGTACGGGACCAACGTGTTCAACCACCAAAATCTGGGACCGCCGAATGGCACCCTCTCGTCGAAACTCTTCGGCCAGTCGCTATCGCTGGCCAATGGAGGCTTCTTCGGCGCCTCCACGGCGGGGAATCGCAGCGTATTCCTGCAAGCGGTCTTCAACTTTTGATTCGCTGCTAGCGTGTATTCGGCGGCGTTGAGAATTTGATCCTGCCGCGACCCAGGAAGAGATGAGAATAGGCGCGGACGAACATTGAGTGGGTGGCCCAGGTCTCGCTTTTGAGACCTGGCCACCCGGCCGTGGCATCACTGCTATTTGAGGTGGATGGTAATGCCGGTCGAGATGCGAAGAAGGTTCTGGTCGTTGCCGGCAAGGTTAGGCAGGCGGGTATATCCGTAATCAACCTGGATCGCGCGGAAGGAGAGATGCTTTCTGTACTTTACGTCCAATCCCGCGCCCACTAGAAAGGCGAAGGAATTCGCCGTGGGTTGAATAAATCCTGCTTTGTCGGGAAATGCCGAATCGAAGCCATGGGCAAAACCTGCCAATCCCTGAACAAAGGGTTTGTACCTGTAATACCTGTCAAATCCGTCTTGCCGCTGTTGTCCAAACCTGAAGTTCAAGCGCATTCCGCCAGTCGCCATGAGCATCGAGAATGGTTGACCAGTATTTTGGATCTGGCCGGTATGGGTCGCAGTCACATCGACCACCGTAGTGTAAGCACGATAGGTGCGAAAGTTTCCTTCCGCGCTCAAGCCGTTCATGAAAAAGCAATGGCAATAACCTGGCGGGGCGTTTGCTTCGGTCGGACTGTAGCCGAGCGAAACCTCGGCACGCGGCAAGGAGAAATCTCTCCCTCCGGGTAGCGTTTGGCCATGGAGGCTGGGTAGATTGAATCCCAACATCGTGGCTAGAAGCAGTAAAGCCAAAGATCTATGCATACCTTCTCCCACACCGCGCCTACTGAATCGCAAGGGGCACCGTGGTGGAACTCTGAAATGTTCCTTCCGTCGCTGTCACCGTGATCGGGTAGGAGGCCTTTCTCGCTGCGAAAAGGCCCGCACCCGAGCACCCGCTAAGCCCTGCGACCGCCGCCAGGCCGAGCAGTGCAAGCAGGGCCACTGTAAGCAGCGGGGGAATCCTCCGCATTCGTGTGCGCATTGCTTTGCTTCCGAAGAGAGGGAGCAAAAGTCCCAGCGCAAGTGGCAGACGTCCGAAAGGCGACGGCGGTGGCACGTTGAAGGCGGCGGCGGTGGTCACCGTCATGTTGATCTTGGCTGTCGTGCTGCCCGCTGCCAGGGTCGGCGGAGAAAAGCTTGCGCTCGCTCCGGCAGGCAGGCCGCCGGCTGAAAAGCTCACGGTGTACAGGAATGTGGTGGCGACTTGAGGAGTCACCTGAAAGGTGTAAAGGACCGTTGTGCCGGGCAGGATAGTCGTGTTGTTGTTGCCCACCCGGTTGATCAGCAGATCGTCGATCTGTTCCGTTATTTGATTTGAGTTGCTAGGCAGGAAGGTCGCATCTCCCCCATAGCTGGCGCTAATGACATGCACGCCGGGGCCGATGCTGGTGGTGGTAAAGACCGCCTGCCCGTTTGCGCCCATGGCGGCAGTTCCCAGCAGCTGGCCGCCCAGACTCTGATCAAAGAAGCTGACCGTTCCGGTTGGGTTGGCGAAGGGAGGCTCGTTCGAAAGGGAAGCCAGCTGGGCGGTAAACGTAACTGGCATGGTCAACATTTGCTCTGAAGGATTGGCCGTTAACGTCAGGCTGGTCTTGACCTGCGAACCTTGCAGAGGGACGGTAGAAGATGTGCTGGTGGCGAAGTAAGTATTGCCCGCATAAACGGCGTCCACGAGGTGTGTCGCGGTGCCGTCAACGGTAATATTCGAAACACTGGCGGTAGCTGTTTGCGTGAATTCGTTCAGCAGGATGGTGGTGTCAAATTCGCCCAGGTTGGGAATCGCCAGGTCGGTTGTGCCATCTCCATTAAAGTCTGCCGCCACCATGTCGTTGGGAGAATTTCCCAATTGCGTCGGCGGTCCGGCCGGCGCGAAGCCGCCTTTTCCATCTCCCAGCAGGAGAGTCAAGGTCTGGGTTGGCAGGTCCGTATTGTCGCCCGAGTTACCGACGGCCAAGTCGGTCTTGCCGTCCTGGTTAAAGTCTGCGGCAACCAGCATAGTGGCGTACAAGCCCACTGTAATCGGTGATCCCGCCGCGGGGGTAAAGGTACCGTCTCCCTTGCCCAGCATGACAACCACGTTGCTCATTTGGTCGTCTTTGGGTGGGTTTTGGTCGAGGGGGGTGAAATCTGCTACCGCCAGATCGGGAATGCCGTCTCCGTTAAAATCGGCGGCGACGACCTGGGCGGGATTGTAGTTGAACCCGGGAATCGGCGAACCGGTGGCCTGGGTGAAGGTGCCGTCTCCCTTGCCCAGCAGCACGCTCACCGTGCTATCGCTTGCGTTGGTTACTGCTACATCTGCCGAGCCGTCGCCGTTGAAGTCTGCCACCGCCACAAAGAAGGGAAATCCGCCCACCGTAATCGGTGATCCCGTCGCAGGGGTAAAGGTGCCGTCTCCATTGCCCAACAGAATACTTACGGTATTGTCCTTGCCATTGGCGACCACAAGATCCGGAAGACCGTCGTTATTGAAATCTCCGACTCTTACCGCTTCGGGGAAATTACCCACGGTAATCGGGGATCCGCTGGCCGGCGCGAAGCCGCCTCTTCCATTTCCCAGCAGGATGATCACGGTATTGTCGAAGTCACTGGTTTCAGCCAGGTCGGCGTTTCCATCGTGGTTAAAATCTCCCACGGCCATGGAGCAATTCGAACGCTGATTTACAGGGTAGGGGATGCAGCCAGTGGTTCCAACATGATCGATTGTTGTGCCTTGGGTGAAGGTGCCGTCACCATTGCCCAGCAGAATGGTAATCGACGTCGTGTAGGAGTCCATGATTGCCAGGTCTGGCTTTCCATCACCGTTGAAGTCTGCGCTGGCGCCGGCGGCGGGCTGGTTGCCGGTGGGGATCGGGGAACCGGTCGCCTGGACTAAGGTCTCGACAGCGGGGCCTGGCGGGCCGAGCGAGGCTGTTCCCAGAACGAAGTTGCCGTTGCTTGTGTCTTGAAAAGACACAGTACCTGAAAGAGTTGGCGGTTGATTGGCGAAGCCGACGACGGTAGCGGTTAGCTGATAACCGCTAGGGTTACCGGACGCTGCAATCGACGTAGTGGTGGGATAGAGGCCGGTCACAGTCAAGGTTTGGGCAGCAGACGTACTGGGGGCGGCAGCATTGGTGCCACTGATACCATTGAAAATGGCAGTATATTTGTGGGTGCCGATTGCGGGAATGATGTTGATCTGCGCGCCTGCACTGGTTATCTGTGCCTTGCCCACAATGGCTGAATCCTCACAACGGGTGTAAGGTCCTGACAAGTCGCAAAAGGTGACTGTGCCCTCGGTCACGGTCGCTCCGCCGGCGGTCACCTGAGCCGTGAGATTTACGGGCGTGCGCCAGGAAACCGATGGCGAAGAGAGGGTGAGTGTGGTCGCGGTGGGGAGCGCCGCTGCGTGTGCCGCGATCGGCAGGGCGCTGGCGATCGCCAGTAAGGCTGGGAGCAGCCCGGAGTTTCGGCTCATACGGAGTCCTCAGATCGCACTTACAAATTTGTCAACACTTACGGAACGGGGAATGCCAGCGAGGGAGTACCGATCCAAAGCATGTTGCTGACTTATAGCGCGAACTTCGTCTTGTGGAAGTTCTCTGCTATGAGATTGAGCGGATCGTATATCAGCCACGACGCCGGGATGCATACACAATTGGTAGCAATTCTGAAAGGTCTCGACACGCGGTCGATTTACATTACTTCCATTGATTCCTTCGGTACCGCATCGCCGCATTGCAATACGCGCGAGCAAAGCTCAGCCCGCTTCCACAGAAACGTGTAATTGTAACGATCACTGTGAGTTACTGGATTCGGTTGTGATCCAAATACCTTATCGGCCTGTTCGGTGGGAATCTGTACGGCTCGGTTACCAGGCAGAATCGAGGAACTACAACTTTGGTGTCGGATGAGGAAAGACAGCCGGCGGGTCACCCGGTATTTGTTGCAATATGTGACGCTCGCGAACGAATCAGAGCATGGTGACTTTTCCGCTGCCGACGTCGTACATCGCAGCGCGAATCCCGAGTTTCTTCTGTTTCACAAGGTCAGCCAGTACGGGTGAAGTGTCGCGCAGGATAGACGCCTGCAACATGGCATTTTGCCGGCTGGCGGTAGTCAGATCGCCATTGGCCCCGGCGATCGCAGGGTGGATGTACTGATAAAGAGTGCTGATCTGGCCTGGCACAGCTTTGCCTGCGATGGTCGCCTTGACGGCCCCACAGTTGGTGTGTCCAAGCACCAGCAGTGCCTTGATTCCCAGTACGGCGGCGCCATATTCGAGACTGGCAATGGTGTCCGGGGTGGCAACATTGCCGGCCACGCGCACCACAAAGACATGACCGATGCTCTGGTCGAAAACCAATTCCACCGGCACCCGCGAGTCTGCGCAGGAAAGCACGGCGGCAAATGGTTCCTGGTGCTCCTCCGAGTGCGCTTTGAGGATATCCAGATCTTCCTTGAAGGAGATAAGCTTCTGCGCCAGGAAGCGCTGGTTGCCTTCGGCCAGGAGATTGAATGCACCTTCCGGTGTTTCCGGCCGCTGGATAGCTTCCCGCTGCGGCTGGTACATTGCCCGGGCGGAGGTACTGGTAAGACCTGCAAGACTCCATGCGGCAAGCTTAAGAAACTCTCTGCGTCGGTTATCGGTTCCCCGGAACATCGTTCCTCCTGGCAATCTCAGACCTGCGAATAAGAGTATCGTTTCTGGTCACGCTTTACGCAAATCAGAACGTTTTTTTCCCGCCAGGGATTTTCCTTTGAAGGGGAGCGCTGAGGTACTTGAGTGCGGTTGCTATGGACGGCGAAGCCGCTCAAAGTCAGTAGTCGGGTGCCTGGCGCTGCACCTAAAGTGACTGGAGAGGAGCGGCCGAGTGGCGCGGAACCCAAGCGGATCAGGGAAAGGTCTGCAAAACCTTTTATGCTGGTTCGATTCCGGCCCGCGCCTCCACCCGTATTCCTAAAGCGAGCGCAGGAAATTCAGCAAATCCTGTTGCTGTTGATTAGTTGAGTGGGTGGCCCAGGTCTCGCTTTTGAGACCTGGGTTTTCCGGCTGAGACCCATTTGCGAAGAGAAACCCAGGTCTCAAAAGCGAGACCTGGGCCACCCACTCAACATCTGAGGGTTGCAGTTTTATTTTCGACAGAGTGAAGCGTCGCGGAGTGAGTCCGGTTCCATCAGCGCGAATTTTGGACCGCGGTTCGCTCAAGTTAAGATTCGTGAGGACCCGATCTCGCGTGATCGATGGAGGAAGCGCGTGCAAAAGAAGTTGTTGGTAGTGGGTAGCATCAACATCGACCTGGTCGCATTTGCTGACCGCCTCCCGGCTCCGGGAGAGACGATACTGGGCAATACCTTCGATGTGTACAACGGAGGTAAGGGCGCCAATCAGGCAGTCGCGGTCGCCAAGCTGGGTGCAGCGGTGGAGATGATTGCATGTCTGGGGACTGACCTTTTTACCGAGCGGCTGCTGTCGGGCCTGAAGACCGCCGGCGTTGATACCCACTCGGTCCAGATCGTTGCCGGTCCATGCGGAGTCGCGCAAATCTCCAGGGCAGGCAGCGGGGAGAACTCAATCGTCGTGATCCCGGGAGCAAATCGGCTGGTTTCTGCCGTGTTGATCGATGCTCACGTGGAGGAGGTACGCCGGGCAAGCATGATTCTGGTGCAACTGGAGACCCCGCTGGAAGCGGTCATGCGCCTGGCGGAGCAGGCATGGGAGGCGAAGACTCCGTTGATGCTTGATCCTGCACCCGCGCGGCCGTTGCCGCAGTTGTTGCTCAGTCGTACCACCTGGCTTACGCCCAACGAAACCGAGGCGCAGACCCTCCTCGGGCGGATCAACATCGAGCCTTCCGAGGCTGCCGAAAAGCTCCTGGCGATGGGGGTGCGGAATGTTGCCCTCAAGCTGGGTTCGCAGGGAGTCTTTCTGGCCGGTCGCGATTGCCCTGCCCAGCGGGTTCCGGCATTCCCGGTAAACGCCGTAGATACCACGGCCGCGGGTGACTGCTTTAACGCCGCCTTCGCGGTTGCCCTCACCCGGGGAAAGCCGCCCGCCGAAGCAGCTCGCTATGGGGCCGCGGCCGCGGCCATTTCCGTTACCCGTGCCGGCGCGCAACCTTCGCTGCCTACTTCCGCTGAAGTCGAAGCCTTTCTCGCGGGGGCGAACTAGGGCCGCCTCGGTCCACCGCTACAGCGAGCGCAGGAAGTTCAGCAAATCCTGCTGTTGTTGATTGTTCAATTGCTGAAACAGATTGATGACGGTGTTCGCCTCCGAACCGGAACCAGCGTGCTCCTGAATGGCCGTGAGCAGACCATCATTGGAGAGTGTGGCGCGGCCGTCGTGAAGAAAGAAAATGCGCTGGCCTAAACCCCATAACGGAGCGGTGCGGAATTCGTCCGGCCCGGCTGTCCCTTGAGAAACATTGTCAGCCAGTCCTGAGCCCATGTGATGTACCAACAGATCTGAATAGAGCGCAGCGCTTTGATTGCTGAGTCCTGCCGCGAAAGAGGAAGTCCCCGTCTGCAGTGCGGGAGTGTGACACAAATTACAGTGGACCTGGGTAAACAAGGCCTGACCGTTGGCGATCGATTGCTGCGAGGGGCTACCCGGGATGCCCGTTATGGATGGCGCTGGTGGCGCCAGGAAGCGAATGAAGTTCGAAAAGGCCACAATGTCGCTCAGGATCGCCGCACCCGATGCGGGGAAGTTTGTCGTATCCTCTGGCGTGGGATTGAAGAGACAGGATGAGGCAGGCAGCGCACGTTCTTCAGGGAAAAGCTCGTTGGTTACGCCCATTTCGACGTTATAGGCCTCGCCTGAAAACATCGCCACCGACTTGTTCTGCGCTTTCCAGCCGAAACGAGTGATGGTTCCATCATTGCCGCTGATGTTGGGATGGCCAGATATTCCCAGACTCTGCTTGAGGGCGGCATTCGCGGCCATGTTGGCGTAGAGTGTGCCCTCGGGGATGTTCTCGATCAAACCCGCTCCGAAGAGCGGCGTGGGAATGCGGAAAATCAAGTTTCCCAGTTTCTCCATTTGCTCAAAGTCCGGCTGCGTCATGTTGCAGCCGGGAGCGTCGGTCCGCCCAGTGATCGTAAACAGATCGTGGACGCCGCCGTCCGGTGTTTGACTCAAGCTTCCGTTGGAGTTCAACAGGAAGGGAAAACGCGCCTCCCGCACCGGTCCGCTGGCGGAAATGAAGTCCGGGATGGCGTTGGTGGCGCCGTTATCGCCGGCCGCGGCAATCTGCGGATTGGCGCTTGGGCTTGTTCCTCCAGTTGCCGGTTGAGAATGGCAGCTCCCGCAACTGTTGGAGTTAAACGTTGGCCCCAAACCGGAGTCGGTCTCCCCGGCTATGGTTCCGCGCACAGAATCGACCGCCACGAAGCGAGTCAATCCATCCTGAAAGAATGCAAGTTGATCCGCGGTGAGGGAGGCAAGCGGAGTTCCAGCGCCAGCGCCGCCGGCACGAACTCCGGGATCTTTTGCTGCCGGTGCGCCCACGCCGGCCTTGACGTTAATACCGGTGGATAAGATTAATACCAAGCCGGCCGAAACCGCAGCACAGCATAGAGACGACACAAATTCTTTGCGCCTGGTCATCAACAACCCTCGTTTTGAAAAATTGGGCAGGCAAGACGTGCCAAAGAACACGCGTGCAGGAAAACAATCAGCGGGAATCCTGCAAGCGTCTTCGCCGCCACGTAGCCGCCGACAGATTGTCCAGGTGGTTTCACAACTGCCGCGGACAAAAGCAGTCCCGTTGGTGGTTGTCTCGAGGAAAACCACTTCTCACGCTCTTGGTCGAGACCGCGATGGATTGTGAACCGGGTTAATCTGACTTGTGTGACGGGGGATTTCGGGGGTGAGACTACACGATCTTGATTGCACCAGTTACTTAAGTTAGGAATCCGCCTAAGCGGTTTGCTACAATGCACCCTGGGCCGGCCTCAGGCCCTCTCAATCGACTGCGAACTGCTTTCATAGCCCGTCGAATGTGGGTTTTCACGGTGCTTAGCGGCATACCGGTGATGGCTGAAATCTCCTGCAGTTCCATTTCATCGATGAAACGCATGATGAAAACGAGCCGTTGTTTCGGGGACAGAGACTTCAATGCCAATTGGACGCGGCCGGCTTGCTCTTCAGCCAACAGACGTGTTTCCGGCGACGGTTCCGGGCTTGTGAACGAAGATTTTTCGTCGGTCAGCTTCACATCAGTGAGACCAGCGCTTTTCCAAAAATGCGGTTTTTGCAGGCGCTGATAATCGCGCGTCACATTCAAGGCAATCGTAAACAGCCAGGTGCTCACACTGCAGTCACCGCGAAAACTCTCTCGAGCCCGGTACGCCTTTAGAAAACAGTCTTGAACGATTGTCTCGGCAAGATCGTGGTCGCCTGTGGAAAGGGTCACCAGCCGAAGCAATCTTGCCCGATAGGTGTTGACGAGCAAGTCAAAGTCATCCAGTTCCGAAATATTGAAGCTCCCGGTTCAACCTGGGAAGGTCATGTCTTTCAGCGGTGCTTGAGGTCGTGTCTGGATAGACGGGTATTGCGTTGGGTCTGACTACGCCTGGTGTAGTTCGGCTGGTTTTTAATCAGCGCCGCGGGCGTGCAGGGGAAGCCCGGCCTGAAAGACGACCAGATCGTCGGCACGCGTTTCGAGGACAAATTGCGCGCCGCTGGGCGCGAACGCGATCGAGCCCCGGTGGAGCGATTTGCTCCTTCCGGCAGACGTCAGGGTGGCGGAACCTTCCAATACGATCAGGGCCTTCGGACCGTAGGTGGCCTCGCCGGCATAGCGGCCGCGTGGCGGGAGCGCGATGCGGCTCAGCTCGAACTCGTCCGCCGGGGTGCGATAAACCCGTTGCTCGGGGCTCAACTGGACGCCGCTGAAGACCTCGGGACTGCCGCCCTCGAAGGTAAGAATTTTCAGCAATTCCGGCACATCGACGTGTTTGGTCGTGAGTCCTCCGCGCAGTACGTTGTCGGAGTTGGCCATCAACTCAACGTTCACACCCTCAAGGTAAGCGTGCAGAACGCCGGCCGGCTGGAAGGTGCCTTGTCCCGGCTGCAGGTGCACCAGGTTCAGCAGATAGATGCTGAAGATGCCGCGATCGCGATGGCCCCCGGGTAAGGGAAAATGTTCCGCCGCCCGCAATGCCCAGTAATCCGGGCTCTCTTTGCCTGTGGGAACCTTCTCCCGTAGCCTGGCGAGCAGCTCATTGAGCAGCAGGTCTACCTGCTCCTGGGGCATGGTCATGACGTTGCTGTAGAGCTCGCGAAGCAAGCCACGCCGCGTCTCAAGATCGTGGCCGGCAGCTTTCAGCCGCTGGCTAAACGCAGGCATCAGCGGACCGAGTTCTACGGTACGGTCAAGGGTTTCGGCAATCTGTTCCAGCGGCCTGAAACCGTGCAGCATCCAGAAATCGGTCAGCGCCACACCGACTTCCGGCTTGTGGTTATCGTCTTTGTAGTTCCTGTTGCCGGCGTCGATGGGCACGCCCTCGGCGTTCTCTCGCGCAAAGCCCTGCCTGGCCTGCACCAGGGTGGGGTGCGCCTGGATGGAGAGCATTTTATGCACGTCAAGAATTTTGAACAGATAAGGCAGCCGGCCGTGGAAATGGGTGCTCACCGCCGGGCCGAGAATGGCCTCGGGCGCTTCTGCGATGAACTCATCGAGAGGTTCCTGGCCACTCTCCGTTTCAACCATCGAGGGCGCCTTGGCATGGCCGCCTATCCACAGTTCGGCGTAGGGTCTGCGGGTTGCATTTTCAATCCCTAAAAGATCAGGGATAAAGTTGTGCCCTCCCCAATCGTAATGTTGCACCACGCCGCGCAGTGTGAGTACGTCCAGATCAGCCATGAACGGCCTTCTCCATGTTGCGCAGGATACCGCCGGGCTCTTCGATTCCCATGGCGGCCATAGAATCGGCGCGGCTCTGCGTGTCGGCGACCGCGTAAATCCGCAGCTCGTCTGCATTTCCCGAAGGCCGCACGTGGGCCACTTCGCCGTTGGTAAAGAGGATGCGCACTCCGTCGGTGTAATCCAGCCGGTCGATGCCGGCGAAGCCCAAGGCCGGGGTAAAGAACTGTGCCAGATCTTTTTTGATCTCGTGCGCTTCGGCCGGAGGCGAGAATCTGCCGACAATTTTCAGCGCAGTTGGCCGCGGAAATTGTTTGAGCAGAGCAGCGCGACTGAAACGCCTGGGCAAACGGGAGAAGAGATCAATCAGTGGAAGCCCACTTTGTTCGGCTGCGAAAAGCACGCCCAGGATGGGCAATCCGGCGTCCCTGGTGAGCAAGGGCGACAGGATGGCTCCGTTGCGGGAAAACGGCGAGCCGGTCAGAAAACCGCCATTGGGCTCCCATCCGCAAACGCGTTTTTTCCCCTTAGCCAGCGCAGCTTCCATGCCGGCGATCACAAACGGAGAACCGATGCGTGTCTTGGGCTCAACCACCGAGGCGAGCGGCCCCCGATCGATGGCGTCATTGCAGCTGATAGGAACGACCACCGCGTCCGCTTGCAGGTACGCAGCCACCACCATGCCTACCAGGTCGCCACCGAAAAATTGCACTCGGCCGGTTTTTGCATCCACTCCCAAAACCAGGGGGCGGTCGCTATCGCCGTCAGTAGAGACAACCGCGTCGAGCGGTCCGCCGCCGGCGGCTTCGTCGGCCAGGGCTTGGATCACTGCGAGTTGAGCGGCGTCGATATTCTCTGTGTCGATCGGAACGAAGGTCTCGCTGCGCCCGCCTTTCACTACTTCCGCACCCAGTTGTTCCAGGATTTCCACCAGCAGATCGCGTCCAACAGCGGAATGCTGATAGACGAGAATGCGCCAGCCTTTAAGTGATGATCCCGCAAAGAAACCAATGAACCTGTCGATGTAAGCGGCACGCGCCTCGCCCTGCTCCTTTGGAAGCGCCTGGTGACCGCTCTTGAGCATGCCCCGCTGGTCAAATCGCGACTGATCCCAGGGCTGCTCGTAGAGTCTCTTGCGCACCAGTCTTACCCGCACGTTGATGGGCGCCTCTTGTTCTTTGAGCAATTCACCCCGGCTGCTGTTGGTCTTGTATCCGTTGCGGTCGAAAGGGATGTGGCTGCCGGTCACCATGATGCTGCCTTTGCCGCGTGACAAGGCATAGCTGGCCAGCGCCGGAGTAGAAATCGGGCCCAGGTTGACCGCCTTCATCCCAGCATCGACGATGGCGGCAGCAATGGCTTGTGCAATCTCACCCCGGCCTTGTTCCTGGCTCACGAATTCGCTTGAGCTGGGGCGCAGGTCATAGGCGAAATAGAAGGGGTCGCCCTGCTGGATACCGCCCTCGGCGAGCGATAGCGACTGCAGGTATTCCAACTCAGCCAGCGCGTTGAGGTAGACCTCGAGTTGAGTCAGGTCCACGACTTTGCCCCGCCGGCCGCTGGTTCCGAAACCCAACACCTGGGGCTCGTAGTTCAGCCGCGAGCGGAGCGAATCCGTGTTCGTTGCTACGCCCATCTTTGCTACACCTATGTCTGGTCCCTGCATACGTGTCTATATTAGCTGGGGCGTTGGAAGGCGGTATTCCCAAAGCGTCGTATGGTTATCTGGGGTCGTGATTTAGACTCGCAGCCATGATCCCACATTCGCCGGTGTACCTGGTTGGCCCCTTGCTCCTGTTGGGCGGAGTCGCGGCGGCGGCGCAACAGCCTGCGGGGGCGCGCCAGGTGTTTGATGGCGCCATGCTTCCTGGGGTACAAGTAGTTACCTTTGAGCATAGCGACGCCCTGTTTCCGGTCAACCGGGTGCCGCGTGGTAAAACAGTCCAGCCCCTCCCACCCGCCGCGACGCGATTGAAGAATGTGCGCTTTCAGTCCCGCGGTGCCGAGTATGACCTGTTCGACTACCTCGCTGACAATCGGGTCGCGGGCCTGCTCATTCTCAAAGACGGCAAGGTGGTTCTGCAGGATTATGAACTGGGCGCCGGGCCGGATACGCGCTGGATTTCGTTCTCCATGGCGAAGTCCATTTCCTCGACTCTGGTCGGCGCAGCGCTCAAGCAGGGGTTGATCGTCAGCCTGGATGATCCCTTGACCCGCTACCTTCCCGAGCTCAAGGGTGGTGCCTACGAGGGTGTGAGCATTCGCAATATCCTGCAAATGGCTTCGGGCGTGAAATGGGATGAGACCTATACCGACCCGCGCTCCGACCGCAGAAAGCTGCTGGATATCCAACTGGAGGAAAAGCCGGGTGGCATTCTGGACTATATGAATGGCCGCTCCAGGGTGGGTCCGCCGGGCTCGATCTGGAACTACAGCACAGGCGAGTCGTTTTTGGTGGGAGCCTTGCTCGAAGCAGCGACCCATAAGCCGCTCGCGACCTATCTTTCTGAGACGCTCTGGTCACGGCTCGGCATGGAGCGGGACGCTACCTGGTGGGTGGAATCTCCCGGCGGCATGGGACTGGCCGGCAGTGGCCTCGGCGCCACCTTGCGGGATTACGGACGCCTTGGCCTGCTGGTGCAACGGGATGGCTTTATCGACGGTGAGCAGATCGTGCCTGCGGGATGGTTTGAAGAGGCCGGAAGGGCGCAAATGATTGGGGGAAAGCCGGTTGACTATGGATACTTATGGTGGCCCATTCCCGCAGGGGATCCGATCCATCGCGGCGCCTTCGAGGCGCGGGGCATCTTTGGTCAGCACATCTATATCAATCCGCGGGAAAAAGTGGTGATTGTGGTGCTGAGCGCACGGCCTAAACCAGAAGCTGCCTTGAGTCCGTTAGACGATGTGCCGTTTTTCGCGGCGGTGGTGAAGGCGCTGCAGTAAGCGCCTAACCTGCGCGTTCGATCAGGAATTGATGGGCGGCGATGCTGGCGGCGCCGCGCACCAGGAAGTCCATCTCGACAGACCTGAATTCGAGACGGGTGGTGGAAAGCAGGTGGGGCATGATGTTGCTTTCAATGGCCTGCCGCGCACTGGCGGTAAAGACCCCGTCGCCGAAGCCAACCAGATCGGCGAAGAGTACCAGTTCGGGATTGTTCATTTGAATCGAGTTCGCGACCGCCAGACCGAGAGCCGAACCGGCGTGGGAAAGCAGTTCGATCGCCTTTGGCTCTCCCTTCGCAGCCAAGGCCTCAAGCTCTCCGATCGCGTTTACCCGCAGGTCAAGCTCCGCAGCTCTCCTTAACAGGGCTGAACTGGAGGCAAACACATCGACGCAGCCCTCTTTCCCGCACTCGCAGCGAGGTCCACCTGGGGCTACGGTGCAATGGCCGATTTCACCCGCGGCGCCGGTGTGCCCGCGATACAAACGGCCCTGCATATAGCTGCCACCGCCGATTTTCTTGCCCAGCATGACGACCATGAAGCTCTTGAGCTCGCGAGCCATGCCGAACAACTTCTGCCCCAATGCCACTGCGTGCGCGTCGTTGTCAATGTAGGTCGGCATCCCGGTGACACGTTCTACGATTTTTGCAATGGGCACGTTATGCCAGCCGAGCAGGTTGGAATGTAAACACATACCCTTGGCATGGTCCACGTGCCCGGAGAGCGCAACCCCGATGCCCACTACCTTCTCGCTGGAAATTTTCGAAGCATGAGTGAGATGGGGGATCCCTCGGGCAATGGCTGCTGCGATGGCTTCCGGCTCCATCACCATGCCGATCTCCTGCTCCGCTAAAACGTTTCCATGACAGTCCGTTAACGCCATGAGGGGAGGATCTTCCGTAAGGCCCACGCCTACAAAATATCCGTACCGGGCATTCAACGACAGCATGATCGAAGGCCGGCCCTTCCGCTGCTTGTCAATCACGGCGGGGGATTCCTCAACGAACTGATGCTGAATAAGGACCCGGCTCATCTCGGTCAAGGCGGACCGGCTTAGTCCGATCGAGCTTGCCAGCTCGGAGCGTGACATCGATCCGTTTTCCAGCAAGGCTTCGATAATATTCACGTACGAGGAGGTTGCCACCGCGACCGGCCGCCCTCCGTTGCCCTCCGCTGGACCCGATGATCCAGCAGATTTGGCAACCCGTTTGCCATTCTGTCTTTCCGTAGCCATGCAACAAAACACTAGCACGCCGGAGCCGTTTTTCATCCTGCTAGAATCCTCGCTACCCCCTTGGCTGGAGTTCCGTCAATGCGCGGATTGGGTGTCGCTTGCTGGTTACTACTGGTGTCTTTGGCGGCTGCGGCGCAAGCCCCCGACGTGTCCCCTGGGCCGCCTGCTCACGCGCAGCAAGCGGACGTAAAAACGGATGCAACGCCGGGTCCTCATGCCCTTGAAGCCTCTGATCTGGTGCCTTTCCTGGACGGAATTGTGCCCCTGCAGCTGGAACGTTCCGACGTAGCCGGGGCTTCGGTGCTGGTGATGCAGAATGGCGAGGTGCTGCTCGAAAAGGGTTACGGATATGCGGATCTGAAGAGCAAGAAGCCGGTCGACCCGGCCACCACCATCTTTCGTCTGGCATCGATATCGAAGCTATTTACCTGGGTTTCTGTCATGCAACTGGCAGAGCAGGGAAAACTCGACATTAATAGTGACGTAAACCGCTACCTCGATTTTCAGATTCGCCCGGCGTTTTCACGGCCCATTACCCTGCGAAACCTGATGACGCATAGCTGGCGGATTCGAAGAAGAAAACCGCGACATTATTGTTACGAATCCCGAAGCAGAGCAGTAAGCCTGCGCGACTTTCTCATCCGCAACCAGCCGAAAAGGATATTCGCTCCTGGTACGGTTCCGGCGTACTCGAATTATGGGGTGGGACTGGCCGGCTATATCGTGCAGCGAGTGAGCGGGCAGCCATTTGAGCAATATGTGGAACAACATATTTTTGCGCCGCTCAAGATGGTGCACTCGACCTTCTATCAGCCTCCTCCGGCTTCGCTGCGCAGGTTACCGTCAGAGGGTTACCCCACGGACACACAGAAGCCTCCGATTGGCTTTGAGATCTTTCAACCCGGCGCCTGCCGGAGGGGTTTCTTCGACCGCCGCAGATATGGGCCGCTTCGGCCAGGCGCTGTTGAATGGAGGGGAACTGGATGGCAGCCGCATTCTCAAGCCGGAAACGCTGGCGGCTATGTGGACCCCTCAATTTCGCTCGAGCGACCAGTTGCCGCCGATCGGCATGGGCTTCTATCAGGTGTGGCGAAATAATCTGCGCTGGATCGGTCACGAGGGAGATCTGATTGCGTTTCACAGCCTGTTTATGCTCGAACCTTCACAGAAGCTGTTGCTTTTCATCTCCTACAATTCTGCCGGCGGCGGCGAACGAGACGCGTCCGGAAATCATCGATATGTTCACCGACCGATACTTTCCCGGCGAAACCAGGCAATCGTTCGTTGCTCTTCCCCGGAAGGAATTAGAGGACATCGAGGGCGTGTATCAATCGACCAGGAGGGAAGAGAGCGGCAAACTGAAACTGCTCTCATTGCTTTCGCAAACCGTCGCAACGGTCGATAAAGAAGGCGTCCTGCACATCGAGGACATCAAGGACCTGCGTGATCATCCCGTGAAGTGGAAGCCGATCGGAAAAGATCTGTGGCAGGAGATGGACGGTCAACGGAGAGTGTTCGCTATTCGCGGCCAGAGAGTGGTCGAGTTGTCCGTCTGGCCTATGATTTTCCCGGGGTTCAAGCACAGCGGGTGCCCTGGTACGAGCATGAAGGGCCGGTGCTGGCAGCGGTGGGCGCCAGCCTGGCGGTGCTGATACTGGTCGTTCTTGCTCCCCTCATCCGCGCTGGCCAGGAAACTGATTCTGCGCCGCCGGCCCCTTCTGGCGCCTCAGCCGGGAACTCGTTGGCTGCCACTGACGACGCAAGTGGCGGCCGGCCTATGGGTGGTACTGCTGGTCACCCTTGGCATTTGCGTTGTTGTCCTTGGTGGCGAGGACGCTATGCCTCCCACATCCGCGTGGGATAAATACTTTGTGCTGCTCAATATTCTGACCGCGGTTGCGATTGCGTTCAGTTTGGCTCCTGTCATCTCGGCGATTCGCATTTGGCGTGTTGCCACCTTGCGAAAGATCAGCATGGTTAAGTATTCTTTGGTTGCGATGGCCAGTGTCGTGCTCTGCTGGTTCGCCATTCATTGGCATATCCTCGGTCCGGTAAAAATCTAGATCCTTTTAGGAACCGCGCCGATGCATCCCGCTGACTTTTAGTTGCTTGTCGTGGTATGTCCGGTAAAATTGGGCGTCATTAGACGCCATCGGTAAGCTTCTTCGGCGAACTCCACGTCTGAAAATTTATCGGCGGCGCTGCGCTAGAAGGCCGGGTCTGTCTGTTGGAGCAAGACATCGCTCCGCGAATGTGAATTCGTAACTCCAACCACAAGGTCCACGGTGAAATGATTGATGGCAAAAGCTTTCTAGCTTTTCCCCCTGGTACCAATTCAGCTCTTCGATTTGCAGGTAAAGATTGGCTGAGCAAGATCCGGGCGAGGGGTCCCGGATCTTCACGTCTCAGAATCGTCCTTACCCTGTATTTTCTTTTGTGCATTGGATTCTTCGCGGTTCGCACAGCACATTGGAAGCAGGTGAATGATCCCGCTCAGCTGCACTACCTCTGCTTTCTGATGGATCATGGATTCGCCCCCTACCGCGACATTCTCGAGATCAACATGCCGGGGACCTACCTGGTGAACTGGAGTGTCATGCACACTCTTGGCGGAGGATCCGGCGCGTGGCGGGCCTTTGACTTTGGTCTGATGGGCATTGCCGCCGCTGCCATGATCGTCATTGCGCGGCCTTACGATTGGCTGGCTGGGTTCTTTGCTGCGACGCTCTTCATCCTGTACCACGGCAGAGACGGCGCAGGACAGGAGGGTCAGCGGGATTTCATTATCGCCGTGTTGCTTTTAAGCGCGTACGCCTTCCTCTTCTATGCCTTTCGTAGCCGCCGTAGTTGGCCCATGTTTGCCTTCGGACTCTGCGGAGGGATAGCGGCAACGATCAAGCCTATGCCTCTTCCGTTCATGCTGCTACTTTTGCTGCCGGCCGCGATCAGGTGGAAGCGCATGGGAGAACCGGTGATTAAGGCCATTACTCTATGCGCTGCTTGGCTTGATGGCTCCAATTGCGGTGATCGTTGCTTTCCTGTCTCCCACAGCTCCCTTGGTTCTTTCTGGTACGTGCTGCATGTGGAGCTGCCTTTTTACCAGAGCCTCGGACGTGTTTCGTGGCCAGTGCTGCTGAGGTTTACTGCAACCGCATCGGTAAGGACGATCGCACTCATTGCATTAGCGATCGCGGTGATGAAACGGGATTGGTGGAACTGGGAGGGCAAGCTACTGGTCGCCGGAATTCTGTTCGGAATCGCATCGTACCTTGCCCAGGGAAAGGCATTTCCTTACCATCGCTATCCGATGCTGGCATTTCTTTTTCTATGGGCTGGGTTGCAAATGATCACTGCCCTGCGAGCCCGGCGAATGGTTCGCACTCTGGCGGTTGCTGGCGTTGGGTTTGCGGCGATCCTGGCGCCGATCTATGTGAACCGCTCTGTCCATAAGGTTTGGGATCCCAAATTTTCCGACTCTCTGGCTGCGGATCTGAATCAACTCGGTGGAGGCGCGCTCTCCGGCCGTGTGCAATGCATCGATACGCCGCCAGACTGCGATGCGACGCTCTACCGAATGCAACTGGTGCAGTCCACAGGGCTGTTCTATGACTACCTGATTTTTGGATCAAGCCGGCAGCGAGTCATCCGCGACGTGCGCGGTACATTTTGGCAGCAGTTCCAAAGGCACACTCCACAGGTGGTTGTGGTGAGCACTGGACTGTATCCCAATGGGCGCGGCTACGGCAAGCTCTCTTCGTGGCCCCTGTTTCAGCAGGAACTCGCCAGCCATTACGTCTTGTATGAAGATCGAAGCTTTCCTCCCGCAGAGTCTGGGGACAGGGCCTATCGGATCTATGTCGAGAAGAACCAGCCTCAGATAACAGCATCTATTCGCTCTCCCACCTCGCATCCGTGAGACAGCGTGCCCGCTTGCCCTCGGCAGATATGATCACTGACGAGGGCGAGATGGTTTATCTAATCACCACCGTTGTTTTGATCAGTACCGTTGCCTGCTATTTCTTATGGGGGCGCAAGGGGCTGTTTTCGTTTGGCTGGGTGCAGTGGATCCTGCGGGTGGTGGTAGCGCTGCCTCTGCTGGTTTCGGGGACTGCGCACTTTACCCGCACCGCGCTGATGGCGATGATTATTCCTCCCTTCCTTCCTTACCATTCGCAGCTGGTTCTAGTGAGCGGGGCGTTAGAGTTGGCCGGCGCCGTAGGCCTGCTGCTGCCTGCTTTCACCCGTGCGGCCTCCGCCTGTCTTGCGTTGTTGATGATTGCTGTTTTTCCCGCCAACGTTTATGCCGCTAATAAGTATGTTGGCGGTTTGCACATGCCCAGTGTGCCGGTTCGGTTGGCGATGCAGGTCGTTTACATACTGCTGCTGCTCATGGCGGGGTGGGGCGTAGCGAGTCGTAGCAAAACTCTGGAGGAAGGAATACCTGGATGAGGCTTAAGACTTTGTCCGCGCCAGTCTTTCAAGTTGTTTAGTGAGCCGTAGGTATAAATTGCAAAGTGTAGGCAGTAGCGGGATCGAAGGGCTTCTGGATTACCTTCAGATCGAGAAGCTGCTGATACATGCTGGTCCAGCGGGCCGGATCAAAGCGGCCCAGGCTATCTCCTTCGCCAGTGATGAAGTGCTGGTCCCGCAAACCCTCGTAGCTAAACTTCATCTGCGCCACGCTCATCGCCGGATTTAACTTGGCAATCGCCGCATTGACATCTTCGGGGTGGACCAGGTAATCGTGCCAGCCACGCAGCGAGGCGCGCACAAATTTTGCAACGATGTCCGGATGCTGTTGCACAAACGACTGTGACGTTGCCATCACCCGATATGGGTTGTAGCCCGTGTCGCTGATTAACATGGTGCGGATTGGAACTCCCGCCTGGCGGACAAAGAATGGTTCAGAGGTGACGAAGATTTGTTGAATGTATCCGGGATCCTGAAGGAAATTGGCCACACTGTAGGTCGCCGGAATCTCCCGGACAGTTTTTAGCTGATAACGCTTGACGAGAAAATCAAACCATGTCGATGCTCCCAGGCGGATCGCGACTGCGTGACCATCCAAATCCTGAAAGCCATGAACCGGAGAATCCTGATGCAACATGATGGCTTGCGGATCGTGCTGCATGGTCGCAGCGACCGCCACCAGGGGCACCCCGTTTCCTATGGCCTGCAGAACATGATCGGAGGAGGCCATCTCGAACTGTGCGGCGCCTACGGAGACCTGCTGATCGGAGTTGACGTAAGGACCTCCGGGAAGAATGGTTACGTCCAGGCCTTCGTCTTTGTAGTAGCCACGAAGGAGCGCGTCATAAAAGCCGCCGTGCTCCGGTTGGGGATACCAGTCGGTTTGCAGAGTCACCGGCGACAGCCCGCTCGGTGCTTGCTGCTTTCGGCAGCCCGCGAGCAACAGGCAGAAGCCGAGGGAACAGACAGCCATTGCTCGCAAGGGAGTCATCATCTTTCCCCCAGGCTGGCGGCAAAGGCGAGCAGGCGGGCGTCGCTGCCTCGAGCGGCAATCAACTGCACTCCGCCTCCGGGCTTTGCCAGCACCACCGCGGGCGTACCGGCCAGGCTGGCCGGTGTGGTATAGCGCAAAATTTTCGGTCGGGTGACGGAGTGATCCGCGCCATCCGGCAGTGCACTCATCGGGGCACAGGGCAGCATCAGAAAATCATGCTGTTGCAGTAACTCATCCATCCGTTGGCGAAATGCGGCATGGCGCCGGCGCAAATCCGCGATCGTGGCATCGGAGAGCAAGGCTCCCTGGGCAAGCCGTTCTGCGATCGGGCGTTCAAAGTGGTCGAAGTTTCCACGGTGCAGTGCGGAGGCTTCGTGCGCCTGGATGCCGAAGAAAATCTCCCGCGAGTCGTTCCAGAAATCAGGCTCGAAGTCATGGATGTGCGCGCCGCTCCGCCGCAACTCC
>CAWBRJ010000057.1:0-69987 GCA_963790935.1 uncultured Acidobacteriaceae bacterium | reverse complement strand
GACTCCCTGGATTGGATCAAGCTGTAGCCGGCCCCTCCCAGCCTAGCCGAGCGTGGAACAGCTGATGAGAAGAATTATCAAGAGAGTGGCAAACACAAATCCAATGGGAATGAGGATGAACTCGCGAAAGGTGCTGGTTCGATCTGGCATTCGAAAGCCATCTTCTGCCCGGAGGTTTGCGTTGTAGTTCCATGCGTCGTCGAAAAGTCTGCGGTGTTCCATGTCTCTTCTCCCAGTGGAGTGTGTCCAGTTGCATACTCGACGGCGCGAGCACGCGCAACCGAGCCGCGCCAAGAGGACGCGGATCAGCGTAGCGGCACGAACCATCGGTTGGGGAGGGCGAGTCTTGAAACTATCGGCTCACGCGCTCACGTCACAGGTCGTATGCTGTGATGGGCGGTGAGGAGCCGTCTTAGCGGGCGCTAGAGGCGGCTTCCAGAGCGCGCATCGCAACACAGGAAAGATCTCCGTGTACTTGGAGGTTCTTGTGCGGACCCTATGCTCATAAGTTGTTCTACTTCTCCTGCGGAAATAAAAACTCCCTTGCTCATTTTTTACCATATCCCCCTAGGGTATAGTCAAGGAAAACATGTCACATCTCGAAAAAGAAAAACAGAAGCTGGTTGCTCGCATTAAACGGATTCGCGGGCAGGTCGACTCGATCGAGCGCTCCCTCACCAATGATGATGACTGCGCGGATATTCTCATGCTCCTGGCGAACGTGCGCGGTGGCATCAACAGTCTCATGGCCGAAGTGCTCGAAGACCATATTCGTCTGCACCTGCTCTCCTCCGATAAGAACTCCCCTCCGCCGGACGAGCTTGCGGAAGACCTGATCGATCTTGTCAGGGCGTACCTCAAGTAAAGGAAATGGCCGCGGTGCTCGCCGAAGCGCCGCGGCCTCTGACAATCATGGTTCTGGCCGTTTATTGGGGCAACTCTTTGCCAGACTGTTCCGCCACCATGTAGGCCGCGTACCAGTCTGCCCAGTTCGCGTCGCGCTGCCCGGTGCGCTTCTCGTGCTCGCCATGGGCGGCCTCCGCACGCCGAAACGCACTCGCCAGATCGTTCGCCGATGCGAAGCTCGTCGCCGTGGAGTCGATGCGGCCGGGCAGCCGCGTCGTGAGTTCCTGGAACAGCCAGCCGTTCCCGTCCGGATCGCTGAACGAGGCGAACGAGCGGTAGCTGCGATGCTCGGGATCAGGACCATTGACCCGGATCCGCCCAAACAGGTAGGGCTCGTCCGGGCCAGCGAAGCTGTCGCCGGCGCCGTGGAACACCTCGCTGACCTTTACGCCGCGACGAAGCAGATTCTCCCGAGCGGCCCCGATGTCAGCGACGATCAAATACAGGCCCTGAGCGGAGCCGGGAGCCGCCCCGGTGACGTTCTTGCCGAAGATGACCGAGCATCCAGAGCCAGGCGGCGTGAACTGAATTATGCGAAAGTCTTTACCGTTATCGTAGTCGGCGTCGAGCCGCCACCCGAGCCTGCTGTAGAACTCCTTCGCGCGGTCGACATCGGAGACGGGGATGACGACGATTTCGATCTTCATGTCAACTCTCGCGACGCTCGCCTGGCTGGCGTCGGTGGTTTGGACTTCATCCGTTACATTTGCCATGTTCTTTCCTCCTTTGCGTTGCACTGAATCGAAAGCCATGATTGTAGATGCCGGCGCCAACCAACAGAGCTCATCTTTGTTCGGGCCATTTGTGTGAAAAACGTCTGGGTTGGAAACGAACCTCAGGTTCCCCAAAATCATACCGCTCACAAGGCAAGGCAAGGTTAAAAATGCTCGCCTCGAAGGAGCAGCTAAAAGAGCAGCTTGAGGGCTTGGCGGGATGAATCTCTTCATGAAATACTCATCGCGCCCGATCACATACTCGAGAAAAGAACCGATGCCATACGACTTCGATCTTGCCTACAAACCGCCCGCTCCACTGCGTACAGACTTCAAAATTGGAGTGGTAGGCGCCGGTTTCATCGTGCGCGACATTCAACTGGTCGCCTATCGCAATGCTGGTTACCACGTTGTGGGTATCGCCTCACGCTCGGCTGAAGTGGCTCAGGATGTGGCTGACCGCAGGGGAATCCCGCGGGCGTATGAATCGATCTCCTCTCTGTTAGAAGATCCTTTGATCGAGGTACTGGACATCGCTGTGCCTCCGGATCAGCAACTGAAGATCGTAAAAGAGGCGGTGACGCATGCGGATCACATCAAGGGCATCCTGTGCCAAAAGCCTCTGGCCGTGACATTGGGTGACGCGCAGGAGATCGTCCGTCTTTGCGAGGATGCTGGTGTAAAGCTCGCGGTAAACCAGAATATGCGCTATGACCAGTCAATCCGCGCGCTTAAGACGCTCTTGGTCAGAGGCGAGCTCGGTGAGCCCGTGTTGGCAACGATCGAAATGCGAGCAGTACCCCATTGGCAGGACTGGCTTACCGGCTACAACCGTTTGTCATTGCTGAATGTCAGCATTCATCACCTGGACTGCTTCCGCTTTCTGTTCGGCGACCCGGAAAGCATTTTCGTCAGCGCACGCAGGGATCCTCGCATCCGATCCGGGCACGCGGATGGCATTTGCCTCTACAATCTCGAGTACACAAATGGACTTCTTGCCGCTGCATGGGACGACGTCTGGGCCGGGCCCGACTTTGTGGTGAAGGACTGCTATATTCGCTGGCGTGTGGAGGGCACCGAGGGCGTCGCGCAAGGCACAGTGGGATGGCCCAGTTATCCTAACGTGCAACCCAGCACTATTAATTTCACCACCAGGCGCCAGCCAGGGTATGTGCTATCGCCGCGTTGGAAAGAAGTTTGGTTTCCGGATGCCTTCGAAGGAACCATGGGGCAACTGCTGGACAGTCTCGCCCGCGGAGCGGAACCGGAGATCAGTGGACGGGACAATCTGGGCACCATGGCTCTGATTGAAGCTGCGTACCTTTCGTTGGAAGAAAGGCGTCTCGTCACGGTTCGCGAGGTCCTTCAGCCGGCGAAAGAGCGCAAGAAAGCGTAATCGGTCTTGGCTGCTTCCATCTGCGACATGCGCGAGTAAGGCCCAAACTGCTCAACGAACACATGCTCGATGCCATGTCCCCTGGCTGCGGCAAAGATTGGCTTATAGTCCACGATGCCCGTACCAAGTTCCGTTCCGGCACTGGTGAGCGGGCTAACCGGTAGGCCGCTCCTGGGCGCCAGATAGTCGCTCATATGCAGCATCTTGATACGCCCCGGATACTTGGTCAGAAAATCGCTCGGCTTGTATCCGGCAACGGTCGCCCATCCGCAGTCGAGCTCAAACTTCACCAGTGCCGGATCAGTGTGCTGCAGCAGATAGTCATAGCCAGGCTTACCGTCCATGGGAGCGAACTCCATAGTGTGGTTGTGGGAGGCGTAGGTGAGGCCAGCCTTTTTGGCCGCCGCGCCGACGGTGTTCAACACAGCTGCCAGCTTCTTGAATTGGTCGGGCGTCAGCGGGGCCAATATCTGCTGCATGCGTTGTTGTGACGGAGCCTCGCCCGAAGCAGGGGGTTGGGCCGGCATGATCATCATCCCTGGCACGGAGCAAGTCGCATAGGTACAGCCCAGGGCATTGGCATCGTCGAACGTCTTTTGCAGGTTATCGAGATTGAATTCCAGGTGCGCGCTGGGGCACTTCAGGCCGTTGTCGTCCAGAGCTTTGCGAAACTCTGATGCCGTCTTGAGTGACCCAAAGCCAGCGGGCTCCACTTCCTTATAACCGATGGCCGCAATCTGTTTGAGGGTGCCGGGTGCGTCCTGCCCAAGGTCGGTGCGGACGGTGTAAAGTTCAATCCCCGGCGGCAGGCCGAGGGGATAAGCCCAGGCACTGTGGGGAACCGCCGAGGTTACCAATGCTCCTGCTGCCAGACTACCGGCCTGAACCAGAAACTGCCTTCGAGAGGCTCCACCCTTTCGGTTTACCAAGTCAATCTCCTGTAGCACGGGTACCGCTTTAGAATTCGTCGTAAGCAATGTGGTGTGCCGGGACACCGATCTCGGCGAGCATCCTGGTGCAGGCCTTGATCATCATCGGCGGACCGCAGAGATAATATTCAGCGCCTTCCGGGTTGGCGTGTTCACGTAAGTATTTTTCCAGCACCACTTCATGGATGAAACCCAGGTGGCCGGTCCAGTTATCCTCAGGAAGCGGCGACGAAAGCGCAACGTGGAAAGCGAAGTTGTGATGCGCCTTGGCTAGACCCTGGAAGTAGTCTTCGTAAAATATCTCCTGCTTTGAGCGCGCGCCGTACCAGAAGCTCACCTTGCGCGCGGTTTGCTCGGTCTCGAGCAGGTGCGAGAGATGGGCGCGGAGCGGAGCCATACCGGCTCCCCCGCCGATATAAACCATTTCCCGCTGAGTGGGTTTGACATGGAAATCGCCGAAGGGGCCGATGGCGGATACGATGTCGCCGGGTTTAAGGTTAAAGACGTAACTGGAACCCACGCCGGGAGCACAGTCCTGGCCAGGCGGTGGTGTCGCGATGCGGACGTTGAAGCGTAGCGTGCGCTCAGTCTGCTGATTGCTGGCGAAGGAGTAGTTGTTGCGGCGGCCGGTCTCCGGGTTGCGCGCGACGAAATCGAAGACGTGCTGGTTTTCCCAGACCGTAGCAAAGGGCTCGGGAATGTCAAAGTCACGGAAGCGAATCGCGTCGTAAGCCGGGATGTCGAGCTGCAGATAATCGCCCGGGGTAAAGGCGATTCTTTCGTTCGTATCTACAGGCTCGAGAACGAGTTCTTTGATGAAGGTGGCGACGTTCAGATTGCTGACGACCCGGAATCTGGATGTCTTCTGGGTCCGGGCGCCGGCGCCGCCGGCTCGGACGACGTTGAGGCGGAGCCGGCCGTTGCGCTCTTCTACCGGATACGTGGCGAGGCCGCGGCAGACGGGGGCGCGGGCGGGCGAGCCGTCGAGCAGGTTGAAGCGGCCGTTGTGCTTGGAACACTCGATGATCTTTCCCTTCACCAGGCCATCGGATAGGTGGGTGTTGCCATGGGTGCACACTCCGTCGGTCGAGTAAAGCTGACCCTCCTCATCCCGATAGAGCGCGTAGGTTTTCTTTCCTTGATCGAAGCGGACGACGTCGGCGCGACGCAGACCGGCGGCAGGGCAAACGTCAATCCAGCCTTCCGCGTCGGGCTGCGCAGCCGAGCAATAGAAGCCTTCGTTCAACCGCGGCCTGGGCTCAGGGAGTCGCCGTTTCACGTGATACGCGGGATCCTTGACCTGGCGGAGAATCGTAGGCGCGATTTCACGCCAGGCGGAAAAGAGGCTGGGATACGGTGTGGGGCAGTCGTCCTTCACGGCAGCATGCAACTTCGGCAGCGCGTGATAGGGCACCAGCGGAAACATGTGGTGCTCCACGTGGTAGTTCATGTTCCAGTACAGATACCGGTGGATCGGGTTCATGTACACCGTGCGGCAATTGAGACGGTGGTCGAGCACGTTCTCGGCCAGGCCCGCGTGCTGGGTGAGACCGTACGTTACCAGGAGCCAGGTGCCGAACAGGTTGGCAAAGCCGACGAACATCAGTGGAAGGATGCTGCGGGTATACAGGGAAAGTCCAATGACAACGGCATAGATAGCAACATAAACGCGTGCCCGGCGATAGACCTTGGGAAACTCCATCTGAGGAATGTAGGTTTTTTCATCCGCGGACATGCGGCCAATGGAGTGCAGCAGCATGTGGCCGAAAAACTTTGGATACACGCGGAGATTGAAAAAAGACATGATGATGGACTTCACATCAGGTGGACGGGGGACGGCGATCTCCGGGTCGCGTCCAACAACGATGGTGTCGCTGTGATGACGTGTGTGGCTCCAGCGCCAGACGATGGATTCACGCATGACCATGAATGACGCAATTTCGTAAAGCCCGCTGTTCATCCAGTCGGTCTTGAATGCCGTGCCGTGGCCGGCCTCATGCCAGCGCGAATCGGAAGTCGAAGCGTAGAGCACGCAGTAGAGCAGATAGGGGATGATGGCCCACCAGGTTCCCCAGAGGCGATAGGTGGCAAAACCAAAGCCAAAGATGAGGCCAAACCAGAGAATGGTGTCGCGGATCGCGGGTCCATCGCGGCGCTCCAGCAGGCTGCGCATGGTTTCACGGGGAACGGCTGATTGGTACCAATCCGCCTCGGCGAGCCCTCGCTCCACAGCCAGAGTCGAGTTCAATCCGGTGAGACTGTAGTCGAGCTTGACCGGTGGTTGAGTGAGGATGTTAGTGTCGTGGCCCATATTTCATCCGCGCAATCCGTTGAGACGCATCAGGCGATCGGTTTCCCGGTAAGCTTCTTCCACCCATTCCACGATGCGCGCTGGATCGGGCGAATATTCCAATTCGATCGAGATCGCGCCTTCCATCTGGAGTTCCTTGATCGCCTGCAGATAGGGCGTGAATTTCACGATGCCCCTACCGGGAGGAAGATCGCCGTGGACTTTGCCGTCGCAGTCGCTGATGTGAACGTGAATCGCTTTGTTTTTCAGCCGGAGAAGAGAATCGGGGCCGCTGTCAGAAAGGACCAGGTGGCTGACGTCGATATTGGCCCGCACCCGGGCGTGGGCACACTCGTCGATGAAGCGCACCATCTCGTCGACATTGTTCAGCAGGCTTAGCCGGAAAGGCTCAAGCTCGAGCGCAATATCCACGTTCTTCTGGTCAGCGTAATCGCCCAGAATGCGACAAGTTGCCAGTGCCCATCCCCATTGATCTGTCGGCGAGATAACTTCGCGCTGCCACAGGTACTCGCCCAGGACCAGCACGATGTTTTTGGCTCCGAACTCGGCCGCGAGATCGATGAACGTCTTGCAGCGGGCGACGTGGAAATCGCGAACGGGGTCATTGAAATCGATAAGACCGGTGGCAACGACCGGCAGTGACACAATGGGAAGATTCTCTTTCTCGCAGGTGCGAGCGATGGTGCGCTTTTCCTCGGGCGAAATCGTCATCGCTTCGGTGAAGATGTCGACGCAATCGAAGCCGATACGCGCGATATGTTGGAGGCCTGCAGCGGTATCCACACCAGCTTGGCCGAAGGCGCTATTAATGATGCCAAGTTTCATAGCCTATTTGGCGGAGTTCCCAGAGGTTGCGAATAACTCATCTGTACGCTACTGTAAGCCCACGAATAATGTCTTCTCGACAGGTGCCCAAAAGTTATCATATCTTGTCCACATGCTGGAGGATCTGAAGCTCGGGTCACGTTACGACGGCTTTCTCTTTCTAGTGGAATCCACCAGAAATCCGCCCAAACTCAAGAGCCATCACCATGTCGAGCTGGAGTTGAACCTGGTCGTGACAGGAACGATCACGTATGTCGTCAACGGGCGCCGGTTCACCTTTCAACCAAGAACGTTGCTATGGCTCTTTCCCGAGCAGGAGCATCAGTTGGTGGATCGATCGGATAATGCGCAGTGTTATGTATCGGTCTTCAAGCCTTCCCTGATCAACAAGTCCTGCCGCACGGAAGCCTATGAGGGTTTGAAGCGCAAGAAGCATGATCGCGAGGGTGTTTTGAACACTCTGCTCGAGCCGGATTCCTTCGACCTGGTACGCAAGACAATGGATTCTCTGATGCAGGGTTCCCTGGATCCGAACCTGCTCAACCGGGAGGCCGGCTTCGGTTCTGGTTCGGCGTTTTCTTTCCAACACGGCGACCCGGATGGGTTGAATGCCGGACTGCACCACCTGCTGCTGCTGTGTTGGCGCATCCAGCGCACGGGGAGAGTCTTAGGGGATGCTGTACCCCTTCACCCGGCTGTGCGTCGTGCACTCAAGGTCTTGAGCGAGGGGGATTGGAACCGGGATCTTGGGCAACTGGCAAAGGCCTGCGGGGTGAGCGAATCGTACCTGAGCCGGACCTTCCGCCGGCAGATCGGTGTTCCATTGAGTCGTTACCGTAATTCGCTGCGGCTGTCCCGTTTTTGGGAGCGGTACCGGCAGCCGGATCCAAAGACTTTGGCAGAAGCGGTGTATGCCGCAGGCTTCGGCAGCTATGCTCAGTTCTACAAGGTCTTCACGCAGGTCTACGGGTGCGGTCCAAGGGCCTCCCTGGCGCTCAAGCCGCCAACGCAATAGCCGGGGGGCACGCCATCAAGTTCTTCAGGAGATGTTCGGTGCTCAAGATTACCCGTCGTAAATTTCTCGGCTCCGCCATCGCTGCCGGCTTATGCTCTCGATTGGACTTCGCCCAACAAGAGAAGCTGCGCATTGGCGTGACTGACTGGAACCTGCACCTGGGCGCCAACCCGGAGGCGGTTCCAATGGCCGCCAACCTCGGGTTTGAAGGGGTACAGATCTCATTCGGGAGAACGCTCGTGGATGGCAAGATGCCCGCGGACAATCCGGACGTGATCGCGCGCTACCTCGCCCTTTCCAAGCAATACAAAATTCCGATTGACGGAACCTGCGTCGATAAGCTGCATGACAATGGTCTGAAAAGCGACCCACTGGCCCCCAAGTGGGTGCTCGATTCCATTCGGCTGACCAAGGCTTTGGACACGAAGGTGCTTCTGCTGCCGTTCTTTGGCCGCTGGGCACTGCAGACGAAACAGGAGATGGACTATGTCGGCGATGCACTGAGAGGATCTGGCTGTCGAAGCAACGAAAGCCGGGTGTAATCCTGGGCCTGGAGGATACGATCTCTGCCGAGGACAACGTCCGCATCATGGAGCGGTCGCAGTCCCCAAGCGTACTGGTGTATTACGACGTGGGGAACTCCACCGTGGCCGGCTTCGATCCGGTGAAGGAGATCCGCTGGCTCGGAAAGGACAGGATTTGCCAATTCCACCTCAAGGACAATCCGCACTATCTGGGGGAAGGAAGTATTCAGTTTTTGCCCATCATGCGGGCGATTCGGGATATCCAGTTTTCCGGCTTTGCCAACCTGGAGAGCGATGCGCCTACGAAACAACTAGAAGCGGACATGCGCCGGAACCTGGCCTTCATCCGCAACGTCATGGCGCAATCATGATCCACATCCGCGTTCAAGATGCTACGAAGGGCGAGGATTCGTCTGCAGTCTTCAAGGCGAAGCGTCCCAGTTGGCGAAACGTATCACGCAACTCCTCGGGACGGTAGACCACGATACGTCGTCCCATGCTGAGCAGCATGGCCGCAAACATTTCCAGCCGATCGCGCCCGCAGCGCAGACGCGTGCCGCCTTCCTGCGTCTCTGTTGCCACTCTCCAAGGCGCAAAGGTATGTTCGGCCTCCTCGATGGGCATGTCGATCCAGACATCGATCTGGTAGTCCGACTGGATGAACGGCATGCGGTCCTGGAGATAGGAGCGGGGATCGAAATTGGCGGGCCGGCGGAAAGTGGCAGCGCAAAGCTCCAGGTCCGTCGCGCGATCGAGGCGGAAGGTGCGCAGCGCCTTTCGCGACAGGCAATGGCCGATCAGGTACCAGCGCCCGTCGGCGTGCATCACCGCATAGGGTTCAATCTGGCGGCGTGAGGCGGTACCGTCATGGGAGCGATACGCAAAGCGGATCCGTTTGCCGGTGCGGATTGCGGAGGCGGCGCGGATAAGGTGCTCCACCGAGGTCGAAACCACCCAGGGACCGGGCTCGATGGCTACCACATCTTCCACGGTCCGGATGCTCTCGCGCAAAGCTTCGGGCAGGACGCGTCCCAGTTTGGCCAGCGCTCCTTCTGTGGCGGGTGCAAACGCCGATAAGCCGATCTGCCGCAGCGCCCGCAGGCCTAGAGAGAGCGCGAACGCCTCTTCATTGGTCAGCAGCAGCGGTGGCAGCCGAAAACCAGCGCGCAGACGATAGGCTCCGCCGACGCCCCGTGAAGAGTCAATGGGAATGCTCAGATCCTTGAGGCGAACAATGTAGCGCTGCACGGTGCGCAGATCTACTTCCAGGCGCTCTGCCAGTTCTGCTCCGGTCACATGGTCACGTGCCTGGAGGATTTCGAGGACCATGAGTACGCGCATGATGGGGTCGTACATAGAAATCGATCCTCCCTCTAATTTACGACAGAATCTGTCGGGAATTCGCCGTAGTCTCAAGAACGAGGTCCTGAAGGGCCACATGGAGGATGGAAATGGCAACTGAGACGACACCAATGAACGTGCTGACAACAGATGCTCTGTTGAATAACTGGCAAGGACACAGACGGCTGACGCGCAGGACGATCGAGGCTTTCCCGGAAGACAAGCTCTTTCAGTTTTCGGTGGGCGGCATGCGGCCTTTTGCCGAGATGGCTTGGGAGTTCATTCGCATGGCTGTGCCGATCGTGGAGGGCGTGTCGACCGGGAAGTGGGAAGAGTTCAAAGCGGAGAAGCCAACCAGCAAAAGCGAACTTCTCCGCCTGTGGGATGAGCAGACCACTGAGCTGAACAAGAAGTTCCCAAAGATTCCATCGCACCGGTTCAGCGAAGTGGACAAGGCGTTCGGCCAGTGGGAAGGCCCCGGGCTGGCGACGATTCAGTACGCCATCGATAATGAAATACACCATCGCGGTCAGGGATACGTGTATTTGCGGGCGCTCGGCGTCGAGCCGCCGCCGTTCTGGGAGCGTGACTGACGGCCATTGGACATCGGCGTTCTTCGACTTTGCTGAGTCAAAAAACATCCCCACGAGAGGCATCCACACAGAAATCTCTGTGTGGATGCTCTCTCGTGGATTTTTTTCGACAGAGCGTACCCGGAGTTCCTACCGCGGCGGACGAGGACCCATATATGAGACATTTGAGCCTTGGGCCACGATCTTGCTATAAGTGACATCTGATGCAACCAAGAAGTCGCTGTGGGGTTTGAACGACTATGGCCGGGAGCGCTGCGAACCAGATCACGGGCGACGACATCATCTCCGAGCTGATCCGGAATGCCGATGCCGGGTGGTTCAAGGTTCGCTATACCATCCTCGTGCCCTGCATCTTCAACGTGTATCTGCATCCACGCGACTACGAACTCACCCAGCCCGTTGCGGATCTCATTCGAGAAGAAGCGTTCCGTGCTCTCAAGGAGCACCTCTCGGACCTGAACAAACCCCGCACCCCACGTCCCTTCGGCAAGCGCTTCGGCTCAGCCGGCGAACCCCGTCCCGAATACAAGATTCTTGAGAAGCAGTGGGTGGTCCAGTTTCACGGAGACCAGGAGGAGCGGCTCCGGCCTGGCGAGATCGAAATCTACTCGGAGTTGGGCAGCGCTCGTCCGAAGGACTTTGGAGCCGGCGCTATGACGACCTTCATCACGCGACATTCTGCCGGGGACCCGGTGACAGCTGCCGGAAATAACGAGGGGGCAAGGGCGGTTCTGGCAAGGGTGCGCTATCGGGATTCTGGGATGGACAAGACCTTTGTGATGACCAGCGAAGAGATTGTGGTGGGCCGTGGCGGAAAAGCTGTGTGGGTGGATCTGAAGCTCGAAGGCCCTGCGGATGTCTCCCGCGAACACTGCCGCATTCGGCGCGATCCGAAAACGGGGACCTTCTTCATCAGGGATCTCAGTCAATTCGGAACAACAGTGAACGGGGCGTCCATTCCCAATAGCGTCGAGCGAGTCGAAGGCGGGGAAAAGATCGATCGCAACCGCGAGGTGCTGTTGCCGTCGCCCGCGAGGATCACGCTCGCCGATGTCTGCACGTTAGAATTTGAGGCAGAGCCTTGACCTCCACTCTGTTCTGGCTCCGCATTCCGCTTCTTCTCGCATTCGTCGCCATCGTGGTTTTCCTGGTCTGGGCGTTCGTGCGCCGCAGAGACTAGACCATGTTTGCAACTTCGCAACTGCTGGTTGGCGGCCATTCCGACGTAGGTCGGAAGCGAACCGAGAACGAAGATCGCTTCTTCATCGATGCGCAACGCGGGATTTTTCTGGTTGTGGATGGACTCGGCGGGCACGCAGCGGGCGAGCGCGCAGCAGAGATTGCAGTGGACATCATCTCCACCCGGCTGTCCCGCCGCACTGGTGCAAGCGACAAGCGTATCCAGGAAGCATTCGCGCTTGCCAGCACGGAGATCTTCGAGGCCGCATCTCGCCACCCTGAATGGGCCGGAATGGCATGCGTCGCCACCGTCGCATTGATCGAAGAGAACGAGGTTACGGTCGGGCACGTTGGCGACTCGAGGCTTTATCTCCTCACTCCAGGAAAGATGGAGAAGATCACGCGAGATCATTCGCCGGTAGGTGAGTTGGAAGACTCGCAACGGCTCAGCGAAGACGCCGCCATGCGCCACCCTCGTAGAAGTGAGGTGTACCGGGATCTTGGAAGTACGGCTCACACGCCCAACGATACGGACTTCGTCGAGGTCCATTCTTTCGCGCTGCCACAGCTCGGCGGCGCTCCTGCTCTGTTCCGACGGCCTTACCGATCAGTTGACCGCTGCTGATATTCGGTACCTGATCGAGCACCACGCGGGAGACCCCGAAAAGGCAGCCCGCGCACTGGTCGAAGCTGCCAATGAAGCCGGGGGTAAGGACAACGTCACGGTGGTATTGGTCGAAACAGAGGACTACGCGGGAGCACCCGCTGCGCAAAACCTGGTCAGGGTTTTGCCAGCCGATCTTCTCGTTGGACCTGGTTTCTTCTCGGCCTTCTCGCGGCTTTTGCCGTGTTCCTGGCAGCGCGGCCGTACTGGACGCACTCCACATCCGGACTAAAGCTTCGCTTTGGGGTGGTGCGCTCGCCACAAAGCTGGACGGTCGGTCCGGATGCGATCCCTACTATCGGAGCTGCCCTGGCGCGAGCGCGACCTGGAGATACCATTGAAGTAAGTCCCGGCGAATATCACGAAGATGTCCATCTGCGGACCGGCATTTCCGTGGTGAGC
Source organism: uncultured Acidobacteriaceae bacterium (assembly GCA_963790935.1). GTDB lineage: Bacteria > Acidobacteriota > Terriglobia > Terriglobales > Acidobacteriaceae > PALSA-350. The sequence continues at coordinate 57,189 of CAWBRJ010000057.1, read as the reverse complement.
ACGACGCTCCACGGCGCCCGGATCCTTTCGCCTGATGTGGCGGTTTTGGCTGAGGACATTCATAACGCACGGTTTGCTGGTTTTGACATCGCCGGTCCAGGGAGAGTGGGCATTCGGATTGCAAACTCCGATCTCCATGTTACCGACGTGCGGGTGAGCGGTATGCAAAACGCCGGTCTCGAGATCACCGGTACGGGTGAATCTGTGATCCAGGCGTCTGAAGTTGCAGATAATCCCGGTGCGGGGGTTTCTGTTCGTGAAAACGCTCGCCCGCGGCTTGAACACAACCTCATCCGACATAATGGACATGGCCCAGCGATGCTACCCGGTATCCTTATTGAGGGTTCCGCCGCTCCTATTCTCTTTGGGAACATCATCGAAGAGAGCGGAGCAGAGCAGATATGGGTCTCGCCGTCTTTCCATGCAGACGGTCTGCTGACGGACAATGTGGTGGCTCCGGAGATGCGCGATAACAGTCATCAGCTGAAGGTAACGACACCGTGAATCAAGACGCCGTGACCGGGGAAACAGCAGGCCGATTCACTCTTTACCGGAAGTTACCGGCCGGCGGTATGGGCCGCGTCTTTGAAGCGGAAGATCCGGTTGGGCCACGCCGGGTCGCGTTGAAACTCATCGATCTCGGAACAGATCCCGATAGCCTTCAGATCGTGAGCGCGGAACGGCTTGGGGCGGAATTGCAAACGCGGCTCTGCGCGATCGACAAGCGCGTCACCGCGATCTATGAGTGCGGCGAGATGCCGCGCTACTTCTACATCGTGATGGAGTACGTCGATGGCCGCGACCTGTCGGAGCTGTATGCAGGGTCCGGTCTCGAACCGATGCTGGCCGCGCGCATCACACAGGATGTTCTCGAGGTTCTGGATCACGCGCATAACTTTTCGACCGTTCTGGATGGCCGTTCCATTCGGGGTGTTGTTCATGGCGACCTGAAGCCACGCAATATTCGCCTAACGCCGGCGGGCGAGGTGAAGGTTCTCGACTTTGGCATTGCGAAGGCGATTTCGCTGACGCGTAACTTCACCCAGAACATTTTTGGCAGTGTGCAGTACTCCTCACCGCAGCGGCTGGTCACTGGAGAAGTAGACGCCGGCGCGGATCTCTGGGCGGCAGGCGTGATGCTCTATGAAATGCTTGCGGGTCATCCGTACTTCCAGGCAGAGAACGGCTCGAAGCTCGAGCACATGATCCGCAGCTATGACCGCGTGCTGCCGTTACCGGAAGCGTGGCCGCTGGCCCTGCGCAACATTCTCCGGCGAGCTCTCCATCCTGATTTGCAGGTGCGTTACCAAAATGCTCGAGAGTTTGCCGGAGACCTGCAGGCATTTCGCAATGGTCAAGCCGTTGCTGCCCCGGCGGATGAGGAGGGCACACGCCGCATCGCTCTGAATGACGACGCAACGAAACGCACCTCTCGACCAGAGCCCGCCCCTCTTTCTCCGCCAGTAGACGCGACACGCAGAACCGCAAATCCATCGGCAAATCCGCCCCCAATCCGCCTTGGACACCGGTAATCGTCCCGCCAGTACCGCGGCGCAAGCCGAGCGTGATGCGCACGTTGCTGCGTACAATAGGCGCGGTGCTCCTCGCGGTCACTCTTTTCCCGGTCTATTTACTAGTGAACGAGTACCTTGTCTGGGGGAGCGCGCACCAACTGGCACGGGACCTCTCGAGCGAAAAGCAGCAGAATATGGATGCCGCCTGGAAGCAATACCAGAAGCTTGCGTCGCGTTCCCACTTCCCAATCAGCCTGTGGGCCGCTCGAGACGAGTTGCGGAGCCACCTGGTCGCAGATGCCGACAGCACGATCGTAAAGTTCCGCTCTCCGGACGCGCCGCCGGTGTCAGAGACAGACTGGGTGCACGCCCGTGACGATCTGTCACGCGCAATCGAGCTCGACCCAGGCGACAAGACGCTCCATGGAAAGATCCGGCTGGTCGACGGTCATCTTGCACGCATGCGCGGTACAGCCGAACAGGATCCTCGACTGCTGGAAGACGCACGGCAGGACTTTCTGGCAGCGTCGCAGGCCATGAAAAAATCGCCTGACCCATGGCTCGGCTTAGCTCCTCTCTACATATACTCTTTGCACGACCTGACGCATGGAGAAGCAGCCATTCGACAGGCCAGCCGTCTCGGTTACGCGACCGGAAAGCGTGAAACCGCCGAGCTGGCAGATCTTTATCGCTATCGTGCTGAGCGCGCGATCGCCCTGGGAGACCACGCGAGCACAAGGAGCGACGCGGCTCGTTACTATCGGATGGCAACTCCTGACCTTATCCGTGCTCGCCACCTCTATGAAAGCGTCCTGCCGTGGGACAGCGCAGCAGACAGCCTGCAACGGATAAATGATTCGATTCACCGTATCTCAACCGTTCAATAGGATCAGGGGAACGAATGGCGGTAACGCGCAGCACGTCGGTCGAGAGGGCCCAGAACCCTCGCCAACGCATGGAGGCGGGCGGGAGGGCGCTGGAGCGCGTTCTTTTGCTGTTGACCTCGGCCCTGATCCTTGCTGCGGTATGTCTCACGGCGGCAGCGAAGATGGCCAGAATTGGCGGCTCGGATAGCGAACGCCTGAACCTCTCCACGCTGGACAGACGCGAACAACTCCTCCCCTTTCTGCAGTCGATTTCTTCTCCTCAAGAACGGCAATACGTTGCGGGCAAGATATTCGAGGGTATTCGGAGCGGCCCGGAATCGGTGTCGCACGTAGGGGAGATCGGCCAGATCCGTATTTTGATCCGTGATGTGCTGAGGACGCATGGACTCACCGAATTGCAGGCGCGCGCCCGCCAGGTGCAATCAGCACGCCCGGGTGCGGATACCATCCTGCTGCTTAACTCCGCGGAGTTAGCGCGGCTGAAGCCGTTCTTTGTTGTGCGCGACCGGTCACAATTTCGCAATCAGCTCATCGGGTGGTGTTTTCTCTTCTTCAGCGCGTTCTGGGCAGTGCACATCTTCTGGTCGGTGCGGGGAACAGGCGGCCCGCAATACGTGTTGCCGTCTGTTCTACTGCTGAGTGGAGTCGGACTGACACTGATGGTCACCCTGCGCGACCCGCTGCGCGACACGCTTGCCTTCTCGAGCTTTGCCCAGGGTGTGGCCGCCGGCTGTGCAGTGTTGGCGTTAGCCAGCACTCTGGACTATCGCCGCATCAGTGGAAAGCTAAGCTACGTTTTTCTCATCGCCAGCTTCCTGCTCTCGGCCGCACTCATCCTCTTCGGTTCCGGACCAACCGGCAGTGACGCGAAGGTCAATCTGCTGGGCTTTCAACCGGCCGAGGTGATTCGCGTTCTCATCGTTTTCTTTCTTGCCGGATACTTTGCGGAACGATGGGAATTCCTGCGCACTTTGCGCGACGAGCGCCAGGGACTCAAAAAGATTTCGCGTTGGGTAGAGGTGCCCAGGCTCGAATACCTTTTGCCTGTGCTGGGCGGTATCGTCGTCTCACTCGCCTTCTTCTTTCTGCAGAAGGACCTTGGGCCTGCGCTGCTGATCGCTTGCCTGTTTCTCGCGATGTACGCTGTTGCCCGCGATCGGTATCTGTTCGCGTTCATGGGCATGGTCGTGATTCTCTGTGGGTTTGCGTCTGGCTACTTTCTCGGCTTTCCGCAGAATGTGGCCGGCCGCGTTTCGATGTGGCTATCACCGTGGGACAACTCTGTGCGCGGGGGCGAACAGGTGGCGCATTCGCTTTGGGCGTTCGCTACCGGCGGAGCCTTCGGCACAGGCCTCGGACTGGGCGATCCGCAGTGGATGCCCGCGGCTCATACCGACCTCATCCTGGCTGCGCTTGGTGAAGAGTGGGGATTCCTGGGCGTACTCGGAGTGATTGCAATCTATGCCGCACTGGTTTGGTTTGGCCTTCGCGTCGCGCTCCGTGCGCGATCCGATTACAACTTCTTTCTCGCGCTTGGACTCACGCTGGCCTTCACTCTGCAGATCGTACTGATTGCGGGCGGTGTACTCGCTTTGATCCCGCTCTCCGGCGTCGTGGTGCCGTTCCTCAGCTACGGCAGAACCGGTCTCATCACCAACTTCGCGATTATCGGCATTCTATTTTCGCTTGGCAGGGAAGTTTCCGCAACGCAGGACACGAATACGACCGAGCCTTTTCGCGTCAGCCTGCGGGCGCTCTCCTACGTGATTGCCGGGCTCGGCGCCTGCCTGCTGGTGAAGGCGTTTTATATCCAGGTAATCCATGCAGACTCGACTGCAGGGGCCGGTGCTCTCGCGCTGCAAGCGGACGGCGAGCGGCGGTACGAATACAACCCGCGTCTGCTCGCAGTCGCGCACGCAATTCCTCGTGGCACGATCTACGACCGCAACGGAATCCCGCTCGCGAGCAGCAACTGGGACGAGATTGCGCAGAACCGCAACCGCTATAGTGGCATGGGCCTATCCGTTGAGGAGCAGCCGGCGCCTGGGGAAGTTCGCTACTATCCGCTTGGACCAGCGGCATTCCATCTGCTTGGAGATCTGCGGACGCGCGTCAACTGGTCGGCACACAATAGTTCCTATGCGGAGCGTGATTTCATGCGCACCCTGCAGGGTTATGACGATCGTGCGAGCGTTGTTGAAGTGTTCGACCCGCGCACAAGAACCAGGCAGCACATCGTCCGGCTCGACCTTCGCGAACTGCTGCCGCTGCTGCGCCATCGCTGGCAGCCCAATCATCCTGAGGTGAGGAAGATCCTGGAGCGCGATCGTAATCTGCACCTGTCGATTGATGCGCGATTGCAATTGAAGACAGCCGACCTGCTACAAAACCAACTCCGCCAGCTTGGCCGCACAAAAGGCGCCGTGGTGGTGCTCGATCCGGAAAACGGTGACTTGCTCGCCTCCGTAAGTTATCCGTGGCCGAACCAGTCGCTCTCGACTGCAGAGCCCGATTTGGATAACGCCCTGCTGGATCGCGCGCGCTATGGGCTGTATCCACCCGGCTCCTCGTTCAAGATTGTGACCGCCATCGCGGCTCTGCGGAAGGATCCGAAGAATGCCGATCAGGTCTATGAATGCAAGCGCCTTCCAGATGGCCGCACGGGCGCCTTCATCGAGGGATGGAAGCGCCCGATCCATGACGACGTCAAAGACACCGCGCCTCACGGAGCAATCGCGATGCGTGCTGCCGTCGTCGTATCGTGCAATGCATATTTTGCGCAACTGGGCACGTACAAAGTTGGTCCGGAAGCGCTGCTCGATACTGCGACTCAGCTCGGCATCTCGATAGCAAACCCGTCGAATGTGAAGACTCTGCGCGCGGAGATGCCGCAAACGTCCTACGGCCAGGGCCAGGTGGTAGCCACTCCTTTTCAAATGGCACGTGTAGCAGCCACCATTGCCCATGGCGGCTCCATGCCCTTTGGGCGTTGGGTGACAGACCAGGCGAACCCCCGGCTGGACGCGCCGCAAGCGATTCTCAGCCCGCAGCTTTCCTCACAGGTGGGCGAGTACATGCGCGCTGTCGTCACCACTGGCACTGGCCGCAGCGCAAATCTGCCGGATATCCCCATGGCCGGCAAGACAGGGACCGCGGAGCTCGATCATGCACCGTCGCACGCCTGGTTCATCGGATTTGCCCCGTATGGCGGAGCACACAAGCTGGCATTTTCCGTCCTGATTGAGAATGGACAATACGGCGGCACTGCTGCTGCTCCGCTGGCCGTGGACGTCATGAAGGCGGCCAAGGCACTGGGCTACCTCGAAGGAGCGCCATGAGTGGACTTCACGATCTGGAGCGTCGCATCGATGAGAAACTGCGTGGCATGCTGCGCTCCTCCTCACCAGACCAGAAACGCGAGCTGCTGGAGATTCATCGAGCCTTGCTTGACGATGTCGCTGCCCATGTAGACAGGTTGCCGCGCGGCAAGCAGACGTTCCCTTACACGCAGTTGGACGTGCAGATCCTTCTGCCGGACCCGGCGCTGCGACGCTCTTACGAAGTCGTCTTCGTCGAAGCAGATGCTCTCGCTCGGGACATTCGCCTTCGGTTGGAGGATCAACGGGTAGAACTCCCGGCGCGATTCGTAGTCAAGGTAGAGCTGATGACGGAACTGCCGGCTGGATGTAGCGGCCCGCGGCTTTGATGTGCACTACAGCAGCATTCCCACCCGGCCGCCATCGGAGGAGGGAATGGAGGTCCGGCTTACCGTCATCGCCGGCTCTGCCGAGCAACAACAGCTCTGCCTGAAGAAGAAGCGCATTAACCTGGGACGTCTGGTGGAAGTGATCGACGCGGATGGGCGGCTCACACGGAAAAATGACGTGGCATTCCGAGACGACGCGCCGGCTCCCAACCCATCCGTTTCGCGGGCACATGCCCACATTGAGTTTGATCCCGACAAGGGTGTATTTCGCGTGTTCGATGATCGAAGCGCCCATGGAACCACCGTCCTCAGGGATGGCTCGGTGATTCCAGTCCCTCAGGGGCTGAGCAAAGGCATCGCGCTTGCGGCACGGAGATGAAATCGTGCTTGGACAGGCGCGCCTCCTCTTTGAAGAGGGTTGTTCCGAATCGTCTTCCGCATAGCGAATTGTTTTCCCTAATCCTCCCCCGATTCCGAAAAAAGTTGCTTGACAAGCCAGGTGACCCGCACTACATTTAACCCATTGGTTATTTAACCATTAGGTTTTATAGAAAATGCAGGATCAGCTCAGCGCCACATTCTCCGCACTCGCCGACCCTACGCGGCGCGCCATTCTTGCCCGGCTGGCGCTTGGCGAAACGTCGGTGACCGAACTCGCGAAGCCATTTGAGATGTCCATGCCCGCAGTGTCGAAGCACCTGAAAGTGCTGGAGCGCGCCGGACTGATCGCGCGCGGGCGCGAGGCGCAATGGCGGCCCTGCCGGCTCGATGCGGAACCTCTGAGGGAAGCCGCAAGCTGGATCGAAGAGTATCGCCGCTTCTGGGAGGAAAGTCTTGACCGCCTCGACAAATACCTGCGCGAGATAAAAGAAGGCAGGACGAAATCAAAAACAAATGGTTCTGGAAAGAAAAGTTCGAAAAGCAAATCCAAGGAGTGAGATCGTGGCCTCAACAGCCAGTACAGCAAACTCGGCACCCGCATTCGTTTTCAGCCGGACATTCGACGCATCCCGCGAAGATGTGTGGCACGCACTTACCCAGCCTGAGCACCTGAAACACTGGTGGGGCACTCCCGGCAGCAGCATCGAGATTGCCCGCCACGAACTCAAGCCAGGCGGAATGTTTCACTACCGCATGAAATTCCCTGACGGCCGCGCGATGTGGGCACGGTTCATCTTCCGCGAGATCACGGCGCCCGAGCGCCTGGTATGGCTCAATGGCTTTAGCGACGAGCACGGTGGCCTCACGCGCAACCCATGGGTGGCCACGTTTCCTCTGGAGACATTGAACACCGTGACCCTCGCCGAGCAGGATGGCAAAACACAGTTCACCATCACCGTAGTCCCGTTCAACGCAAACGACGAGGAAGCCCGCGTCTTCTCAGGTGGAATCAACGGGATGAAGATGGGCTTCGGCGCCAGCTTCAAGGTATTGGCGGATTACCTCGCGCAGCGGAGCTGACGTATGGCATTCACACACTCACCCAACGCAAAGGAGGAAATGTATGCAAGTAGCAAACAAACTGATGAGGTTCAAAATGGCTGTCAGCGACATGCCTAAGGCAAAAGCCTTTTACGTGGACAACCTTGGCCTTAAGGCCGAGTCTGATTACCGTAGAGACGATCACAACTGGTGGGTATCGCTTACCACTGAAGGCGGGACATCGATTGTCCTCTCGACCGCGCACGAAAACATGAAGCCCGGCACCATGAGCCTGTACTTTGCTAGTCCAGACGTTGCGGCAGCCCACAAGGAGCTCAGTGCAAAGGGCGCTAGAGTCAACGAAGTCAAAGACGACCTGTACGGTCCGGGCTCAGGCGTAAAGTGGTTTAATCTTGAAGACCCTGACCGCAATCAGGTTTTTCTGGTACAGGGGTAAGTCACCGAATCGAAACCCAGGTCTCAAAAGCGAGACCTGGGCCACCCACTCAAGGGCTGGGTGTTCGCAATTGTGGAGCAACATGTCCCCATCATCTTCCGAAGCCGATCACTTTGGCGCCATCCAGGTCCGGGGCGCCCGCGAGAACAACCTGCAGAACATTTCCGTCGACATTCCTCGACGGAAGATCACCGTTTTCACGGGCGTCTCGGGTTCAGGGAAATCTTCGCTGGTGTTCGACACCATCGCCGCGGAATCCCAACGTCTTCTCAATGAGACGTTCCCAACGTTCGTGCAGACTTTTCTGCCACGGTATGGTCAACCTGACGTCGACATGCTGGCGAATCTCTCGACCGCAATCATTGTCGATCAACAACGGATCGGCGGGAATCCGCGCTCGACATTGGGAACAGTAACCGACATCTACACCTTGCTGCGCGTCTTGTTTGCTCGTCTTGGAAAACCCGCGGTTCCGCACGCCCTGGCGCTTTCGTTCAACGACCCGATGGGCATGTGTCCGGAGTGCGAAGGGCTGGGGCGCGGCTCCCAGATCGATATCGATGCACTGGTCGATAAGAGCAAGTCTCTTGAAGAAGGCCCGGTGCGTTTTCCAACGTTCAACGTGGGTGGTTACAATCTGCACACCTTCGTCAAGTCGGGATTCTTCGACGTCAAAAAGCCACTCAAGAAGTACACGAAAGAGGAGTGGCACGAGTTTCTCTACCGCGACGACACGAAGGTCAAAAAAAACAAGCAAGGGCAAACATTCAGCTCGGGTTTTGACGCCCTGATTCCGAAGTTCAAGCGCCTCTACCTGAGCAAAGACGCGGAGAAGATGCCGGCTAATCTTCGTGAGGCGTTTGAGAAGATTGTGACGCAAGGACCGTGCAGCGCGTGCGGCGGAACTCGTTTGTCTGAGGTCGCGCGCGCCTGCCGCGTCAACGGAAAGAACATCGCAGAATGTTCAGCGATGCAGGTGAGTGAGCTGGCGGAGTTCGTTCATTCGTTGCGCGCGCCGAGTGTCGCTCCGCTGGTGGCCCGTCTGGCAGACAGGCTCGATCATCTGGTGGAGATCGGACTTGGTTATCTAAGTTTGAGCCGTGAAACGGTAACACTCTCCGGTGGAGAATCGCAACGGGTCAAGATGGTGCGTCATTTGTCGTCGAGCCTGACGGAGGCGCTTTACATCTTCGATGAGCCGACGATCGGTTTGCACCCGCACGACATCCAAAAACTCAATAAGACGCTGACCAAGCTTCGCAATGCCGGAAACACAGTTCTGGTCGTAGAACACGAGCCTGAAGTGATGGCGATTGCCGATCACATCATCGATATGGGGCCCGGCGCCGGAAGGGCCGGTGGGACCGTTGTGTTCGAAGGTCCGTTCAACTCACTCAAAAAGAGTGACACGCTGACGGGGAAACACCTTTCCAGGCATCAGGCGTTGAAAGAGAAACCTCGCGCCGGCAAAGGACATCTTGTCGTCGAGAACGCGACACTCAACAATCTCCACAACGTCACGGTGAAGATTCCAAAGGGCGTTCTTACCGTCATCACCGGTGTTGCGGGCAGCGGGAAGAGCTCGCTGATTCATGGCTGTCTTGGCAAACATTACGCGGATGCCGTCTACGTCGATCAATCGCTGGCGCCGGGATCGCGACGATCAAACCTGGCCACGTACTCCGGAATGGCGGATGCAATTCGGAAAGCATTTGCGACGGCCAACAAAGTTGAGCCGGCCCTCTTCAGCGCGAACTCCAAGGGGGCATGCCCGGCATGCGAAGGTCTGGGAGCCATCTACACGGATCTGCAGCACCTCGATCCCGTGGCCATTCGCTGTGAAACATGCGAGGGACGCTGTTTTACCGATGCAGTTCTTGCGCTGACACTTCGCGGAAAAAACATCAACGAAGTGTTGAATTTCTCCGTCGTCGACGCATTGTCTTACTTTACGGAGAAACCGATTCTCGCAACACTAAAGGCACTCAAAGACGTGGGACTCGGGTACATCGCGCTCGGGCAAAGACTCAACACGCTTTCGGGCGGCGAACGTCAACGCTTGAAACTGGCAAATGAACTCGAGAAGCCTTCGCAAATCGTAGTTCTCGACGAGCCGACGACCGGTCTGCACATGGCCGACGTGGCGAACCTGCTTGCGCTGCTCGACGCGATGGTCAACAACGGAACGACCTTGATCGTGATTGAGCACAACCTGGATGTGGTGGCGCGTGCCGATTGGATCATCGATATGGGGCCGGGCGCAGGCGCCGAAGGTGGCAAAGTCGTGTTCGAGGGAACGCCGCGCGAGCTGCTTAAAGCGAGCAAGTCTCTGACCGGGAAACATGTCGCTGCGCGATTTGGATGAACCTGAGTGTTAGCTGAGGTCTCTTGCGCGAAGCAGGCAAGTCTAAGGATTCGACCAGTGATGTCGGTACCACTTGACAAACTAGTCAAGACCGTCAGAGACTCTCTAGTGAGCGGATCACTTGAATGTCTAGTAGAAGAAAACGATCGTCGCAATTGCTACAGGGAACGCTCGATCTGGCAGTGCTGCGTAATCTGCTTCTCGAATGGACACAAGCGTGAACAGGTACATAGCGCAAGCCCTTGCGAAGCTGCGGAATCTCGTGACCAGCAGAGAGGCTGATGCGGATTTTGAACGCGAGATCCGTACCCATCTTGCCTTTCTTGAGGACGAATTTCTGTGGCCGGGCATGGCTCCTGCGGAAGCACGGAGGGCGGCGCAACTCGCTTGCGGCAATTTGGAGCTGACGCGGCAATCGCACCGCGACGGGCGCGCTTTCCTGTGGCTGACGCAGGCGAGCCAGGATGTTCGGCACGCACTCCGGTCGATGCGTCGTTCGAAGGGCTTTACAGTAGCGGCAGTCCTGACCCTGGCGCTGGGTGTCGGCGCCAACACAGCGGTATTCTCCCTAATCGATACGGTGCTTCTAAAGCCGCTCAACTATCCCGATCCGGATCGCATTGTCCAATTCTTTCTCTCGTCATCGGGTGGATCGATCCAGGGGGCGTCGATACCGGACCTCCGATTCTGGCGAGACCGGGCCAGTTCCGTGCAAGAGATCTCTGCGTTCGACTTCGGCCAATCAGAGATGGGTTTGACCTCTGGAGTGCCTGAACAGGTGCACGGAATCCACGTCACGTCGAACTACTTCCGCCTCTTCGGCGCTCCACTGGCGCTAGGGCGTGCGTTCAACGAGGATGAAGACAGTGCCCAGGGCGCGAACGTTGTGGTGCTCAGCTACGGCCTGTGGAAGCGACGGTTCGGCGGAGATGAACAGATCATTGGGAAAGAAATCTCGCTCGACAAAGAGTGGTACACGGTCATTGGTGTTACGGGCGAAAGTTTTCACTCCGAGCCCGAGGCGCAACTCTGGATTGCATTTCACTTCAATCTGAATAGTGTGGATCAGTTCCATTCCTTCGGTGTAACCGCGCGCTTAAAGCCTGGCGTCACACTGGCCCAGGCCAATGCACAACTCAATACTGCTTCAGAGGCAGCGCGCCGCGACTCCAGCCTGCCGGATCCTGACTATCAATTTCAGCTTCGAACGTTCCGTGACGCGATGGTGAGGTATGTGCGCCCTTCGCTTTTGTTATTACAGGGCGCGGTAATTCTGGTCTTCCTCATCGCTTGTGCGAACCTGGCTAATCTTTTGCTGATTCAGATGACGGTCCGAAGGCGCGAGTTCGCAATTCGTGGGGCCATCGGAGCAGGTCGCGGCCGGATACTGCGCCAACTTACGGTCGAGAGCCTGCTTCTATGTTTAATGGGCTGCATGGTGGGAGTCGCATTTGGATTGTTTGGCGTGCGTGTCTTGCTAATCGCAAGTCCCAATAGCCTCCCATACATCGGAAGATCAAATCTTGCGTTTGGACTCGATTGGCGACTCCTGGGATTTGCTGCTGGGCTTGCGTCGCTGACAGCCCTGGTCTTTGGCCTGCTACCGGCACTCGCCGTTTGCAGGAAGGGGTTCGAAAACGTGTTGCGTGAGACCGGCGTTCGCCAGGGCACAGGCGCGCGGAGCAAGAGGGTGCAATCTGTCGTCGTTGTAAGCGAAGTTGCTCTGTCCCTGGTCTTGCTCATTGGCGCAACGCTGCTCATTCGCACGTTTATTTCCTTGAGCAGAGTCAATCCTGGCTTCGACAGCCATCATCTTGTGTTGATGACTATGCCACTTCATGGTCTCCATACCGGCACTGCGGCTGGCGTAGCGAGCATGGTCCGCGATGCGCGACGAGACTTGGCGACTGTCCCTGGAGTCGAGAGTTCTGCGGCAACATTTAGTGCGCCTTATGCGAGTCGAATGGGCCTGCCCTTCAGTTCTGTATCGAGCAACTCCGCCGTCTCTGGAGACGGCGAATGGATGGCAGTTTCGCCTGGGTACTTCGGCGTTCTGAAGGTTCCCATCCTTAGCGGCAGAGACATCAGTTCGAACGACACTGCGGGCGCACCCGCCGTGGTCCTTATCAACGAAACCATGGCGAAGCGTTACTGGGCAAGTCAGAACGCTGTGGGACAACAGATTCTCATCGGCAAGGGTCTGGGGCCGAAATTTGAAGACAGGCCGCGCCAGATCATCGGCATTGTGGGCGATACGCGCGATGATGATCTGAGCCAGGCGCCCGAGCCGACCATGATCATTCCTGATGCGCAAGAGCCGGGCCAGATGGTCGAACTCGAGACTCAATTTGGGCCGATGTGGTGGTTGATTCGCACACGCCTCGAAACGCAGCAGCTTGTTTCGGCCGTTTCCGAGAAACTCTCCCGGGCGAGCGGAGGCCTGCCAGTGGGAAGCGTCCGGACCATGGAGGATGCTCTGTCGACGTCGATAGCAAAGCAGAGATTCGACATGCTGCTGCTCTCTATCTTTGCAGTAATAGCGCTGCTACTTGCTGCTGTAGGCATCTACGGGGTTATGGCGTATTCAGTCACGCAGCGGACCCAGGAGATTGGCGTGAGAATGGCCCTGGGAGCCGACCGGACCAATGTACGCAATATGGTTCTGCGAGAAGGATTGGTAAGGGGATTGGCCGGCATAGTGTGTGGGATGTGCGCCGCCTTCTTTCTCGTGCGGCTGCTTGCAAACATGCTCTATGGCGTCTCGATGCGGGACCCCGCGATTTTCTTTGCCGTACCTGCGTTCGTGGTTCTTCTGACAACCCTCGCAGCATGGATACCTGCTCGTCGAGCGGCTCGACTCGATCCCGTGCAAGCTTTGCGGTTCGAATAACCTGTTTGTTCTGGTGGACGCTGCTCAGACGGTCCTGAAGGCATTACATAGTCGATCTATGCATGGTCGCCGAGTCAGTCATCGAAACAGGACGTTGATGGACCAGCCAGGACGCCGTAGATCCCATCTGTGGTAAAATCGGCCTGTGGCGAAGAAGAGATCGTCTGTTCACACGACGACGAGTGAGATTCACCGGCTCAAAGGAAGGAGAAAGGGTGCGCTCCTGAAGGAGCAAGTCTGGTTTGAGGACGAAAAATTAACTGCCTACAGTCTTGCTTACATCTAACTGAGACGTTGTTCGGCAGATAACGGGCGTGTGCATGGCTACGATAACAGCCACGATTATCATCACCGCCACTTTATGGGTGAGGTGGAGGCAATTCAATTTACGACTTATGCCGCCTTGGTCGAACGGTTCATCGGCGAAGTCCAACAGTTGTGGAGGCTCGAAGATGAAGAAGAATAAAGTCACCATCAAGACGGGTAGAAGCGATGAGTTCTTTCGCCGTGTGCGGGCCCGTGCTGAGAAATTGGATCGCGGGGAAAGCCTTCCCGCCGAGATCACGATTTCCTTTGAAGATCCGATGGAACTTCTTAACATCCTGACATCCGAGCGCGTTCGGTTGCTGGAGCGCGCGAAGGCAGGATCGCTGCCCATCTCTGACCTTGCCGTCGGTCTCAAGCGAGATATTCGGGCAGTTAGCCGTGATGTCGCTGTTCTCGAAAGGGCGGGTCTATTGCGGACCAGCTTTCGCACGAATCCGGGACACGGACGACTCAAAATCGTTGAAGCTCTTGCGCGCGGATACAGGTTAACGGCCAACCTGTAGGCCCTGGGCGGAACAGACCACCGGATGCCGAAGAGTACTTAGGTGCGGATGTAATCGGCAAGCAGGGAGTCCAAGGCATCGGTAAGGCCAAATCCCAGATCTTGGCTGCTGGTACGCACACCCTGTAGCCGAACGGTTAGGGCGTCGCGGTCGCCTGCAGATAGCTGGTGAGTGAGATTGAGAGCCCCTTCGAACATTTGGACCACAGCATAGAAATAGTCTCCATCCTGGTAGCCGACATCGTTGGAAAAGTCCAACAGCATTTTCGCAATATAAGACCATCAACTCTGCGAGCCCTGCAGGTTCGCCAACCGCCTTTCGGTAATCGGAAATGGCCTTCTTAGCCTTTGCGACAGAAATATCCTGGTTACGCAATACATCTGGCGAGAGCCAGCGGTCCAGTGTTTCCTTGTAGGGCTTCAGAACGTCCTCGCCCAAGCCGAAGCGGGTGTGAAGAAAAGTCCGATTGTCCTTCTGTGCAGCATAAAGATCCTGAATCAGGCCCATTAATCCTATCCGGTCAAAGCCGGCGAGCTTTGCCTTAACATCTGTCCATGTTGGCTTCGATCGTGGAAGTCGTTTCGTCATAATCGTGGATCACATCGGCTGCAAAAAGCCGCACCCCCCTTGGTTCAGCATACAACGCAAGATCGCTGCCGAAGTTGCCCGTTTCCCTTCAACGACGAGCGCTTTGTCGTTTCTAGGGTTGCTGTTGACGAGTACCCGCCTGCTCATGGTCACCAGCGAGACGCGAGTACTGCGGTAGGGAAAGAACTGCAGATCCCTCGACTTCGCTCGGGATGACAATGTGGAGAGCGACGCTTCCATTGAGAGTTGTCTCGATGGATGGGGAGAGCAGCCACAGGGGCTAAGGAGGGCATGTGAGTACAGGGAAAAGAACCGCAGGTCCCTCCACTACGCTCCGCCGGATTTCCCGTCGAGATCCGTGGCGTTGATCAACATCATGCGGTTTTCTTAAAGAAAACCGCATACGTAGTCGTTGCCGGCAGCGCGAAGTAGGAAATCCGGGTACGCTCCGGTCGGGATGACAATTTTGTGGTGCCCGCAAGATCGAGGACGCTTGAACTATTACGCTCCATGACTGTTTCCTTTCCTTTGCGCATACCACGCGCAGGCCAGCAGGAATGCGGCCCCGCCTGCGTAGCCGAGTGTAAACTGCGGTGCAACCCACCAGCCAATCAGGCTTTCCACACCATTAGGCGAGAGCTTGTAGGCGTGGATAATTCCCACGGTAGAAAATCCTGCTGCGGCTGCCACCCATCCGGCCGCAGGCAAAAAACGGCGCTGTACGATGAATGCCAACGCAGCGGACCACAGCATCGAGGTCAACAGCGAGCCCTGACCCAGCGCAATCAAGCCGCCCATGGCCAGGTCGCCGCCCATACGGGGCGCAATCTCCATCAGGCTACTGCCTGCTTTGCGCGCGACCGTATCCGCAATGCTGGTAGCCCATTGCGAGAGCGCCGGAATGAGACCCATGACCACGGCGATCGCCTGGTTCGCAGGTACCTCAGTGACCGCCTGTCCCACAGTAATCAATCCGAACCAGATGATGACCGGCGCGGCTACCTCCAGCGGGACGAAACGAAGAACGATCGGCAGAACCCCAGTCGTACAAAGCGCCAACGTCACCAGCCCATTCAGGAGGGAATAGCCCGAGCGGGCGCCATTGGCCTTATGGGCTGCATGGCCAAGATAAAGCGTGGTAGGGAAGGGACTGCCCAGGCAGGCTGCAGCAATCGTGCCCAGCCCATTCATCAACAGAGACGGTCTGGTCGCGTAGTCATCGCCGGCAACTTTGACACTTTCCAAAATCATCAGCGATGCCAGCGTGTCGAGCGCGGCCAGGGGCACAATGATCGCCAGGAACGGCCAATAACTTTGTTCTTTGAAGAGCGTGAAGATGTTCACGGCGTGAGGCAGGTATAGTCTCACTTCCGGCACTGCAGGTACAGCAACGGTATAGATATGCAGCCGTCGCAGCACCGCCACCAGGATCGCGCCGATGCCAATGGCCAGCAGGCCTGGCGGCAGACGGTAAGGAAGCTTGAGCTGCGAGCCATACAGGCTAAACAGCACCAGCATCGGCAAGAGCGCGACGGCCGGCTCTTGAAAGACGCCGAACACGAAACCCAGGCACAGGTAGGCGAGGGCCAATCCCGCGAGTGGAGAGAGCAGGGCAGCCCGCGGCGTGTTGCGGCGAAGCCAGTTGGTTACGAATGAGCCCGCGGTTTGCACCATGCCGCTCACCAGGCTGGCGAACACACCGGCATGCCAGGCCATGGTTGCATCATGGGTCCTGACATACACAGGACCCATGATGAGGAACACATAAGCAAAGATGGTAGGCGTATTGACGCCGAAAGGGATGGCAGTGACGTCGCTGCGGCCTTCTCTGCGCGCCAGGCGCCGAGCCTGAAAGGCATAGAAGAAATTTCCCGCCAGGATGGAAATTGCCGCGCCGGGAAGAATGCGGCTAGCCACGAAGCTTAAAGGAAAACCGCAGACAGGCGCCAGGCCTACGATCAGCAGAAGATCAGGGAAGCCGCTGAAGAACAGTCCGAAAAATCCATCAATGTCCCCAGCGCTGAACCACTCAGGCTGTTCCATATCGCAAGCCAATCTCCCGCAGCCACTTGCGATAGGCAATCGCCATGCGGTCTGAACGCAAGTGCAATTCCGATTGCAGGTCGAGGGGCAGCAGCTCAGGCCGCTGTGATTCGACCACAACCTTATCCTGCGCGGTGACCTGGTCCTGGAAGCGGATGATCTCTTCCTCGGGAACCTCGTGCGCGTAGTCCATCGCGATCACCAGCCGCGATTCACAAGTGCCTGCGTCGACCGGTGCTACCTGCGCCAGGATTCCGAAGCGCTGCCGGCCGTGTACCTTCTCAAGGCCCACCGTGAGGGGAGCAGAGGCCCAGTAGTGATAGGTGACCAGCGCGCCCTTGCCCGTGCCGTCCGGATCCGGCTGCCAGATGCGAATTTCATGCGCCTCAGGCCCATCGGGCCCGATCCCTGCCTGGTAATCTTCGATCTCACCATGCTGCGGATCCCCCAGCAGTCCCGCATGCACAAAACCGAGGTGGCCCACGTCGAGGAAGTTCTCGATCACCCGGGGTCCCTGGGCGTGAAAGAAATAGGGACCGGCGAGCATCAGGCGGAAGGCTGGGTCATCCCCATAAGGGAATTGGGGAACGTCGCCCAGCGGCTCTCCCAGGCACACCCAGATCATTCCGTATTTTTCGCGGGCCAGATAGGTTTGCGCACGCGCCTTGGCCGGAGGAGGTTGGTTTGGATTGGCCGGGATCAATACACACTGGCCGCTGGAGTTGTATTCCCACGCATGATAGGGACACACCAGGCGGTCGCCGCACAATCTACCCAGCGAAAGCTTTGCGCCGCGGTGAACACAGAGATCGCGCCAGCAGTGAATCCCGTCGGGCGAGCGCCACAGTACCACGTCGCAACCCAGAAGCCTGCGCGCCAGAAGCGTGCCAGCCGCAACTTCTCGCGACCAGGCAAGGGCAAACCACTCCCCAGAGAGTCTGGGGTCCGCCAGGCCTTCTTCCATTCATTGACCTCTTGCGGTTCATTCTAGTTGCAGAGGGCCAAAAGTAAGGATGTTATCCTGCGGCATGTCCGTCGCTCAGCCTCTGCCTTTGGACCATGCGGTCGGACACGCGGCCCTGCGCAAGGCCAGTTTGCGGCTGATCCCGCTGTTCTTCCTCGGTTACGGCATCGCCTATATGGACCGGGTGAACATCAGCTTTGCCTCCTTACAGATGAACCGCGATTTGCACTTCAGCGCGTCCGCCTATGGCTTCGGCGCCGGCCTCTTCTTCGTAAGCTACGCCGCTTGTGAGGTGCCCTCTAACCTGCTGCTTTATCGCGTAGGCGCACGCCGCTGGTTTGCTCGCATCATGTTCACCTGGGGGCTGCTGGCGATGGGCATGATGTTCGTTAAGACGCCGGTGCAGTTCTACGTCATGCGGTTCCTGTTAGGGATGGCGGAGGCGGGCTTCTTCCCCGGTGTCATCTTTTATCTTGGGCAGTGGTTCCCGCAGCATATGCGGGCGCGTGCCATCAGCCGCTTCTACATCGCCTATCCCATCAGCACAGTGCTCATGGGGGCGGTTGCAGGGTTACTTCTCGGCCTGCAGGGCAAGGCGGGTCTCGCCGGCTGGCAATGGCTGTTTCTCATTGAAGGGCTGCCGGCCGTCGTGCTGAGTATCGTCCTGCTGGTCTACCTGCCCTGCGGCCCGGAAGAAGCGAAATGGCTTACGGAGGAGGAACGGCAGTGGATTCTCCATCATTTGCGCCCCAGCGGCCCGGTCGATGGTCACAGCATAAATATCGGACGCGCCCTGCTCGATCGTCGCGTGTGGCAGATTAGCCTGGTTTTTCTTTGCATGCTTGGCACCAGTTACGCCTACACGTTTTCCGCTCCCGCGATTGTGCAGGGGCTCACCGGCCTGAGCATTCGCAATGTGGGTTTTCTGGTGGCCATGATGAATCTGCTCGGAGCTCCCGCGATGATCCTCAACGCCATGCACTCGGACCGCACGAAGGAACGCTACCTGCATGTCGCCATCCCCTTTCTGCTGATTACCGGTGGCTATCTGATCGCTGGTTTGTCGGTAGCGCCTTTCCTCGTGGTTCCTGCACTGGCGATGGCATCTATCAGCTACTTCTCCCTGCAGGGGCCGCTGCTTGCCCTTGCAATCAGTTTCCTGCATGGCAAATCCGCGGCCGCCGGGATCGCGACCATGAATACAGTCGGAATCCTGGGTGGATTTGTTGGTCCTTTGGGGATGGGCCTGGCAAAAGACTTTACCGGAAGCTATCAGCGTGGCTTGCTCATGCTGATCATTCCCAGCACGGTTGCGGCTACTACTATTTTCCTGATGAGATCCAGATGCAGACAAACAAACGCGCTGCTTTAGGGATTGCCGTCGTCGTCATACTGGCGGCGTTGCTTCCGCTCGTGCCACGCACAGGAGTCCAACGAAAGAACGCGGTGGGGACAGGAGGCCGCGCACGTCAGGATTGTCCGCGACGATTGGGGTATCGCCCATGTTTACGGAGATACCGATGCGGATGCCGTGTTCGGCATGATCTACGCGCAATGCGAAGACGACTACAACCGGGTAGAGACCAACTACCTCAACGCTATGGGCCGCCTGGCCGAGACCGAGGGAGAAGACAAGATTTATCAAGACCTGCGGATGAAGCTGTTCGTCGATCCCGAGGCCCTGCAGAAAGAGTACGGGGAGAGCCCGGATTGGCTGCAGAAGTTGATGGTAGCCTTCGCCGATGGAGTCAACTTCTATCTGGCAAAACATCCCGCAGTCAAGCCGCGGGTGATCCGCCACTTCGAACCGTGGATGGCGCTTTCGTTCACCGAGGGCAGCATCGGCGGCGATTTCGAGCGAATCGACCTCAAACAGTTAGCCGCGTTTTACGGCGGCCGCAAAGACGTCTCCGCATTGCCCCAGCAGGAGCAGGGGGAGCCGGGAGGATCCAACGGAATCGCGATTGCGCCGTCGAACACGATACAGCATCATTCACTGTTGCTGATCAATCCGCACGTCTTGTTTTTCTTCCGGTCGGAGTTGCAGATGGCCAGCGGAGAAGGGCTCGATGCGTATGGCGCGGTTACCTGGGGGCAGTTCTTTATCTACCAGGGGTTCAATTCCAGGGTGGGATGGATGCATACCTCGAGCGGCGTAGACGCCGTCGATGAATACCTGGAGACGATCGAGAGCAAAGACGGCCATTATGTTTACAAGTTCGGCGACGAGGAGCGACCGGTCGTCGAGAAGCCGATCACGGTACCGTATTGGACGGCGCACGGAATGGCAGAGAAGAAGTTTACCGTCTACTACACTCAGCACGGTCCGGTCATTCGCGAGCAGGATGGAAAGTGGGTGGCCATCAAGCTGATGCAGGAGCCGGTAAAGGCGCTGATGCAGTCTTTCCTGCGGACCAAGGCGAAAAACTACCAGGAATACCTGAAGACCATGGAGCTGGAAGCGAACTCCTCGAATAACACCGTCTATGCGGATGCGGACGGCCACATAGCGTACTTTCACGGTAACTATATTCCGCGCAGGGATACGCATTTCGACTTCACCAAGCCAGTGGATGGGAGTGACCCCGCCACCGACTGGCATGGGTTGCTGACGGTGGAAGAATCGCCACATTTGCTTGACCCGAAGAGTGGATATGTGTTCAACGTGAACGACTCCCCGTGGAACGGCGCAGGAGAAAGCAGCTTGCGCCGGCAGGACTACCCGGCTTATGTCGAAACCGGCAAGGAGTCAGCTCGCGGTCTGCATGCCATGCGGTTGCTGCAGGGCAAGAAAGATTTCACCCTGGATGGGTTGGTGGCTGCGGCCTACGACAGCTATCTGCCCTGGTTTATCAAGCCGCTGTCTGGGCTTATCAGGGCCTGGATCGACCTGCCGCAGGATTCCCCGATGAAGAGTTCGCTCGCCGGCCAGATTGCCGAGCTCCAGCGCTGGGATCTTCGCTGGGGTGTCGATTCCGTCGCTACCTCGCTGGCCATGTTCTGGGCCCGGGAGATCGCCTGGTCCGGCCAGCCCGCGGGGCATGAAGATTTCGGTGCACCGGTAGTGCCGCCCGACGGGGGTCTGCAGGCGCTGACCAAGGCGTCTGACAATCTGACCGCAGACTTCGGAACCTGGCGGACACCCTGGGGACAGATCAATCGTTATCAACGTCTGACCGGAGATATCGTGCAGCATTTCGACGACAGCAAGCCCAGCACGCCGGTGGGATTTACTTCGTCCACCTTTGGCTCGCTGGCTGCTTTCGGAGCAAAGGCCTATCCTGGGACAAAGAAGTGGTACGGTTTCAAGGGGAACAGCTTCGTCGCGGTGGTGGAATTTGGGGATAAGGTAAAAGCCAGGGCGGTGACCGCCGGCGGGGAAAGCGGGCATCCGCAGTCGCGGCACTTCAGTGATCAGGTTGATCGGTATACCACCGGGAATTTGCGCGACGTCTATTTCTATCCCGAACAGCTGAAGGGGCACACCGAGCGGACCTATCATCCGGGTGGCTTGTGACATGCGTCCTGCTCTAAGAAAATGGAAAATGGCGTGGACGAACCTCAGGGGTAATTGAGTGGCAGCCACCCGACTCAGGGTCTGGAGGTTGCAGCTTTATTTTTGAAAGAGCGTAACTAATCACTATGCGCACATTGTTGGTTCTGCTTTTTGCAGCGTTGCTTCCGGCGTGGGGACAGGAACAAGCGCCGCAAAAAACTTTGCAGGCGTTCGACCCGAAGTCGATGGATACCAGCGCCGATCCCTGCGTGAACTTCTACCAGTACGCTTGTGGCGGGTATCTGAAGCAGACTCCGATTCCCGCGGACGAATCTTCTTATGGGCAGTTCAACGAAATCAGTGACCAGAACTTGCTGGTGTTGAAGTCCATTCTTGAGCAGGCTGCCGGCAGCACGGGTCCGCGGACCCCGAACGAACAAAAAATCGGCGACTACTATGGCACCTGCATGAATGTCGAAGGGGTGAATCAGGCTGGGCTTAAGCCGCTGCAACCATTGTTGGATCGCATCGCGGCGCTTAAATCAAAAGATGAGTTGCCGGAACTGACGGCCTATCTGGACAGTATCGGTGTGAACACGCTGTTCGCTTTCAGCTCCGATCAGGACTTCAAAGATGCGACCCAGCAGATCGCGGTTCTTGACCAGTTGGACTTAGGCTTGCCGGAAAAAGGGTACTACGAACGCAAGGATGATAAGTCTGTTAAGCTGCGTGACCAGTACCAGGCCCACATTGCGCGTACTTTCGAACTGCTTGGTGAACCCCAGGCACAGGCGGCGAAGGATGCCGCTATGGTGCTCAGGCTTGAAACAACGCTTGCCGGCTTCTCGCTGAGCGCGGTGGAGCGGCGCGATCCTGCAAATCTCTACCACAAAGTGGACCTGTCGAAACTTGACAGCAGCACGCCACAGTTCAGCTTCGTTCACTTTTTGCGTGCCGCGCATGCGCCGCCGGTGGAATCTCTCAACGTTACCGTACCAGCTTATTTTTCCGGCCTGAACCAGCTTCTTGGCAGGACTAGTCTTGATGATTGGAAGACCTACCTGCGTTGGGCACTGATCCGCCATTTACCAACCACCGCTTTGCCCCAGGCGCTTGACCACGAGTCTTTCGATTTCTATGGCAAGGTGCTGGAGGGCCAACCGGAACAGAAAGTGAGGTGGAAACGGTGTGTATCGGTAACCGATGATGCGTTAGGCGAAGCGCTGGGCCAGGTTTATGTTGAGCGGCGCTTTAGTCCTAAAGACAAACAGCGAACACTGGAGCTGACTCACGATGTGGAAGCCGCGATGGGCCGCGACATTGAACAACTCAGCTGGATGAGCCCGGCCACTAAAGCCCGCGCCGAAGAGAAACTGCATGAGGTTGCCAATAAGATCGGCTATCCGGATAAATGGCGTGACTACTCTACCTTGATCGTCACCCGCGGAGATGCGCTGGGCAACGCGCTCCAGGCGGCTGCCTTTGAAGAGAGGCGCGACATTGCCAAAATCGGCAAGCCGGTAGACCGTGGGGAATGGGGCATGAGCCCGCCGACCGTGAACGCTTACTACAATTCGCAAATGAATGACATCAATTTTCCTGCCGGGATTTTGCAACCGCCGTTCTTTGATCCCAGCCGGGATGATGCGGTGAATTACGGTGCGGTGGGGGCCATCATCGGGCATGAACTGACTCACGGCTTCGATGACGAGGGCAGGCAATTCGATGGCAAGGGCAACCTGGAAGACTGGTGGTCGAAGGCCGATGGCAAGCAGTTTGATGATCGCGCCGAGTGTGTCGTGAAGGAGTATGACGGGTTTATCGGTGTGGACGACCTGCACGTGAACGGCAAACTTACTTTAGGCGAGAACATTGCCGATCTAGGGGGATTGAAGCTGGCTTTTCTGGCCTACCTTGATCGAGCGCAGAAGAACGGCACCGACCTGAAGCAGAAGGGAAGCGCGGAGTATGGAGGGTTAACTCCGGAACAGCAATTCTTTGTGGCCTTCGGACAGAATTGGTGCCAGAACAACCGGCCGGAGAATTTGCGCTTGCGCATGCAGACGGATCCGCACTCGCCGGAAGAGTTCCGTGCCAACGGAGTGGTGTTGAATCTGCCGGAGTTTCAGCGGGCATTTAGCTGCAAGGCCGGCCAGCCGATGGCGCCGGTGAATCGCTGCACCATCTGGTGAGACGTGGTCAGCGGCTTCCCCGGTAAGCAGTGCTGTAAACGCATCGTTTTCGAGTCTGCGTTTGAGATCCGGTCGCGGATGAGAATTCGGTGCCCGGAAGGGCACGGCTTAGCCGTGCCGTAATTCGTTGAGAGCTCCCGGCGCCTTAGCCCCTGAGGGCATCTGTCATCAGCGCGAAGAGAAGCACAGGATGAAAGACGTACCTCGCGGCTAAAGCCGTCTATGCATGTCATCTAGCACCGAACCTGCCTTTAGAGTCGCGCCTACAGAGTCTGCTCCACGCTTGGCTTAAAGCGGAGCATGAGTGAGTAGTACATGGCGGCGGATACAAAGAAGCCTACGAACCAGGCGTAATCATAGAGAAAGCGAAGGGGCGATACGGCCAGACCGATAAGAGCCACGAACACGCCGGCCACTAACGCGGCGACTGCGCGGGGATTAAATCCGCGGGAGTACTCGTAAGGGCCACCGCGATGATAAAGCGAGGCCACGTCCAGATGCGTTCCGCGAATCAGGAAGTAGTCAGCCACCATGATCCCGGCTACCGGCCCAAGCAGACCGGAGTAGCCAACGAGCCAGCCGAAGATATAAGTGCCGAAGGTGCTCATCAGCTTCCAGGGCATCATCGCGAGACCGAGAAATCCGGTGATGAGGCCACCGGTGCGGAAGCTGATCAGACGCGGCGCGAGATTCGAGAAATCGTTCGACGGCGAAACCACATTCGCGCCAATGTTCACATTGAGCGTCGCCACCAGAACCGCGACCAGTGCAAGCAACGCCACCACCGGTTGATGGAAGCGCCCGAGCAGCGTAATAGGCGACCATATAGGCTCGCCAAAGATGGTCTCCGAGGCGGAAGTACATGCGATCCCAACAAACGAGTACAGCGTCATCGCAACCGGCAGGCCAAAAGCCTGGCCGACAATTTGCGAGTCCTGTGATTTCGCGTAACGGGTGAAGTCGGGGATGTTCAACGACAGCGTCGCCCAGTAACCAACCATCGCCGTCAACGAGGGAAAAAAGAAATGCAGAAAGCTGCCGGTCGAGTGGAAGCGGCTGGGTGCGGAAAGCATGGGCCCGAAGCCGCCCGCCTTATGCAGCATCCAGAAGAGCAGCATGAGCGACATCACCAGCATGAAGGGCGCCGAGAAGCTCTGCAGGAAGCGGATCGATTCGACCCCACTCCAGACGACCAACATGTTCAGCAGCCAGAAGCCGAGAAAGCTGGCCCACAAGACAGCGGGCACGTGTGCGGTCGCCGGCCAGATAACAGCAATCATGGCGGCGATCGCCTGGCCGCCCAGCCAGGATTGAATGCCGAACCATCCGCAAGCCACCAGCGCACGCAGCATGGCAGGAATGTTCGCGCCCAGGGTGCCGAAGCTGGCGCGCACAAAGACCGGGAAGGGAATACCGTACTTGGCGCCCGCATGGGCATTGAGCAGCATGGGCAAAAGCACGATCAGATTACCCAGCAGAATGGTAAAGATCGCCTGCTTCCAATTCATGCCGCCGGCAATCAGCGAAGACGCCAGCATGTAAGTGGTGACCTCCATCGACATGGAGAACCACAAAGCGATGTAATTGTAAGTGCCCCAGGTACGATTAGCCGCCGTGGTAGGCGCCAGATCGCTGTTGTATAAATGCGAGTCTACGGCCCCGGCGGGCGTGACCATCAGGCGAAGCCCCCGGCATTGGCTTCTCGTTTGAGAAAGCGTCCGCGCCCGGTCTCCCCGATCCACTGCCCGTCTTTGACCACGCAACTCTCCGCGAGAGAAGACGTGGCGGGCGTTGCCGGAGACTTTCCAGCCTTCGAACATGGAGTAGTCTGTCGCCATCACTTGCGTCGCGGCAGAGATGGTGTAGGCCGCGTTGGGATCCCAGAGAAGCACATCCGCATCTTTGCCGGGAGCGATGACCCCCTTTTGCGGCATGCCGAAGATGCGCGCGGGTGCGGTGCAACAGAGTTCCACAAATCTTTCCCGGGTGAGCTGCCCGGTATTGACGCCGAATTGCCACAGGATCTGCAGTCGATTCTCGATCCCCGGTCCGCCGTTGGGAATTTTTCTGAAGTCGTTCTTGCCCAGCGATTTTTGGTCAGCCAAGCGGAAAGGGCAATGGTCGGTCGAGACCACCGCCAGCGTGCCGTCTTCCAGTGCTTTCCACAGCGGCGCCTGGTTGCGCTTTTCACGCAGCGGTGGAGTAAAGACGTACTTCGCTTCGTCCCAGCTTTTGCCCGGCATATGCTCTTCGAGCGAAAGGACCAGGTACTGAGGGCAGGTTTCCGCTAATGCCTGCAGGCCGCGCGCCTGGGCATGTTTGAGCTCCCGCAGCGAGTGTTCGTTGGAGAGGTGCACGATGTAGACAGGGGCGTTTGCCATGTGGGCGATGGCGATGGCGCGATGGGTGGCTTCTGCTTCCGCGTGGGCGGAGCGGCTGTGCGCATGATAGTGAGGCGCGGTCTTGCCTTCGGCGATCATGCGCGCGACCACGATGTCGATGACGCTGCCATTCTCCGCGTGCACACAGCAGAGCGCATTCATCTGGCCGGCTTTATGCATGACCTTGAACATCAGCCCGTCGTCGATCATGAGCACGTTGGGGTAGGCCATGAAGAGCTTGAACGATGAGATTCCTTTCTTCACCATCGTTTCCATCTCGGCCAAACCTTGCGCACCGTCGCCCGGTCCCAGGTCAGTGACGGCCATGTGCAGACCGTAGTCGATGCAGGCTTTGCCGGCGCTCTTGGCCAGCCAGGTTTCAAGCGCCTCGCCCATCGTATGGCCCATGGACTGCAAGGCGAAGTCGATCACCGTGGTGGTGCCGCCCACGGCTGCGGCCATGGTGCCGGTGCGGTAATCGTCGGCCGATACTGTGCCGCCGAAGGGCATATCGAGATGGGTGTGAACGTCCACGCCGCCGGGCATCACCAGCAAACCGGTGGCGTCGACCACCGTGTGCCCGTTTGGCGAAATGTCGGGGCCGACCTGAGCGATGGTCTCGCCGTCGATGAGCACGTCGGCGCGGCGCTGCCCATCCGCATTCACTACGGTGCCGTTCTGGATCAGGGTGGACATAATTGCGTGGTGCGCTCCGCCCAGCTCTGCGGGGGTAGCCCGTTTTCGACGCGCTCCATGGTAATGCAGCCTTCCACCGGGCAAACCAGCGAACAGAGATTGCAACCGACACAGTGATGTTCGTCCACGCGTGGGATGCGTTCCAGTGGAGTCACGGCGTTGGTGCGGCCCAGGCCGGTAGAGTCGAGTTTGGGAATAGGTGTGGTCGTGATGCGGCGAGCGGCTTCTGCTTCTACCATCGCGGGAGTGCGTGTGATATCAGGTGCAGCGGACGTGCGATCAAGATGAATGCATTGGTGAGCGCCATCCCAGCAGGCGGTGTAACAAAGCTGGCATCCGATACAAAGATTTTCGTGGATACGGGCCACGATCTGGTAATTCAGGTTGAGTTGGTTCCAGTCGGTGACCGTGGGCAGCGAGCGGCCACGGAAGTCGTCGATGGTGGCGAAGCCTTTGTCCGCCATCCAGGCAAGCAAGCCGTCCTGCATATCCTCCACAATGCGGTAGCCGTAGTGCATGGCTGCCGTACATACCTGCACGGTTCCGCACCCGAGGAGAATAAATTCCGCAGCGTCTTTCCAGTTCGCGATGCCGCCGATGCCGGAAACAGGTAAGGCGCCCAGCGGGTCAGACAACACCTCGTGCACCAAATTAAGCGCGATCGGCTTTACGGCAGGGCCGCAGTAACCGCCATGGGAGCTTTTGCCGTCGACGTTTGGGTTGGGCTGCAGTGTATCCAGGTCGATGCTGGTGATGGAGTTGATGGTGTTGATTGCCGAGAGTGCATCGGCGCCGCCGCGCTTGGCCGCGCGCGCCGGCATGCGGATGTCGGAGATGTTCGGCGTGAGCTTTACGATCACCGGCGTGCGCGCCTTTTCCTTGACCCAGCCGGTAATCTGCTGGCAATACTCGGGCACCTGGCCAACCGCGGATCCCATTCCACGTTCGCTCATCCCATGCGGGCAACCGAAGTTGAGTTCCAGCCCGTCGGCCCCGGCGTCTTCTGCACGCTGCACGATGTCGTGCCATACATCGCGCTTGCTCTCGACCATGAGGGAAGCGATGACCACATGCTGCGGGTAGCGGCGCTTCACTTCCGCCATCTCCTGCAGGTTGACCTCGATGGGGCGATCGGAAATGAGTTCGATGTTATTGAAGCCCATCATCCGGCGGCCTTCCCAATCGATCGAGGAGTAGCGCGAACTCACGTTGGTGATGGGTTCACCAATGGTCTTCCATACGGCGCCGCCCCAGCCGGCATCGAAGGCGCGCATGATCTGCTCCCCGCAATTGGTGGGCGGAGCGGACGCGAGCCAGAAGGGATTGAGGCAGGGGATGCCACAGAAAGTGGTCGCGAGGGTGGGCTTAAGCTGAGACATGGGCGGCCTCCAGCCACGCGGCAATACCGATGCCTGCGCGTTTTCCGTCTGCGACTGCGTCGACCACTTCGCGGCCGCCATTGGTGCAATCGCCGCCAGAGAAGTATTTGGGATTGGACGTCTGGCCGGTAGCCCGGTCGATGACGATGCGGCCGTGCTCACGCTGGACTTTATCGGACACTCCGGTTTGGGCCGCTTGTCCGATCGCTAGCACCAGCAGGTCGACCGGCAGTGTGATGGAGCCGGTAAGCTCAACGGCTTGCACCGCCTCGCCGCCGAAGATGCGTGTGAGCTGGGTATTCCAGAGAAACTTCACGCCCTCAAGCCGGGCGTGCTCGTACTCGAAGGAAAAGGCCGACATCTGCTCCGGTCCACGCCGGTAGATGATGTGTACATCGCTCGCGCCCAGGCGGACGGACGCGATGGCCGCGTCGATGGCAGTGTTTCCCGCTCCGATCACAGCGACGCGCGGCGGCACCTGGGTGCGCTCTCCTGACTTGTAACCAGCGATCAGATCGAGGGCGTTGGTGACACCCGGTAGATCTTCGCCGGGGATGCCAAGCTCGTGGCCTGCGCCCAGCCCGATCCCGAGGAAGATGGCATCGTAATTCCGTTCCAGTTCTGCCAACTTCTGGGCGTCGACCAGGGTATCGAAGTGAAATTGGACCCCCAGTTGGGAGAGCATTTCAATTTCGCGCAAGCTCTCGACCAGGGGCAGTTTGTACTCCGCGACACCGTAGGTGTTCAAGCCGCCGGGCAGAGGGTGGGCATCATAAATGGTGGCTCCAATACCGCGGCGGCGCAACTCAGCGGCGCAGGCGAGCGAGGCGGGGCCGGCGCCGATGAGGGCTACGGACAGGCCGGTGTCCGCTGCCGGGGTGAAGGGCAACGGGGCACCGCTCGCGTGCAGCGAATCCATGGCGAAGCGCTGCAGGCGCGCGATTTGAATCGGCTGTTTGTTATAGCGATGCATGACGCAGGCGCCTTCACATAAAACATCCACCGGGCAGGCGCGGGCGCAGCTGGCGCCCAGGATGTTGGCGTCCAGGATGGTGCGGGCTGAGCCGGCCAGGTTGCCGCTGGCGATCTTCTTGATAAATCGCGGTACATCGATGTGAGTGGGGCAGGCGGTGGTACAGGGCGCGTCAAAACAGTAGAGGCAACGGTTGGCCTCGGGGATTGCGGCTTGCCGGTCGAACGGGGGATGCAGGTCTGCGAAGCGCGCGGAGGTTTCCGGGTGAACCGGGGCCTGCTGCACGAAAGACGTTTGGCCGCTCATGAGGCGATACCTGCTCCTCGACGCTAGTGGGAACCATAATTATGCACTATCCGAGGGCAAAAACCACGTAGGCAGTTGCTGCTCCTCCGCGGGTAGGCTATGGGCGCCCATCAGCACAGCCACACTTTCGGGAGTATACTTAGGGGGTAGTAAGGTCGTTCTTTCCTCGCCTCCAGCTTTCCAGAGCTTTCGCTCCAGACGAGCGCCTGACTACCGTAACCGACGGGGCTGCATTCGCCTGCGGCATTTTACGGGAGAAGATTCGAGCCATGAGCGAAGAGAAAGTCCCGTTGTGTGATTGCCACTATCGCAAAATGGCGCCCCACGTTTCTACGCTATTTCCAGCGGGCGTTTTTAAATGCGTATTCGCGAACTGCGGCCGCTACTACGCAACACGGTACGGGTATTTCAATCTGATAGCGGGCGAATTGCCGGCGGAAGAAAAGATTGACCCTGCCGACCGTCAGATGAAGCTCTGCACTACCAAGCAACACGCTCACTCTTACCTGGCAATCACTCGCCCCAAAAATAGCGGCCCGGGAAACAACGCCCTCTGGCGCTGGCATTGCTACGCATGCAGCAGGTAAAGTACCCGATCCAGTTCTACGCGGTTAGCAGATGCATTGCTTTTCTGGCCAGGCGGTCGTAGGCCTGCACCGCTAGCTCGAGGTGTTCGGTGCGGGTATTTTCTGCTGGGTTGTGGCTGAGACCGTTCAGCGATTGAGTGAACATCATCACCACTGGGATGCCCGCACGGGCGACCTCTGCGGCATCGTGCAGCGGGCCCGACGGCAGTTGGTGTGATTTGCCTGCAGTCTCCTTAACCGCCTCATCGCATAATTCGATCAACCGCGGATCGAATGGTATGGGTTCGATGCTCCAGATTTTCGACCATTCGACCGTGCAGCCTTCCTCGGCGGCGAAACGCCGGCTGGCCTCCTTGGCCTCCGCCAACATCGATGCCAGCACAGCCGCGTCGAGGTCACGCATATCCAGGGTGGTTTCACAGCGGCCGACCACGGCCGTGACGATGCCCGGAAACGTCTTTACACTGCCCATCGTCGCCACCGCATCGGGATGCTTGCGGGCAATGGGGCGAATTTCAAGAGCGAGCTTCGCGGCTGCGGCGAGGGCGTCCCGTCGCACCGCCATCGGGGTGGACCCGGAATGTGCTTCCTGACCGTGAAAGGTGATCGCGTGGCGTTCCACTCCCTTGGTTCCGAGCACCACCCCGAGGGGAAGCTGCATGGACTCGAGGACAGGGCCCTGCTCTATATGCAGCTCCAGGTAGGCGCCCGCATGGGCACGTTCGCGAGCCGCGTCCCCGATGCGGTCAACATCGATCTGACATTGGAGTAACGCATCCTCCAGGCGAACTCCATCGCGATCGGTACGGCCGCGGTCGGCCTCGATGGTGTGCGTGCCGGCGAAGGCAGAGGACCCGAAGAGACTGCGGCCGAAGCGCGCGCCTTCCTCGTCTGCCCAATCCACCAGGCGAATCGTGATCGGCGGCTTGCCCTGGTAGTCCTCTGCCAAACTACGTAGCACCTCGAAGCCGGCCAGAACGCCGAGCGCGCCGTCGAGCCAACCTCCGTTGGGGACGGAGTCGAGATGACTGCCAAGGATGAGGGCTTGATCGGAGTTGCCGCGCAGAGTGGTCCAGGAGTTTCCCGCGGCGTCGAGGTGGTGTTCCACCGGCAACTGCGCCAGCTTACTCTGAAACCAGGCCCGGGCTTTGAGCCAGGTTGGCGTCCAGGCGATGCGTTGCGCTCCATGTTCGTCCGCTGTGAGGGAACGAAGCTGTTCAAGATCAGAGACGGTTCTGCGCGGGTCGACAGGCATGCGGGGATTTTAGAATAGATCGATATACCATGGGGCATGCAGCTTCCCGTGAATCCACCGGTGTTGCCGATGCTCGCCAAGCGAGTGGACGATTTCCCGCCGGGCAACGGATGGATTTTTGAACCGAAGTGGGATGGGTTTCGCGCGCTCGTATTCCGTGATGGCGACGAGATCCTGATCCAGAGCCGCGATCAAAAATCACTCAACCGCTACTTTCCCGAGCTGGTCGAGACGCTGCTTGCGCAGCTGCCCCCGCGCTGTGTACTCGATGGTGAAATCGTCATCGCCACTGAGCGCGGTCTTGATTTTGAGTTGTTGCAGCTGCGCATTCATCCGGCAGCCTCCCGGGTAAAGCTTTTGTCCCAACAAACGCCGGCGTCGATTGTGTTCTTCGATTTACTTTGCGCAGGGGACCGCGACTTGCGCGGAGAACCGTTCCAGACCAGGCGCAAGGAACTGGAAGAGATGCTACGGTCGGCTGTGCCGCCGGTCCACATCACGCCGGCGGCCGGCCAGGCGAGTGTCGCGACGGACTGGTTTCGCCGCTTCGAGGGCGCTGGTCTCGACGGGGTGATGGCCAAGCCGATTGCGGGGACCTACGAACCGGATAAGCGCGTCATGCTGAAGATAAAACACGAACGGGACTGCGACTGTGTGGTTGCCGGGTTCCGCTGGCACAAGACTGGGGAGCCCCATGTTGGTTCGCTGCTACTGGGGCTATTCGATGATGCGGGCGCGCTGCAGCATGTGGGCGTGTGTGCCAGTTTTACGCAAGAGAAGCGGCGCGAGCTGGCAGAATTCCTCGAGCCTTATCGAGCCGACGCTCTGGTGGATCATCCGTGGCGCGGGTGGGCGGAACTGGGTGCAGGGGAGCAGCGCATGCCGGGCGGTCAGAGCCGATGGAGTCAGGGCAAAGACCTGTCGTGGGAACCGGTGCGTGTTGAGCTGGTGGTGGAGGTTGCGTACGAACATATGCAGGGCAGCCGATTTCGGCACATGGCGCAGTTTCGCCGATGGCGTACCGACAAGAAGCCGAGCGAGTGTACGTATGCGCAGCTCGAAGTCGTTCCCCCGCAAGAGCTGATGGAGATTTTTGCAAGCGGGCGCTGATGCCCGGACGTCGTTGGGGCCTCCACCCCGCCTAGGAATATGAAAATGACGCTGACGAATATTGAGTGGGTGGCCCAGGTAGGGTTGTTGAGAATTGGGTTTCTCCTTGCAAGTGGGTCCTAGCCGGAACACCCACGTCTCAAAAGCGAGCCCTGGGCCACCCACTCAAGTCTGCAGTTTGTAGCTTTCTAAGAACGGTTACGCACGTTTCCTGGAAGGTTTCTTCGCCGTATGCCCGGTTCGCCATTCCCGGGTCGGATCGTCGTCTGGGTCGGGAGTTTCCTGGGGAGGTCTTAGATCTTCGGGCACATGACGCAGGTTCACTCGGATGCGGGTCCAGGTAGAGGACGCTCCTCGCATGGAGTCAACTAATACGTCGTCCACGGCCAGAAGGTTGGCAGCCTCCGGGTACTTATTCTTCCATCGCTCCAGGCCTGCCAGTGCCGCATCTTTGCTGGGCGAGTTTGCTACCACCAACAAGGGCATCTTTGTTCGCGGCGCTTTTTTAGCAGCTGTTTTGGCGCGCGACGGAGCTACCCGCGGCGCTTCGCCTTCCATCTTGCGAAAGTGCGGCGGCCAGGGTGCGTCGCCCAGTCCCGCGGCCTCATCGTTGGCCGCTAGCTCCAGCAACGCCTCGAGCGAACCTAGCGGCGGCATTCATGTCCGGCGTGCGGATCGCCGATTTCCACGAATCGCCCTGGCATGGTGAAGACGGTGAAGTCCGCGGGCTCGGAGTCAGGTACCTCATGCCAATGGAGAGGCGCGGATACGCGAGCGTCGGGTAAGGGCCGCACGGAATAGGCAGAGCAGGTGGTGCGATCTTTTGCGTTCTGGTTGTAGTCGAGGAACACCCCGTGACGCTCCTCTTTCCACCATTTTGAGCTGGCCAACGTGGGCACCCGGCGCTCGACTGCGCGGGAAAGCGCCAGCGCCGCGCGGCGCACTTCACTGAAGCTCCAACGCGGCTCGATACGCACATTCACGTGCATTCCGCGTGAGCCGCTGGTCTTTGGCCAACCGCGCAGGCCAAGCTCTTCGAGCAGGGCCTTCACCTCCAGGGCGACTTGCCGCACATCGGCCCAGCCCACTCCCGGCCCTGGGTCCAGATCGACCCGCAACTCGTCCGGGTGATCGAGATCCGCCGAGCGTACTGGATGCGGGTGTAGCTCCAGACAACCCAGGTTGACGATCCATGCCAGCCCGGCAGCGTCATCCACCACCAGCTCTTCCGCCGTTCGGCCGGAAGGAAACGAAAGAGTGATTGTTCGCAGCCATGAGGGACGATCAGTGGGAGCGCGTTTTTGATAAAACGCTTCGGCCTCGGCGCCATTCACGAAGCGCTTGAGCACGATGGGACGATCCTGGATTCCCTGGAGGGCGCCCGGCGCGACGGATTGGTAATAACGGACAAGGTCGAGTTTCGACAGCTTGGCCTGCCGGGAAAAATAGAGCTTGCTGGGGTGGGTTACGCGGACTTCGCGCCCGTCGATGGAGAGCACCTCTGGGGCTTCTTCTTTGCTCACGAAAACAGGCTACACGAAACCTTCGCCCTGGCGCTTAGCCAAGAAACTTCGAGCGTTCGACGTCTGTCGGCAGTGGGCAAACATCATACCGGCCGGTGAGCCAGTAGCGGTTGCGGGCGAAGAGTCCATAGGCCGCATTACGGAGAAAGGGTGGCGTTGCCCGCAGCAAATATCCGAGAACGCGTAAGCGGCCGCCCACGCACAATAGCAAATTCACTGTTACATCAGATTTCGCCAATAGTCTCTCGTTATCCGAGCCGAAATCGAGCACCAGGTAGACGCTGTTGTTCTTGAGCATTGCTTCGTGGTCGATGCCATGCCGGCTCAGAATGACCGCTGCCAAAGGAGATTGCTGGGGTACGAAGCGGAAGCGATCGGCATGATCGCGCCGGACCACCCCTTGCACTGCTCGGTTGCATAGGCCGCACAAGCCGTCGAAGAGCATCAACGTGCGGCCGTGCGCCTGCTCGCTGAGTACGCTTTCGCTTATGGGTGCGCTAACCGCCATAGTTTCCCCGCCAGCCATATTACCCTGTCCATCGCAAGATAAAAGACGCAACAGTACCCTGGCCATAGTGACATTCGCGGTTACCATTGTCCTCAACCAAATGGTTGATAATCAGCGCTTTGCCCGTTCCAGCTCGAAAATCGTCGTGTAGACTCGTGCATACGCTTCCACCATAGTTGCGATCGAGAATCGCTCCTCGACTCGCCTTCTGCAGGCGATGTCCTGAAGGGTAGGCACTGCTTCGAGCGCCTTCACGGCCCCGGCAACGTCGTTCACCAGGAATCCCGTTACGCCGTGCTCGATCACCTCGCGGCAGGAGCCAAGATCCATCGCAACCACTCCAACCCCGGCCGCGTTGGCTTCGGCCAGCACCAGCCCAAAGCGTTCCGGGATGGTGTTCAGGTGAAGCAGCGCGAAGGCCTGGGCGAACAGGGCATTCTTCTCCTCCACGCCTACCGGGCCCAGGTAACGGATTTGCTGGCCGTCGAGGTGGGGCTGAATTTTATGCTCAAAGTAGGACCCGTCCTGCACGATGCCGGCGATGAGCAACCGGCGTCCACTCTGGCGGGCGGTTTCGATTGCCAGATGTACGCCCTTGTCTGGATGAATGCGGCCGATAAAGATGAGATCCTCTCCCGCCGTTTTGCGTAGCGGGTAGAGTGCGAGGTCGATTCCGTTGTAGACCGTCGCCAGGTAATTGAGGCCCGGAGCCCGGTCGGAATCGCTGATGGAAACGAAATATCCGTCGCGGTACTTTTCGTAGACGGGCATGATGCGGGGGGAGGAGAAGCCGTGGACCGTGGTCAAAACCGGCGTCTTCACCAGCCGTGTATACGCCAGGGCCATAAAGTCATAGTGGCTATGAATGAGGTCAAACTCTGCGGCGTGCTCAAAGACCTCGGAGATGTGCAGGTATTCGGCTACTTTGGGATCGATCGACCGATCCTCTTCATAACCCCTGGCGACGACCGCATGGAGATGGGCGCGGGTGAGGGAATCGGCGGTGGCGAAGAGAGTCACATCCCAGCCCAGGTCAACCAGGCCTTCCGCTATGTTGCTGGCCACTGTTTCCCAGGCGCCATATTGGCGCGGCGGCGTTCGCCAGGCAACGGGTGACAAGATAGCGACTCTCTTATTCGAGCCCATCCGCTAAGACATGGCCGCCAACACATCGTCCAGAGCAACGGTGGCGAAGCCGGTGGCTAGATCGGCGAGTCCGTAAGGAATGATCAGCTGGCCCTGGTGCACCATGGCACCGCAGGAATAAACCACATTGGGCACATAGCCTTCGCGCTCGCTCGGCTCCGGCGTCATGATCGGTTCGCGCAGCCGGCCGAGGACTTTCGAGGGCTCCTCCAGGTCGAGCAGGAAGGCTCCAATGCAGTACTGGCGCATCGGCCCTACTCCATGGCTCAACACCAGCCAACCGTCCTTGGTCTCAATGGGCGATCCACAGTTGCCTATCTGCACCAGCTCCCAGGGAAACTCCGGCTTGAGCAGCAACTGGCGTTCATTCCAGAAGTGCAAATTGTCGGAACGCATGAGGAAGATGTTCTCGTTGTCCTGGCGCGAGATCATTGCGTACGCCCCATTCACCTTGCGGGGAAAGAGCGCCATACCCTTGTTCTCCGCTTCCGAGCCGTTCAGAGAAATGAACCGGAAGCGAAGAAAGTCGGAAGTCTCAAGCAGTTCCGGCATGATGACCCTGCCGTCGTAGGCAGTAAAGGTCGCAAAGTAAATGTGCTCGCCATTGTCCCGTTGGAAGCGTACAAAGCGGGCGTCCTCAATGCCATTCCGTTGCGAGGGAGTGGAAGGGAAGATGATCCGCTCAGAAAGGTCTTGCTCCGGCTCAAACTGCACCTCGTAGTTGGAGCGGGCGAGCATCCAGATGCTTCGCGCCAGGATCTGATCGTCTCCCGCTTCTCCGTGGGATTGATCGGAGTTTTCGAGTTCGGCGGCGAGGGCGTCCCGCAAGGCCGCCTGGGTAAACGAACTCCCCAGCCTTTCCAGAACCCGGCCGGCAAACCCACTTTCCAGTCCGAGTTCCCAGAGCTTTCGCTGGAACAGAGGTCCTTCATAAATGGGGTTGGCGATCTGCCGCGGCTCGGTAAGCAAATTGCCGGCCGGATCCACCTCAATACGAAGATCGCGATGGATGATTCCGCAGCGAAAGGTGATGGAAGAGATGTGACCCTCGCCGGTAGCGCGCAAGCTGATGATGAAACGCACAGCACCCGCCGGCACACCGGTCTGGTCAGGGTGCTCGACCATCGATGGGCTGAACAGGGCCGCCGATTCGAGCGAGTATTCCGACAAAAAGTAGGAGCCGATGAGGAGCCGCCGCTGCTCGGAGATGATTGCGTTTGCGGGTAGGAGTTCCCGTAGCTGTTCGAAGCGATTCAGAAATCGCAGCCACAAGTAAAGGTGGCGCTGAGAAAAGTCTGCCGTAACCTGTTCCAGCAGCAGGCCAACCGTTGGATCCGGAATGGCCATGACTCTGTCGATGATCCCCCGCATGCGTTGCGCATTGCCGGGGTCAAATCGGCGCAGAAGAACGCGTGACGGATCTGGTCTCAGAACAGTCTTTGAACGCTTCAGAGGAATTGCCAGTGCAGTCCCATTACCCATCGGGGTCCCATTTCTCGTGGTGTAGCTGCTCTTAGTGGATCACAGGCTATGTGACGTTTCGGCTATATTCGCGGCCTCTCAATAAAACAAGCCGCGTAAGCGTGCTGTTCCGGTACACATCCGGGTGAGGATCCCCTTAACGTATCGGAATAGGCAAAGAAGAGTAATCCGCGGTAGTGATTGGCTGCCGGAAGCTGGTCAGCATGTTCTGTGCCTGACGCATCTCCACCAGCGAAAGCAGAAAAGCCAGCGTGGACTCGGCTCCCTGGTTCCCATTCACCCGGTCCACGTGCAATCCATCGCGGCAGCCTCCGGTCTCGGGGACGTAGAGCTCGAGGCCGAGATCGTTGCCCCCAATGAACCAGTCAAAGGCGTGTTCGGCCTGTTCGTACCAGCGCAGATCCCCGGTGGCCCGATGGGCTTCGAGACACGCGGCGACGGTTGCCTGGGCCTCAATCGGCTGCTGGTCGAAATTGGCTCGTGCGCCGCCGCGGTGATAGAAGCCGTTGCTGCCGATCGGCCGCAGATAACCCTGGGTGGTGGTTTGCTGCTCGGTGAGCCAGCGTAAGGATTTGAGGCCGCGGTTCAATACCGCTTCCTCCCCAGTGGCTCGGCCGCTCACAATCAACGCGTGGGACAGTCTTGCGTTGTCATAGGAGAGCTCTTCCTCAAACCAGTGCCAGTCGGCATGGGCGTGCCGATCGTAGAGCTCCATCAATTTCGCCGTCAATGTCTCGCGCACCAGGTTCACCTGGCTGTCGCCGCCCAGCCGGCGCAGGTACTCGTGAATGCCCAGCAGTCCAAAGGCCCATGCGCGGGGCGAGCTGAACTCGGTCAGCACTGGAAGCGCTCGCGCGAAAAGCTGGCCCGACATCATCTGAAAGTTGCTCAGCTGCGACCGGCCGACTCCCACGCCCAGCGCCCAAAGTGCGCGGCCATGGCTGTCTTCCGATCCCTGTTCGTCCAGCCAGTGGCGGTCGAAGCTCATATGGTTGTGAAATCGTCCGCTGGCGGGATCGAAGGCATGATGCAGGAAGGCTGCGCTGGTGGTGGCCAGGTTCCGCTCCAGTTCCGCATCGTCGGCAAGTTCCGCGATCAGCACCGCGAGAATAAAGGCGCGGGCATTATCGTCTGTGCAGTAGCCCTCGCTGAAATTGGGCACGCTGAAGATCGCATGCTGGAAGACGCCGGTGGAGTCCGTCATGCGGGAGAGGTGGGTCAGCTTTAATTCCGGCAGCTCTCGATGCTTCTGGTCGAGGGTCTTGATGGCCAGAGACTTTCGCGATAGAGGAGCGCCTTCGAGGCGAGCCAGTTCGAAGCTGTGCATATAGAGCTGGGCTACGTTCGACCAGATCATCTCCCGTCCCAGCCGGTACGCATTGGTGCGCATGGCATTGCGCCGTGTGTCGTCGCGCAGCAGGCCAAGAATCTGCTCGGCCATCGCGGTCGAATCGGCGAAGGGCGCCAGCGCGCCGCGGCCCTCCGCCAGCAGATCTGCTGCGTGCCAATACGGTGTCGAGACCACCGCTTTGCCTGAGCCGAACGCAAACGAGAGCGTGCCCGAAGTGATCTGCGCCGGGTTGAGGTAAGGGGTGATGTATAGATCCGCAGCGCCCATGAAGTCCTTCAGGTTTTCCGGGCTCACGAACTGGTTACAGAAAATAACGTGCTTCCCCAGTTTGTTCTTGGTGGCCAGAATCTCCAGGCTAAGGCGATAGGCTTCTCCATGCCTGCGGAGTTCATTGGGGTGGGTGGCCCCGAGCACGATGTACACCACATCGGGAAACTCCGCCAGAACTGCAGGCAGGGCATTGAGCACATACTCGATGCCCTTATTGGGCGAGAGCAAGCCGAAGGTGAGCAGAACGGTGCGGCCTTCCACCTGGAATTGATCTTTGAAGTAGGTCGGATCCACGAATCCCACATCGGGAATACCATGCGGGATCAGATCGATCTTGTTCATCGGAGCCTGGTAGATATCGTGCAGCATCTGTCGTCCGCGATCGGCCATGACCACCAGCCGGGTTGAGAGGGCGATCAGTTCTTCCATCACCCGCCGCTGGTCCGGCTTGGGTTCGCGCAGGATGGTATGCAAGGTGGTGACTACGGGCATTTTCAATTCCCGCAGCATGGCCAGGATGTGACCGCCGACCGGGCCGCCGAATATGCCGAACTCATGCTGCAGGCAAACCACATCCACATCGCTGATGTTGAGGAAATCCGCAGCGCGCAGGTACGAGGGCAGATCCTGTTCTTCGATCTCGAAGCGCACGACTTCGGGATAGTCGTATCCGTCCTCTATGTCGTTGACCGAGACGCAGAGACACTGGCTTTCCGGATACGCGTTTTGTACCGCTGACAGCAGATCGGTGGTGAAGGTGGCGATGCCGCACTTGCGCGGAAGGTGGTCCCCCACAAAGGCTATTTTGCGGATCTTTGCTGTCTCTTTGAAGGGTAGTCCGTTTGCCACCATGGGTGGGACCTCTTCCGTCATTCGAACGTTGCCGGTACGCTGAATTGCGTAGAGGAAATGAGGGTATGGCTCTCGAGGAGACGTTATACCTATGATAACAGTCTCCGGTAAGCTGGAAACGATTGGGGTGTCCGAGGATGAAATTAGCCGTCATTACAGGAGCCGCGCAGGGCATTGGCCGGCGTACCGCGGAGTTATTGGCTACAGCCGGCTACTCGCTTGCGCTCCTGGATCTGCAACCATGTGCCGCGACCCTCAAAAGTCTGCCGGGCTGTGATGCGGTGGATTTTCCCGGCGACCTCTCCGACGAAGCGGTGGTGGAGGCTGCGGCGGAAGCGATACGCAAACGATGGAACCATGTCGACGTGCTGGTCAACAATGCCGGCATCAGCTCAATTGCCCGCGCGGAGATGATTGAGGCACAAACCTTCCGCCGGGTGCTGGAGGTCAACCTGGTCGCTCCGTTCTTACTGGCTCGCGCTTTTGGGAAGATGATGTTGGAGCAGCGGTCGGGGAGCATTGTGAACGTCGCATCGATTGCCGGGCTTGCGGGCATCGCCGATCGCGCCGCCTACAATGCATCGAAGCACGGGCTGATTGGGCTTACGCGCACCCTGGCGGCGGAGTGGGGAGGACGCGGAGTGCGGTGCAATGCGGTTTGCCCAGGGTGGGTTAAGACGGAAATGGATGTGGCTGATCAAGCCAGCGGCAGTTACACGGATGAGGATATTGTGAGCGTGAACCCGATGGGCCGGTTTGCTTCACCGGATGATATCGCGAGGGCGATTTTATTTTTGGCCGATCCGGCGCAGAGCGGATTTGTGAATGGACATGCGCTGGTGGTGGATGGTGGCTGGACTACCGATGCCAGCTGGCAGAGTTTGCGCTTAAGTCACCGCTGAGTCTTACTCCACTAACCGCAATACTTTCTCCACCTGGGCTCGCAGCTCCGCTACTTCCTGGCGCAACGCTGCGACTTCTGCTTCGAGGGGATTTGATCGTGTTTCCACTATGCTCGGAGCCATTTCTGTCACCTCGCCCGACAAAAGATGGGCGTAGCGGGCCTCCTTGGTGCCGGGCTGGCGGGGCAGCACCGTGACCAGCGGCGGATCGCGCTGCATCAGCCGTTGCAGCGTCGATTGCACGTCGCTTAGCTCCTCGAAGCGGTGCATGCGTTCTGTCCTTCCCCGCAACTCGCCCGGGGTCTGCGGCCCGCGCAGCAACAGAACGCACATCACCGCTATTTCTCCACGGGTGAAGTTGAACACTTCCTGCATGTGGTGCTCATACTTGGCAACACGGCTTTCGGTGCCTCGAACGGCCCCGGCCAGCCCGTCGTCTTCCAGTCTGTGCAGTGCTTGCCGGATGTCGTCCTCGTCGAGGTTGGTCACCGGCTCGCGGTTATTCTTCTGGTTGCAGGCGTTGGCCAGTGCGTTCATCGAGAGAGGGTAGTACTCGGGCGTGGTAATTTCTTTTTCTACCAGCGATCCGAGCACGCGAGCGGCAACAGGGGAGAGTTCCATCATCACGGCAACGATTCTACCTTGATGTAGTAAAGATCCGTAGCGACGTCGAACTGATCTTTCGTCAGGGATGTTGGCATGGTCTGCCAAACGGTGGTGGGATGAATTTTCTTTCCCCCTGCAAGCACCGGCATGGCGAACGCCGGATCATCCGCTTGCCAGCGGTAACGAATGTTTCCCGGACTCCACCGCAACTCCAGAACCGGAAGCGCGGCGTGACGCAAGTACTGATTGAAAATCGGTGTCAAATTCATTTGCGTCTGTTGGTTGAAATACTGGACCACGTCTTCCGTCATGATGTTCTGATATTTGAAGTGCTGGTAGAAGTCATGCAGCAACGCCCACCAGCGTGGGTCGTCGTCGATCACGCTGCGCAACGTATTGAGAAACAGCGCGCCCTTGAAGTACTGGTCTTCGGGAGGGGTGCTGTTCACGCCACGTTGGGAAATAATCGGCTGCAGATTTCTTACCTTGGGCTTCAATCCATTGAGGTACTTCAACGCATCGGCTCGTCCCCAGCGCGATTCGACGTACAAGCTTTCGAGATAGGTGGCCCAACCTTCGTGGATCCACATATCTGACCGGTCAGCGGCCGTGATGCTGTTGCCGAACCATTCATGCGCGCTCTCGTGGATGATGATGAAATCAAAGCGCATGCTGATGCCGGTGTTGGTCCAGTCGCGGCCCAGGTAGCCATTGGTGAAATGGTTGCCATAGGTGACCGCAGTCTGATGCTCCATCCCGGAATAGGGAACTTCGATCAGCTTGTAACCGTCTTGCGGGAAAGGATAATCGCCGAAGTAATGGCCGAAGATCTGGAGCATTTGCCTGGCCTGAGTAAATTGACCTTCCGCCTTCTGCCTGTCTGCGGGTAAAACGTAAAAGTCGACTCCCGGGCCGTCGGAGAAATGCACATAGTTCCCGATATTCATGGAGACGTCGTAGTTGTTAATAGGGTAGTGCACCATCCAATCCCAGCGGGTGTAGCCGTCGCCCAGGTCGGTTGTGCCCATGAACTTTCCGTTCGAAACGTCGACCAGCCCGTTGGGGATGGATACGCTGATCTGCATGTTCTCTACTTCATCGCGCCACTGATCCTTGTTCGGCCACCAGACGCTGGCGCCCGTCTCCTCGCATGCGGTGTTGATCCAGGGATGGCCGGCAGGATCTTTGCGGAAAGTGATGGCGCCAAATCGGCCCGTTTCTACCGGATGACCCGAGTAGTAGAAGTCGATGGAGTACTCAGTGCCTGCTTTCAAGGTCTGTGGGAAGTCGACGAAGACTGCGCCTGCATCGCGCCGGTAGCGGAGCCGAACCCCATTGAAAAGTATTTTGTCGATTTGGAGAGCAGGATGGAGATCGAGCTGGATGCGGTTGCCATCCTCAAGCATTCTGAAGCGAATGGTGTTTTTGCCTTGAAGATATTTTTTGTCAGGGTCGACACGGACATCGAGGTGGTAGAAGAGCAGATCATTGTTGGCGCGATAGGGCCCGTAGGCGCCGCGCAGTATGTCGGCTCTGGTGGCTCCGTTCGCCGGGGAGACCAGCAGTGCGAGAAGGAATGGTAATAGCTGCAGTGGCGAGATGCCAGATCTATGGGCAATCAACCGCGGACCCGCGGCGCGATCCGCTCGCCCGTATAAGTGCTCATAAAAGAGTAATTTACCGTCCGCTCACCCGCCGGGCAAACCCGCGAAGGGCGCAACAGCGATAAACTGAAGATCCATGACCCTGCTGCTTACCCAGATGGCAATCATCCTGTTGATCACCGTGACCTGCGGCTGGTTGGCTCTTAAAGTCGGCCAGGCACGTGTGATCGGTGAGATTATCGGCGGAATCCTGATAGGACCGTCGGTGTTCGGGCGCCTGGCGCCACACCTTTCCGCCCATCTTTTTCCCGTCAGTTCTTTTGGTCCGTTTGAAACACTTTCCACCGTTGGGCTGGTTTTGTTCCTATTCCTAATAGGGATGGAGCTTGATTATGAGCAGCTCTATCGCCAGCGTATGACGGCGCTCATAGCCAGCGGAATGAGCATCCTTTTGCCGTTCGCGATGGCGGCGCTGCTGGCGCACTCTCTGCGCATCCGCTTTGCACCCCACGGGATCGGCAGTATTCCGTTTGTGCTGTTCCTCGGCATAGCGATGAGTATTACGGCATTCCCGGTGTTGGCACGCATCCTCGAAGAGCGCAATCTCCAGGGAACCGCTCTGGGGACAACGGCCATTCTGTGCGCGGCAGTGGATGACGTAGTGGCCTGGAGCCTGTTGGCGTTTGCCCTGGCGTTCATCGGCGGTGAGGATGCGCCTACGTCTCTGGTGTTTCGCCTTGGCGGCCTGGTCGTCTACCTTTTCCTCATGCTGGGGGTCATTCGCCCTTTCGCGGCGTTCCTGGTACGCAGGCGTACAAAGCCGGAACTGACCCTGGAGTTGTTGGGCGTGGTGGTGGCGGGTGCACTGCTTTCGGCGGCGGCCACGGATAAAATCGGGGTCCATCCACTGTTTGGGGCCTTTCTCGCCGGCGTCTGCTTTCCCCGGGTCCCGCACTGGCAGCTTGCCCTGCGGGAGCGGCTCGACATGCTGGTTTCTGTGCTGTTGCTGCCGCTGTTTTTTGCTCTGACCGGCATGCGTACGCGGTTGGATCTGCTGAACGATACCGTCCATGTGGCTTTGGGCGGCGGTCGTCCTGCTGGCTGCGGTCTTCGGCAAGGTGGGGGGCGCCGCGCTGGCCGGCCGGTGGACCGGGCAATCCTGGAGAGATGCTTTTGCCTTGGGAGCCCTGCTGAATACCCGCGGCCTGGTGGAGCTGGTCGTGCTCAACATTGCTTACACCGTGGGGGCCTTCACTCCCACGCTCTTTACCATGCTGGTGGTCATGGCATTGGTCACGACGATGCTGACTACGCCGGTACTCAGCCTGCTGGGCATCCGTGGCACGGCAAAGAAACAACCGGGTTCGGTTCCGGTGTCAGTGAGTTAGGGATGTCTAGGGATGGCGTTGGACGGCCCGCCACCAGGGCTGAAGCCCTGAATTTTGATATCGAAGCGTTTCCGCGGGTTTGAAAACCCGCTCCCCCGGACTAGAAGTCCGGGGCTGGCACCGACTCAAGCTTGTGAGGCACGGTGGGTGGCCCAGGTCTCGCTTTTGAGACCTGGGTTTCTCCCCGAACGCTACAGCCGCTGACCGGTAGGAACCGTAGCGATGCCCGCCTGGGTTGCCGCCAAGGCGCCGATAATCGGCAATTGGAACGTCTTGCCCTGGTAGGCCTGGTACATCAGGTAGATCCAGATACAGAACCCACCCACCGTTACCAACAAGTTAATAGGCAACTGGATGATAAAGAACAACCCATGCGAGATCGCGCCCAGCATGATCCCCACGATCATCCATACAATCCAGAAGGCGATCCACGCCAGGTTAAAGAAAATCGACTGGAAAGCATGGAAGCGTACAAAGCGATCGGCCTTGAATGGATCAATCACCAGGAACAGGATTCCGGTAATGGCGCCTACCAGGTAGGCCAGCGCACCGGCAACATTGGGGGTAAGACCGGCACCCGCCGCGGGCAGGGGCTGTGGTATTGCTCCTGGGATAGGGCCGGGTACAGATCCGGGAATGGGGCCTGGTGCTGCGCTCGAACCAGCTACCCCCTGGGTGGCTCCACAGGCCGGGCAGGTTGCGCTGCCATCGGTTAGGCTGCTTCCACAAGTTTGGCAAAAGCTCATAGTCTTCTCTCCTTACGGGTCTATGGCAGGGGGCTGGCTGCACATACTGTTGCCATGGGCAAGCAGTGTACACAAATGCGGCGGACACTGTCTCGCTTTTTGTGCAACAGTAACCAGCCCTGCTAAGCGCTCTGATCCGATGTCCCAATACGCTGCGGCAAAACCCTTAGGGAAGGAAGCACGATAGCATGCGTGTTGGATGAACCGTTTAGACCGGACGATTGTCTCGCAACTTAACACCGCCGTCCAAGGATTTTTGGGCCGGCGAGCGACCCTGCAGATACTACTGTGTTTAGTGTGTATCTCGCTCTGCGCCCAACAACCGTCCAGTAGAGA
The DNA here is from genome assembly GCA_963790935.1 of uncultured Acidobacteriaceae bacterium. Lineage (GTDB taxonomy): Bacteria > Acidobacteriota > Terriglobia > Terriglobales > Acidobacteriaceae > PALSA-350. Next base: position 12,434 of record CAWBRJ010000057.1, on the reverse strand, counting down.
CACCGGTTGGAAAGGAGAGCTGCACAATGCCTCGGGAAACCCGGTCGGCGGGGCGACGATCGAACTGAAATCTCCCAAGGGTTCCGTGACCGCGAGTACCGGCGCGGATGGCAACTTCTCGTTTCACCAGGTCCGCCGCCTTCGTTACACGCTTTATGTCACCGTAGATGGTCATCGCATCGAGTCTTCCCAACCCATTGATTTGGCTGCGTTGCAGACCGATGTTTTGCTCACGCTCACTACCCAGGGAACCATTTCCGTTTCCCCATTAGCCACCGCCCAGGAGGCCACAGGCGGGGTAGAGCTCTCGAGCAAGTCGGTCAGCCAGCTCCCACTCAACAAGCGCGACTTCAGCCAGTTGCTGTTGCTGGCGGCGGGCACCATGACGGATGCCAACGGAGCCACCAACTTCACCCAGCAGTTTGCCATCAACGGCCAACGAGGCGTCGAAGCGACCTTTGCCATGGATGGCGCTGACATCAGCGACCCGGAGATGGGTGGATCGACCTTCAGTAACTTCAACGTCGATGCCGTGCAGGAGATTCAGTCTCAGTCGGGATGGATGCCGGCGGAAGTCGGCCGCGGCGCCTCCGGCTTTACCAACATCATCACCCGATCGGGGAGCAGCGGCTTCCACGGTTCGTTTTTTGAATTCGTGCGCAATTCGGCCTTCGACGCCAGAAATTACTTTGATCACTCCTCCATTGCCAGCCCGGGCAGGCTTCCGCCTTTCCGCCGCAACGAATTCGGATTTACCAACGGCGGTCCTATCGTGTTGCCGCACGTCTATAACGGCAAAGGCAAGACGTTCTACTTCGGCCAGTACCAGGGATTTCGCCAGGTGCTGGGGACGACCCAGGTGTTTCCAGTCCCCACAGCCCAGGAGCGCGCCGGCCTGGATACCACGGCATTTCCGGGCGACGTGTTGACGGTGCCGATCGATCCTGGCATCGCGCGTGTGCTCGCGCGCTACCCCTTGCCCAATCTTCCTACCGGCTCGTACGGGGTGCACACGTACGCCAGCTCGTCCCCGGTGGTGACCGATGCGAATCAATTCTCGGTCCGCCTCGATCATCGCATTTCAGATAAGTCGCAGCTGTTCGCCCGCTTCAATTTCAACAACCTGGACGGGCCCACCACAAACCCCGATCAGACTGTGCTCGATCCAGCTTTCGGTATTCGCTACATCGACCACCAGAGAAACTTTGTTGTTACGTATACGCGTACGATTTCCCCGCGCTGGCTGTGGGAATCCTCATTCAGCGCCACGCGCGCCACGCCGTCTTTTCCCACCAGCGACTTCACCGACCCCGCGGTCAAATTCAACGATGGCTCTTACGAGCCGTTCAATCAAGCGGCGGGAACGGTCATCAGCATTTACGGAAATCTGTTTCAGACGCGGCAAAATTTTTCCTTCACCACCAGTCGTCATACCGTCAAATTCGGCGGCGAAGTCCGTGTGAACCGCGACTCGAGCTTCTTTGGCATCAGCCCCAATGGTGAGTACGATTTCGGTGGAGGTACGGCCTACTCGCCGGTCGACATCGCCTCGCAAAGCGGCAGACACAACATTCGGGTCGGCGATCCGTTGCCGGATACTCTCTCCGGATTGCTCACAGGAAGTCCCTTCGTGTACACCGTGGTGGTCTCGCCCCCTTACTTTTCCTCGGGCCCGCACATTGGCGCGGCCGCCGATAGTCGCAATGGCTTTTGGGTTCTTTGCCCAGGACACCTGGAAAATCTCGCCCCGGCTGGTGCTCGACTACGGTCTTCGCTACGAGCTGTATATGCCGCTCACCGACCGTGCGAGGAAGACTTCCGGTTTAGCTTTCTCTTCGACTCCGGACGGGGTCGCGCAGCAATTCGTGGTCAATCCGCAGCCAGGTTACCGGTTCAACAAAGATGGGCTGGGACCCCGCGTTCAACTGGATTGGCTGGCCGGCTACCAGATCCATGTCCGTGCCGGTGGCGCGATCACCACCATCCCGCCTAACCTTTACCAGGATAACCAGCTTACGGGCTCGACCCCCTTTGCCATCTACCCACGCCTCACTTCTGCTCCCGCGGCGCCCATCTCCTATGGCTTTCAAATCACCCCGAACGAGTTGCCGCTCGCCTACACGCCCGGCGGAGCAAACATTTTTGCCAACGGAACGAAAGCCGTTGCCGGCAACACAGTGATGGATCTGGAGCGATATCAGCAGGATCTGGCAGCGCTCTCGCCGGACCACCAGATCACTCCGCTGACCATCACCTCGATCTACCCTGGCTTCGGCAATGGGTATCTGCAGACCTGGACACTGGGCCTGGAGCGTCATTTCGGAAACCTGACCGGCGACGCGACTTATATAGGAACGGCTGCGGTCAAGCTGCCCCGGCAGAGTTTCCTCAACGGCTATCCGGGAGCGGGCCCCAGCTTTGCTCCCTACACGCAGTTCGACTCGGCAGGAAACATCGTCGGAGGGTTTGGCACGGAGAATGTCCTCACCAGCACGTCTCACTCCTCCTACCATGCCTTGCAGACTTCGCTGCAGGGGACCGTGCCTCATGGCGGTCCCGGCGTCCAGGCCGGCTATACGTGGTCCAAATCCCTCGATGAAGCGAGTTCCGTCACGGGAGGGTTTATTACCGGCGGCGCCGGCGCAGTGTCTCAGACATCGCCTCAGAATCCTTTCAACACCCATCCTGAGAAAGGGCCGTCCACCTTTGACATTGCACACTCCTTCACCCTGAGCCTGGCGCAAGACCTGCATGGGCAGGATATTGCTTTCCTTCAGCCGCTGGGCAGGGTGGTCACGGACGGGTGGGAGCTTCTCAGCATCTCCAGTATCAGCAGCGGCGCTCCGTTTACGGTCTACTCCGGCTTGCAACAGACGGCCGCTGGGACCAACGGTTCGGATCGCCCGGACCAGGTGGGGATTCCACATCTTTCCACCGCGCGGAAAGTTCGCGAGGACTATTTCGGATTGGGCGCGGACAACGCCTCTTACTTTTCAATTCCGATCAATGTGCCCGGAGGGACGGGTCCGAACCACGGGCTTTTCGGCACGCTGGGCCGCAACACTTTCTTCGGGCCGGCTTATTACGACTTTGATTTTGCGTTGATCAAGAGCACTCCGTTGGGCCGGCGGACCAGTGGTATCGAGCTGATGGATTTGCAGTTTCGCGCGGAGTTTTTCAACCTCTTCAACATCGTCAATATGGGACTGCCGGCAAACAATCTGGTGGGCGCGGGCTTTGGCGAAATCAGCCGCACCGCGGGCACTTCGCGGCAGATTCAGTTCTCTTTAAAGCTAATCTACTAGCCCCGGCGTTCACCCGTACTGCTGAAACCCCTTCCAGAATTCCGGCCACGGCACGCGAATGTTGCGGCAAACGTAAACCTCATTGCGGTCGCCGATGGTTGGGTTGACAATCCCGTACGGGTTTGAAAGTTGAGCGGCCGCTTCACACGCAGCAAAAATCTTTTCCACTTCTTCCCGCTTGAAGCCAACAGCAATCACGGTTTGCGGCGGAGGGGTCCCATATCCGCGCAGCCAGTTGGAGTTCATGCCGCTGATCGCCTCGGGCAACCCATAAGCGCGTCCATACAGATTCACAGCTCCGGCCTCGCCCTCGTCTGCTGCCAGCACTCCAACCTCGGAGCGACCTTCCACGGGCAGTGAATCGCGCACCTGCACGACCGTGGCAACAAGCTCGGGCCAGCCAACTTCCATGCTGAAACTCTGGTGGTTCGAGGTCGCGTCGGCAAAACGCCACCACGCTGACTGGATCGGCGCAATGGGAAGCGTCACCGCGAACACGGCCAGTGCGCCAATGACGAGCGAATTCCGCGTAACTCTCTTAATTACCCGCTGCGCACGCGGGCTTCTGGCTTCAATCCAGCTTTGGCCCCACACCGTCCCAGCCGCCATCAACATCGGGTATGCCGGCGCTATATAGTATTCGCGCCCCCTCGCAACCACAAACAGGATCAGCGTAATCGCATACATCCAGCCGAGCATGCGGAAGGGCTTGCCGGCTGGAGTCGCGAACAGGAACCACAGTCCGGCGCACCATATCGGCACGGTCGCCGGGTTGGTCGTATTCCAGAACTGCTTCGGAATGAAGTAGCCGGTCCTTCCCCACGACACGTCGCGCGCGTGAATGCTCTTCATCCACGCGAGCGCGACAAAATGATGCTGGGTTTGCCACACGATCACTGGCAGGGCCATCACCAGCGCAACGCCCACGCCGCACCAGAACCAACCCGAGCGAAAGTAACGGCGGTTCGGCGTCAGCAGCATTCCACCCAGCAGGCCCACCGCAAAAAACACGATCGTGTACTTCGTCAGCAGCCCCAGTCCCATGCCCGCGCCGATTGCGATCCACCAGCGCGCATCTTCCGTCTCGAGAAGCCGGGCCGTGGCCCACGCCACCACAACCCACCACAGAACGTCGAACGACATGTAAGACAAGAACGAGCCGGCAAAGCAAATCGGGCCCGCGATGCCCGCAGCCACCGCGGCCACCAGCATCGATCGCCGTCCTCCGCCCATCGCGCGGGCAATCAAGCCGGCGAGCACGCTTACCAGTCCAACCGCGACTGCCGGCAAAAGGCGGTAGCCCACGAGATTGGTTCCGAAGGCAACCAGTTCCACACGCGCCAGCCACGCAGTCAGCGGAGCGTACACCACGTAACACCAGTCCAGGTGCATCGCATTGCTGTAGCTCAACAACTCATCGCGGTGGAAGCCGTATCTGCCGCTGAATGCGACGTGGATCGCCGTGAAAGCCAATCCAGTCAGCCACAGGGCTACTCTGCCGTCCGCGTGAACCTGACTCGTGTGGGTCGAATCGTGCATAACAGCCCCAATTGTCGCAGGGTATTTGCGCAAATAATGTTGGACCGTTATCTGGTGAAGCGATTCATTACCCTGAAAGGGGTCCCTCCACACTTCGCATACGTCTCAAAGCGCGTTCATTCGTATGGTGGGCCTACCTTTGTTTCCTCCTTGAGCTAAGTCCTTTGTTTTACCGAAGGTGCTCAAACTTTGCAGCTAAGTCCTTTATTTCATCAAGATGCTCAAATTTCAGAATTAATTAATTGAGCATCTTGCCTCTTCAGGGGGCTGTTGCTGTTCCCCGCCAGCACTTAAGAGCCAGTACCAGACACGTTTTACCAAGTTTTTGACGCTGGAAACGCCCTGATTGAACTTGCCGCGCCGCAGGCGCGGATCGCCGACAGCAAGGGACAACGGGATTCCGCACCACCGATGGGTGAAAGAGCATGTTCCGGCCAGCTGGCGTAGGCTCGCATTTTGCATCAATTAAAGATGCATTTTGAGGTACTTTTGTCGCGCGCTGCCAGGGTTTTATTTTCGAGTAAGTGGGAAGGGATACGGCTATTGCGCAAATAATGTTGAACCGTTATCTGGTGAAGAGATTCATTACCGTGGAAGAGGTTGCAGACTTGGTCATTCTCGATTATTCGCTCTTCTGACACGGCTCGCCTGCATCGGCGGGCACGCTTTGTTCCGGCCACATTGCAAGCAACGACAGACCATCGCTGCTTGGGGCAGAGACTGCGAACATGTAAAACTCGAAAGCGCCATCGGTTGATATCTCAATCTGTTCGATCCCGGCGTCTGGCCCGAAGTTGTGCTGCCTTAGGAAAACCTCGATCTCGGCGGGACTGGGCCGGGAGCCGGAGGATGTCCCGCCTTCACTCACACGGCTGATACTGCTCGTCAGTTGCTTCAGTTGGAAAGGCAGTTTGTTCAGATCGTTCGGTTTGTCCATGGCCCAACCCCCTTAAAACCTTGCTACTGAGATAAACACCTCCCACACTGACATGTTGCGTCCTTACCAAAGCACGATGCGCCCTTGGCTCTCGATGCGTGGCGCCCCCATTGGACCGTTACAAGTTGGCGACAGTACCTCGGAGAAGGGGAAATCGAATCCAAGCTGGCCGCCATAAATCCTCTCATAGCCGCGGCTCGTTCCCGCAAAACCGGCGATTGGCGAACAAGAAATCGATTCCCCGCTCGATCGCGTGAGAAACGGTTTTGTCAGTCATGATTGATACGAAAGAATATACTGGGAAACTGCTTTCGCTTTGCCGGTATTCCTATGAATCGACGTGAATTCCTCTACACCACTGCCTTCGGGTTGGCTGCGGCCGCCGTAGCGCCCGCGCAAGAGTATGATCGCGACAAACGTCGGCGAGTCGGTTTGATCGGTTGTGGATGGTATGGAAAATCGGATCTGTTCCGGCTGGTGCAGGTATCGCCGGTCGAGATCGTCTCTTTATGCGACGTCGATTCGCAGATGCTCTCGAACGCCGCCGACATGTCCGCCGCCCGGCAGCGTTCCAAGAAGAGGCCTCGCACCTACTCGGACTATCGAAAGATGCTTGCCGAGAAAGATCTGGACTTGGTGCTGATTGCACCGCCCGACCACTGGCATGCCCTGATCATGATTGAAGCCGCAAAGTCTGGCGTGGACATCTGGGTTCAGAAACCGATTAGCCGCGACGTTCTGGAAGGCAAGGCCATGCTGGCCGCTGCCCGCCACAACAATCGCGTTGTCCAGGTTGGTCTGCAACGCCGTAGCACGCCTCACCTGGTCGAGGCAAAAGAGCGCTTCATTGAAGAGGGTAAGCTCGGGAAGATCGCGCTTGTCGAGATCTACTGCTACTACCACATGCGCGCGACGGCAAATCCCCCTGATACCGCGCCGCCTGCGAATCTGGATTACGATGCCTGGACTGGTCCTGCTCCAATGCGGCCTTATAACAGCTTGGTTCACCCCCGCGGCTGGCGCGCGTTTATGGAGTATGGGAACGGCATTGTGGGTGACATGTGCGTCCACATGCTTGATATGACACGGTGGATGCTCGGATTGGGCTGGCCGACGAAGATTGATTCCACCGGTGGAATCTTTGTCGATAAGAAGAGCAAGGCCAACATTTCCGATACCCAGACAGCCACCTTCGATTTCCAGGATCTTCGAGTCGTGTGGCAGCACCGCAGTTGGGGCGAGGCCGCAGATCCAAATTATCCATGGGGCGCGACATTCTACGGCGACAAAGGAACGCTAAAGGTGAGCGTGATGGGATATGACTTTATTCCCGTCGGCGGCGGACAGCCTGTTCATAAAGGCGTTACCTACGAGTTGGAACAATACCCCGAGGACAAGACTGAAAAGGAACTCGAGAAACACGTCGCGCCCGCCATCCGGCATCATATGCAGAACTTTCTTGCCTCGATCGACGCGCGTAGCCATCCGGTCTCCGACATCGAGCAGGGCTACATTTCAACCGCGTCGTGCATTTTGGCGAACAACTCGATGAAGCTGGGCCGAAGCTTGGCGTGGGATCCAGAGAAGCAGCTCGTGGTCGGAGATTCCGAGGCAAATGCACTGTTGCGCCAGGAATATCGAGCGCCTTACACGCATCCCGAAGCTTAGGACAGACTTGCAATCGCGGTTTGTGGCTTGCTCGAAGCTACTTCTATGGCCTTCAAGGCATCGCTAGACCTCCTCTCAATCTCGCCCGTTGGTTGTAGTCCGCGGCTTAGTTCAGTGGTTTTCGAAAGAATGTTTGTGAATTGTTCGACTTCCGCATCGAGCATCACGACCATTTTTTCTGAAGCCAGGAGTTTTAGCTCGTGTGCCGTGCGAAGCCATGCCGGTCGATGGCTTCGGCAACTGGGCGAATAACCGGCTTTGCGGAAACTTGCCTGCCGTGTTGGACAGATAGGGAGCAACTTACCGAAAACCCCGTTTCAAGTAAGCCGCTCGCGCGGCGGACGCTTCGCGTGCTGACAATCGGGCATTTTCTTATGCGTAGAACCTTCCTTGCTGGAGCATAATGGAGCCATCGTGACCTGCTGCTTCCCTCAACGATACCGTTCCCAGGCAGTCGTGAAGCGGTCAAACAGCAAAAGTACGATTGAATTCCCATAGCAAACCGCATCCGCCGCAAACGCGAGCGACCCACTTGAAACGGCTCTATCGAAACTGCCCACCAGAGATGCTCTGGCTAGCCGGTTTTGGCTCAGGCAGTCACGATAGAGTCCTAACGTTTCACGGGAACTCAAATGGAGCGGCAAACGACCGCGTTTATCCAATCTGACTACGCGTGACTTGAACCTCGTCTATTTCGCATGGATGAAAGAGCGAGGGGACTAGTTTGTATGTTTTTAGCCTTTGATGGGTAGCCTGTCCCTCTTGGACTCCACTTTGGACATTTAAGGGAGATCCGCGTCCTCAACCGTGGCGGTTGTGGCAATGACCGCGTCCATCTTGGTGAGCTTCAACAATGCCAGTACCCGTGGGCTCACCCCAGCGGCGATCATCCGGACGCCTTTGCCCTGGCAGCGGACATAATGCCTGACGATCATGCCCAAGCCGGTGGAATCCATGTAGGGGACTTCGGTCAGGTCGAGGATGCTAATGGCCGGCAGCTGCTCGCTCGGTGCTGATTGGAAATCGAGCATGTTGTGCAGGTCGACGGGTGTTAAAGAGCCGTACATGTCGCGCGCAGTGAAGGGTCCGCAGAGACGGGAGATCACGGTGCCCGGGGCTTTACCTTGCTTTTGTTCGATGGTGAAAGGAGAACTTTTCCAGATCTGAACCTGAGTCATCGGCACACACTCCCTATCTCGCGGCCTGGGACGCCGCCTGACCTGCCGGCGTTTTGGAAGCTTTGAAACATTCAAACATTCTACAGATCCTGTGTTTGCTCAGCATCTGGTTTGGAGATCTGTCCCGCACGCAAGGCCTGAACCGGCTTGATAGAAGCGGCGCGCCGTGCCGGAATATCACGAGTCGGGTACGGATTCTTCGACTCGCCTGATCGGATTGCCAACCGTGAAGTAGTCATAATATTCGTGGTTCGCGCCTGTCATTGCTAGAAATACCCGGTGAAATCGGACTCGAAGGAGCTTGAGGTCTCGTATCCATTCGACGTCCACTTCGTCGTCCTTCCCGTGTGCTGCTAAGTGTCTCGCATCATGCGCTTGCTTTTCTCGGTTACTGAGTACAAGCCCCAACTCGTCGACGAGGTCTTTATCCGTTGAATGTTGTGATCGGTTGTTCAGGTTTTTTATCTTGTTCTTGAATGTCTCGCGAGTTTCGCCCGGAAGATCTGAGTTATCTAAGGCGGACTCAAGCGAGATCCGAATTTTGTCCCAGGTTTGATCGTCCACGACCTTGGAGGATGCCGGCGCTGCCGTGCTGCTGAAATAGGCCCGTTGTAGAGATTCAAGTGCAGCCCCGAAATGCACCGCCGCAATATGCGGTGTTGCGGTCACGGCGTGCCAATAAGCCCAACTCACAACTCCAAAGTTGAGAGCATCGTACTTTGCGTAGATGGCGTTTACCATGCGGGAGAGTTTCACCGCGTCTATGTCCCAGAAGGAGCGAGGTCCCAGCGGACTTGGTGGTGTTGGCGGAAGAGCAATTGCACATCCACGCATGCTGTACGGTGAAACGACTTCAAAGTCCGTCAGGTTCCATTCTTCATCGAAGCGCGACACTCCCAAATTAACCAAATAGGTACCCAATGAAAAGGAAAGGCAACGACGAATACGATCCCGAAACTCGTCCGTGGGGACGCCGTCGTAGACGATAAAGCCGGGCTTCTTCGCGTCTATACCGCTCAGTCCTTGCGATTGGCAGAGATATAAACGGATGCCCTCGACTTCTAATTGCGCGGCTGCCCACGAGCCACCACCCGAAGATGAACTGCCATTGATGACCAGCTTCGGACGTGTGGGCAGGATGCCACCGAGGATCACTGTAAAGGTGACGAAACTCGTGTTTGTGATGTTGTCGGGCCAGGAAAATTCCGTAGGAACATTCTCCAGCCAATCAATGGTGTAGCGTGGCCTCTCAGACTGAGAAAACTTGCCAACGAGCCGGTTAATCTTGACTTTTTGTGTTGTGATTCCGGGTGCAATACCTTCAAAGTGTCTGTTTAGATGAGTAGGGCTAGCCCCGCTGGCCTCAAGTTCAAGTCCCATGCTAGTTCGGAACGTGACACGGTCATCATTGATCCGGACCGTACCCGGCGGGTGATGTGATTGTGGTTCTGTGGCGGACTCAGATGCTTCAGTCTCCATCCAGAGGCGCAAGTGAGCATCACGCCGTATGGTGAAGCGGCGGATGGGCCCCGCAAGCGGCCCATGGTCGTCTACCGTCGGTGCATAGGTCTGGATGATTTCCTTGAAGCTTTCCCATTGCCAACTGAACACAGTTGTCTCCCATCGCAGTAGGTTCTTCGGGCCTGGTTGGTTGTATTGAAAGCGATAACGGTTCCTGGCGTTATCGCAACAAACGAATCACCGGCTGAACCCCAAGGCAATTCTAGCTTCGACCTCCAAGTCGGTAACGGCAAATCGGAAGTGATCTGAGCCCACACGCCCCAGGCGGCGAAGGCGAATCCACTTGTCACACTGCGGCCTGCCGGGGCATCACGGTGCTGCCCAGTTCCAGACCTCAGGACAAAAGACCCGTTGCTCAAGCAGCGCAACGGGTCGCTTTCATCTCCCGCGAGGGCCGGCACGCCAACTGTCCGATTGTCCGATTTGCCGACTATACGGCCAAGTGACGTGATGAGCGTCATGTCGAATTCCAGGAGCAAGCGTTCTAAGGTCCACTAACCGTTTGTCCGCGCCCAGGCCCAGTTAGCGAGAGCGAGCAGCATGGTCACTGCAAGAATCATGGTCTGGTTGAAATCAACTTGCGTTAGCAGGCCCGCGCAGATGATCACGCCCAGGGTCGAAAACAACGGGCCTGCCGGAACCAGAAACAGGGCTTTGCCGGGCTGCTTTCGCCGCAAGACGGGAAGAGCAGCGCAGACCCCACCATAGTAGAAGAGCCTCGCTACGACGGAAAGGGTGAGGTTCCATTCGAAGCGACCGGAGACGGCGAAGGCCCAAATGCAGAACGTCCACACAATTAGGGAAACGTAGGGAGTTCGGAAGCGCGAGTGGATGGCGGCAAACACGGGGGGAAGGTCACCTTGTTCAGCTAGAGCGTAGGCTACTCGGGGCATAGCAAGAATCTTCGCGCTAAGAATTCCGTAGACCGACGTGATGGCGCCGATAGAGACCAGCACCCCACCGGCAGAGCCAAAGAACATGCGGGCGACGTCGGCGAGTGGGCGGGCACTATGTGCTGGATCGGGCAGGGTAGAGACCACAACCCAGATAATCAATGCATAGAGCGCCATACAACAGACAAACCCTACGATAAGCGCGATCGGAGCGTCGCGCCGAGGGTTCCTGGCTTCACTCATGGGAGCGAGAGCGGATTCAAAGCCACCAAGGCCAAAAAACAAGACCAGCACGGCCTTGATCCAAGCCCTGGGAGGAATGGTCGACGCAACAATTGCGGCTTCGCTATGACCGGGAACCGCAATAAGCCCCATGCCGATGATTGCAAGCAAGGGCAAAACCTTGGCGATGGTGAAGATGTTGTTAATGCGCGTGCCGGCCTTGACGCCGAAGAAGTTGATTGCGGCGAGAAACCCGATAAGCCAGGTCAGCAGTAGAAAACGAGTCAGGGGGCGGGTGGCTTCAGGCCAGAACTCTCCGAGGTAGACGATCAGCAGATTGGCATTTGCAGCCTGCGCGGCGACTTGAGCAAGCCAGAACATCCACGCGGTTTGCAGGCCTGCCGCACGACCGAAGGCGATGCGGTTGTAGAGATAGGGCCCCCCGGCACTGGCAAAACGTGATGAAACTTCCGCAAAACAGGCGATGATGATGCCCAAAGCAAGCCCGGCGATCAATACTGCCAAGGGACTCGATCTTCCGGTCTGTGCGGCGACAGCGGAGGGAAGTCCGAACACACCCCCGCCAATAGTCGAGTTCACGACCAGCGCGATCAGGCTCCAGCGGCCGATGGCGCGGACGAACTGACCGGGCGGTGAGGCAGGCGATTCAGCAGGCGCGCCGAACACAGGATCTGTTTGTATCACGGGCGGGACAGGTTATCGACGGGGTAGGTGTTGACTAGAACCTGATCGACGGCACCTCTCGGTGTTGCGCCCGAGGACCGGCCATCCGAAAGCAAATGCAAGTTGCCATATAACCGGCTACTCGGAGAAGCGGCCCGTCGCCACCATGCGTCCGATTTGCCGACTATTCGGCCAGGTGAAGAGAAGTGCGTTTACCGGGACTGATCTGTTTCGGTTGGTTCGGCTGCGTGGTCTCCTGTTCCCAGATGCAAGGCGTTTGGACCACCCATTTCATTGGAAGAACACACTTCCATGATGCCCAGGCCCGCCGCCAAAGTCAGAATCCTCCACTTCAAATCAGAGCTGTCCAAAATAGCGAACGGATCGTGGTTGGTCTGGAGCTAACTCGTTGCTGCCATAGAACCGCATTGGTATCAGGGAGAATCAGCTTGGCATTGAATGATTGCCCCTCAGCATTCGCGTGCGG
>CAWBRJ010000056.1:0-90236 GCA_963790935.1 uncultured Acidobacteriaceae bacterium | reverse complement strand
GCTTCTCGTCAACTTGATCTTGGATTTTCGCCCTCCCGTTTGCTCCGTGACAAATGTCCGAGCAGCCGGTTTTTCGGCCACGTGCGGGATAGAAGCGGAGCGGTTATGGCTGGCGATCCCGGGAGCCATTGCGATCAGCGGGCACTACTACGCTATGAGGGTGCTCGCCCGCCTTCAAAGATCATCCAGACAGCAACAGTCGGAGCAAGACATCCAGCGACGCCTTCAGTACGAACCGATCGAATCCGCGATCGTCGCGGAGTCTCCATGGCTTAGTTCGAAGGCCAAATACATTTCTCGGGTTGCCGGTGGGCTTGGCTCGTTGGGACTGTTGTCATCCATCTGCGCCTTCTACTGGCTGTACCCCTTTGCGCAGGGCAACCTGAGCAGGCCAGGACGCTGAATTTTGACCATGACGGGCCAATATCCAAACAATCCCAACCTGCGCTGGCACGAACTGCTATCGCGAGCTGAGATACAGCAGTGGCTCTCAACTGGGATCGCCCCGCCGCGACTGCTGGTGGATTTTGACAAGAGATGCGCGACAGAGATGCGCGACAGACGAGAGATGCGCGACAAGAGATGCGCGACAGACGAAATAAACCCTAAATGAATTAGAACTACGGTGCGAATCATGTGTTGAGCTGTTGAACGGCCGATGATCGACCTGTGTGTGGAAAGGTTCAGCGCTTGAGAACAGCCTTGCAGGGTCATCGGCAGAAACTTTAGAGTTCAACCAACTTAGTTGGAACGAACATCTAATGCCCCCTTGAACACAAGCAAAAGCCATACTACCTTTTAAGTATGATCAGAAATCTGAACATGGGCTCCCACCGTGTTTCACGGAGCTCAGAGACCTCTGCCCGCAGCTTCTCTCTCGCAACCTCACAACTTGCCGACAAACGGAGCCACTTATGCCCAAAAATCAAGTCAGCGACCTCGTTACTGACCAGGAAATAACCTTTTCCCACCTGGTTCTCTCTGGAACTATGACCGACCGTCAGGCCGCCGAAGCCGCCGGTCTCAACCCCGACACCGCCGCCTACACCAAAGCCAAACCCCGGGTCCGCGCCTACATGCTCGAGCACCGGGCCACCATGCACGATCGCCTCCTGCAGCAAGAATCTGAGGAGCAGCGCCGGCTGAACCTGGGCCGCGAGCGAGTCCTGGCCCGCCTCTGGGAAATCGCCGATTTGGACCCCGACATGACGCGAAACAGCATGTCCGCCCAGATCAAGGCCCTCTCCATGATCGTCGCCATCGAAGGCCTGATCCCTGATCGGAATGACGAATCGCCGCGCCGCTCCGCTCAGAACAAACCAGTCCCTACACCTGTTCACCCGCCAATCGATACCGCCGCCTGGCTTCGCGAGCAACAGGGGAAAACGACCGGCCCTCAGCCTGGCCGCGACCCTGCCCCAGACGAAGATGTGTTTGGCGTTCCCCATCCCCCGCCCGGCGAGGCGGCAAACGCGCCTTCGCACCTTGGCTCTGCCCCGGGCCCAGACTTTGACTCCAGCCCATCCATTTTCGCCCGCCCCTCAAGCACCTCGGAAACGACCCCGTCGGCGCCTCATGCCCCCGTGTCCGCTTCTGCTCCAGACAACCGGGTCCCTTCCTCTATGGAAAAGAAACCCGATACCTGGCGCCTGAGGCTCTAAAGAAACGCGTGCTGCCAATGCTCTAAAAAGACCAAAAAGGATCGAATTTTATCGAATTTTACAAAAACCGACGACCCACAGAACCTTGAAGAGGCCATCCAACTGGCCCCGGACGAGCCCATTGCGCACCAGAACCTGATCGCTGGTTTTCTTCATTACGTGGAGGTTCGACGATGGCCAAGTGCACTTGACCGGCAAGCCAAGTCCCGGGCATCTTGAGTCGCTTCTCTTCACTCCTCATTGGTCTGTTTGCCAGCGAGATTGTGTACGGTCCGTTTAATGTCGTGGTGTTTTGGATGATGCCTTCAATTTCGATGAGGGGCGTGACTATCGGTTTTTGGCAGGTCGCAGAGGGTCCCTTGGTTCCTCAAATTATTACTGGCTATCCGCTGTGGGGAATGGCGCTTCTAATCATATTGTGGAAGAACGAACCGGCCCTATAGCTTGAAAATGTTCAACGGCGCCAGAGCTCTTGTTCATAGTGAGACTGCTTCTGGGAAAAAACATTGGCCAGGCTGTAGTTGTCGTAAACGAATTGACGGAAGGGCGCGGCATGATCTCCGCCAGCGGTGAGCCCCGGGATAACTGGAAGTAAGGAGATATACGCCGGGGGATTGTGTTTCAATGCCTGCAGGACAGCGGCGATTTGTTCGGGGCGCGTGGTCTCATCGTAAGTGACGAACTCTGTTTGTGTAGGGTTGTGCAGGGACAAATAGACGGTGAGAGTGGAGTCGTTGAAGAATCCATCCGATGGATGTGTGTGTTCTGCCACCCATTGAAACTTTTGAAACAGCGCCCTGTCGGTGAAAGCGGTTTGGCCGATCGGCAAATCGAGCTTATCGTGCCACTGTACCTGACGATAGACCGGCAAGAGGATGAAATAGCAACCCGCCAAAACCCACGACAGCTTCCGAATGTATCCAAGCGTAGGAATCGGAAGCGTCAAGAGCCACACGAAGATGAGGATGGCAGGGGGAGCAACCGTGCACAATCTAAAATGCCGCGGGCCATTGGCGATCGCGAGGAACAATCCAAGACCGGTCACGTGCAAGAGAATCAGTTTCCGCTGCAGTGTGCTCGACAATACCCCGCGCCTGCGCCAGAGTTGATACAGTCCTGCGACATAGACGTAGGGAACCAGAGCATAGATGAAGAAGGCAGGGATCAGAAACGCAATTTCGGATGGCCTGCGGAAATTTGAAAGCTGCGCTAACTCGTGAATATAGGTGCGCGGAGTATTGACTTCCGATAGCGGCAGAAATCGAAAAGGGAAGATGACGAGGTCAAAGAGTACAGGCTGGAATCCTGACTTGTAGACGTAATATCCGAGAGCGCACGTAACCGTCAAAACAACCGGAAGAATAAAGAGCGCAAGCCGCCTGCCGAGATTGGTGTCTCCCCCCTCGGGCTTTGTGACCCCAATAAGATAGAGGACAACGCCCACAAAAACCAGCGTACCTTTCGTCTGAGTAAAAAGAATCGCCACGGCACAGAGCAGGCCGGCAGAAAAGATTCGCCGCATGCCGAGGCCGCCCATAAGTACAGCCGCCATTGCCAGCGCGGCGAAGGTGCTGAACCATTGGTGGGTAAGATCGAGAGCGCTATTGAAGTCAAATACAAGGAAGAGCAGGGCAGGGAGCCACACACTCGGACCACGGACGATCTGAGCGGCGATGTACGTCATGAGGAGAGAGAATGCAAGCCCAGTTACGATAGTCCACATCGGCATGATCCAGGAATGAACGCCAAAGAGGCGAAACCCAACGGCGTAGATGAAATCAGTACCGGGTGTAACTATTTCGAAGAAGTCACGATACGGAACCTGCCCCTGAACCATGCGCACAGCGCGGGCAAAGAACAAACTCTGGTCGTCGGTCGCGGCAAACGGAGTTGCCGGCAACAGAAAGGTCCTCAAGTAAAGGAACACGCCGGCTGCAGCAAGAATACAAAGATCGGGAGTGTGTCTTCTTAGAAGGGAATTCATCGTGCCAACACTTGAACCTCATCCCACACCGCTTAGGTCGGGCCAGGGCAGCCGTTTCCATCGTGTCACATGGAACCTGGAGAGATGTCAGCGAAATGTAATCGTTTGTTTAGCCGCTGATGGCTGGGATTTGACAAAGCCGTACTGATTCCAGATCGGTTACGCACGGCCTAAAGCTCGCTGCGGCGAGGCAGGCTGGGCCCTTCAAAAACTTGGGTTTTCAGCAGTGAATGCCACGGTCCCGCCCCCTTCAAACCCGTATACAGAGGCTTCCGATGGAGCTTATAGTCGTATCGTCGTGATAATTTGCGGGTCCGGCTTCGGGACGAAGCAAGATCATGGGCTTATGAGTATCCTGGCACG
The DNA here is from genome assembly GCA_963790935.1 of uncultured Acidobacteriaceae bacterium. GTDB lineage: Bacteria > Acidobacteriota > Terriglobia > Terriglobales > Acidobacteriaceae > PALSA-350. The sequence continues at coordinate 86,228 of CAWBRJ010000056.1, read as the reverse complement.
GCGTTGTCTGCTTTCCTCAGCGATTGTTTTGATTGCAGCCGTGTGTTGCGTCAGCACCATCCGTGGCAGAGAAGATCCCGCGCGCGATGGCCGCCAACGATCGCAAGCTCTACGCCGACAAAGTCCGCGCGACCTATAACTTTGCCTTCGGCGAAAACGATATTTCGTCACCCGGCAACGCAGCCGTCGAAGGCAAGGAATTTCTGCCGGCAAGCGCCTTTCCCGATGCCAAATACTGCGGGCACTGCCACCAGGAGGCCTACCACCAGTGGCGTCAGGCGCTGCACTCCAACTCCTTCCGCACGCCGTTCTACCGCGCCAGCGTCAACATCCTTCCCCGCACCAAGGGGATCGAATTCTCCCGCCATTGCGATAGTTGCCACAATCCTATTGGCGTTTTGGCCGGCGCGCTCAACGCCAACTCGACCATCGACCGCTCCTTCGATCGCGACGGCCTGACCTGTACCACCTGCCACTCGATCCAGAGCGTGAAGACCAGGCTCGGCAACGGCAGTTTCGTTATGGCCGTTCCTGCCGTCATGGTCGATGAACAAGGGAAACCGAATTCCCGGCCTGGTGCCCGATGCGGAGATCCTCGCCCACCCCGATCGCCACTCCAAAGCGGTGATGCAGGACATCTACCACACCGCCGAGTTTTGCTCAGCTTGCCACAAGGCGAATCTGCCACCGATGCTGAACGGCTACAAGTGGATCCGCGCCTTTAGCGCCTTTGACGACTGGCAGAACTCGAAGTTTTCGCAACAGAACCCGCTCACCTTCTACACCGCGGATTTCAAATCCTGCCAGGCGTGCCACATGATGCGGGAAGCGATGAACTTACCGGATCCGGGAGCCAAACACGGTACGTTCGCATCGCACCGCTGGATGGCGGGCAACACCGCCGTCCCGTTCTACTATGGCTTCGACGAACAAATGCAGAAGACGCTCGAGTTTCTCAAGAGCGGCAACTACTTGAACGTCGACATTTTCGCACTCAAGCTGGGAGAAAGTGACAAACTCATCGCCCCACTGGGCAGCACTCCCTTTACCCTCAAGCCCGGGCAAACGGTCGAGGCCTACGTGGTGGTGCAGAACAAGAACATCGGTCACTCCCTGATACCTGAGGTTCGCGACCTGTATGAAGCGTGGGTGCAGTTCACCGTCAAGGACGCATCCGGCGCCAAAATTTACGAGAGCGGATTTCTCAAGCCGGATGGAACGCTGGAGCCGGGAGCGCACAGCTTCACCAATCGCCCCGTCGACGTCATCGGCGACTTCGTGGATAACCACAAGGTCTGGACCATCCACTCCATGGCCTATGACAACACCATCCAGGCAGGCCGTTCGGCCCTGGTCCGCTACGAGTTCAAGCTGCCGGAAGAGTTACACGGCCCTGTCACCGTAACGGCTAAGGTCAATTATCGTCATCTGCGCCAGAGCTACCTGAACAACGTCCTCGGCCCCGATCATGTTGCCTATCCCGTGGTCGAGCTTGCCTCGCGCACGCGCACACTTTCGCTTGGTGACAATACTCCGGAGCCTGCACTGCCCACGGATAATGCGGAGTGGATGCGCTGGAACAATCTCGGTATCGCCTACATTGATCAGCAGCAGTACGACGACGCTCTACACTCCTTCGAGCAAGTAGTCCGCCTGCGGCCCGACTACAAAGACGGTTACATTAATCTCGGGGTCACGATCATCGAGTGGGAGAAATACGCCGAAGCCCGTGAGCCGCTGGAAAAGGCGCTGACCCTCAAACCCGACGACGCTCGCGCCCTCTATTACCTGGCGTTAGTGGAGCGCAGGCAGCGTCATTCCGAAGCCGAGATTGCTGATCTGGAAAAAGTGATCGCTCAGTATCCCAATTCCCGCGATGCCCGGCGCGAGCTCGGCATCTCGTATTACCAGCAACACCGTGCCGCGGACGCCATGGCGCAGTTCAAGGCGCTGCAGCAGATCGATCCTGACGATGTAGCTGCGCATTACAACCTCGCCATTCTCTATCGCAGAATGGGTGACAAGCAGCAGGCGGAAAAAGAAGCAGCGTCGTATGCCATGAAGCGCATCGACCCGGCCGCGCCTACCTACTCGCTCGATTTCCTGCGCAGACATCCTGAGATCTCGAACGAAAGCGTTCCCTGGCACAAGCATTCCAATCTTTCGCAACCAGCCGCCAAACCGGCTTTGGGCCAGTGATGAGGCAAGGAGTCCGAGGTTGAATCGCCGTAAGTTTATCCGTTCGCTTAGCCGCAGCGCCCTGGTTCTCTCCTTTGCCGACATCATGGCCATGGCCGCGCCGCCACAACAGCCACCGAAGATCGGCCCGCAGGAACGAAGCTACGACGCAAAGCCGGCTCCTCCACCTCCTGGCCCCAAATCGCCGTTGGAGGGAACGCCCCTGGGCGTCAGCTTCACCGACGTTGTGCAGGAGGCCGGCCTTGCTGTCAAGACCATCTACGGCGGGGAGAAAACCAACAAATATCTGCTGGAGACCACTGGCTGCGGACTGGCCTTCTACGACTACGACGCGGATGGCTGGCTTGATCTCTTCCTCGTCAATGGCTGGAGACTGGAAGGCTTTCCTGCCGGCCAGGAACCGCGCTGTCATCTTTTCAAGAACAACCGCGATGGCACATTTACCGATGTGACGGCCGGCTCCGGCCTGGAACACAAAACTGGCTGGGGCCAGGCTTGTTGTGTAGGCGACTACAACAACGATGGCCACGATGATCTCTTTGTGACCTACTACGGCCAGAACGCGCTTTACCGGAACAACGGTAACGGTACCTTTACCGACGTCACGCAGCTTGCCGGCCTTATTCAGCCTGGGCCCAAGACACGCTGGAACACCGGCTGCACTTTCGTCGACTACGACCGCGACGGCCATCTGGACCTCTTCGTCGCCAACTATGTCGATTTTGATTTAGCAACCGCCCCCAAGCCGGAGGACGGTCCCTGCACCTACAAAGGTATCCTTGTCGCCTGCGGACCACCGGGTCTGGCTGGAGGAAAGAATCTGCTCTACCACAACAACGGTGATGGAACCTTCTCCGACGTGAGCCAGAAATCCGGCATGTGGACTGCTGTTGGCACCTATGGCCTCAGCGTGGCGGCGTCGGATCTCGACAACGACGGCTGGCCGGATATCTATGTGGCCAATGACTCCGCGCCGGCAACGCTCTACCTGAACCAGAAAGATGGAACCTTTCGCGACATAGCCATTGAAGGCGGCGCCGCGCTTTCCGCCGAGGCCAAGCCGCAAGCAGGCATGGGTGTTTCGATCGGAGATTACAACCGCGACGGAGCGCTCGATGTGGTTAAGACTAACTTTGCCGGCGACACTGACTCGCTTTACACCAACCTCGGCGATGCCAACTTTGAAGACCGCACCTATCCCAGCGGTCTGGGCGTCAACACCCGCCTGCTTGGCTGGGGCGTTGGCTTTTTCGATATGGATAATGACGGCTGGCTGGACCTGCTCATGTCGAACGGCCACGTCTACCCCGAAGTTGCCAACGCCAAGACCGATCTTAAATACGCCGAGCATAAGTACCTCTACCGCAATCTGCGCAACGGCCGTTTTGAAGAAGTCACCGAGCAGGGAGGTCCGGGGATCCTCGAAAACGCGCCCGCGCGTGGCTGCGCCTTTGGCGATTACGACAACGATGGCAACATGGATGTTGCGGTCAACTGCATCAACGCCATTCCCCAGCTACTCCACTGCAACTCCACCTTGAAGCGCAACTGGATCAAGATCAAGTTAGTCGGGACTAAGTCCAACCGCACCGGCATCGGAAGCCGTGTCATTGTCACCGCGAAAAACATACCCGGTGCGGAAAAGCCGCTGGTGCAGATGGAAGAGCTCCGCAGCGGCGGAAGTTATTTCTCGCAAAACGATCTCCGCATGCATTTCGGCCTGGATCAAGCCGCCAAGGTGGACTTAGTCGAAGTCCGCTGGTTGAGCGGGCAGATCGACCAATTCAAGAACCTCGACGTGAACCAGCTGTACGTTCTGGAGGAGGGCGGCAAGATCACTCAAGCAAGGCCCGCTGCTACGAGCGAAAGGAAAGGCTTAGCGTATGCGTCGAAGACTGTTGTTCTCCGCGATCTTTCTTGCCGTTTCCCTTTCGGCACAGAACTACCCAACGAAGAAGCCGCCTTCGTCGACTCCCGTCCTCAAGCGCCGGTGCCTGCTTGTCCATGGGTCACCGAGGGCAGCGCTGCCAAAGTGCTGGGAGGCCCGGTACATGCGATCCTGAACGTCGCGAGCCCTACCCAGGGGACCTGCACCTTCGTGAAAACCGCACGCCCGCAAGACCAACTCAAAGTTTTGGTTGGAGCAGGGAACATCCCCTCATGTCCCGCCGGAAGTGCCAAGGTAATCGGCGTTGGCGATCAGGCAAGCCGATGCCATCTGCCGCATTCCGCACAAATGATCAGCGGCAACGTACGCGCGGTTGATATGGCGATTACTCTTTCCGGCAACCAGCCTGAAGACGCGCTCCAGCAGATTGCCGAGCAGGTAGCCGGAAATCTTTTTTGACCTCATCCCGCTGCGGAAAATAGGATGATCGTCAACTACCACAATCCGGATCACAATTGGATCGGCATTCGTCATATCACGTTCGTATGCCCCGCGAGAAGATAGACCACCGCGACGCGAGCGGTTTCGCGTATGCGTTTGCGGCGGGAATACGCAGCTCAACTTCGGTTCCGGAGTGGACCTCGCTCCATACCTCGAGACTACCCCCAATCAATCTCGCGCGTTCACGCATGCCGCGCAAGCCCCAATGACCAGGGGCGTGTTCCTTGTCCAGAACGCCGCGATCGATTCCTTTCCCATTGTCGCGGATTCGCAGCCGAAGTTGCTCGCGGTCGTACCGAATCTCCACTTCGATTCTTCGCGCATTTGCATGCCGGATCGCGTTGCGCAGCGCTTCTGCCGCGATCCGATAGGCCTCATCGCGAACCGCCGGACTAAGACCTCTCGCGGCGCCTTCGACCTGAACCTGAAACTCCGGCAGATTGTCGCTCGAAAGATTACCGAGCAGCTCTTTGCCAAAGTTGCCGATCGATTCAGCGAGATCCGTGGCCGTCAAACCGCTGGAGCGCAATTGATGCACTGCATCCCGGCCTTCTGTGATCGCATTCGACGCCTGCTCGATCGCGCCGTCGAGTCGCACTTTGGCCTCATCCGGACGCGCGGGAAGGATATTAGACGCAGATTGAAAACGAAGCAACAGAGCATGGAAGCTCTGCAAGAGTGTGTCATGCAGCTCTCGAGCAATCCGAGTCCGTTCGTCGACGCGCGCATCAAGCGTGATGTTGAACTGCCGTTGAAGTTGCCTGAGGCGCAGCCAGTAGAGCATCCAGAACAGGAGCAGAACGACCCCGGCACAGGCTGTTTGAAACCAGACTGTTTGAAACCACGCCGGGGCCACAGTGAAGGAGAGCACTGCGCCTTCATCGTTCCACACACCATCGTTGTTGCATGCAATCACGCGGAAGGTATACTGCCCGGGTGCCAGGCCAGTGAAGATTGCCTCTCGCCGGCCTTGGGCTTCGTGCCAGTCCATGTCCCACCCTTCAAGTTTGTAGCGAAAGCGCACCCGCTCCGGGATCGGCAGGCTTAACGCGGCGTATTCGATCCGAAGGTTCTTCGTCAAAGCAGGAAGTGCCGGGTGGAGGAATGGAGAATAAGTCTTATCGTCGGCAGTTACCGATCGAATCGATACCGGGGGAGGAAGAGGATTTCTGTAGATATGACTTGGGTCTACCCGGACTGCCCCATTTCGCGTGGCAAACCAGATCTGACCATCTGTCGATTGTGTGGCTCCCGGTGTGTAGACTTCGCCGCGCTGAATCGGCTCCGGCAAATCGCTGACCAAATCGAAATGCTCGAATGCGACCTTGTGCTCAGGATGCTGGATGACTGTTTCGATCTCACTTTCCGGAATGTGGACAATGCCGGATCCCATGCTGAGCCAGAAGCCGTCATGTCGCGTTACGACAATTCCAGTGACGGATGTGAAGCCGGTATCCTCGCCGCTCTGTAAAGTGTGGAATCGTCCGCCTTGGAGAAATGCCACTCCGGACTCGCCTCCAACCCAAATCACTTGATTGCTTTCGGCCATGGAGTCGGGGGGGCCGATGTTGAGACCTTCCTTAGCGCCAAAGATGTGAATATTCCCATGATCGTAATCAGCGATGCGGTCGCCCCAATAAAGCCAGATACGGTCCGTGCTGTCGGTGAACGAGTAGCCGGCCGACCAATCGGGATGGTCGGGCAATATCTGGACGAAAGTCCAAATGCCGTTCTTCAGACGGAATTCGCCGCTGCCGCCAAAGGCAACCCAGAGGTTCCCTGAATGATCCTTGGTTATCGCAGAGGCAACAATCGAGTCTGGCGCTGTCGACGAAAGACTTAGCTTGATAACTTGCTCTGGTAAGGGCACTTTGAAGAATCTGCCATTTTGCCAATGCAGTAAAGAGTTCATCGCGCCAAACCATACTGTACCGTCCGGATCACGATAGGCCGTGAATACGTCGGCTGGTCCATCAACCGCCATTTTTCGGTCTTGGACTCGGACTAAAGGAAATGAGCCTCCTCTTGAACCGGCCCAAACATCACCTTTGTCGCCTGCCACCAGACTGAAGGGGCCACCTTTCAAAGGAAACAAGGTAACGTTGCGGTATCGAAATCGATCGAGCCCTCCGTCAGTCCCAACCCAGACGTTGCCCTCGCGGTCCTCCAGCATTGCTTCGACTCTCTCGTTGGATAGTCCCCGCGCCTCCGTAAACTTCTCGACGATGTTCCTGGATCCGAAACCGCGCGCTTTAGCCGGAAACCGTATCCTGCTCAGTCCATCGCCGCCCACCCACAATGTCCCGTCGCGATCGAAGATCGCCGAGCTTGCCGAAACATCGGTCTCCGGCAAGACTTCGATCCATTTGCCGTTGTCTTGGCGAAATCTCCGGAACTTTTCGCGTTCGTCATCGTGGAACCAGATAGACGCGTCGGGGGCTTGCAATAGCGCAGAAGCTTTGCCGCTTCGAATCCCCGTGCTTTGGAATCGTTTCTCACCATTGGGCATGTACACAATCTGACTGCCCGCAGCGACCCAAAGCGTTCCCTCCCGGTCTACCAGGAGTTGCCATGCAGTTTCGCCCTGAAAACCCCATTCTTGATAGCTCATCCTCCATCGCTGGCCATCGAAACGGGCGAATCCGCCGACGGCCGCTGCCCAAATGGCTCCCGTTCGGTCACGGGCGAAGCATCGGACTGTGCTTACGGGAAATCCATCCGAATTGGAGTAGGTTGTCACCTGGCCCTTTCTGATAAAGCTCGCACCGCCCCTGTTAAAACCCACCCAGAGCCCACCGTCAGGCACAGCCATCAGCGCCGAGACATTCGTCGCCATCAAGGCGCCCTCATCCGGCTGATATCGCTGAAGAGAGATCCCATCAAACCGTAACAAGCCGTCGGTTGTTCCCACCCACAAATACCCGTCCGTTGTTTGTGCGAGGGCGGTCACGTTCCCGGTAACCCCCTGTTTGGCGTTCCAGGAAGTGTGGTAGAACTGCGCCAGCGGTTGGCTGGGGTGCAGGGCAAAAGCCGGGGAGCACAACGACACGAAAATCAGACAGCGCCGAAGGAGCCTCGAAAAGTTCTGCGGAAACATCTGCGTTGTCCAGAATTTTATCTGATACCCGTGAGGTCCCGTTGAACCGAGCTTGAACACGACTGCTCATCAAAAGATTGGTTGTGCTGGAGAGAAAACCCGTGGTATATACAATCGTCGCGTTTCTTTTCCCCCCACCAGAACCGCAACAGGGTCCCCAACAGACTTCTTAGCCGAACACCATCGAGCTGCTGCCTGAGCTGCACGGATCGACCTGTCACGATGTTTATCCTGGGCAGGCATTTATCACAGAAGACTGCCCAGGAGGCAGCATGAAATGTGCAACTATTACAAACTAACGTTAGCCGCGTTTGCTCTCCTTTCTCCGCCTTGATGCCCGTCGCCGCCAACGCTCAAACGACGAACAATTAAACATAACGAACCACTACAGTCTCCCCCACGACGAAAGCGCACTACTCACCACAGCGGTTCCGCCGCTGGAGGCTGCAATGAAACGTGTGGTACTTATGTCTTGGTCAATAGTGTTCCTGGCAGGTTGCAGCGGTGGCATGAAGCAATCCATGTCGCCACTGGTCAAACCAACTACAGCAGCAGACGTCAACTTCATGCGGTCAACGTATCACCGTACTCCTGTGGTGGTCTTCATTGGCGACGGTATCACCCAGGCGTGGATCACCCAGGAGCAGAGCACACACCCAACGTGGATCAATGCAGCGGGAACCGATCCACGCTCTGTTGAAACCTCCGGCTCAATGCTAGCCCGGTTCCAGACGGATGTGATCGCGTTACACCCAGACATCGTTCACATCCTGGCCGGTACATTCGACCTGGCTGCTAGTTTTGTAATATGGCCCGAACCATGCGGTACAGGGGCAGAGAAAACAGAAGACCCAAGCGCTACACCTGGAGAAGTCTTCCCTGAATACGAAACATGTATCAACGTGCAGGCAATGTCGAAGATGGCGCAAGCGGCTGGGATCAAAGTCATCATCGGGACCTTGACACCGTGGGGGCCGGAGACAGTAACAGACATAGATGGCACTGATGTGGCGAACGATGCGTTCGGCCTGCAAGCAGAATCGCCACAATCGGACCCCACTGCCATTGCTGAGTACAACAGCAACATGCTCCTCTCGCAACGACGCCACGTAGCACCGTTCAACTATGCGACCATCGCGGACTACAACAAGGCTCTGACTCCAACCTGGGTATCGGCTCCCTTGTCTGCGCCTATTCCCGGAGTGTTCCCCACTGGTGTTGCTGCGCCTATCAGCGGAGTGTTCCCCAATGCCGCTGGCTATGCCGTGATGACAGCGGTGGCACAACAGGCAATCGCGGAGGTCAATTAAGTTGTTGGTGGTTAACGATGATCAACCGCGCTTACTTCCTCAGGGGATTCTGCTGGGATTAGCATGGTTTCTGCCGCTGCGCTGATGGAGTCGGAGACGACCCAACTGGCGCCGGCCAACGCGATGCAGATCGCGTTGGCCGCCCAATTGAAGTGCTTGCTTGGCCCGGCGGAGAGATTCGGAATCCAGACGAGCAACTCGAAGATCACGATCTCCGCAGTGAGTAGGCGCGCGGCAAGCGGCGCCATGATCCCGGTGAGGATGGCGATGGCGGCCCCGAAAAAGCCCAGGGTTGTGGCGTAGGCCCAGAACATCTTGGTCGGCGGCAGCCAACCCGGGATCCAGCCCAACAGGCCGGGCATGTCAATGATGTGGACGATGCCAAAGGAAATGGGGCAAATACCGAAGAGGAGCACGAAGAAGGGCCGGCGGCGCGCAATGGATGAACCGGCAGGCGAGAAGATTGCGAAGAGGACCAGGCCGGCGGCGACCAGACAGAACTCCTCAAAGACATTGCCTATTGGGTCGTAATTGCCGAGATTCACAAAGGCCTTGGGCACCCAGATGAGCGTGAAGACAGAATAGACAATCGTCAGGGTCAGAGCGCCGGCACGTGCGGTGCGGGGCCAGAGGAGCGCGATCCCCCCGGCGAGTTCAATGACCGCGGTGAGATAGGCAAGCGGTACGCGCAGAGGGACGTTGGGGCCGACGTTCTGCCAGGTGGTGGCGAAGTCGCCGGAGACCAGGCCCAGAAGGCCGAGAAAGATGGCGGCTCCGCCGTAGACGTAGAGCCCGAGATTTGACGTTATGCCGCGTTGTTTTGCCATAGAGCGCCGGGGGAATTCAGTATGTCTCGGCGAGGTGCGGTGGGCAATAGCCACTTCGCGCGATTTGGGCGTGACCAGTGCTGGTTGACTGGCCTTTTTCCCAACGCTGGAGTTTCTACTGTCGCAGTTCTCGCAATCCCGGCTGCATGTCGCTCGATTTGGTCATCTCGAACATCGTATGGCCAAACTTCTCATGCGGGAATTCACGCTGGACTCTCCAGCCGTGACTTTGGTAGAACTCGACGGCCCGAGTATTCGACTTGACTACTCGAAGGCGAGGTGTGTCATGTCCGCGGCTGCGTATTTCACGTTCGGCATGTGCCAGTAACATCCCTCCGATGCCACTCCTGCGGCTGTCGCAGCGAACCCACAAATCGCTGACCCATTCCTCCCGCGTCATCGTCACGCCCACAATCTCTTCTCCTGAGACTGCCAGCCAAGCGGAGAGCCAATTGGCCTCCCCGATCGGAACTTGAGAAGGCGCGAAGAGGTCGGCAAAAGTCTCATCCGCAATGGTCTGCACCAGCGCATGTACCGAGTCGTTCTCGCTCGGTTTGGCGCGGCGAATGAATATCTCTGCCGCCATGCGGGTCACTATACAGCTAATTGCGGGCGATGGGAGTCTCAGCGCCGTTGGAGGCGCCGAGCGGGACGGCCATGGCTCTGTGCATCATCGGCTTCAGAACGCCTGGCGCTTCCCAATCGCTGATATCCGGGGTGAACCCCGCGAACAAGTCCCTGTTGGTCAGCGATTCTGAGCAACAGAGCGGTAAGCTCGTTGCGCTCCTCCTTACTAAGAGCGGTGAGTAGAGCATCCTGATGCTCCCGCGCCACCTTGCCGATCTTCTCCAGCAATTCCCCGCCATCTTTTGTCAGATGAAGGGAATACAAACGCCGGTCATCCGGGTTTGCTCTACGCTCAACCAACCCCCGTTTCTCCAGGTTGTCCAGTATCGCCACCAACCGGCTGGGATGAATCTGTAGCTTGGCTGCGAGCTCCTGCTGGCTCAGTCCGGCAGCCACCCGCAGCAGTCGCAGGATCCCTGCATCTGGCGGTGTGAGTTCGAGAACTCCCAATCTCTCAGCAAATTGCGATGCGGCATGCGCTCCCAGCTGGGCCAGCAGGAATGCCGGCCGTCCTTTTTCCATCTCGTTGTGATTCATCTTGAAAATAATTATTGCATAGCAAATTCGTTTATGTAATAAATGATTACATTATGAACACGATTCCCAGATTCCGTGGCCCCTCCCTGATTCTGCTCGCGACCGTTCACATACTGGTCTTCGTGGCCGGTCTTGTAGCAGCGTGCGACGCTCCGACACGGGGCGCCCTATGTAACCCCGTTTGCACCAGCCGAGGAGGTGCGATTGTTCTTTGCGCAAAGCCCAACGGCGGTACGCGTGAGCAACTTCTTCCTGTTTGCCTCTGCGGTGCCTTTTGGAATCTTCGCAGTGACCACCGTCAGCCGATTGCGCTTCATGGGTGTCCGTGCTGCCGGTACGAACATCGCTCTCCTCGGCGGCTTGACCGCCACGATCGCGTTGATGCTTTCCGGCGCCACGGGTTGGGTGCTGTCGGTGCCCGAGGTATCGGCTTCAGCGCAAGTCGTGAAGGCGATTTTTTATCTTTGCTTCCTGTTCGGCGGAGTCGTTTTCTCGGTCGGATTTGGTCTGCTGGCTGCCGGAGTGTCCGTCACCAGCTACTTTATGCGGCTTCTTCCGCGATGGATGGTGGCTCTTGGAATGCTGCTTGCCGTTACAGGAGAACTGTCCTCGTTCAGCCTTATCGCGTACCCGGCAAATTTTTTCATTCCCGTTACGAGATACCTGGGCTTGATCTGGATGGTTTCAGTCGCTGTAGCCCTGACGAAAAATCGCAGGGTAGCGCAGCCTGGGCATAACAGCGATTCGCCATAGATTGCGACATAGCAAACCTATGTCGGCTAATGCGGCGACAGCACCTATTGCCACGCTGCCAAGCTGGACGCCCGGGTTCGCTTGACATTCTTCCGTAGACTTGTTTACTCTAGGTGTAGAGAAAAATAGCCTATGGCTCTGGCCAAACGAGACCTCTTTCCCGGCGCGCTGGAGATGATGATTCTCCAGTCTCTGCAACGCCAGCCGATGCACGGCTATGCGCTGGTGCAGCACATCCAGCAGCGTTCGAAGGATCTTCTTCAGGTGGAAGAAGGATCGCTTTATCCGGCATTGCAGAGGCTTCTCAAGGCGAGCCTCGTGAAAGCGGCCTGGGAGATTTCACCCACCAACCGGCGCGTGCGCACTTATCGCATCACTGCGGCAGGGCAGAAACATCTGGAACGGGAAGTTTCGCGCTTTGAGCAGATGTTGGAGGGGATCGCACTCGTACTCTCGGAAGCGAAACCATAGGAGGGCGCCATGAACTGGCTCTCGCAAGTCAGAACCCGCCGCCGGATGCAGGACGATCTTCGTCAGGAGATCCGGTCTCACATCGACGAAAAGGTCGAAGCGCTCGTTGCCGAGGGGTATTCGCCCCAGGATGCGGAACGCCGTGCGCGGGTCGCTTTCGGGAACACTGCGGTCGTCGAGGAACGCGGGCGCGAAGTGTGGGTGTGGCCGATGATTGAATCCGTGCTCGCCGACATCAAACTCGCGCTCCGCCAGTTGCGCCGATCGCCGGGGTTCACGGTGACGGCGGTGCTCACTCTGGCGCTCGGCATCGGCGCCAACACGGCGATCTTCAGCGTGGTGGACGGCATCCTGTTCCGTCCCTTGCCGGTGCCCCATCCGAGCGAGGTAATTGCCTTCGATACGGCCGCATCGCGCCTCACCCGATTTGGAAGCACGTCGTATCAGGACTGGCTCGATCTCCGCGCCAGGTCTCATTCCTTCAAGGATCTCGCCATTTACGAGGACCTGCCGTTAAGCCTGAGCCGCAAGGGTGCCGAGCCGCAGTTCGTGCACGGACTTCTTGTCTCTGATAACTACTTTTCCGCATTGGGCGTTCAACCCGCGATCGGCCGCGGCTTCTTGCCCGAGGAGGGGCAAGTTCCCGAGCGCGATCCGGTCGTGGTCATCAGTCACGCGCTGTGGCGTGATACTTTTGCTTCCGATCCTGCCATTGCCGGCAAACAGGTCAGCCTCAATGGCCACGCCTTTACTGTTGTGGGTGTGGCTCCGGCGTCTTTTACGGGCATCCGCCTGCTCGATCAACCGGACATGTATGTGCCGGTGATGATGTCGCCTGCCGTCACACCCTACCAGTTGGCATATCTGGTGAACCGCGACTGGCGCGGCTTTGAGATGAATGGCCGCTTGCGCGACGGGGTCACGCTGGCACAGGCGCAGGCGGAAGTGGACGTCGTGATGCGCGACCTCGAGCGCGAGCACCCCAGGACGAACAAGGACACGATTGGAGTCGTGCGCTACGAAATGCAGCGGCGCATGGAAGGCCACAGGCTCGCGCCCAGCATCCTCCTTGGCCTGGTCATCCTGGTGTTGTTCATCGCCTGCGCGAATGTCGCAGGACTGATGATGGCCAAGGCCGCGTCGCGTTTGCGCGAAACTTCAACCCAGCTCGCTCTCGGCGCCACGCGCGGACGGCTGGTGCGCAGGTTTCTCGTCGAGTGCGTGATTCTCGCGAGTCTGGGCGCCGGTTTGGGAGTGCTGTTTGCCGAGGCGGGCATTCGTGGGTTTGCCGCAATGACGCCTCCCGACGGAACTCCAGTCTTCCAGATTGATTTGCGCGCGCTGGCGTGGACTGCCGCCGCTTCAGCGATTGCGATTCTCTTCGGAGTTGCGCCGGCGTTGCTTTCCGTTCGCGAAGCGTGGGCCGCCGTGGCCACCACCCGGACCGTGGTCGCCGGACGTCGTTCATCCAGCGGGCTGGCTCGGCGCATTCTTATCGGCGGCCAGGTGGCTCTTTCCGTGGTGCTGCTCATTACCGCCGGTCTGTTCGTCCAGGCCTTTGTGAAGGCCGCCGGCGCCGACCTCGGTTTCCGGCCCGATCATGTGCTGCTGGTCGAGCTCGACCCCGGTCTGCAGGGGATGACCGGCGACCAGGCGGGACGCTTTCAGCGCCAGCTCATGGATCGGGCTGCTGCCCTTCCTGCGGTGCGGTCGGTCAGTTTCGCGTCCGGCATTCCGTTTCTGTCCCGGGATTCCTGGGATCTGAGCATGGACGGATACAACACTCCGGCGGGCGACAGGTTTGTTGACACGGCTACCAATCGCCTGGCGCCCGGTTACTTGGCCACGATGGGCATCCCGCTGCGCCGCGGCCGCGACTTTACCTGGCACGACAGCACGAGCGCGCCTCTGGTGGCCATTGTGAACGAGACGCTTGCCCGCCGCTATCTGGTCGGCAATGGCTCGCTTGAAAAGGCCCTCGGGCACGTTCTCCGCCTTCGCGATGGGATACCGATTCACGTGGTCGGAGTCGCCGCCGATTCGAGCGTTGGCGCCATCGGCGAGCCGGCGCCTCCAGTGTTCTACCTACCGATGATGCAGCAAGGCCAGCCGCACGTGACCTTGATCGTCCGCACCAGCGGCGATCCTGTAGCCATGGCGCCCGTCATCCGCCGTGAGATTACGGCGTTGAATGCCGAGGTCGCGCCCATCTCCGTCGGCACTTTGGCGGACGCGATCTCCCGCCAGGGACTCTTCGAGTTTCGCGCCATTGCCACGCTGACCGGGATATTCGGTCTCATCGGCATCGTGCTCGCGGCGATCGGGCTCTATGGCGTCATCTCGTTCGTGGTGGAACGCCAGACACAGGAGATTGGCGTTCGCATGGCACTCGGGGCCACGCGCGGCAGCGTGCTCTACATGGTTCTAGGCAAAGGGATTTCGCTGGTAACAGTTGGACTGGTCACCGGCCTGGCGGCCACCATGGTTGTAACGCGCTTCATGAGCAGCCTTCTCATCGGAATCAGCCCGTGGGATGTGAAGACATTTGCGGCCATCGTCATGGTGCTGCTCGGCGCGACAGTGGTTGCGAGCTGGATTCCTGCAATGCGCGCCACGCGCGTGGAACCTATCGCCGCCCTGCGTTACGAATAGCAGAGAACAGGATTTCCCGGTGACGAAATAACCCCATGGCTGTGGTCTTCAGAGATAGATGGCGGGCTTTCAGCACTCCACGGCGTTCACGTCCGCGCGGCCTATTCGGAGCCGCCAGCCTAGTGGTGCCAGCCTAGTGGTAACTAATCTGCCAAGTAGTCCAGCCGAAGCCATTCTTCATGGGCGTCAGGGCAAAGGGTGGGAAGCTCATGCTGGATTTACCCTTCTCCACGGCCAACGTGAGGAGAGCCGCCTTGCGGCCATTGATCTCTACACCCAAAAGGGTCTCACTCCCATAGCGAGAGGTGCTATGTAGGATTTTATGGCTGGTGATAATGCCGTAGTCGCTTTCCTTGCCCCAATCGATGACAAAACGCCCATATGGATAGCCAGCTGCCGCGTATCGCTGCGTGTGCTGCTGCCAGTCGGCATCGTTATTCCAGATGCCAAACGCCTTCGGGAAGTCCTGTGCTTCGACCGCAGCGAAGAATTCGTTCACCTTATGTTCTGCGCGCAGATTCCAGCATAGGAAAACAGCGATGGCGATAACGCCACAGAAGCACGAGGCGCTAATCAGGATATTGCGGCGCTTCTTGGTTCGAGTTTGGTCGTAGACAGGTGCGTCCAGCAGGGTCATCGGATCCTCTTTCTTCGACTGAGAACCTTACCTTTTGAGACACCGTTGAACGAGGGAATGTTCCCCTGGTGGCCTGAGGGCGTCGAAGTTGAGAAGAAGACACCATTACCGAATCATTAGCTAGAGCAGCCCGCTGAGCACGGCTGAAGTCTGACCTGGCGAAACCCAGGACCTACTTCACGGTGACCGCATTCAGCGGCTGCCACAGCTCGATTGGGTTGCCTTCCGGATCATGAATGCGTGCAAAGCGACCGTACGGATATGTCGTGGGGTCCACCTTCACCGCGATGCCCGCTGCTTCAAGCTGTGCGGCCATCTTGTCCAGATCACCCACACGAAAGTTGATCATCCACTGCTTCGTCGCGTCGCCAAAGTAATTGGTCTTCTCGGGAAAGGGTGTAAAACTCGTCGGTCCGGCTTGTTGTTGCCAAACACGATCGTTGTCGCTTTGCGGGGTCACGGAGATACCGAGGTGGTCCTGATACCATTGCGCCAATGCTTTGGGATCATGCGCGCGAAAGAATATGCCGCCGACACCAGTCACCGTTTCCTTCGGCAGAGGGTTCGCAGCGGGCGGTGGCTCTGCGGCCGCAAAAGACCCCGGTAGTAGTGCCGATCCGGCAGCGGCGGTGAGCACCCCAAGCACTTCACGTCGTTGCATCTTCATGACGTCCTCCATGTTTGCCCGGATTATACGGTGACCTCGACGGGGAGCGCGGCGCAAGCATTCGGGTGCGCCCCATTTCGACTAAACCTGCTGACATAAACCTGGTGGCCTTCGGGTATTTCGTCCGTTGGTAAAGTTACGATTCCCAGGGATTGAGCACGGATACGGAAAGGTCATCGAAGTGCTTGACATTCCGAGTCGCTAGGGTGGCATGGGATGCGAGCGCGATCCCGGCGATCATGCTATCCCGCAGCTCGCCAGACCGGCCTTTCTTCTGACGCGTCGCCATCAGGTCCGCGGCGCGCTGCGCGGCCTCGCCATCAAACGGTGCGATCCGCTGCTGAATCAGTTCAGCAAGCAAGCGTTCGAAGGCCGCAATCAGGAGCGACCGTCGCTTTCCAGTCGTCATCACCAGCAGTCCGAAGCGTATCTCAAGGACTGTGACCGAAGTAGTCCATACTGAGGTGCGTGCCTGCCGATCAAGCCAGTCAATGACTGCAGTGTCGGGCCTTTGGCGCATCAGCGCAGAGAGGACGTTGGTATCGAGCAGAATCATGATTCGAAGGTCGCGGGCGTAACCGAGTGGCCGCGAATTTCAGGAATGTCTTTTTCGAGCCCGGTTTCACTGAACAGTGCCGCAATCTCGGTTCCCAGTCCACTGTCCGGGACATCTTCTTGTTTCAGGGCATCACGAAGAATGTCTCTTGCTTCCTCTTCCATGCTCTGGCCATGTCGTTTGGCGCGTTTTTGTAGGCGAACTTTGAGTTGAGTTTCCAGGTTGCGTACGAGGAGTTGCGCCATCTTGTCCCCCTCCTTCGATATCATGATATCATCTCGCGCGAGCGCGGGGACGGACTATCGGGATCTGGAAGAGGACACGGAAGATTCGGGAGAGACAAAGTAACCACCATCGCTATGCGGTGGGCCTACAGGGGCCAAATCGAATCGCGCGACCTCTTCCGAACAGCGATCGATCGAGACCGTGCGTTCAGTGGGCGGCGGGCACCTGGACCACTGCCTGAATGCTGCGAGTGGACAGTGTTAATCGAAAATGGACAGTGCGGCATGGAGTCCAGAGCCCTCGCCATCTTGTTATCTGCTGACTACAAAGAGGTAGCACTCAGCGCGCCAACTGGAACCTTGCGTGCAAACGTTGCTAGGCAGAGGCCGTCGAATGCAAAACTTCCCGAAAAATCGATTCTGCACGATTCGTAATTTAATCGAGATCCTTACCAGACCGATTCCTTCTCAGTCTACAAGTGTTGGGACTTGGCGCATTGTCCTTGCCGTTGTAGCACTAAACCTAACCTTGGCGTCCTTGGCCAACGCCCAGATCTCGCCGGACCTGCCCAATCCGACCGGGGCGCCGAACCCGCTGACGACGACGCTATCCATTTTTCGCAGCAATATGCAGGACAAGATCACGAAGGCGGCGGACGCGATGCCAGAGTCCAAGTACAGCTACCGGCCGACGAAGGACGTTCGCTCGTTTGCCGAGATCGTGACCCATGTGGCGGATATATCCTACATATTGTGTTCAAACGCCAAGGGTGAAGCGACCCCCGCCACGGCTACCGCGAAGGGTTCGAAGACCGAGATCGAAGCCTACCTCAAAGGCGCGTTCCTCTACTGCGATGGCGTGTACTCCGGGTTCACCGATGCTCACCTCAATGACCCGGCGGACTTCTTTGGCTTCAAGACGAACAAGATGTTCATCTTGACGCAAGACGGAAATCATGACGCCTTGCATTACGGAAATCTCGTCACGTATCTGCGCCTCAATGGCCTCGTGCCCTCCGGGGGCTGGTTTTGACGGCGCAGTTGCGAGTCTTCTTTCAAGAACGGGAACGCCTTCTCGAACGGGTCGACGAAGCACTGGCGGCGGACCCCAGAGGCATCTACGGGTTCTTTTCCCTGTGCCAGTGAACATAGGTAGTGATGAACTCCAGCCCAGTCACGCTTCCATCCGGATTCACGTCGAAGATGACACGCGTTGGTTCATCGCGAAGGAAATATTGGGTGTCGGACTCTGGAAATAACTCCTGCACCCTCGATCCGAGCGGGATCTCCGCCATCAAATGGCTTCCATCCTGGGTGACCTTGATGAAATCGTAGGTTCCAACATAGCGCCCGAACTTCGATGGATCCAGGGCTACCACTTTGTGCTCAACCGGCTGAAAATCCGGCCACCCGTAAGCTTGCGCAACGCCCCGGATAATCTGGTCGGAGAGGGGTCCGCCCCCACCACCATTGGTGAGCACGACTACTCCATCCCCCGAGGGATACCCAACCATGTCGCATTGAAAAGCCGCAGACCCGCCATGCTCGAAGTAAATATTGGGCGGGGTTCCTCCTACGCGCACGCCTAAACCCCATCGGATACTCTCCGATGGCCCCATGCCTGCCGTCACCATCATCTGCGCCATCTTCTGATTGAGCACACGGTGAGATTCTCCCGTGTACTCCTTCTGCAGCTCGATCACAAACTTTGCATAGTCGTTCGCCGTCGACCACAATCCGCCGGCTGCTGCGTCCGGCTCGACAAAATGTGCGGCCGCGATTCCGCTCGTCCCACGCTCGTCGTATGCTGTTGCAGCGGTCGCCGCCTTCGCAGGAGCCAGCGGTGCTTCATAGGTGCTCTGGCTCATTCCAATCGGCGCCAACACCAACTCTTTCATGGCTTGTGCGAAAGGCTTACCCGTAAGGTCGGTAATCAAGAGCTCAAGGATCAGGTACCCGCCATTGGCGTACGCATACTTCTTGCCCGGCTCCGACTCCACGCGCACTGGAGGTGTCGTTGCCGGAGGCTTTCCTTCCAGAATTTCAAGCATGGACGGCACGCCCTTATCCGGATCGTAGATGGCGCCGTTGTGCGTTCCAATTCCCGAAGTATGGCTTAGCAACTCCCGAACCGTGACGGGATGGTTCTTCGTATACTCATTGGCCGGAATCTTCCAACTCTTCAGATAGGTGTTCACATCCACGTTCAGATCGATCTTGCCCTCCTGCACAAGCCGAAGAACGGCCATGGCGGTCACGGGCTTGCTCATGGACGCAGCGCCGAACAGGGTCGACGCAGAAACCGGTGGTCCGTCAAGGCGCGCCACCCCGTAGCCCTTGCTCCAATCAATTTGTTTATTGTGAATCACCGCAATGCTCACACCCGGCACATGCAGACGCGACATCTGATCCGCTAAAGACATTCCTGGATCAGGACGACCTTTGATTACGGTCAAGTAATGGAGATTTTCTTCCACCACCGTTTCGCGACGCGCCGCTGACCCGTCACTAGTCTGACCCATCGCAGCCACGACAAATAAGCTGGCTATCAGCGAAAACCACAAAAGTCTACGCATGGCTTCTCCTCGTCACCGCCCGTAGCTCAAGATGGTTCGCATCGCACAACCGGAGGAGCAGTCCCAGGAAGGCGAGGATCACGCTGGCCACCAGCGCCCTGCAGGTCGCGATAATACAAACAGTTGACGGCGCACCGCGCTAATTATGGCTGTATTCCATTTCTTGCGGAATTGGAAAATCTTCTTTCCCTTCCGGTTTGAGATACACGGGCACAGTATTCGTCACGAACAGCAAAAGACTTTGCCGTAAACGTTGTAGTACTGTTGAAACTCAATTTGTTTTCAAATGAGATTGACGCGGCAGTTGACGCAGGCTCCGTGCTGTCGGTGGAGTACCGAATGTATCGATCTGCAAGCAGGTTGTAGCACCACAAGTCGAAGGGTTTGTCCTTCAGCACAATCCCATTCATGGGTTTCAACTCGATGCCCCGTTTGCCGTAATAGCCGCCATAGGAAAACTTCAATCCGTCCCAAAGCCCTTTGTACAGCAACGAAAAGTGGGTTTCGTTGGAATAAGGCACACACATCCACGTCAATTCTGCAGGGGCTTTCGTCCGAAGGATCGCATCGATAGCAGCCGTTCCCATAAATTGATAGGGATAGCCTTCACGTCCGGCAATCCACAGGGAATTTTGCAAACCCTTGAGGTTGGCCAGCCTGTCTGCGTACAGCGTATTCACATGACCGTGATCCCACCACAGGCTGGGATCGACTGCGAAAAGTATTTCCATCCGCCTTTGCCGATACGGGAGGGATTGACAGTAAAGCAAGGCAGATTCGTTTCTTCATAAAACCCCGCCTCACTTTTCTGGCTGATCGAGAAAGGCCTCAACCGCTGTGATGGTAAATTGTCCTTTGCAATCAAGTACCACATGGCCGCAGCCGGGAATGATGGCCAATTCTCCTTTGGGCAATAGCTGGAACAGCTCGACAAACTTCGGGATCTGGTTGTAGGGATCGTGATCTCCCGCAACGATCAGGGTCGGAATTTTGATCGATTGAATCTGCTCGTCGCTCACGTAGACCGGACCTGCCCACATCGCATTGAGTTTCTCGTTAAACTCCAGCCACCTTTCCGGCTGTGGCATCAGTTTTTTCCGGTCAGACACAAATTGAGGGGAGTCTCTTTCCACATCAGAAGGCTTCGCATTCCTGAACTCCGTCTGGGCGCTGGGAGTCCAATCGGCAAACTTCCGAGGCCCGCCGATTGCCACCAACCGTCGTATCAGCTCCGGATGCGCACTGGCGAGGGTGTACGAAGTGACTGCACCATCGCTGAATCCCAACACGTCGACTTTTTCGCTGGTCTCATGACGGATCACTGCAAAGGCGTCATTGGCAAACAGCACGTAGGAGAAGGGCTTCGTCCCTATATCCGATTTCCCGTGGCCCCGTGTGGCAATCGCAATCACGCGTCGATGTTTGCTCAACTCCCCAATTAATTCGCCGAACTCTTCAATATATCCATACAATCCGCCGTGCAGCATCACCAGGGGAGTTCCGCCACTTCCATACGTTTCGTAGTAGATGTTCACGTCATCCACGCGCAGATAGTGTCCAGCCGCCGGATTCGCTCCGTATGAGACTGTTTCTGCCTTGTTTTGTGCTTGCGCACTGCACAAAATCAGCATGGCGGCAAAAACTGCGCACACGCCCATCATCACGTCTTGATATTTGCTCACAGAACATCCTCCCTCGGACGCAACGGCGTCCCATGACTTTTCAACGTTCGGGAAGATTGAGTAGCTTCTCCAGGTGGGATCGGGTAGCTTTGGGCCGAGCCCTCCCCCAAAACGGCTAGGGAAGCTCGCATCAACCATCGCTCTAGAAACGCACCTGTTATTTCAGGCCCCTGCGTCTAGCGCTACCCGAGTTGACGAAATCAGATTAGAGGAGCGGCAACTCCCTGTCAATGCAGAGTTGATGGCCCTTTGCATCTTCCGGCCGATGGCTAAAGGAGAAGTTTCGTCCCAACGGTTGTGAATCGCCAGAATGACGGCCGGCTCCTGCTCCGCTCCAACAAGATGGGCCATATCCTCTGAAGGTCCGAACCACTGTTATCTTGACGGTCGAGAGGAGCTTCGTGTAACCTCTCGATCATCAAGAGGAGTGAAGCCGGGATGGGCGAACGAGACGTTGTACAGGGCACGCTGGAAATGTTGATCTTGAAGACCCTGGTATTGGAGCCGATGCACGGCTACGGGGTAGCCTTGCGCATCGAGCAGGTGAGCAAAGGCGTTTTCCGCGTCAACCCGGGATCGTTGCTTCCGGCGCTTGCTCGCATGGAGCGTGCCGGGCGCATCAAGAGCGAATGGCGCGCAAGCGAGAACAATCGCCGCGCCAAGTACTACATGGTGACTGCTCGCGGACGGAAGTCGCTCTCTGACGAAGCAGAAACGTGGAACCGCCAGGTCTCTGCAATCGCTCGCATCATGGAAGCCTGAATGAACATACCGCAGGAGCTTGAATGGGGCTGCTAAGCAATATCGCACGGGGAATCCGTTCGCTGTTCCATCGAGATCGTATCGAGCGCGAAATGGACGATGAACTGCGTGGGTTCGTCGAGGCGTCCACTGCGGACAAGCTGCGTCGCGGTATGCCCGCGGAGCAAGCCGCTCGCGCCGCCCGCGTTGAAATGGGCAGCTCCAATGCTGTCAAACACAATATTTCCGTCGCCACCTGGGAGTCGAGAGTTGAGATCTTCTGGCGCGACCTGAGACATTGCGTTCGCGGACTTTCGCGCAGCCCCGGCTTCACGCTGATTGCCGTGCTGTCGCTGGCGCTTGGCATCGGCGCGAACACGGCGATTTTCACCCTGATCAAGCAGGTTCTTCTTGAGAACCTCCCCGTGCGCGATCCGCAGCAGCTCGTCACCTTCGGCAAGTCGACGAGCGCGGGCATTCTCGGCGGCATCGACCTCGGCGTCACCGACTTGTTCCCCTACGATTTCGCGCGGCAACTCGAAGCCGATCCCGGCCCATTCCAGAGCGTCGCCGCCTACTCCAGCGCTTCGCCACGAGTGAGCCTTAGTCTCCCCAACACCGCTGCAGCGCTTCAGATTCCCGCCAATCTCGTCTCCGTAAACTTCTTTAGCGTTCTGGGCGCGGAGCCGCTGCTCGGCCGCACCCTTGTCCGGTCTGACGCCGATGCTCCGGACCGCAGCGCGGTTGCGGTCATCAGCTATCATCTGTGGCAACAATCGTTCTCTTCCGACCCCGCCATTCTCGGCAAGTCCATCTCCCTCAACGCCACGCCGTTTACGGTGGTCGGCGTAATGCCTGCGGAGTTTCACGGCATTCAACAGGAACTGGAACCGGCCGAAATTTGGGTACCGGTTACCATGGTCCGGGAAATCTTCTTGCAGCCGGGGTTCCTTGAGCCGCGGTCGGTCTATTTCCTGCACATGGTCGCGCGGCGAAGCGGCCAGTCGCAGCTCGCCGCCGGCCAGGCGTGGCTCGATCGTCAGATTCGTGACTACGTTCGCGCCGGCGAAGGCCACGCCATCGCTGCCGCACGACAGAAGGAGATTGAGCGCATCACCGTCCGCCTCGTCTCTGGCGCACACGGAGTTTCGCGGCTTCGCTCTCAATACGGCGACTCCCTCACCATCCTCATGGCGATCGTAGCCGTCGTTCTGCTTATCGCGTGCGCCAACCTGGCTAATTTTCTCCTGGCTCGGGCCATCGCGCGGCAACGCGAAACGATCACGCGTCTTGCCTTGGGATCGAGCCACGGACGCATCATCCGGCAGAGAATGTTGGAGGCGCTACTGCTGTCGCTTTCAGGTGGCCTGCTCGGGCTTGGTCTGGCTTTCACCGCCACGCGTGCTCTCATCGCTTTTGTCGCGCAGGGCGCAACCTATGTTCCGCTCGATGCTTCACCGGACTCTGCCATCCTGTTGTTCACGCTGGGTGTGTCGATCTTCGCGGGTTTGCTTTTCGGTCTGGCCCCCGCATTGCACGTGGCTCGCGCTTCGGCGACGCCGGCCATGAACGCCACCACCCGGACCGCTGCAGGCAACGGTGGACGTACCAGCCGCTGGTGGCCCAAAGCGCTGGTTACCTCGCAAATCGTGTTTTGCCTTCTGCTGCTGGTGGGCGCCGGACTGTTTCTGCGCACGCTGCGCAATCTCCAAAACCAGGACTTCGGCTTCGAGCGCACGCACCTTT
Source organism: uncultured Acidobacteriaceae bacterium (assembly GCA_963790935.1). Taxonomy (GTDB): domain Bacteria; phylum Acidobacteriota; class Terriglobia; order Terriglobales; family Acidobacteriaceae; genus PALSA-350. The sequence goes on along the minus strand of CAWBRJ010000056.1, from coordinate 62,537 downwards.
TGATTGCCGACTTTTCACCCGACCTGGCAGGCTACAAACCGGCGCAGATCCCCGCCTTGAACCAGCGCGTATTGGAGCGCTTGTCGGCGATCCCGGGCGTTCGTTCTGCGGCTCTTGCGGGATCGCCGCCCATCAGCTTCGGTACTTGGAATTCGACCATCTCCCTCTCCGGATACACACCGGGCCCAAAGGAGGATATGGGGGCTGTGCTGAATCGCGTCTCCGGCCAGTACTTTGAAACCGCGGGAATCTCGATCGTCGCCGGTCGGCCGATTAGCCCCGCCGACACCGCCAACGGCATGAAAGTAGCTGTGGTAAACGAGACCATCGCGCGCAAATTCTTCCCCAATGGAAATGCGGTCGGCCGCACGGTGAAGATCGACATCGATACGGTCGCGGGTCCGTGGCAGATCGTAGGCATTGCCAGCGACACCAAGTCCGGCAACCCGCGCGAAGATCCCTACCGCATGGTGTATCTACCGTTAGCGCAGATCCTCGGCAAGAACGGCGAAGGCATTCAGGACAGCTTTGCCGATGCCATCCTTCTGCGCACGTTGGGCGACCCGGCGTCGACGATCAATGAGCTTCGGAGCGCGATTGCAGGCATCGACCCCAATCTGCCCATCCTTCAGGTCCGCACCATGCACGATCATCTGCAGACCTTCACCAGCCAGGAGACGCTGGTCTCGCGGCTCACGGCCATCTTTGCCTTGCTTGCGGTACTGCTTGCAGCCATCGGACTGTACGGCGTGATGAGCTTCAACGTGGTGCGCCGCAGCAACGAGATCGGCATCCGCATTGCTCTGGGTGCTACTGGGGGAGGTGTGCAGTGGATGGTGCTGCGCGAGTCGCTTGCCTTGCTCACTGCGGGTCTCGTCCTCGGGATTCCCATCGCCCTAGGCGCCGCTCGTCTGATTCGCACACAGCTCTATCGCATGAGTCCCTTCGATCCCACGATTTTCATTGCCGCAGCGGCTAGCATCACGGCAGTCACCGTGCTCTCGGCATGGCTCCCTGCGCGCCGCGCAGCCGCCGTCGATCCCGTGGTCTCATTGAGGTGTGAATGATTGCGAAAGACCTGGGCAATGCCCGCTTCGCTTTTTTGATCGCTCGTCCGTCAATTGGTGATATCAGACCAAACCTACCGGCGCCTCAGTCGATCCGCTTTGCACGGAGTTAATCTCGACCATTTCCTGATCCCGTTATGTTGTATGCTACATAGGGGAATGCATAGAGACCAGAAGAGAGCATCGGTCGCCTCGTCCTTTTTGTCCATGCCGCCGGCGATCGGAGCGCATCTTCACAGAGGCTTTCAGAATGCGTCAAAGCAGAAGGAAATGGATTTGTTATCGTGCAGTCGTCCTTATGGTCGTCTTCGCGCTGGCGACGTTCGCGAGGGCACAGAGGGTGATTACGTCTCAATACGACAACGCGCGCACCGGCGCGAATCTCAACGAGACCAAACTGACCCCGCGCAATGTAAATGTTCAGCACTTTGGAAAGATCTTCACCTTGCACGTGGACGGAGATGTCTATGCCCAACCGCTCTTCCTCGGCGGTGTGGAGATTCCGGGGAAAGGCCGCCACGATGTACTCTTTATCGCCACCGAGCACGACAGCGTCTATGCCTTCGATGCTTACGGCAATCCGAGTACGCCCCTGTGGCAGGCTAGCTTTCTGAAAGACGGTTTCACCACCGTGCCGGCGCGGGATGCGAATTGTCCATTCATCGCACCGGAAATTGGCATCACCTCGACTCCCGTCATCGACCCAGACACCGGGACACTCTATGTCCTGGCTCGCACCAGAGACCGATCGGGCTTTCTGGAGAACGTGTACGCCCAGCGCCTGCATGCGCTCGCGGTGACCACTGGGGTGGAGAAATTCGGCGGCCCGGTGGAGATTCGAGCCAGCATGAGCGGTGACCGGGACCGGGAGCAGCAGCGGAAAGCTGAGCTTCAATCCATTGCGGGATAACCCGCGAGCAGCACTGTTGTTGAACCGTGGCGCCATCTATCTCACCTGGGCCTCTGCCTGCGATGTCGGCCCCTACCACGGCTGGGTCATGGCTTACGGCGCGCGGAGCTTGAAGCAGCAAGCGGTCTTCAATGCATCTCCCGACGCCGATGACAGCGGAATCTGGGAAGGGGATACCGGGCCCGCGGCGGACAAAGCCGGCAATATCTTTCTCGCCACCGGCAATGGGCGTTTCGACGCCGGCAAGGGGGGCCGCGACTATGGCGATTCCTTACTGAAGCTAAATGGAGAGAGTCTGAAGCTCAGTGATTATTTCGCCCCGTACAACGCGGACAACCTGGACGCGAACGACAGCGACCTGGGTTCCGGTGGACCGATGCTGTTGCCCGACCAATCCGGCGCCTCTCCGCACCTGGCGGTGGTGGAGGGGAAGGGGGGCGTCCTTTACCTGGTGGATCGCGATCACCTGGGACATTGGCAGCCTGGGAACAATAGCCATGCGGTGCAGACGATAGCAGTTCCCGATGGTGTCTTTGGATCGATGGCCTATTGGAACCACTACGTATACGTGCTGAGCGACGGGGACGCGCTGCGTCAATTTGCTGTCATCGACGGTAAGCTCGCACCCAAAGCGGCGAGTATCGTTCGTGGCGTATCGGCAACCCCAACGATATCCGCCAACTCGCTCGACGACGGCATAGTGTGGCTGCTCCGCTCCAGAGTCTGGAACGCACCCGACCAACCTGCGGCTCTCTACGCCTACGATGCTGCGAATGTGGCGCATGAACTCTACAACAGCGAGCAAAATGCCGGCCGGGACCGCCCCGGCCTGGCCCTACGCTTCAACATCCCGATGGTCGTGAACGGGCATGTATATGTAGGCGCAAAGCACGAGGTAGATGTCTATGGCCTGCTGCCCGTTCGATGAGGGCGCACGGAAACATCGCAACAAACTGGCAGCGCTTCGGGGTATTCCGAATCTAGGATTGGAGGGATTGCGGTAGCCAGAATTTCACTTGTTCTAGCCGTTTTTACGTCTAAGCGGACTGGATTTGTAAACACTGGCCGACTTATCGGTACCTATCGTGGTTCACGTGACGATAGCTTCGGGTTGCACAATCAAGCGTCGTTCACACCGGCAGTGCGGATGCCGTTTAGTGTCAAAGCAGGCCGCGGTGGCCAGCGTAATTTTCGTCGCCGTCCAGACCATGCTCCTTGATGACCTCGGTAGCAGCCGCCAGCGCTGTTGCGATGGCAGGATAGCCAACGTATGGCAGCGCCTGGATGAGAACTTCCTCGATTTCTTTCAATGTGAGGCCGTTATTGAGCCCGGCCCCCATGTGGATGGCGAATTCATGGGGCTGACGCATGGCAATCATGACGGACATCGAAACCAGGCTGCGGGAGCGCCTGTCTAGACCGGGACGAGTCCAGATATCTGCAAAGGCTTGGTCGAGCGCGTAGGCAGCGATCGGGGCACCGAAGGTGTTTGAGTCGGCGGAAGCGCTGAGTTTTGCGGCTGCCTGGTCACCCATCATTTCGCGGACTACATTGATTCCGGCTTCTCTATTCGTCATGATTGAGTCCTCTTGTAAAGCTCAAGTGACTTCTCCACCCCCAAGACTACCCGAACGGCTTGAGGACACATAAGTACCGAAAAACGCCGCTAGTGTTCACTGACTTCCAGTGGGGGACTTTCCTCTTGGACGAAGAGTCGGCTATCCGTAGGCAGGGAAGAGTGCGATGCCCTAAGTTTTGACGCTTCGTCGAGCGATTTTCCAGCGTCCATCCAACCGTTTCAGTTGCTGAGTAATTTCGGAAACATGCAAAACTAACGGTCGAGCACCTTGACTTACGATCAGCAACACTGACGTCACTATTACTTCATCGCTGTCGGTGTTAACCCGATCAATCACCGCGTTAAGAAGTAGATGGAAGGTCGCCGAACCCTCGCTGGCCCAGATTGGTCCAACCGCTTCACGCAGCGCTTCCTTACCCATGTGGACGCCTTGCGCCCCGTCCAGCACAGCGTCGTCTGTAAACAATTCGACGTACGCATCGGCATCTCGAACAGTGGCGGCAGTCTCGGCCCGCGTGAGCACTTCAAGGATGTCGAGTCGATCGGATGTTCCTAAGCTGGAGGTAGTCATTTTTGATTGGGCCGCAGCCAGCGGCCAATGCGTGCAAGAGTCGCTGCGGGAAAGACGGCCTTCGGTATTACGGCATGAATAGCTTTTGGAGGTGTTGCACTGTATGCCGACGCGGTTTGATGAGAGTACTGCGTGACTCGAAAGCTGACGCTCATACTTGCAAAAGCATATACCTCTGCTTGCGACATCCCCGAGGCGCTTGATAGCCAGCGGATAACTTCTCGCAGACACGCTACCAGGGCATCGTCAAGGTTAGTGCCAAAGCCGATTGAGATCCAAGCCGTGCTGGTTTCCAAGAGAGGCTGGGTGAGCGGGACGTTTTTGTTCAGATCATAACGAACGGTCACATTTTCAGCGGCCGTTTCAATTGCCGTCTGGTCAACCGCTCCATCCCCCTGCAGAGCGTGAACATCGCCGATCCAAATTCGTGCTCCGGGCTTCATCACCGGCAGAAACAGTGAGGTCCCGACAGTAAAGTCACGTAGCACCAGGTTCCCGCCATAAGCGCCAGCGAGAATAGCGCTGACGATCGCATCGCCAGCGGGTTCCGCGCCCACCACTCCGAGAAATGGAGCCAAGGGAAAGCGCATACCGTCTACGAACTCGGCTGTCGTTCGTGCATTATCGAAGCGGAAGTAATGCACATATGGCTCTTTGAAGTCGGCGGGTAAAGCGCCGACTCCAAGCGGGAAAGAGTTCCATCCCCAGTCAAGTGTGCGAAGTGCCAGAAGGGTGCACTCCACGACATCGCCAGGCTGAGCTCCCGAGACTTCTACGGGACCGAGCATTGAGTATGGACCGTGAGGATAGCGATGCCTTAGCGGTTCCCGGTCGGCGAAGGTCATCCCGAAGATCGCCTCGTTGCCCCAGTGCGTCCAGGTGTGCGGATAGCTTACTTCGTCTCCTGATGTGATCACCGCTACTGGGGGAGCGGTCGGGTCTAGATAACCCGACCTGACTGTATCCTTTGTAGAGAGGACCGTGTGGGTCGTCATTGAGTTCTCTTCCTTTAATTCCGAAAATGCGGGGGTTTGTTCGCGGACTAAGCTGACTTCTGCGACGGCACGTCTGACGGCTTCCTCAATGACTGCCGCAGCAGATTCGGCTGCTCCAAATGCCTCATTCATGTCTCTGCCGACCACTGCTTGCCAACCCATTGAGTCTATTCGTGAGATATCAGAAGTGACAATTTCTCTCCTGAACGCACTCGGCCGCTTTGATCATCGCCGGGTCACCAGGGCTACGCGGATCCCCCACGGAGGAGATGAAGGGACAACATACGTATACCCAGGATTGCTGCAATAGGCATGCTGTTCCCTTACTGGGGACCTTCACGAGCCAGGAGACGCTGGTCTCGCGGCTCACGGCCATTTCTTTGCTTGCGGTGCTGCTTGCAGCCATCGGACTGTACGGAGTGATGAGAGATCTAACAATCTGGACTATCCCCGCAGCGAAGAATTTTGGGCATTGGATACAATTCTGAGTTGTAAGGATCTCGTGCTAGTTGCTCTCGCTTCAGGGAAGTACATGCCTCATGGGTAGATTCACGCGCCGCCGCTTTCTCCTCATTGCCTTTGCCGTTGCCTCGACTCGATCGCTGGTAAGACGCTTAGGATTGGCCCAGGCGCCGGAGAACGAGGCTGGCGATCTGAAGCTGTGGTACACCGGACCGGCATCCCAGTGGGTTGACGCTCTGCCCATCGGCAACGGACGTCTGGGAGCGATGGTCTTTGGCGGAGGCGCAATCGACCCAATCGATCCCAAAGACGATCATGCGGCGGGTCCCGTTCCCACCGATCCCGCGAAAGAAACGCTGCAACTCAATGAAGACACACTCTGGTCGGGCCTTCCTGTCGACGGTAATAATCTCGATGCGAAGAATTATCTGCCCGCAGTGCGCCGGGCAGTATTGGAACAGAAGGACTATCACCAGGCCGACCAACTCTGTCGCAAGATGCAGGGCCTGTTTGCCGAGGCATACCAACCGATCGGCAGCCTGCATGTGGATTGCATTCACCCCGGGCCGGTAACGGACTATCGCCGCGAACTGGACCTTGCATCCGCGGTGGCGACGACGCAGTACAGGGTGGCGGATGTTGCATTTGAACGCGCCGCATTTTCCTCTGCACCCGATCAGGCGATTGTGCTGCGCGTCTCTGCCAACAGACCCAGCCAGTTGAACGCAACCCTTTGGATGGATGGCCCGTTGGTGAAAGCGGTGCAGACCGTGGCCGGCAATCGTCTCCTGCTGACCGGCAAGGCTGCCAGGCATATTGCCGGGGCCGGGCATCCAGGCAGTGAGAATCCGGTCGTACTTTCCGATGTGCCCGGTGAGGGCATGTACTATGCCGCTTTGCTGCAGGTGAATGCTGAAGGCGGCCAGGTGTCCGCGAATGGGGACAGACTTGTCGTCCACGGTGCGACGGCGTTTACGGTGGTGCTGACCGCGGCTACCGGTTACCGCGGATTCGAACAGAAACCCGACACGTCGCAGGCTGTGGTGAACGAACGCGCCACCCGGCAACTCGATGTCGCATTGCAGCAGAGTTACTCTGCCTTGCGGCAGCGGCACACCGCGGATTACCGGAAACTCTTCGAGCGCGTATCGCTCACGTTGGGGTCAAAACCTGCAGCATCGCAGCCAACCGACCAGCGGCTGGCGAACTTTGCCGCGGCTCCCGATCCATCGCTGCTGGCGCTGTATTTTCAGTACGGGCGCTACCTGCTCATCAGCAGTTCGCGGCCAGACACGCAGCCGGCGAATCTGCAGGGCATTTGGAACTACCAGGTGCAGCCGCCGTGGAGCAGTAACTGGACGGCAAACATCAATGTGCAGATGAACTACTGGGCGGCGGAGACGTGCAATCTGAGCGATTGCACCGAGCCGCTGTTGGCACTCATTGAAGATCTTAGCCACACCGGCGCGCGCGCGGCACGGGAGACGTACGGCCTGCCTGGCTGGGTAACACATCACAATATCGATATCTGGCGCGCTGCCAATCCTGTAGGGATGGGGGTTGGCGCGCCGACGTGGGCCAATTGGTGCATGAGCGGCCCCTGGCTCTGCGCCCATCTGTACGAGCATTATCGCTTCACGCGCAACCGCGAATTTCTGCGTCTGCGTGCGTATCCCTTGATGAAGGGGTCGGCGGAGTTCTGCCTGGCGTGGCTGATCGAAGATGGAAACGGGCATCTGACCACCTGTCCTTCCGAGTCGACCGAGAACAACTTCATGGCCCCGGACGGCAAGCCCGCTATGACTAGTGCAGGCTGCACCATGGATATGGCCCTCATCCGTGAGCTGTTCACCAACTGCATTGACGCGGCGAAAGAACTAGGGATCGATGAAGAGTTCGCAGCCAAGCTCGACGCGGCGCGCGCACGGCTCATCCCCTACCAGATCGGCAAATACGGCCAGCTGCAGGAATGGTCCGTCGATTTTGTTGAGAGCACGCCCGGTCAGCGGCACATGTCGCATCTGTATCCGCTGTATCCGGGCAGTGAGATCACGCCGCGCGGTACGCCGGAACTGGCAAAGGCGGCGCGCATTTCGCTGCAGCGGCGCTTGGCCAACGGCGGCGCATATACCGGTTGGAGCCGCGCCTGGGCTATCGGGTTCTGGTCGCGTCTGGGCGATGGCGATAAGGCGTGGGAGTCTCTGAGTATGTTGATGCAGCACAGCACGAATATGAACCTCTTTGACACCCATCCGGCGGGTAAGACATCGATCTTTCAGATTGACGGAAACTTCGGCACAACTGCGGCGATTGCCGAGATGTTGATGCAAAGCCACACCGGCGCGATCGATCTGTTGCCGGCCTTGCCCGCGACGTGGCCGGCAGGCGAAGTCAAGGGTCTGCGGGCACGCGGTTCCGTTGAAATCGATCTCCGTTGGGAAAATGGAAGGGCAGTCGCTGCCGCCATTCGACCGGATTTCTCGGGCGAATATCAGTTGCGCGTACCACCTGGACAGAAGATTCGCAGTATTGCGAGTGAAGGCAAAGTTCCATTGCGGACTCACTCCGACGGCAGTGTTGGCATCACGTTGGAGGCGAAGCGGAATTATCGAGTAGAGTTCGCGTAGGGATCGGGATATTGTCCGGATCACTATGTTACTGCTAAGCGACGGGGACGCGTTGCCCCGGCCTTGCCCTACGGTTCAACATCCCGATGGTGGTGACGGGCATGTATATGTAGGCGCAAAGCACGAGGTAGATGTCTATGGCCTGCTGCCCGTTCGATGAGCCAGCAACGCTGACACCCGAGACGATCGCCGATTCTACTCCTTAGGGCTGACACTAAAACTCACTTCCCATCGCACGGGCTGCTGCTGCCCCTTAAAGCTGACCATCAGCGCGTTACCGGTCAGCAGATGTTGCTCTGCAATTGCTTCATTTCCCTTGGCAACGACGCTGAGATGTTCGACAGCAAAACCTTTGGGGAGGTAGAACCAGACGGTATACGGCTCGCCCGGCACTGTCTCCGACGTTCCGGATAGCCTGTTTTTCGAAGGATCCCACTCCTGGTCAATGGAATAGGCGCCCGTGATATGGCGAGAATTCCCAATCAGCTGCGGTCGAGCCAGCAGCGGATGGATTGCCACTACGCGCGTGTCGTGAGGTTCGATGTCGATCGCAATATCATCAGAAAACACACCGAGCACCTTCTGATTCCAGAAATCGAAGGCGACATAGCTGGCCGTTGGGTCGAGTCCGAGCTTATCCCGCAGTGAGATTTTTCGGTTTGCGGTTTCGGAACGCCAGTTGGTGAAGCCCACAACATCGTACGTTCCCGACTTCCCATTCACTTTCAGATCGAGGATCTCAGGATAATTGTGAATATAGTCGTCGGCGCGCGTCTGGCGAAAGGTCGTGTCCCGCGAGTCAGTTCCGCGGCTGAAAAGATCCAGCGGAATGATCGGCATGGTAGGCATTGTCTGCTGCAGGAGCTTGAGCCGTTCCTGCGGTAGATCCGCCATCACATTTCCCACTGGGTAGGCCACGCCCGTTAGGGAGATGAAGCTGACGATTGTGCGGGCTTCCCGGTCCGTCACCCCAATCCCGGTAACAGGATTCTCCCGGGCGACAATCTCGTGCAGCACATCCGGCACCCGTTTTGTTCTGGCTTCCTCGATCGTCATGGGCTCGCCAAGTTCAATCCCTTCGCCCGGCATCACGTAGGCGAAGATGTGATTCGAGAAGGCATTCCCATTGATGGAACTGAAGAGGGAATACATTCCCTGCCAGTTGTTGTAGAGGTCGTGACCATTGAAGAAGGAATTGAAGTAGCCGACCCCATTGAGCGGCATCCCGGCCGGACATCCTTCGAGGAACACCTTTGGTCCAATGGTGTCGCGGATGACTTTCATCCTGTTCCGATAGACGACCACAGGATCCGATGACTTGTCGTAGAGCTTCTCCTTGTCGAGCTCCGGAAAGGCCAGCGGAATCGAACCCTCACCGTCAAACTTGTAATACTCGAAGCCCCATTTATCCAGCGTAGTAAATAGCTCCCGAAGAAAACCCACCACCTGGGGATTGCTGGAGTCAAGGACAGGAGTGTGGTAATCGGGAATATGGCCGCCTTCGACGCTGCGCAGATACCACTCCGGATGTTGCGTAAGGGCGCCCGCATAAACATTAGGCACAAGCCACAGCCCCGCGCGGAGCCCCCTGGACTTTATGTAATTTGTGAGCCATTCGGGGCCATGGGGAAATTTCGTTTTGTCCCAGTTCTCAATCCAGTAGTGTTCCCCATCTTTCCCGCGGTCAAACCCGTCGTCCAACTGCACGAACTGAAATCCGTAGGGTTTGAGGTTTTTTGCCAGCCAGTCCGTATTCTGGACGATGTCCTTCTCGGTGACGTCTTTGTAGTAACCGGTCCAACTCGACCACACCATGGGAGCCGCACTGAAGTAGCTGTCATCCAACGGTACGTAAAAAGGTACTCCGAGAGTCTTGGTGTAATAGTCGGGAACCAGACGGATGTACGTGTTTCCGGGAACGGGTATACGTACATCCATCAGACTTGGATCCTGATCTGCGCGGCGCAACGTTGTCTGGTCTGAGAATTGAATCACAGCATCCTGTTTGCGGTCGAACAAGCTGTGAAACGTCGATCCCGAGACCAGCCCCAGCGCGAAATACATAACTTCAGGATTTTTTAGAGGAAGAAAGGACTGGTTGCGCGTTTCCGTCCCCCCGTACTCGAGCGGCGCTTCATCGGTTCCGATCCAATCGACGGGAAATCCCTGCGGATCTAAAACGCGCGCAGGTATGCGATTGGAGGTAGCCGGTGCCTGCGCCGTGAGAACAGCGTTTGTCGCTGTACTGGAGATCTTGAGCATGTTGCGGCCGATGCCAAAGTTCCAGGCCGTCATGGGGTGAACCGTATGGATGGTCAGTTGGGATTGACTCGTTTGCTCGACCGACCACCCGGTCAGGGGCAGAACCCCGTTCTGGTCTCCGAGGTTAATCCGGACATCCTGCAGAACAATGCCCAGGTCTTGCTGCGAAATGCTAAGTACGCTTCGTTCCCGATCGGCAGTAATTGTCCAGCCCTGGTTACTGATGGCAGGCGGCGCGGCCGCATGGGCGTTGCCGGTCGCAATCAAAAAGAAAGCCGACACTCCGATCGGCAGCAGGCTCCTCATTTATCCTCCACTCAGTTCGCAAGTCCGCATACACATCGAATTAGGATGATGACATACCACGGCCGAATACTGGAGAAGTCAATTTAGTCAAGAAACGCCAATGAAATTCGCGGCCTTTTCATGGAGCCAGGATAGCCCGTTACTCGTCCATTTAAATCATTTCCAGGTGAGAGTTTCGTGGAGAGAAGGACCTGTCACTTTCACGAAAGCGAACTCACCTTTGAAACTTAGTGTGACTTTGTTTTCCCGAAGTGTCAGGTCCGTTTGTCCACGAAACTCTCAATTACTGAGCGAGCAGTGGCTCTTTTCGGCGGGCCAGAACGTAGGCAGCGACCAGGGCAGCGGTGAAGCCCGCCCCGGCGCCGACGCCGAGCGCCCAGCGAGGGCCGAAGTGGTTGGCAACCCAACCGACGATTGGTGCGCCGATGGGTGTTCCCCCGAGTGCAATGCCAACCCGGAGGGCCATAACTCTGCCCCGCATCGCTGGTTCTGTCGAGAGTTGCATGATGCTGTTCGTGCCGTTGGTGAAAATCAGGCCAGCCGCGCCGATGACCACGAGAGCGGCTCCAAACCACCAGTATCCGGGCGCCAGTGCGGCCAGGGTGCAGCCGAGCCCGAAGACACCAGCTCCCGCCAAAAGAGACGCCAGGCTCGGTTTCTGCCGGCCGGCAGCAAACAACGACCCTGAGAGGGTGCCCACGGCCATGATGGAGGAGAGCAGGCCGAAACCGCGTGCATCGGAGTGGAAGACGTTCACGGCCATGGTGGAGATGAAGATTGGAAAGTTCAGGCCAAAGGTGCCGATCAGAAACAACATGATCAGGATCGCCCTGAGGTCTGGTCTTCTCCACACGTAGCGAAGCCCTTCCAGAAATCCAGATGTAGTGCGATGCGCCCTCGCACTTGTACGCAATTCCGGGAGACGGAAGAAAGACATCGAGATCAGAACCGCCGCAAATGAGAGCCCGTTCAGAAGAAAGGCCCAGCCGATGCCAACCCTTGCGATCAGCAAACCGGCGACGGCAGGACCGATCATCTGCGCCGCATTGAACGAGGTTGAGTTCAATGCCACGGCATTAGGTAGATCCGCATCGCCGACCATCTCTGCCACGAAGGTCTGTCTCACCGGAGCATCCAGCGCAGCGGCGGAACCGGACAGGAAGGCGAACACATACACGTGCCACAGCCGGACGACTCCTGCGATCGTGAGAACTCCCAGCACCAGCGCAAGCACGCCCATCGTTGCCTGGGTGAGCATCAGGAGCTTGCGCTGATTGAGGCGGTCCGCAGCCGATCCCGTCCAGGGCAGGAACAGAAGTTGCGGAGCAAACTGCAGGCCCATCACGATACCCAGCGCTGACGCATCGTGATGGGTCAGTTGCGTCAGCACGAGCCAGTCCTGAGCAACGCGCTGCATCCACGTGCCGATGTTGGAAACCAGGGCGCCAGCCGTCCACAAACGGAAGTTGAAGCTTCTCAGGGAGCGAAACGTGCCGGTCACTGGATTCTTCATGGCCGCGACGGCGTGTTGCCCCCATGGAACTGGCCGAAGTGACGCGCCAAAAAGATGCTGATGATCAGCGCGCCCAGGCCGAACGCGAGGATGTGGGTTGTCGCCCGCGGATCGAAAGCACCGACGTGCGCGACCAGCAGATACCCAACCACCGCGTTGAAGAATCCCCAAACAACGTTGACCGTTGCAGAGGAGAGCCCTTTGCCCGGCGGTTTGGCGAAGGGACTCTGGAAGGGACGTCCCATCGTGCCGGCGACAAAATGAGGAATGGCGTTTGCCGCAAAAACGCCCCCAAAGAAGTACGACACAAGCCAAAGCCAATTCATGATGCAGCGTTCCTCTCTTCCAACAATCTTTCCAGTAGCGAGATGATTTCCTTTGTCGACCCTGTCTCACCAACACGAGGAATTCAATCCTCAACCAGCCGCTTAAGCAGTTCGAGTGCCGCCTGAAGCTTCTCCTGCTCGTGAACCGAAAGCTTCTGGGAGATGGTCGTGCTGAGCCAGTCCTGTCTCGCGGCCCTGCCCTCCTGAAGCCACTTCAGGCACTTGGGCGTGAGAGACATCAGAGTTTGCCGCCCGTCGCTCGGGTCAGGTGCACCACTGACCAGGCCGGACTCCTGCAACGGCGTAACGATAGCGCTCATGGACTGCGGGCGCATGCCTTCCGCTCGCGCCAGACTTGAAACCGTGGCCGGACCATCCTCTTCGAGTCGAAGAAGAACAGAAGCCTGTGACGGCGTCAGATCGTTGCCGCCCCCATGCTCGCGTACACGCAGCTTGAGCTTGCGGTATACCGCACGGATCTCGGCAGCAAGCGTCCGAGAGAGCCCGGTTTGAGTAGAAGACTTTCGACTGCTCACCAGATCAATATCGCATATCTACAGTTTAACTGTAAAGTTTAACTGTAAACATGTCCAGCCGGCGGTTTGTGGAGCTCTCTCGCGCCTGGCCGGTTCTGAGACGCTAGTCCCTTATAAACGCGCTGGGCCCTCGCGTCGAATGTGCGACGGCTTGCCGAGAACAACGGCATTTCTCGACAATTGTCGAGAAGTGTCGTCCGGCTGCTCTCAGGCAGAAGGCGTTGCGTCTACCCTCCATTGAGGGCGCGTCTTCCCGCAATCTGCTGAGTGCAGAAGAAGCTCTCAGGATATGGCACTACATGCTTGGTCTTGAACATTGGAAATTGCGCCGCGCACTCCACTTGCATCATGTCCTTCTTTCATGCGTGTCCATCGCATTGTTGTTCGCAGGATCTTCTGCGTTCTGCCAACTATCTTTTACCTCGGCGATGGATCTCTCGCTACAAAATAGCCCGCGCGTTAAGCTCGCTCAGGATGAGGTAGATAAAGCGGCAGCAATTCTCGCCGAGACTAGGTCCGTCTTCATTCCAAGCATCATTGCAGGCAGCGGTGCGGGGGCATCGTCGGGGATTACGCTAAACGTGCCAACGATTTTTACCATCAATGCTCAATCTCTCGTACTCAACTCCTCTCAACGGGACTACATCCGTGCTGCGCGGCTAGCCTTGCAGGCGGCCAATATGGCGCTCACAGACGTTCGTGAGCAGGTCGAAGAAGACACAGCCATCACCTATCTTTCCCTTGATGAGCTACAACAACGTGAAGCCGTCATGGCAGAGGAATATGGGGTTGCTGTTCGGCTAGTGGCTATTGTTCAGGAGCGCCTGGACGCAGGCATGGAGAGTGAGAGCGATTTGAAGAAAGCACTTCGAACGGCCGTTCAGGTACGATTGCTCCAACTTCAACTTGACGATCAAACTGCTTCAGTCCGCGACCATCTTGGAAGGCTCATCGGTCTTCCAGGCGCCAGTCTTGGATTGCTGCCGGCAAGCATTCCACCCAGCCCGGAGTTTCGAACGTCGGAAGCTACCATTCAAGAAACTGTTACTCCCGGTATTTTGTCCGCGGAGGCGAATGCTCGCGCAAAAGCGCAGCGAGCTGCCGCCGACTCACACTACACCTGGAGACCGCAGATCACATTCGATGCTCAATATGGTCGAATAAGCTCTTTCAACGGAGTCTCGACTTATTACAATTTAAAAGGCGATTACAATACCCTGGCAGCCGGCGTTCAAATTAATCTTCCTATTCTGGACCGGACCAGGAGCGCAAAAGCTCGCGAATCGTTGGCTGAGGCACAACACGCCGAGCATGAGCTTGATTTTCTTCGAGACCAACAAAGCGAGGCTCGGCTTAACCAGCAACACGTTATCGCCGAACTTGAAACCAAGGCTGAACTCGCCGAGTTAGACGAAGAACTTGCGCAGGACCAGCTCAATGCGATAACAATCCAACTCAGCACGGACGGCGTAAACCCGGCGGTGTCACCGTTGACCCCGAAAGACGAGCAGAACGCTCATATTCAGGAGTGCCAACGATACCTCGATGTCCTCGACGCGAAGCTGCAATTACAGGAAGCGCAGATTTGCCTTCTCCGCCAGACCGGCAGACTCAACGAGTGGCTCAAATCGCTCATGAGCGCGGGGACGGCAGGAACACGCTGAGTCCGGCATACAGTGCCGAGATCAATCCGTGATGGAGCGCTCCTGCCGCATTTGCCCTCCCAGGTCTATGACGACTTTTGTCGAAAAGTGTCGTTTGAGGTGATCTTAAGCCGGTCGAGACCGTCTGTTCTATGGAGAGGGCGAAATTCGTTCTGCAGCAAACCAGCCGGATTTGGATTCTCCGGAACGTTGTAGAGTAACCGATCTACGTGACTTTAGGTGCCTGCGGCGTTTTCCCGGCTTTGCTACTTGCGGCGCGACGAACGGCGACAATATGCAGGAGAGAACAGATTGAGCTCAAAGATTGTCATCCTTGGATTGCTGCTGGTAAATGGATTTGCTTCGGCCATCCATGCAGCTTCAGATGTCAATAAGCGGGATCTTGTAGAACGGGCGACGCTGTCGAATGGCCTGCGAGTAGTGGTCGTCCAGGACCCCCTGGCTCCCGTCGTCACGATAGAAATGAGCGTGCTGGCGGGAGGCAACGAATCACCTCCGGAATTTCCCGGCATGGCACACGCACAAGAGCACATGGCCTTTCGTGGCTGCACAGGAATGACCTCCGATCAGACTGCAGCGATCTATTCCGAGCTCGGAGGACAAGATAACGCCTCCACAGAACAGACAGTCACTCACTATTACGTAACTGTTCCACTGCCCGATCTCGACATAGCCTTGCAGACTCAGGCGGCGTGTATGCGCGGAATGGACGACTCACAGGAGGAGTGGTCTCAGGAACGCGGGGCTATCGAACAGGAGGTGGCTGAGGATTTGTCGGATCCGTGGTACCGGCTCATTCAAAGGGTGAAGCAGGATATGTTTGCCGGAACGCCATACATGCAGGATCCATTAGGTACCAAGAGCTCCTTTGATGCCACAACCGGGCAGATGCTCGCACAGTTTCATAAGAGCTGGTATGCGCCAAACAATATGATCCTGGTGATCGCGGGCGACGTAGATCCGGTAGTCACTCTGGCAAGAACAAAAGAACTCTTTGGCGGAACACCGAGTCATAACCTCCCCACCCGGATCCCTGTGGACCTAAAGGCTGTAAATTCGGAAACGTTCACACTGAAGAGTGATTTGCCGAATACCATCGGCATACTCGCTTTTCGCTTTCCGGGCACTGATTCCCCTGACTATGCCGCTACGCAAGTCCTGATCGATGTTCTTTCGAGCGAGCGTAGCAATCTGTACCGCATGGAATCCTCAGGCAAGACTTTGGATGTTGAGTTTGATTTCGCCGAGACATATCCCAAGGCCAGCATTGGTTATGGACTGCTCGAAGTACCGAGGGGAGCGAATGCCACGCGAGCCATAAGCGATATGCAAAGGATCCTGGCTGGATATGCAAGAGAGGGCGTGCCGGAAGACCTGGTTGAGGCAGCAAAACGCGGCGAATTGGCGTCGGTCGAATTTCAGCGAAACTCCATTTCCGGACTAGCGGCTGTTTGGTCGGACGCTTTGGCAGAAGAGGGTCGAAACTCTCCGGATGAGGACGTAGAGGCCCTTAGGAAGGTCACAACCCTGGACGTGAACCGGGTGGCTCACCAATACCTCGATGACTCGAACATGGTCGTCGGCACCTTGATACCATCGCCCACGCGACATCCAACCTCCAATAAACGGCCGGCTCACGAAAAGAAGAGCGGCGGACTTCGAAAAAGTTACTTCTCCTGTCGTATGGCCCGTCCAGCCTCCGTCCTGGGCTGCCGGCGCCCTGGAGCAACTCAAGATACCCGCAGCGCATGCGCTTCCCTCGGACATGATTTTGGAAAACGGTTTGCGCTTGATTGTACAAACGGATTCGACCAGTCCAACCGTCCTGGTGCGCGGTTCCGTCAAGCATTCCGTCGATTCCCGGTCAGGTAATGATAGTGCCGTGGTGGAAATTCTAAAAGGACTCTACGCGGGTGGGCCGCAAGACATGGATCATCTTGCTTTTGACAAGGCTCTCGATGACATCGGCGCCGATGAGGCTGCTGGATACAGCTTCGGCCTCGATGTCTTAAAAGAAAATTTCTGCCGCGGTGTTGAACTGCTGGCGGACAATGAGTTGCATCCGGCGCTACGAGCTGGAGACTTCAAGATGGTCAAGCGGCAGACTTCGCGGTTAATTGCCGGCAGGCTCAAGAGTCCCAGCTATCGCACCTCAGAGGCACTCACAGCGGCACTGTTGCCGGCGAGCGATCCAGAACTTCAAGAACTCAAGCCGAAGGCGTTCAAAAAGGTTAACCTCGGCGCGGTACGCCAATTCCAGGAAGCGACGATACGACCGGATTTGACCACCATTGTTGTCGTAGGCGACATCTCTCCCGACGAAGCCAGAGCGGTGATCGAGAAATGGTTTGGGGGATGGAAAGCGATTGGCCCCATTCCAAATACAATCTTGCCTCCCGTACCGATCAATAAGGCGTCGTCGGTTGACATTCCTGATCCGGGTGCGATCCAGGACTCCGTCATCCTCGCCGAGCAGTTGGACCTTAACCGCTTCGATCCGGACTATTATCCTTTGCAACTCGGCAACACTATCCTGGGCGGCAATTCTGAGGGAACACGTCTGTATCATGACTTGCGACAGGTATCAGGCTATGTTTATGACGTCGATCTCGATCTCGACGCTTCGGAAACACGGGCTGTTTACTCGATCAGCTACGGATCCGGCCGGGAAAATACGCGGAAGGCGAAAGCGTTGATCCAGCGGGATATCGAAGAAATGCGGACCGGTGAAGTTTCTGCCGGCGAACTACATCAGGCGAAAGCATTTCTCCTGCGCCAGATTCCCTTGAGCGCATCCAGTGAGGAGGAGGTTGCCGAAGATCTTCTCGATCGAGCAGAAATCGGGTTGCCACTCGATGAACCTGACCGGGAAATCGGAAAATATTTGAATGTAACTGCAGCCGAAATCAGGGCAGCATTTGCCAAACGGATACGTCCTGACGATTTTGTCCAGGTTGTCCGCGGTCCTTCAATTCGGTAAAGGGATCAGAACTACATACCGCCCAAGCCCTTGTTCACAATGAGTTTGACGTCGACCCGCTGGTCCAGCGCGCGCCCGTGTGGGTCATCGTTTGGAGCGTCAGGGTGAGTGGAGCCATAGCCGGCTGGTACAACGATCCGCCGCAAGGGAATGTTTCCCTCGCTGCGAAGATATTGTGCCACCGTGGCAGCCCGATCCTCGCTGAGCTGCTGATTGATCGCTGCGGTTCCAGTCCTGGAGGCGTAGCCGGCGATCTCGATCAAGTAACCATTGGTCGAGAGGGCAAGAGCGGCAAGCTTGTCCAGATCGGCTTTAGCAGCATCGTCCAGAATGAACTTGCCCGGAGCGTAGAAGATAACCGCTTCGGCAACCGTCAGGTAATCATCCAGGTCCGATACCCGCTGGTTCAGCATCTCCGCAGACACAGCATCCATAAGCGCGAGGGTACCCGCTACCTGTGCCGTCGAACCTGCCTGGTTGGCCGCGGTCTGCGCCTGATCGGCAGATGACTGGGCCGCGCTTGCAGCTGCCACGCCTTGATTGGCCGTCGACTGTGCTTGCGTGGACGCTGAATTGTTGGCGATAATCTGCTGTTCCTGGGCTACTTGAATGGCGAACTCGTCGGGCGAGAAGGTGATCCTGCTCGCTTCCAGCTGACCGCTCCCATTGCCCACTCCCTCGGCATCGATGGTCAGCCCGGGCACCATGGCCGTCACGTCCATGTCCTCGTGACGACGGAACACCACCTTGCTCTTGGTGCGCAGGATCTTGGTATCGTCCGTGATCAATACCATCGCCAAAGATCCGGTCTTCGCGGCCTGCACCTCAACACGAGCGCCGTATCTGGCGACAATTTTTCCCTTCACCTTGCATTTTTCGCCGGCTGTTATCTGCTGCGCACTGGCAACCGATACGAATGTTATTCCTGCGAGTAGAGTCGCGCAGACTCGTTGCTCCCAAACCATTGTCAACTTCGCTCTTGATGATTTCACTGCAACTCCTTCCATAGCCATAGATAATTTCCGATTCAGTATCCAGCGGCAGTGCCCCCGAGCACCCGGAGAAAGGCGTGGCGCATTGCACATGCCAACGCGGCAAGGGCCATAAGCAACCATGTAAGAGCGATCAACCTATCGTTTCTCTGTAGCATGACATTCTCTCGGGAACCTCTTCTATTAGGACGCCCAGTTATGCAAAGAGAAATAATCATCGAGCTCTGTTGACAATTCTCGACAATGTGATGGATTACAGAAGCAGCGATGGATCGATGGGATGCGCGATCAGTACAGTACTCCCACTACTTGCTCCTGCGGGTCCCAAGGTCACCCTTTCTGACATCGCTCGGCAAATGGAGGCGGCGCATCACTCACAGTACGTAACACGCTTTGATCTAGAACGTGTTGAGAACGAACGTGAGGCTAAAGTTTCTCGGCCAGGATAAAAAAAGTTGTTACTTATAAAGGAATCATCGAGTGTGCGTCGAAGAATACGGTGTGTCGAGAATTGTCATGCTACTCACGCCGAGGGATCTCGGTCACGTCTATCGAAGTGAGGGCGGTCACTTACTCGAGCCCCCCAGGAGAAACAACATGAGCACACTGTCAAAGTGGAAGTTTAGCGCAAGCCTTATCGCAGTCATCCTCGCCGCCGCGCCATCGTCTCTAGTGTCACAGGCACAAAATCTCGACGAGTCGGTGGTAGTCAACGTCCCATTTGCGTTCGGTGACGGATCTCAGAACTTCGCCGCCGGCCAGTACAGTATTCGTATGGACGATCAAAAGATACTCGCAATTCGCGGCCAATCAAACTCTGGTTTTGTCATGGCGTGGTTTGAGCGAGACAGCCATCCGGCGGAGACGACGAAAGTTGTTTTCCGCAAATACGGCGACCAATACTTCTTGAGTGAGATCTGGATCGCGGGTGAATCCAGTCACACTTACCGTCTGCCTTCAAAGCAGGAAAAGCGTGAAGAGGCTGCAAACAAAGAAGCCCCCACCGAAGTCGTCGTAGCTGCATTGGAAATGCCCCGCTAGTGGGGGAACCTGCAAAGTGGCTTTATGGGTGTCTTAGGAGCTTGGTCTGATGTCAATCCAGAGTAAAGTGGTTTGTCCACTGTGCTCAATTATCGCATCGCGGATTCCATCAGACCGCCCGAGACATAGGGTAAGCTGACCTCGATGAGTAAGCCACCCTCCAGCCGATTAAGCGCCCTGATTGTACCTCTATTCGCATGAACAGCCTGCCTGGCAATCGCAAGACCTAGTCCCGCACCCGATCGATCAGAGGAGGCACGAACAAATGGTTCGAAAATGGTGTCAAGCTTGTCGTTTTGTACCCCTGCCCCATTATCCCGCACTTGAATTACGACTAAGCCATTCGGGCGGGATAGAACGTCAACCTCTACGCGACCACCCGCCGGCGAAAACCGAATCGCATTACGGAGGACATTGTCGAGAGCTCTCTTCAGAAGTTCGCGGTAGCCCCGCAAAGTGATCTGTGGGGAGGATAAAAGGTGGACCTGCTTGCTGGTTTGCTCTGCAGTAAATTGATTGTCGAGGCAAACTTGCTGTAACAACTCATCGAGGGAATAGACTTCCTCCTCCTCCTGCTCCAGGCCGCTCTCCAGGCGGGCGAGACGAAGGAGTTGCTGGACCATTGAATTCAATTCGGAACTATCGCCTTGAATGCGATTCAGCTCAGGAATGATCGCAGGAGTCGCCTTGCGTCGTGCCAATGCAAGTGCGACATTCAAGCGGCTCAATGGGGACCCAAGTTCATGGGATACTTGAATAAGGAAATTCTTTTGCGAAGACAGTAGTGTGCTAATTCGGGTCGACATCTGCCCGATGGTCCTACTTAGATCTCCAAGTTCGTCTCTTCTATCAAGAAGCGAGACGTCAGGCCGCGAGCTGAGATTTCCTTGGCCAAAGGATTCCGTTGAGCGTTGCAGCTTGCGGATGGGGTCGATAAAGTAACGGGTCAGCAGGAGACACGTGACCGCAGATACCACTGCGGCCACTGCAAATTGCCACCAGAGAATGGGCGGGGGCCCGTTCGCTTTGCCGCGTAAGATGGCGACCGCAACGAAGTGTGCATCGTTAATAGGGGTGTCAAAGGCAACCATTACCTCGTTACGAAAGGCTTCCAGCCTTAGTGGAGTCCTGGGCGTGACTTCTGCGGCCAGAGAGTGGGCAGCTAGGGAATCATCAGATGAGAGCAGTTCAGTCCTGGATGGGTCCAGGATGTACACCAGCCGGCATTGCTTGGCTGTCTGCGTGAATCTGCCGGCATTTCGCGCTTGTATCGTCGTTCTCCAGACAAGCCTGGAGTTCTGGAAGAGGCACGGAGACAGGGGGCACCCGATTGAGATGATGCGTCATCAGGACCAGGCCGAAGGATATCGAGATGATCAGCACCGTTGCGATCCAGAATGTCAAAAAGCTTCTCAGGAAGATAGTCACCTTGCCTCCTGTTCCGCGATCACGTAGACGTATCCGACGCCCCGAACGCTCCGGATGCGCTCGCTCCCATCGGAAAACGGTCCCAGCTTCTTTCGCAAATTGCTGACCAGGCTATCGATGCTACGGTCGATTCCAGATTCCTGCCGGCTTAATACGCGGGGAATCAACTCCTGTCTGGAGAGGGTAGTTCCGGGACGGGAAAGCAGCAGTTGAAGGAGAGAAAATTCAGCCCCAGTGAGCTCGACGGCGATGCCTCCGCGCGTAACCCGGCGAAATCGCTCATCCAGCTCGATGTCCCCTATTGACATGAAGCAAAGTCCCTTTGTGGAGGGACGAATTCGGCGAAGAATCGACTTCACCCTGGCGACCAACTCGTCCGGCTCGAAGGGTTTGGGCAGATAGTCGTCGGCGCCCAATTTTAAGCCATGGATACGATCGGACGCCGCACCGCGGGTGGTCAACATTAACACCGGGACGTCTGAAAAATGGCGCAGCCTCTCGAGCACTTCGAAGCCATCAATGCCTGGAAGCATTACGTCCAGGATGACCAATGCAAAGGACTTTCGAGCAATGGTGCGGAGACCCAGCTCTCCCGTATTGGCGGTCGTGACGGCATAACCTTCGTAAGCTGCATACTCGCAAACCAACTCACCGAGAGCAACGTCGTCATCGACCAGCAGAAGCTGTACTTGTGCTGTAGCGCGCTGGGCTGGAGATGAATCTTGCATCCTTCTCATTGTCATTCCTCCTCGATGAGTGAAGGCAAATACTTTTGTCGAGAAGTGTTATGCAATCGCGGCTTACGGCCGCCAGGACGATCTATTGAACAGCGGAAGATTTGCTCCTCGCGCCGCGGGTAGATGAAATCCTTCATGGACGGAACGAAGCCTGACCGCCTGTGAGCACGCTCGGAAACGAGCGGCGGCAACTCGACTATGCCGCGGAGCGCCACTAACGGTTCGAGCTGGATGAAAGCGGTCACAACTTAGCTGTTCCATAGAGCAACGCTAGACCTACTTCGACGAAAGGTGTCTTTTACATGCTAAATGACGTGCAGAGTCTACTTCCAGAGAGAGCGCGATTCGAGGCGAGGGTTTCTGATCTGGAAGACATCGAGGAACTTGTGCGGGTATATAGATCAAGCGTGTTGAGGCACGCATGGTGGCTGCTGAAAGATAGGGATCTTGCGGAGACAGTCACGCAGGACTGCTTTATGCGAGCCTTTAACTCCCGCGCCCTCTATCGCGGGCAATGCAGTGTGCGCACCTGGCTGCTGGCGATAACCACAAACCTGGTCCGCGACCGTACTCGAACCCACGGCTTTCGATTCTGGAAACAGGTGCAGGCTTCGGCCGTAGACGTGTGCGCCATGGAAAGCCGGGTAGCCTGCCGGCGGCAAACCGTCGAGGCAGAGATGCTTACGCGCGAAAATTTGCGCCAGGTTTGGGCGACGGTGGACGGGCTACCGGGGAGGCAAAGAACTGTATTCATACTTCGTTTTGTTGAAGAGATGCAGGTATCAGAGATAGCCCAGACCACAGGACTCAACCTGAGCACGGTCAAAAGCCTTCTTTATCGCACTCTTCGCACGGTCCGCGCAGCGATGGGACAAAACGGCCAATCATCGGGTGCGCCACGGCTGAGGCAGAGAGCGATGGCGTCATGATGTTTCAGATGGTTGTGCGGCCGGCAGAGACAGTGCCGCCGCCGGCAAAAGTTGTCGCGCCGGCATCTCTTGAGCGCAGCAATCTACAGTTTTTTCTGCGGTCGATCACCGAAAGCCCACGTCATAAGTAATCGAAATCGCATTCGTAGGGGTTAGTCTGATGCAGAGGATTTCCAATCGTCTTGTAGGAATTTGTCTGTTCTCGTTGTCTATCGGCAGTCGTCGGCCAATCCGGCCATGCACAAACTATCGCGCAAAATCGGATCGTACAGCAGATCGTGGCGACCAGGGTATCGCCGCTGCCAGGTACGGTCCACCCGCTGGCCCGGCCGCAATATGATCAGGGTCCGGTTGCCAGTACCATGCAATTGCAGGGTATGACCATAAGCTTCAACCGGTCGGCGGCGCAACAGGCGACCCTGAATACCTTGCTGACGGCACAACAGAATCCTTCGTCGTCCAGCTACCATCAATGGCTCACTGCTGCGCAGTTTGGAGAGCAATTTGGCATGAGCCAGCAGGACCTCGACCAGGTTACCGCATGGCTCCAATCCCAGGGTTTCACCGTAAATGCGGTGGCGGAGAGCCGCACGTCCATCCGGTTCAGTGGTACCGCCGGCATGGCGGAGCAAGCCTTCCATACTCAGATCCACAACTACATCGTGAATGGGCAGACTCACTTTGCCAACGCCACGCAAATTTCGCTGCCAAGCGCTTTCGCATTGACCGTGAGCCGGGTAGGCGGCCTGCATGACTTCAAGCCGCAGCCGCGTTTCGTCCGGCCGGCAGGCACAAAGACCGACAGTGCGCAACCGCACTTCACCTCGGGTATCTCCGGAGACCACTTTCTTGCGCCGGGAGACTTTGCGGTGATCTATAACGTGAATCCGCTTTACAGCGCGGGCTACACGGGTAGCGGGCAGACCATCGGGATCATGGGGCAGACAGATATTGTCATGGCCGACATCACAGATTTTCGCAGTGCGGCGGGATTGCCTGCGAACAACCCCACTGTATTTCTGATCCCCGGCTCCGCCGACCCGGGAATCGGCGATGCATCCGGTGACATTAATGAGGCTGACCTTGACCTGGAGTGGTCCGGCGGCGTGGCTAAGAACGCGTCCATTGTCTTCGTTAACTCAACAAATGTTATGGACTCGATGCAGTACGCAATCGAAAACAAGATTAACGGCCTTCAGATCCCGATTCTTAGTATCAGTTATGGAGGTTGCGAACCCAGTTGGACCTCGGCAGATCTCAGCAGCATGGAAGCCTCCTTTCAACAGGCAAATGCGCAGGGACAAACAGTGCTTTCCGCCGCCGGAGATAACGGAGCGGCCGACTGCGACGAACAGACAAACCCGAACGGTCCGCCGATCATTTCAGCGACCCAGGGTTTGCAGGTCGACTATCCGGCGAGCAGCGCCTATGTGACCGGCATGGGTGGCAGTGAATTTACGGGCGACGGAACCGCCGCCAGTCCTTCGACAGGGGCCGACCAGTATTGGAGCGCGAACGGATCCAATGACGTGCTTACCTCCGCGCTATCTTACATTCCGGAGATGGCGTGGAACGATACTGCGTTTGAAATCGAAAATGGCGGCGGACTTTCCGCAGGTGGAGGTGGCAAGAGCCTACTGTGGGCCAAGCCGAGCTGGCAGGCGGGAGTGACTGGCATCCCCAGCGACGGTGCCCGTGATGTGCCGGATCTTTCCCTGAACGCCTCCCCAGACCACGATCCTTATCTGGTCTGCACGCAGATCATTTTGGACTCGGATCCGACCGGTAGCGACTACACTTCGAGCTGCACCAGCGGCTTTCGTATTTCCGACCCTGGCTATAGTGACGACCAGGGCTTGGTCGCTTACGGAGGAACGTCGGCGGACGCACCGAGCTTTGCCGGCCTTTTGGCATTGATCGAGCAGCAGCTTGGAGTGCCCGCGGGTTTGGGCAACGTCAATCCTACGCTCTACTCGCTGGCGGCTAACTCAACCACCTACGCCTCGGCGTTTCACGATATAACGACCGGGAACAATATAGTTCCGTGCACAGCGGGATCTACTGACTGCCCAAGCAACGGAGAGATGGGTTACTCAGCGGAAACCGGGTATGACCAGGCAACGGGGTTGGGCTCGGTGAATGCGTTCAACCTGGCGACCGCATTCACTTCCGTTGCATTAAAGGGCGGAACGACGACGACAGTCGCTGTCTCTCCTTCGAGTCCAGCGACCGGGGTCACGGTCACGCTGACTGCGACGGTGGCCCATACTTCAGGGACAACCGCACCGACAGGAACGGTGACATTTACTGTCGACGGGACGGCCGAAAGTCCAGTCGCGCTGGCGAATGGCGTGGCAACCACAACGACCAGTTTTTCGACCGGGGGCGCGCACACGGTCTTAGCCGCGTACTCGGGCGATACGAACTACTATGCCTCCACCAGCGCCACAACGACGATTAATGTTGGTGCTGCTGGCGGGGCGGCAACAACGACATCCTTAACTGCCAGCCCCACCACGGTTGCGCTCTATGGAGCGCTGACGCTGACGGCTACGGTGAAGTCCTCGACGGCTGGAACGGTCGCCGGCACGGTGACTTTCACAGTCGGCGGCGCCTCCCTGGGCACGGCCCCGGTGACCGCTGGAGCCAGCGGCCTTGGGACAGCGACGCTCGCGATAAGCTCAGCGACGGAAACGCTCGGCTTTACAGCGGGCAGCGATACGATTACCGCTGCTTATGGCGGAGATTCGCTCTATGGCGCTTCTTCCGCGACTGCAGCCATTACGGTGACCAATCCAGGAATGACGATGACGGTCGGAAACATGACCATTCCTTCCGCTTCGCCCGGTGCCAGTGGTACCTCGACCATCACCATCACTTCCACCCAGGGGTACTCGGGTACTGTCGCCCTCACGGCGAACGCGTCCTCACTGAACGCAGATTATGCTCTGGCAGCAACCTCGCTGGCGATTACCAGCAATGGGTCCGCGACTACGACCATCAGTATCCAGACCGTCGCTGCCTCATCGCAAAGTGGGTTGCAGGGGAGTTCTCAGGGTGGGACAAACCGGTTGATCGGCATAGCTGGAGTGGGATTTGGGTTCATTTTCCTGCTCGGGATTCCTGGATTCCGCAAGAAACGGTGGCCGGTAGCGACCAGCCTGCTCTTGCTGGGCGTATTGGGAACATTGATGGGTTGCGGCGGTGGTACAGCGGGCGCTGCTCCTGCCGGCACTTATACGGTCACAGTTACAGCGACGGATAGCAGCAATAGCGCGATTACCACCTCGGCGAACTTCACTGTGACCATTCAGTAGGGTACCGATGTCGAGGATCTTAAGGAGTTTGCCATCCCATGCGAAATAGACCTTCCACGCTTGCATATGGGCTTATGCTCATGCTCGGATTTGCCGGTGCAGCCGCAGCTCAGGACAACGGGGCAGAACAGCCCTCTGCGCGTCAGCAGCTTCAACATATCCATACAGCGCAATCGATCGACCAGGAACTTGCTCACCTTACAAAAGACCTGGAGTTGACTTCGGAACAGCAGCAGCAAGTCCGCCCTCTGCTCGAGGAGCACCACGATAAGATCCAGGCGCTGCTCGATAAGAATCCGACAGCTTCGCGGCAGCAGCTTGGTCCGCAGATTCATGCGATCAGTGACGAAACGCACAGCAAGATTCACGCCTTGCTTAACGATCACCAGAAAGAATTGGAAAAGGCGATGCAGCAACGCGAACATAATGGTGGAGAAAACAGGCGATCCACCCCACCTGCGGTAGCCTCGCCAGAACCGTCTTCTGCGGTCTCTTGATTGTGTATGGAGATGAAACAGGAGCGGACGAATAATGAGTGGGTGTTCCGGCCACGACCCACTTCCGAGGAAACCCAGGTCTCAAAATCGAGACCTGGGCCACCCACTCAAAGTCTAGAGGTTCAGCTGATTTTCGACAGAGGAATCATGGGCCTTCGGCCCTTCGGCCCACCCAAGGTGATGACAAACAGCTCCTGTTCAGCAACTACTCTCCTGGAAGCACCGCCCTCCCCCTTGTCATCCCGACCGGAGTCGCAGCGCGAGTGGAGGGACCTGCGGTTCTATCCGGGTTACTCGCCCATCTTCTAAAGCCGCTGAATATTCTCCAGCAGTTACGGCCAGGCGCAGTTCATGTGCGGCACCATTCATTCTTTGCTGTGGAACAAAGCGTTGTTGATATCGGGCCAGAACTCCCGCAGGACAAATGTCGCTCCGTCCAGGCTGACGTTTGTCAGCCAGCGCTGGCCGGTCTTCGTCCAGGTGCGCTCCTGTTCGGGATAATAGAAATCCGAAATACCTGAAGCCGCACCTGCCCCGAAAATCTCCGACGCATTGAATGTTTCCTTGCCAGAGTCAGTGCGCGTGATCAGGATCCGTGAAAGAGAATAGGCAGTACGCTTCAGAACCCCGCCGCGACCAAGAGTGTAGTAGCGTCCATCCTGGTGTAATGCAACAGGAAAAGCGAATTCCACCAGGTAGTTCTCGTCTGTCTGATCCAGAAACGTATGCCAATAGTATCGCGCATAGCCGGCTGCGCCCTGATGAAACTCGGGAATCGAGTTCGAGGCTTGCCCGACGCCGGCTAAGCCTCCAACGAAGACGAACGAGGAATAGTCAAAGCTATCCTCCGTAGCGTCCTTGAACTTCTGTTTTGCTGATTGTCGAGGCAACTTTACGTTCGTCGACACCGCCTCAAAATTCGGCACGATGCCTAGAATGCGCTTGGTCTGCATGCCCTCCTGGACTATGTGGTTTTCCGTCGCAATCTGTGCGGTTTGATTGGATTGGGCTGGAAGCGCGCTCGGCGCATCCGGCAGAGTGGGCTGCGAATCACTCCCAGCTTGCTGATCGGTTGTGCCGGCAAAAGCAGCGCAATACTGGCACAGCACCCCGGACAAGATCCAGGTGAAGATGCTTGACGAAACCAGCAGCGAGTTCTTCTTCATTATTCTCCCGGGGGCGCATCGGCTAACTAAGAATAGGAACAAGGGGTGTTACTGCTGAGGTGGTTGAATCGCAGTGAAATCCTGGTCCAATTGCTTCTGATCTGTTTGTTGGAATGCCCCACTATCCACGATGTCATGGATGTCATTGAAAGCTGATTGCACCTTGTCTTGATCGACTGATTGCCCTTGGCGTCTGGCTTGTTGCGCATCTTTAAGTGTGGCGACATCTGCCTGGAGCTTATTCTTTTGGTCATCACTCAGCGTGGCTCGCGGCGTAGCCTGTTGTAGATCGTTCATTAATTTCCCCATCGGAGACTGTCGCCCGCCTCCGCCTCTCTGTGCTACAGCGCCCGCCGTGCCCGCGACGAAAAGTAGGCAAACGATCGTCAGTCTTTTGTTCATTAGACTTCTCCTATATAAAAAAGCTGCATCTCGGTTGCCCAACTCGACGCTCCGCTGCCTGCTCTCAAGTGACTACACGTAAATTCAGGGAAGAAGGATCACAGGTCGACATTTTTCGACAAACCCGGCTCTTCGTCGATGCACGCTTCCGAGCGCGTAGATTCTGAACGGAACCTATCGTTCTAAAAATGGAAGACAGTCTCGAAGAAGATGCTTCGGTTGCCGGCTGTCGAAGGTCCGAAGAAACCTCCAGCAAGCGATTGTGACTTGCCGAAAAGAGGGGAACTCAAGGTGCCGTTAGGTGTGCCAAGGTTCTCATGATTGAAAATATTTTGACCGGAGGCGCTCAAGGTGAAGCTATATTTGTGCGAAGAACTCTCGCCGACGCGCACAGGTCCACCCTGACCGCCGCTCAATCCCTGCCCGCCAAGGCCGCCGCCAAATCCGCCACTCCGGCCTCGGCCTCCCCCGCCCGCAGCAGATCCCGCTTCCCCTTCAGTACGGGGGCCAAATCCGATCGTCTTGCTGACGCGCAAATTAAGGCTTACGTTCTTGGGTCCCGTGCCGAGGTTGTGCGGAATGATCTGTTCGTTCGCGCCCGACGGGCTGGAGAGCGGGTCCGGATCGAGACAGCCATACGACGTGGAGACTGCCCCTGGTTGCCCGCAGCTGGCGGCAAACGTGGGCCGTGCGTTGAACTGGTTATTCCCGGTCAAATCGGACCCGGTGGTGATGTTGTAGGGAGTTCCGGAATTGACGGATAAGAACGGTGCAAACGACAGCTGCCACGGCGCCGTAATGTTGCCCAAAAGCACCAGGCGGTCATGTATATCGAAGCCGGCCCGGCCATAATCGAATCCAGGATCAGCTGCAATGGACGGAGTGTAAGTAACCGCACTGGTGTCTGCCTTGGCGCTGTTGAGAGTGTAAAAGGTTGTCAGACTGAAACGAGAATAACGAGCTGTGAGGGAAGCAATAATCTGGTTCTGCCGATACACGCCGCCCGCTTGGTACTGCATATTGTTTTCCGCAGGTACAGCAATAGGGGTGGCCGGGTAAGTCCCGGCCAGGATGTTGCTGACGGGAAAGTTGCCGGCGGCGCTGACATTATTCGTGAGATACATGTGAACCCCCCGGCTATAGAGATAGGTGACGTTGCCGGTCATGTACTTGCTGAGTTGCTGGTCGATTCCCACCGCGCCCTGCATATCGTTGGCCGCGTGAAAATGGGGATCGACAGAATATCCCGTAGGGGCCACAGTACCAATGGACACGGAGAAGTCGGTCACTGGCTGATTGGGGTTGTAGAAGTCAGGATTGTCGACGGTAAGGCCCCGCTGATTCGGAATCTGTGACGAGCCAAGGGGAACAAAGTTGTTGTGGATCGCCTGGACGATGTAGGGCGTCCCCTGTGTCGATGACAAGCTGTTGGGCACGGTAAACCGTTGGTAGAACCAACCATACCCAGCTCGCAGCACAGTCTTTGGTCTCCCCTGGCTGTTGCGGCCCAACGCATACGCCAGTGACAAACGTGGCGCCCAGTCGTCCTTATCATGGATCCGGTTTTGAGATTCCCAACGCAGACCATAGCTGAAAGTAAAGTTTGGTTTCACTTTCCAGTCATCCTGATAGAAGAGCGCTGCGTCAAAAAGCGTCGCCCGGGCGATGTATTGATTTATGAGCGTTACCTTGTACTGTTGCGGCGTGCCTGCCAGGTAGTCAGCGACTGTATCGAAAGTATAAGAGCTGTTGGAACCCGCGCTCGTATAGTTAGCGTCGCGATAGACACGCAGGCGTGTGCCGAAATTCAGCGAATGGGCCCCCACCGCTGCCGCAAAATAATCCTGGAATTCAAAATCGTCCTGGTGATCCTCGACTGTACCGGAGTTGCTTCCTCCACTCGTCAATGTACCCTGCACTGAAACAGTGGGCAGATCTGACACAGGCGCTTGCTGGTTGCGAATACGCCGATACTGGAACCTGATATCGTCGACGAGATTCTTGTTTAACACCAGACTGTTGCTTACCTGGATCGTATTCTCGAAACTGGTCGTGTTGTAAGCTTGCGTCGGCAGGGTGAGCGCGCTAAGGCCGTCATTTGACTGAACTGCCCGATAGAACTCGTCTCGTACCGTGAGCGTATTCGCTTTCCCCAGCTGCAGATCGATGCGTGGGCTTACATCAATCCGGGAACTGGGATTGCTGATCGCTTCATTCAGCGTCTCCGCGGTATTTGCTGGTTCGTCGCATCGACGATTGCCTCGTTTTGATTGTTGCGTGCAAACAGGCTGAGGAAGTAGGAGCTACTCTTGCCAATAGGGCCGCCTATGCTCCCAGTCAAATTGTAAGAATAGTAGCTGGGCTCTTGAATCGCCGGCTCTCCAGGCTTCAGGTTCGCATTCAGAATCGGATTTTGTGAGTTAAGGATCGATGCGTTGCCGCGAGATTCGATCTCGCCATGCGCCTTAGCCGTACCTGGTTTGGTAAAGATTTCAATCCGTCCATAACCCAGCCGGTCAAACTGCGCCGAAAATGGATTCTGATTGATACGGATTTCGCGAATAGAGGACTTTGGCGGAATCTGGCCGCCGCTGAAACCGTCTACATAAAGTTGTCCGCCGTTTGGGCCCGCTGACGGGCCTGCCAGGGCCTGCAGCTCATTCTGCAGTTCGTCGGGGTCGTCCGACAGTGCATCGAGGTCCTTGCCCTTGAGAACGATCGCGTTCGCATTCTTCTCCGGATCGGTATCTACTGTGGGGGCATCTCGTCTACCTGTATGTCTTGCTGATCGACCTGGATCTGTAGCGCGACGCTGTATTGCACGCTCTGTCCAGGAGCAAGAGCTGACGAAACAAGCAGCAAGTTCTTCTTCATCAGCCTCTCCCGCTTTTAGCGATATCTCACGTCGAATCCTCGCCACGCAGAAGACGCAGATCGTGCGCCGCTACCCGCTGCTGCTCTCAATTGACTAGACGTGCTTTCCGGGAAGAGGATCACAGGTCGACATTTCTCGACAAATCCCGACGGAACTCTTACTGCCAATGCGGTACAGCCGGCCATCAGAGCCCTGACCATCGGCTCATACGTCGGCGTCAGGTATGCGATCGTTGGGAGAAGTCTTCCCAAAACTTCAGTGGCGATGGCCAGTATTGCTTGAGTAGCTCGCCAATTCTCGTGCCTCCCTTGTTCTGAACGGGCGTCGCTGGGGATTCCCGAATTAATAGAGTTCCAGGACCACTTTTGACCATCAATCAACCAGATCGACAAGATGAACATTTAAGACTCCTGCCGATATAGACCCCTAAGTTCCTCTAAGGCACTGGCTGCCCGACGTTTCTCGACATATCGAATTGTTGGCGGCGGTACGACAGCGGTTTCCGCATATTGCCGGCATTGATCGATTCCTGGTTCTCACCGTAGGCGAGTTCCATCCCGCTTTGCTCATGTTTATTTCAACCCCCCTCTGGACGCCACGCTGGGCGAGAATTAGTATGTTCGCAGGAATGGAGAAAATGGCATGGGAGGTAACAGTGCGGCTGCTAATAGTAACCGTATGTTTTTTTAAAATCGCATCGCAAGCCTGCGCTGCAACAACCCATGAAGAGGCAAGATGCTCAAATAATTAATTAAAAAATTTGAGCACCTTCATGAAACAAAGGACTTACTCGCGACCGGCTACACGAAATACATCAAATCCACCTGAGAGAGGTAATCGATCTATGGCGGTTACCAAAAAGACTCTCTAGCCCTCTCGACGCGGCCAAAAAGTCTTATGTGCAAAAGTAGCAATTGCGCGTCCAGGCCGTGTTGGCATGACGGCCCTGCTTAGCCTCGACGGGTTCTCTACCGCAGGTCTCACACCGGAGCGTTCAGCCTGCGGGTTTGACTAAAGTGCCCGCTACACGCCGGACAGAGGTGCGCCGGGCCACACAGTCTTCGAAAAGTAACCCGCTCCCTATCCTGTCCAGCCAGGACGGTCTGGTAACGACACTCGGTTCTCGAAAAGTAACCGGCCTTCACTCGGGTTAACAGGAAACCCGCTCCGGAGGAGGTGGAGGGACTGGTCTTCGCTAGCGGCCTGGAAGGGAAACCCCGCTACGCTTCGGTCGGGATGACAAGGGGAGGGGTGGCCCAGGTTGGAGTTGTTAGGAAACGGTGGCCCGCACGGTGTCATTTTGAAAAAAAATCCCGTTTCTCCACACCTTGTGTCTTACTCGCCAACACCTGAACGGCTAAGCGGCCCACGCTGTCATAACGCTGTAACAGGATTGTTATATCTCATTCTTCATGATCATCTGGCGCCGGCAATCCGCAGAAGGAAACAGCATGCAAGGTTTTCTTGAAGCTCTACGAATCCAGCGGTGGGACGATCACCGCTACTACCACCACAGCCGTATTAACCAGTCCCTCCACCTGCTGAGTGCGGTCAGCTTCCTGTCCGCATATGCCCTCATCTTCAAGAACCCGGCTGCCTCTGCACTCATTGGCTGGCTGATATCCATGGTCAGCCGTCAGGCCGGCCATTTCTTCTTCGAGCCCAAAGGTTACGACGAGGTGAATCAAGCCACCCAGGAGCACAAAGAGGACATCAAGGTCGGCTACAACCTCCGGCGCAAAGTCATATTGTTGTTGATCTGGGCGCTGTCACCGGCATTGTTGTGGCTGAGTCCCACGCTGTTCGGGATTTTCCCGCCGCACGCCGATCGCGCCACCGTCGTGCAGCACATCGGTCAGATCTGGCTGTGCGTCGGCTTTGGCGGCCTGCTGTTCCGCACCGTGCAACTGTTTTTCATTCGCGATATCCGCACCGGCCTGGTATGGATGACAAAAATACTGACCGATCCCTTCCACGACTTCATGCTTTACTACCGAGCACCGCTTTACCTTCTGCGCGGTCAGCTGATTGATCCGATGGACGATGTACGCGAGTCCGAAGCATTTCTAACAGTACGCGACGCTTAATCGCTTTACTGGTAAGCGTTTCGTTCCGCCACCACCAGCCATCCTGCTGCATTTGCCGCGCCGCCGAGACGAACCGATCGGCCACCGCGGCAAATGCGGCATCGGTGTAATCCAGGCTGAAGATAAGTCGGCCCGTTCCCACCCAGCTCAACGCCAGGTCTTCCGCGCGCAGATAATACTGGAACATCCAGTGGTAACGCGACGGTTGCAGATAACACACCGTCCATACCGATGACAGATTGGCCACCCGGACCTGCACCCCGGCGTCGCGCAAGCGCTCATTGAGGGCCGCCGCCCGGCCGTTCCAGACCTCGTCCAGGTCGCGATAGCAGGCCAGGATCTCGGGCGTATCCAGCCGCTCCAGGAATTCGGCCATTGCCCCCATGACATAGGGGTGGGAATTGAAGGTGCCGCGAGCGAAGCAGACGTCCGCCGGCCGGTCTTCACGAAAGCGCTTCATCAGCTCAGCGCGCCCGCACAATACGCCAATGGGCAGGCCGCCGGCCACCGTTTTGCCATAGGTGACCATGTCGGCGTGCACACCGAAATACTCCTGGGCGCCGCCCCGGGCCAGCCGAAAGCCCAGGAATACCTCATCGAAAATCAGCACGATGCCCCGTTCGGAACAAACCTTACGCAGCCGCTCGAGCCACGCGGTATAGGCCGCGCGGTCAAAGCTGGTACGCGGCCCGCTGTCCACCAGGGTTGAGTCCGCTGGCGCCCCGGCGTTGGGGTGGAGCGCCTGCAGCGGGTTGACCAGCACGCAGGCGATGTCGTCCCGGCTGCGCAGTACCCGCAAGGTCTGCTCACTCATATCCTTGAGCGTGAGTGTGTCGCGTTCGGTCACAGGGTTACCCACCCCGGGCTGCACCTCGCCCCACCAACCGTGGTAGGCGCCGGCAAAACGCACCAGGTAGCGGCGCCTGGTGTGGTAGCGAGCCAGGCGCACGGCCTGCATCACTGCTTCGGTGCCCGACATGTGAAAGGAAACTTCGTCCAGTCCGGAGAGGGCCCGCAGCCGGTGCACGTTGCCGGCAGTTACGGGATGATAAGCCCCGAGAACGGGGCCCAGGTCGCGGACCCGCGCACTGCCCCGTTCAATGCATTCCTTGTAAAAGTCGTAGCCAAAGACATTGACCCCGTAGGAGCCGGTCAGGTCGTACCGCTGGTTTCCGTCCAGATCGGTGGTGACGGGCCCACTCGAAGAGACAACGAAAGCCCCGCTGCTCAGATGCTGCCGAACCAATCGGCTGAACTGGAAGGGAACCCGGTAGCGGGCCGTGAATTGCAGATCCGAGATCTCGTCCTGGACCTCGTTGGTCTGCCGCACGGTCTTCACGAAGCGTTGCGCGTAAAGCGAGGCCAGGCGGCTGAAGGCTGCTCGGCGCTGCTGGGCGATCTCTTCCGGAGCGTCATCTGCCCGGAAAAACTGCGTTTCGTCATACTCGTAGTAAGGAATAAGCCGGGCCAACCGGCGCCCCCACCGTACGTGGCCTGCGAGCGAGCGATGCTTGGCGCGGGACAGCTGCAGGCGCAGGGCCAGCCAGCGCCCTATCAGTAGCACTAACCCGAGCCCGAGCAGCCACGAGAGGATGGTTATCGCCAAACTGAGACCTCCGTACGAGGGTATTCACGCTCATTAAACAATCCGGGGGAGTGCAAGTTGTGTGAATTTTGGCTCGCGTCCTCAGGGAATTACCGTCCCAAGTCTTCCTGCACAGATTCGGGTCTATCCTGCATCTAAACCAGCGAAAGAGGCCCAACTTGCCAGTCATTCGAACTTGTCCTCAATGCAGTCAAAAGAACCGTGTCACCGCCGGACACCTAGCCGACACCGGCCGCTGTGGCGCCTGTAAAGCGGAACTCGCCCCGATCGCGGAACCGCTCGCGGCCGATCCGGCGCTTTTCGACGAAATCGTTCAAAACGCTAAGGTTCCTGTCCTGGTCGACTTCTGGGCGGGGTGGTGCGGGCCCTGCCGTGCAGCTGCGCCGGAGGTTGCGCGCACTGCCCAGGACATGGCCGGCAAAGCGGTGGTCGTCAAGGTCGACACCGAAGCTCATCCTCAATTAGCTGCCCGTTTTGGCGTGCAGGGGATTCCAAACTTCGTCGTGCTTTCGGGGGGCCGCACGGTGTTCCAACAGGCAGGATTGGTGGGCCATGACCAAATGGAGCAGTGGCTCAGGTCCGCCGCGGCGTAGGTGACTCTGATCTCCAGCCTCTCCCCATCTGATTACGCTGATCTGCAGGGCGCAGTCGCCAAACTCGAGACCGAGAGTCTTGCCATGAAGATTGCGTCCAAAGTGGGCATGCCCGTCGAGGCCCTGCTCCGTCGACTCCCCGGGCCCGCACAATCGGCCATACACCGGAGCGTTGATAAAGCTCTTGCCCAGTGCTTGCTTATCGCTGTCAAGGTGCATACCTCCAAATTGCCGGCGGGGAACTACAAACGCTCCCATAGCGCGGCGACTGCGATCACCGGCGCCGTCGGCGGTTTCTTTGGACTCCCGGGTCTGCTGGTCGAACTTCCCATCACCACCACGGTCATGCTGCACTCCATCGTGGAGATTGCTCGCAGTCAAGGCGAGGACTTCTCCAGCCCGGAAGCCTCGCTGGCTTGTCTCGAGGTCTTCGCGCTCGGTCCGCAAAACACGTCTCGAGAAGCGAATGAGAGCGCTTATTACGCGACCAGGACGGCTTTGGCGCAGGTTACCCGGGAAGCGGTTGCTTATGTCACCCAAAAAGGGATGGCAAAAGAGAGTGCGCCGGCGCTGTTGTCGTTCATCGGGAGAATCGCTTCCAGGTTTGGCCTTGAGGTAAGTGAGAAAGTCGCCGCTGAGCTTGTGCCGATCGCCGGCGCAGTCGGTGGCCTCACGCTCAACCTACTGTTTACCCAGCATTTTCAAAATGTTGCTGAGGGTCATTTCGTGATCCGTCGTCTGGAGCGTAAATACGGCACCGAGACTGTTCGCCGGGATTACGAACTGGCGCGTTCCCGAGTAGCTTAGACGACGCTGCCCCTTGTCTCGCCGCTCCTGATAGCCTACAACACCGTCGGGGTGCCCCATGTTCGCACCAGCGTACGTGGGCCGAAAAAGATGGGCGAAGCCCCACGATAGCTCTTGTTCGTCTCCAGCGGCGTGAGCTAATTGACCGCCGGATCTGCAACCTTCGGTGCACCATGCACGCCCCGCTTGCGCACACTTTGCGGAACAAACGAAATGGGCGTCACACGCACGCGTATCCCGGAACTGATTCCATAGGGGCTGAAGGACCCGAAAGGGAACTGCGGCCAATGCTGATATTCGAAATCGATCGCACGCAAAGTGACATAGTGATTGAGCGCGATATCCACGCCGCCGCCCGGTACATAGGCCAGAAAAGAACCATGCGCCTGATCGAATGGCAAAGTAATCCTGCCCATACCTATCAGAAGCTTGGCATAGAGCTCCACATCATGCGACCTGAGAACCAGGACGCGGGGCCCCCCGATGTAGTTGGTTTCTGTGACGTGTTCAGAAGTGTGGAAGCGCAAGAAACGTGCTTCGCCTTCGAATCCCACGCGCCATTGCGGATGCACATCCGCGTAGATCAAACCTCCACCGAGGTAGCGCTGGCCGTACACCGCCTGAAAGCCGGACACGCCCGTCCCCACGGCGACGTAGGCCCCTGGTCCCACTGCTGAAGCCACGACTTGCGCCAGCGAAGCCTTCGCTCCAACAAGAATCACCGCTGCCCCGATAAGAGCTCTCGCAATCCGCTTCATTGGGTCACCACCATGGTGATCGTCTGCGTCTCCGAGATGCCTGAGCTCTGGCCGGTTCCCACGATCTTGAAGGTGTAAGAACCAGGCGGCGTTCCGTTGGTGCTCAACCCGCTACAGCCGGAGGCGCCCAATGTAACCGCGACGGCTACAGCCCAGAAAATCAGCATACCCAGCGTGCGGCGCAAGGTTCTTCCTTCCTTTCGCCGCAAGAGGCCGGCGAGTAACCCAAGAGGTAAGCAGCACAGGAAGGTGCGGCGAGGATAAGCCAGCAAGGCGCTTGTCCCCGGACCTGCACCCAGGGGATTGCCCGTATCCACAACCACCGAGGCGGTAGCCGTGCCGTTTGCTGAGAGCTTCACCTGCGAAGGAGTAAAGGTGCAGGTCCCGGAGCTCGGAAGTCCCAGGCAACCCAGCGCAATGGTATCGGTGAAGCCCTGGATGGACCCAATATTGATCGTGATGATGGTGTGTTGGTGGGTAGCAACGGAGATTGACGGAGGACTTACCGCCAAAGAGAACGGCGCTGTCACCAATGCTGCTATCGGAGTTGGCGCGGATTGCGAGGCAGCGTAGTTGACGTCACCCGCATAGCTTGCGGTGACCAGCAGTGTTGGCTGCGACGTTGCCGCGGTAAGGGTCGCCACCCCGTTGCTCCCGATGGATGCCTGACCCAACGTCACGCCGCCGCTGGTAAAGGTGACGGTGCCCCCAGGCGAAGCTGGGCCCTGGCCTTCGACGACCGCGACCAGGTTGAACTGCTGCGAACTGGTTGCCGAGCCGGTAACCGTGGTTGTTGTCGGCCGCAGTTGTATTGTTTCGCTGTAGACCCCGGAGGCACTGGCGAAATTTGCGCCATCGCCGCCATAGCTTGCCACAATGGCGTGGCTGGTAGCGCTCATGGTGGGCAGGGTCAGCGTGGCATGTCCTGTTCCGTCGAGATTAGCCGTACCGATGGCCGCGCCGGCATCGGTAAACTCGATGGTGCCCGTTGCCGGCGCAGCCCCGGCATTGGTGATCGTGGCTGTAAAGTTGAGTGGACTCAGGGTGACGCCTGGGTTGCTGTTAGAATTCAGCGACAGTGCCGTCGTCTGCTTGACCGCAAGCGCAAGCGGTGTCGAAGCGGAAGGAGCTGCTTTTCCATCGCCCGCATAGCTTGCGACGAAGGTGTGCGTGCCCGGGCTGAGGGTGGACAAGGTGAGCACCGCGACGCCCGAGGCATTCAACGCCGCGGTTGCAGACGTAGTTCCATCGGTAAAGTTCACTATCCCGGTGGCCACGCCGCCGTTGCTCGTGATCGTTGCCGTCCAGCTGACGGATTGACCGAAGGTGGCCAGCCCCGTGGACTCAGTCAGTGTGACCTGGGTATTCGCATCCGTGACGGTTTGCACCAGCTGCGCGGCCGTCCCGGCATAATTCTGGTCGCCCGCATAGCTCATGGTGATGGTATGGGAGCCGACGGTGAGGGCACCGGTGGTCGAGCTGCCCATGCCGGAGCTGTCGAGTGTTGCCGTAGCCAACAGCGTTCCATTGTCACGGAAGCTGATTGACCCGGTCGGAACCACTTTGCCTGCTCCGTTCATCTGGGCGGTGAAGGTGACGTTCTGCCTGCTGGCCGCAGGATTGTTATTCGAAGTCAACGTCGCAGATGTGCTGGTGACCACCAACTCCGTCGTGGGTGATGAGGTCGAGCCGGCATGGTTGGTATCGCCGCCATAGACGGCTGTGAGTGTGTGCGTGCCTAACCCAAGCCCTGCAGGTGAAAAGCTTGCCGCGCCATTCGATCCCAAAGTGCTCGTCCCGATAAGTGTTGAGCCATCATAGAAGCGAACGGTTCCGCCGGCGTTTGGGCTGTCGCTGGTTATCGTGGCAGTCAACGTAAGCGCATTTCCCAACGTAAGCGGATTAGCGCTGGTAATCAGGAGCGTATTGGAGTTTGCCTGGCGCACTACTACGGTGACATTTGCCGAAGTTGCGGCACTGTTGTTTGCATCGCCGCCATAGGTGACGGTGAGCGTGTGGGTTCCGATGCTCAACGCCGCCGTCGAAAAGGCAGAGCTGCCGCCGCCAGCGATCGTGGCCGTGGCGAGGGTCGAACTGCCATCAAGAAGCGTCAACGTGCCTGTAGGAGACACACCAGGTGAGGTCAAAGCGGCTGTGAAGCTCGCCATCGTTCCCGC
Source organism: uncultured Acidobacteriaceae bacterium (assembly GCA_963790935.1). Classification (GTDB taxonomy): domain Bacteria; phylum Acidobacteriota; class Terriglobia; order Terriglobales; family Acidobacteriaceae; genus PALSA-350. The sequence goes on along the minus strand of CAWBRJ010000056.1, from coordinate 23,327 downwards.
ATCTACCGGGTTCGCGGGACCGCTGAGCGTCAGGGCGGGCTGTGCCAACTGGACCACAAACTGCTCCGCGGCGGAGGTCGATGCGGTGTAGTTGCTGTTGCCCAGGTAAGCCACGGTGATCGAGTGCGTCCCGTGCGCGAGGCTACTGGTCGAAAAGCTTGCCGTCCCCGCCCCACTCAGCATGACCGTCCCAAGAACCGTCGAGCCGTCACGGATGCTCGCCTGCCCCGCCGGTACGCCGTTTGCGCTGGTAACCAGGATGTTAAAGGTTGCCGCCTTTCCGGCCAGAACGGTGGACGAAGCGGAGCTCACCGTCGTTTGCGTCGCAGCTTGCTGTATGGTTTGGGAGATGGCAGCCGAGGTGCTCGGCGTATCGTTGAGATCTCCGCCGTAGGCCGCGGTAACGCTGTGGCTGCCGGCCGAGAGCGTGCTCACCGTAAGCGAGCTAGCGCCGCTTACGACGGGTGCTGAACCCAACAGGTTCGCTCCGTCCTTGAAGAGGACGGAACCCGTGATGGGGGAACCATTGCTATTTGTCACCATCGCGGTAAATATGACGGGGACGCCGACAGGCGTGTTATTGACGCTCGACGAAAGGGTTGTCACAGTATTTGCCTGGCTTATTTGTTCGATGACGGTGTTTGATGTGCCGCCTGTGCTCGCACTGTCACCCGCATACTGCGCGGATAGGCTGTGGGCGCCGGCGCTAAAATCCTGCAGGCTCCACTGCGCAATTCCATAGCTGTTGAGCGCCACCGTCGCCAGGGCGGTTGAGCCGTCATAGAGGACGACTGTTCCCGTCGCCGTGCCGGTGTGGACGATGACAGTCAGCGTCAGCGTCACATTGCTGGCAAACACAGCGGGATTCGGCGAGACAGTCAGCACCAGCGATGACTGTTGCTTAACTATCTCGGTACAAGCCGGCGATGTACTGGCTGCACTATTCGTATCCCCGGCGTAGCTTACGGTGATGGGGTGCGAGCCGGCGGTGAGCGTAGTGGTGCTGAAGCTTGCGGCGCCGAGACTGTTGAGCGCGGAAGTAGCCAACAGCGAACCGTTATCGCGGAAGCTGGCCGTCCCTGTTGGGATCACCCCACCCGCTCCAGTGATCTGAGCCACGAAGGTGACGTTCTGGCCACTTGGCGCAGGATTGTTGTTGGAGATCAACGTGGCCGATGTGCTTTGCAGCACCGACTCTGTGACAGGCGATGAAGTCGAGCCGGCGTGATTCGTGTCGCCGCTATAGACCGCCGTCAGTGTGTGCGGCCCCAGACCAAGCCCCGTTGGTGAAAAGCTAGCGGAGCCATTGGTCCCGAGAGAGGCTGTCCCCAGAACCGTCGTGCCATCGAGGAAATGAAGAGTGCCGCCGGCGTTCGGGCTCCCAGTGGTGACGGTGGCCGTGAGTGTCAAAGGATTGCCCTGGGTAAGCGGATTGGCACTAGCATTCAGCAGAGTGGTGGAGGTTGCTTGCTGTACCACCACGGTTACGCTTGCGGAGAGCGACGGAGCTGTTGTTTGCATCCCCGCTATAGCTCGCCGTCAGCGTGTGAGTTCCGATACTCAGTGTCGAGATCGAAAACGGAAAGCTGCCGCCGGCAGAAACAGCTACTGTGGCGATGGGGGCGCCCCCGTCCAGCAGAAGCAGCGTGCCTGTTGGAGCCACGCCCGGCGATGCAAGCACAGCGGAAAAGCTTGCGGGGTTGCCCGCGTCGACGGGGCTCGAAGGTCCACTCAGCGTCAGCGTGGGCTGCGCCAGCTGTACGACATACTGGTCTGCGGCGGAGGTCGATCCGGAGTAGTTGCTGCTGCCGGGGTATGAGGCTGTGATCGAGTGCGTGCCGAGCCCGAGTGTGCTGGTTGAAAACACTGCGCTCCCCGTTCCACTGAGCGTTACTGCCCCAAGTACGTTCGAGCCGTCAAGGAAGGTAACGGTCCCGGCCGGGATGCCGGTCGTGCTGGTAACGAGAGCGGTGAAGGTGGCGGGTTTGCCGGCCAGACCCGAGGACGCAGAGCTCAACGTTGTTTGCGTGCCCGTCTGTTGTACGGTCTGCGTAACGACAGGCGAGTTGCTGGCAGCGTAGTTGGTGTTGCCGGCATAGACGGCGGCCAGCGAATGCGAACCGACGCCGAGCGTGCTGTAGGCCAGTACCGCTTGCCCACTGACGTTAATCGCTACCGTGCCGAGCACTGTCGATCCGTCCTTGAAGGTGACGTTGCCTGTGGGCACGCCATCGGGGGTTGCGCCGGTTGCAAGGGTTACGTTCGCGGTGAGATGCAGCGTGGCTCCGGCATTGATCGGGTTAACGTCGGTGCTCAGAGCAGTTACGGTCGCGATCTGTGCGATGGTCTCGGTTGTCGATGCGGAGCTGCTGGCGGCATTGTCTGTATCCCCGCTGTAGGTCGCCGTGATGCTGTGGCTCCCGGGCGTCAGCGAGCTTGTGGTGAGGGAACTGGCGCCGCTCGAGAGCGGCTGGGAACTTAACACGCTGCTGCCATCTTTGAAAGTGACGGAACCGGTGATCGGCGGACCGCTGCTATTGGTAACCGTCGCGGTGAAAGTGATGGGCAAGCCTACGGTGCTGTTGCTCGCGGTCGTTGCCAATGCCGTGGCTGTGTTTGCCTTGGTAATCTGCTCGCTGATGGTGTTCGAGGTGCCGCTGACGTTGGCGCTGTCGCCGGCGTATTGGGCGGAGAGAGTATGAGTGGCGACGCTGAACGTCTGCGTGCTCCATTGGGCAATCCCGGACCCGTTCAGAGCCACCGTTGCCAGGGCCGTCGCGCCGTCATAGAAGACGATGTTCCCCGTGGCCGTGCCGGTCTGGTCGACGGCAGTCAACGTCAGCGTGACGCTACTGGTGACCACGGCGGGATTCGCCGAGACGCCCAGCACCAGCGCCGGCTGCTGCTTGATCACCTCGGTGTAACGCGGGTGATGTGCTGGCCGCGTTGTTCGTGTCCCCTGAGTAGGCTGGCGGTGAAAGTGTGCGAGCCGAGCGACAGGCCGGGGATGACACAGGGAGCAGTGCCTCCACCACCGAGGGTCACCGCCGAGCACCAGGTGCTGCCGCCTTCCGAGAAGGTCACCGTTCCGGTACGGCCGGTGTCGCTGCTGCTGACGGTCGCCGTGAGTGTGATCTGCTGAGCCTACAACTCCTGGGTTGGCACTTGAGGTTAGGGCGACCGAGGTCACGTTCACGCTCAATACCTGGCCCGACAGGCCATCCACTGGGCTGACGTTAGGAGCATTGGAGGGCCAGGTGATCGAGCCGGCGACGGGGTCTCCGACCACGGTCGGGGCAAACTCAACCCCCATGGTGCAGAAGGCCGCCGGGATCATCGCGGATTGATTGCAGGTAGTGGTTCCCGAATCGAGCGCTGCCTGGTTAAGCACAGGCGCGCTCAATAGGAGATTGGCGTTGCCCTGGTTGTACAACGTACCTGATTGCGGCGGAGAAACATTGCCGACCTTGATGGTGGAATAGGTAAAAGCAAGGAACGATCCGCTGATCTCCCGCACGCGATTGTGAAACGTATCGGAAATCCACAGGTTGCCGCCGGCATCGAGGAACAGGGCGTAGGGACCATAGATCCCAGCCTGATTCGCAGGGCCGCCGTCTCCCGTGAATTGCTCGTTGCCGGTTCCCGCCACGGTTTGAATCGCGCCTCCGAAGATCACGCGCACCTGGTTATTGCCGGTGTCGGCGATGAAGAGATCGCCTCCCGGGTCGAAGGCTACATCTGCCGGCAGATCCAGCTGTTGCGCCGGCCCCGCCGCAGTGGAGATGATGCCCGCCAGGTTGACCAGGCGAACACGCTGGTTCTCGAGATCTGCAATGGCGATAGCGCCATCGGAACGCACGGCTACGCCGTAGGGGTCATTTAACTCGGCGGCCGTGGCGGCAATGCCATCCCCGTTGTAGCCGGCGATGCCGTTTCCGGCGACGGCCTGTATCTGGTTGGTTAGGATGTTGACCAGACGGACGGCATTGTTAGCGCTGTCGGTGATCACCAGATCTCCGCCCGGCATAAGAGCGAGCCCGCGGGGTGATGAGAGCAGAGCACTGGTCGCTGCGCCGCCATCGCCTGAGTAGCCGGTAGAGCCCATTTCGCCCGCGAACGTGGCGATGATGCCGGAGACTGCATCGACGCGCCGCACCACATTGTTCCCGGTATCCGCTATATAAAGGTCGCCCGCACCATCGATGGCCAGACCGGACGGGTTGTTGAGCTCTGCCAGGGTCGCCTGACTTCCGTCGCCGGACGCTCCCGGGCTGCCGTTGCCGGCTACGGTGGAGATAAGACCAGTCGCAGCGTCGACCCGGCGCACCCGATTGTTACTGGTATCGCAAAGAAACAGGTCGCCGGCCGCATCGACGGCGAGCCCGGAGGGCAGAAAGATGGGCGCCTGGGTTGCCGGGATGCCGTCGTGCTGATAGATCCAGTCTCCATCCCCGGCGACGGTGTTGATGGTGCCCGGCACCAGCACCGGCAGGCTGCCCTCGCCAACCCCGCTGACCAGGGTGCTTGCCAACAGGGTGCTGCCGGCTTTTGCCATCACGGCCCCTTGCCGCACGCCGGGGTAGCGGGGTGAGAATACGACGCTGACGGTGCAGCTATCGCCGGCGGTGAGGGACAATCCAACAGTGCAGGTGAGGGGAGTGACAGCAAAGTCCAAATTGGGCGAACCGCCGGTGAGGGCGACCAGGGACGTGAGCACGCCGCTGTTCTGGGCGGTCAACGTGACCGTAACCGGCGAGGAGGTCGCGCCCACCATGCTCATACCCGAGAACGTGAGCGGGGTGGTCGAAATCTGGGCGCCAGAAACCGGCGCCAGTAAACCCAACAGGGCCAGCGGCCATCGCTTCGATCTCCCAAACATGGTTGAACCCCCTTTGTTCGTTGCACGCCAAAGACGGCTCTCGAGTAAGCTATCGGCGGGTGGAAAGCGCCGTTCATAGCTCGAAGGAAGCAGTTGCGAGTAACCTGCACGGGGGAACGTCCCTGAAAAATGTCCGGGCGAGAGATTGCGAATCGGCGGCATTTCTCAGGCATCATTAACTTCGATTGCGCTGTCGCTGGAACCGAGCCCATGGGATTTATTTCTGATCTGCGAGCTCTCTGGGACCCCGAAACTTACGGCATGCTTGTGTCTCCGAGGGTTGACGCCGAGCAGCGAAGTCAGACGGAGGCTTTCTGCGCGGCCAGCACGGTGGCCACTCAAACCAGCTCCCTGATCGATCTCTTTTCCGCCATCTGGCAGCCGCGTTCCGAGCGGCACTTTCACAACCGTCTAGTTAACTGGATGACGCAGATGGAGCAAGACCCTGCGCTGCGGTCCCGGTTTCAGCAATCCTGCAAGTCGATGCTCGCCTCCCTTGATTCCGTTTCGCTATTCGCCGAAGCGGGCATCCCTGCGCAGCACGCGTTGTTCCGGGAAATCACCAGCCGCCTGTTCCAGCACTGGCTGCCTCCGCCGCGCGCCGAGAACAATACCGCCCGGCTATTCGACGCAGTCTTTGATTCCCGACGATCCGTTGAACGATTCCTCAATATGGACTCAACAGCCTTTGATCGCCTGGCAACGATCTTCTGGAGTGAGGAGGGTCTGGACGCCTACCCGCAGGTGCACCGGGACGTGCACGAGGCACTCCGGTTGCTGGCGGCCCGTGTCTCGGCCCGCGGCACCAGCCGCGCAGTTCGCCAGCGCATCGGCCGTCAGGCCGTAGAAGAATCCCCTGCGTATGCACTCGTCTTTGCCACCGAACGACTGATTATGTGCGAACACTCCGATCCCGCGAAAGACTGCCTGGAGACCTGGCTCAACTCCGTCTTCGCCTGCCGCGGAGAAGTAGCACTGGTGCGCCTCCACATGGAAGATGCCGGGGCGAATTCTCCCCTGGTCTTTGATCTCGGGTCAATGGATGCGGCCCTTGACCGCATGGAATTGCTAGCCGGCACGCTGGAGGAGGATGCCGTCAAGACTCCGGCTGCCGTGCGCCGGCTGCTGAACACCCTGGTGCAGGGACAGCTTGAGGATTCGCGGGTCTCTTCGCTGGTCCGGCAAAACTTCAACCTGCTGGCGCGCAAAACAGTAGAACGTACCGGTCACGGTGGCGAACACTATATTGCTCATACCCGCAAGGAATACTGGCATATGTGGGCTGCGGCGATCGGCGGCGGATTTCTCACCGTCTTCACCGCGGCCATCAAGCTGCACATTGTCAGGATTCATCGGGCGCCCGTTCTGGAGTTCCTGCTGGTGGGAACGAATTACGCCATCAGCTTTCTGTTGCTGCAGATCTTCGGCCTGGCGCTGGCCACCAAGCAGCCTGCGGCGACCGGGGCCTCGCTGGCCAATATCATCAATCGTAACCGTGGCGATTCCCGGCGCAGCCAGGTCACCGACTTCGCCGCATCGATCAGCCGCACCCAGCTGGCCGCCGCGATCGGCAATGTGCTGGCAGTGTCTCTCGGGGCCGTGGTCTTCAACCTGATTTGGCTAAGGACTTTTCACCACCCTTATGTACACGCCGAGCAGGCGCAAAAGGTTTACCAATCGCTGCGTCCTCTGGCCTCGCCAACGGCCATCGATGCCGCCCTCACGGGCGTTCTGCTTTGGCTTGCCGGCCTCATTGGAGGGTGGTTCGAGAACTTTGCCGTCTACCACCGCATTCCTGCTTCGATTGCGCAGCACAAACTACGGCAAACCATTGGCGATGGAACGATGCAGAGGATTGCCGATTGGGTAGACCGGAACATCGGCCCCTGGAGCACCAGCATCTCGCTCGGTTACCTGCTGGCGTTTTTGCCGGTGGCTGCGGAGTTCTTTGGCTTGCCGCTTGACGTCCGCCACGTGACGCTGAATACCGGCATGTTTGCCTTCGCGGCTGCCCGCGAGGGGCCTTCTGCATTTGTCCAGATATGGCTGTACTCTGCCATGGTCGGGGTCGCGGTCATGTTTGTGCTGAACCTGGGTGTCAGCTTTGCCATAGCCTCGTACGTCGCGCTGCGGGCCTATGACGTGAGCCACCAGGAGCGCGCGTCGCTCCTACGCTATGTGCTCAAACAACTGATTTCTTCACCCCTGCAATTTTTCTTTCCCGTGCGGGCGAAGCAGGTGGCGATTGCCTCCAATGCGGATCCAGCCGTTCCTTAAGCGTGGCGTGGTAGCAATTCGATCAGCAGGTCTGCGGCAGCCCGCGCAAAGCTTTCGTCGTTGATGTGCGCGTCAAGTTCAACCAGCCGGATGTTGCGGCTCAGCTCTGCTTTCAAGGCGCAGCGATAGGCGTCGAGTGCCTCCTGGCGAATAGAAAGGGCCCCCGTCCTTGTCGATAGCGGAAACGCCTTGCAACGGAATCAACACCGTCACCGGCCCGCTCGCGCCATTGAGCCTCATAGCTGTGATGCGCCCGATCTCCGCACATTCTTCCGGGGTCGTCCGCATGAGGGTCACGCTGGGGTTGTGAATGTACAGGTTGCGGCTGCGGAATTGGGCCGGCACGGTTTCCAGCGGTCCGAAATTCACCATGTCGATTGCGCCCGGGCACACCAACTGGGGAATGCCCTTGCGGCCGGCCGCTTCCAGCCGATGCGGTCCCGCGCTCATCACCCCGCCCACCAGCTCGTCTGCGAGTTCCGTGGTGGTCAGGTCGAGAACGGCTTGAAATGCGCCGTCTTCGATCAATTGCTCCATCGCCTGGCCGCCGGTGCCGGTAGCGTGAAAGACCAGAACTTCGTAGCCTCTCTGCCTCGAGGACGCGCCGGGCGGCCGTGACGCAAGGCGTGGTAACGCCAAACATGGTCGCCGCGATTGACGGCTTCTGGCCGGGAGCAATGGCCGGCTCCGCGGCAACCATGCCACAAATCGCCCCAGCGGCATTGCTGAGTATTCGACGGGAGACGCGATTCAAACCAGCGATGTCGAGCACCGAAGGCATCATGCAAATATCTTTGGTTCCCACGTAGGGCTTGGTATCGCCGGCGGCCAGCGTGGAAACCATCAACTTTGGGAAGCCGTATGGCAGCGCGCGCATGGCCGCGGTCGCAATGGCCGTGCCCGCGGAACCGCCCAGCGAAACCACTCCGTGAATGGCCCCCTGTTCCACCAGCCAGCCAAGAATCGCCGTGTGCCCCAAGCGCCATGGCGGTTACACTTCGACCCCGGTCTCTCTCCGCTCTGAGTGCGGCGAGATCCTCGTTTGCCGCCGCGGCCACGTCTGCTCGCGGAAATGTCGGCTGCAAAGGCTGGGCTGCCAAGCACGCCCACGTCGATCATCAACGTTCGCAGGCCCGCGCTCTCGATCCGCTCACGCAGAAAAGAGAACTCTTCTCCCTTGGTGTCGAACGTTCCGATCAAGCGCAATGGTCTTGGAAGTCATCGAATCTAGGTTTCCGGCAGTTCGCCCGGGGCAAGCACCCGGCACTCCGGCATGGCGCGCAGAAGGGCCTCGGGGCCCGGCGGCGAGTAGACGGCAATCAATTTCAAAGGCTCCCAGCCGGTGTTGACGGTGGAGTGGAAGATGTCGGCGGGAATGTGAATCATATCTCCAGCGCTGATGGGTTCCCACTGCTCGCCGTCGATATCGATCATCTGCTTGCCCTGCCCGGAGACCACGTACAAAATCTCCTCGGTTCCCGGGTGATTGTGCCGCACGTGGCCTTTCCCAGGCTGCAAGAGCACCACACCCATGGTGAAGCGGCTCGTGCCCGTGACGCGCGGTTCGCTGAGCCACTTGATCGTTCCCCAATCAAAGACCTGGGTTTCGACAGCAGCGGGAGTGACGAAACGGCGACCGTCGAGCTTAGCCATGCTTGCTCCTTTGCTGGTCCGTGTGATTTAGATTCTTGAAACTTCTTACTTGCTCGGTGATGGCGCGCTCGGTGGGCAGACGCTCGATGCTCGAGGCGCCAAAGAATCCGCAGACACCTTGAGTCCTGCTGAGGACGTACTGGACATCGTCCGGCTCGGCGATGGGGCCGCCATGACACAGGACCAGAATCATCGGGGCGAACGGAAACAGCTGCTTCCTGGATGGCTTGAATGCGGGCAACCGACTGATCGAGTGTGATGGCCGTCCTGGCGCCGATGGTCCCTTTGGTGGTCAATCCCATGTGCGCGATCAAGAGGTCCGCGCCGGCTTTCGCCATGGCCTTCGCCTGGGCTTCATTGAAGACGTACGGGCAGGTGAGCAGGTCCAGTTCATGCGCGCGTGCAATCATCTCAACTTCCTGGCCGTATCCCATGCCGGTTTCCTCCAGATTCTCGCGGAAAAGGCCATCGATCAGCCCCACGGTGGGGAAGTTCTGCACTCCGGAAAAGCCGAGTTGTTTCAGATCGCGAAGAAACAGGTCCATGATGCGAAAAGGATCGGTTCCACAAACGCCAGCCAACACCGGAACCTGGCGAACGATGGGCAGTACTTCGCGCGCCATCTCCAGGACGATGGCATTGGCGTCGCCGTAGGGCATGAGGCCGGCCAAGGATCCTCGCCCGGCCATACGGTAGCGGCCCGAATTGTAAATGATGATGAGGTCGGCGCCTGCGGCTTCGGCGCACTTGGCGGAGATTCCAGTTCCCGCGCCGGCGCCCAGGATGGGTGTTCCCCCGGCGCTGCTCGTTCTCCATCGGTCCAGCCACGCCGATCGGTCCATCATTTCTCCCTGGAGACAGCTTGGATCACGACGCCCACTATACTGCCATGGCGTCCTCTCCAAAAAGGAAATGTGGGACCGGCTTCATTCCTTTAGCTTCCAATAGTGGGCAAAGTCTTTCTTCGAGCGGCTAGTCCCCATCACCTGGAAGGCGCGTGCTTGCTTCGAGTAGATCAGCTGCTGAATCCCTCCGTGAATCGAGTCCACGTAGTTGTAGTGCCCGGTGCCGGTTCCTTTGTATTCCATGCTCATTCTTATGTAGCTATGCCACTCGGGGTGTCCGTTGTTGAGGAAGCTGGTCGCTTCGAACACCGCATTGTCTGGCTGCCAGGTGAGTTCTATGGTTTCACCCGTTGGTTCGTGGTTTCCGTCGTCCTTGACGAGATAGTTTAAATAGTGGCCGGCCAATGAGTGATATTCCTTATCGAGTGCCCGGCGTTCCGACCATTTCCGCCATCTGGTGCCGATCTGCCAGTTACCGAGAATTCCCAGGAGTGTGCCCAAGCCCGTCCCCATCAAAAGATTTAGCCAGCTGGTTGTCATCCTCACCTCTCCAAAGCGCAGCTTTCCCTCGTGTTGTTACGCTTCCGCTCTTCGTCCGGTTCCTTGGATTTTGCGACCATCTTCGCTCCCAGGCTAGCCGTATAGTCTATGTTGAGGTTTTGCGTGAGAGCTAAGCGTCCAAAGTCAGACGGCTTACGCGTGCTGCTCCTGTTTGCCGCATGGTTCAGCGGTTGCCGTGCGCCCGTCGTCCAGCCTGACCCGGTGGTCGAATTCACCACCATTCCACCTGCGGCGCAAGGTGGCCGCGAACGAGTGGCTTACATTGCAGGGCGTGTTTCCGGCGCGCGTCCTGGTCAACAGATTGTCGTCTATGCCAGGAGTGGGCCATGGTGGGTGCAGCCCTGGCCGGACAAGCCCTTTATTCCCATCAAAGCAGACTCTACTTGGGGCACCCCCACCCACCTTGGATTCGAGTACGCAGCCTTGTTGGTTGATCCCGGATTTCACCCACCGTCTACGATGGATACCGCTCCAGCCCGCGGTGGGTCCATCGTTGCCGTAACCAGTGTGAAGGGCGTGGGCCAGGCGCAGATAGCGCCCACAAAGCCTCTCAAGTTCAGCGGATATGACTGGACTGTCCGCACCATTGCGGGCGATCGCGGGGGTCTCAACAATCTGTATAACCCTGACAATGCCTGGGTTGACGCCAGCGGAGCGCTTCATCTGCTCATGAAGAAACGATCAGGGCGTTGGTCGTGCGCCGAGTTAGAGCTAACCCGAAGTTTAGGCTACGGAACCTACATTTACGTGGTGCGGGATGTTACCCATCTCGAGCCTGCCGCCGTGATGAGTCTCAATACCTTTGATGACTGGGGTGGAGATGAACATTTCCGCGAGCTGGATGTGGAGATGAGCCGATGGGGGGACCCTGCAAATAAGAACAATGCGCAGTATGGGGTTCAGCCTTTCTATATTCCTGGAAACCTGGCGCCGTTTACTGTGCCCTCCGGTACCGTGACACACGTAATGCATTGGGAATCGGGCCGGGCAAGCTTCAAGACCTTTCGCGGATCGTCCGACCGTCCGGGAGCCCCTGTTGTTTCTGAACATGTCTTTACAGCGGGTGTGCCTACTCCCGGCCAGGAAAAAGTTCAGCTAATGCTCTACGTGATTGAATCTCATAAATACCCTCTGCAGAATCAAAACGAGGTTGTCCTGGAAAAATTTGAATACCTCCCGTGACTTTAGTCGAAAGCCGGTGCACCTTCTCTGTAAACAACCGTGAGAGACGGCGTGCTTCTATACTGTGGTCCGAAGGCCGCACACAAGGAGCGCCCGCCAACGCATGTTGACCACATTTTTCAGTCTCGGGTCGAGGTTCAGTGTGTTCGGATTCACCGTGTGCGGGATGGTTCTCTTCTTGACCGTGCCGGGGCAAGCGGCGCAAAGTTCCCCTTCTGTAGCTAATCCCCACCAAGCCGAGTTCGACGAGGCGGTTAGTTCTCTTCGGGCGAAACACTATGACATCGCCCTGGCGGATTTTAAAAAGCTCATGGGTGAAGAGCCAGAGAATCCCGTTTACAAGAAGTTCGCTTCCGAGGCTGCTCTCAATCTGGGCGACGCCGACTTTGTTGTTCAAACACTGCAACCGATCGAAGCGGCCCAGCCGGACGACTGGCAGACTCATCTTCTGCTTGCTCGCGCCTACGCGCAGATGGTTAAGGATCCACACCATGCGGAAAAGCGGGACGAAGAGATTGCGCTGGTTACCAAGCAACACAACCAGGATTCGAACTCACAGCTTGGTAAGCTACGGGACTTCCTTCTTGAAACCGTTCACCAGGGTGACAAGACCATCCAGTTCTATCCGGCGTTCACGCCGTGGGGTCCGTACCATGTTCACCTCATCGCCCGCACATTCGATGCAGCCGGACAGCCCGGCCTTCGTATTACCCTGGAAAGCAATGACTTCGATCAGCCGCAGTTTGCCAAGGAACACCCAGCGGAAGCTGCAGCCGGGCAGCGCGGTTACAGCCTTGATGGCTACGCCCCAGACCAAAAGGGAGCCGACGGCAGAACCATCCAGACTCACTACACCTATGGCTTTTTTACCGGGCAGCCCAGCTACGAAGTGGTGCGCGAACGCGTTCTCGCAATCGCGGCCGGTACGGTGAAGCCGCTGAGCAGCCGGACAGGTCCGATCAATTAGCTGCCAGGTAGCTGTCATCCGAGCATCTTTCGAGCCAGATCCAGTACGACGGCTGCGGCGCGATTCTCGTCTCGAAGATTGTGTGCCAGTGCATCGAAAAACTCGAAAGAGGTCAGTGCGGTCAGCGCGGAAGCTCGTTCCACGAGATCCCCGCCGCCCATGCGGCTCACGATGCGTCTAGCCGCGCCGTATCTGCGGGCATTGCGCGCTTCGATCACCGTTCCAAACTCCGGATCGATGGCGCCGATTCCATGGATGCGCCGCAGAAGCATACGATTGCTGGACCAGAAGCGGCAAAATACTTCCACAAACCCCTCCAGCATTGCCTCGGTAGAGGGTTGAGTCATGACGTTTCGCATGCTCTCCATCCCGCCGTCCAACGCAATCAGGTCAAACAGCGCCTCCAGCACGCCGGCCTTGGTTCCGAAGAGATTGTGGATGGTCTGCCGCGTCACCCCGCTCTCGGCCGCGAGCGACCCCATCGTCATTTGCCGATACCCATTCGCCTCCAGTTGAGATCTGGCGGCGCGAAGAATGGCAGCGCGGCTTTCTTCCATTTGCTCCAGCCGCTTGCCAAGCTCGTAGGGGCGCCGGGGTTCCTCGGTGCTCTTTGTGGCCACGGTTAAGAGTCTACCCGGCAATTATGATTTGACAATGTGTAAAGTTAATATCTAGAGTTCATTGAATGAGGAATTTGGTATGGAGATGGCTTCTGATACTGGACGCGCGCAGCCTTCCACGACGGTAAGCGCACTCCCCAGGCCCACGGCTTGGGCTGCTCCGGGCTTTCCTTTATGGCTCAGGATCGCGTTCTGGATTTGCATCGTCATCGCCGTGGCTGCGGTGTTGCGTCGTGCCGCGGCCTTGTTGCTTCCCCCATCGCCGGGCGCACCCGCGCAACTAGCCAGTCTTGACGCATGGTTCGCCTCCCAGGCCGGGCTCACCTGGACGCACATTCTCTGTGCGTTGGCCTTCGTCGCTTTGCTCCCATTTCTCTTTTGGGCCCGCACCAGCCGCTCGCGTGTTGTCGAGCGAGGCTTCTTCCTGCTCGGCTTCACGGTAGCCGCAACAGCCTATGCCATGAGCGTCTACGCGGTGGGTGGGTGGCTGGAGCGTTCAGCCGTGCTGTTTTTCAATTCGCTCTTCGTCGTGTCGCTGACCCAGACTTTTATCTGCTTTCGACGCGGCGATGCATACGCAAAGGAAGATGGATACTTCGCGCGGTCGCCATCCTGCTCGGCATCGCCACCACCCGACCCGTCATGGGGGTCTTCTTTGCCACTGCACCTCTCACGCATTTGACACCGCGACAGTTCTTCGGCATCGCCTTCTGGATCGGCTTCTCCCTCAACACGCTTGTGATGGAACTCTGGCTGCGTAGCTCAGCAGCAAAAAGGATCGGCTTATGAAGCCGGTTGAGGAACGATCGTGTCGAGATAGTTGAAATCAAATCAAGGTCTTGCTGCATCTCTTTTCTATCGACGCGGAGGTCGCATGTCAAAGGCATGGTTGATCACAGGGAGTTCCCGGGGACTGGGTCGCGCGTTCACAGTGGCGGCACTGGAAGCGGGAGATAGAGTCGTGGCCGGCGCACGGAAGCCGGAACTATTGGCTGACCTGGAGAACCGGTTCGGTAAGAATATCCGCACAATTTCGCTCGACGTTACCAACGAAGCACAGGCAAAACGGGCGGTCGAGGCGGCGATGGACGCCTTCGGTGGTTTGGACGTGCTTGTCAACAATGCAGGATATGGAAATGTCAGTCCGGTCGAAGATACGCCTATCGAGGAGTTTCGCGAGCAGATCGAGACAAATCTTTTCGGTGTCATCATCATGACGAAGGCCGTGCTTGCGCACTTCCGTGAACAAAGACGGGGACATATTATCCAGGTGTCGTCGATCGGCGGCCGGATTGGCCCCTTGGGACGCGCGCCCTATGCCGCGGCAAAATTTGGAGTCGAAGGCTTTTCAGAGTCGCTCGCGAAAGAGGTTGGCCCACTTGGTATCAAGGTCACCATCATCGAGCCTGGTGGTTTCCGCACGGATTTCGCGGGCTCGTCCACAGAGCTTCGTGAAGGCCGGCCTGAGTATGAATCCACTGTAGGTGCCGCTTCCCGATTTCAACGGGACTACAACGGAAGACAGCCAGGGGATCCGGCGAAGGCGGCCGCTGTTCTTTTGCACCTCGTTTCACTGCCGGAGCCACCCCTTCGTTTGCTGCTCGGGAGCGACAGCTATGCGGCGGCGGAAAAAAGCGCACTGGAGAAGCTCGCGTCCGATCAACAGTGGAAGCAGTTGAGTGTGTCTACCGATTACTCAGCCTGAGTGACTCTACCCGGCGTCAGTTACCTTCTAAGCGTCATAAGATCCCGTGTCCGCGGAAAAGAGGAGGCGCTGGCCCACGCGAGATGCCAGGCGCGGCAGATCGAGAAGGTCACCAGCAGGTAATTTGTCGTCAAACCTCGCCCCGGTGTGCTCCAGGTTCAGCGCGGCGATTCCTTCCGTGATCAGCATGTCACGCGCCTGGTTATAAGTGAGCAGAGGTTGGGAGGCATCGAAGGGAATGCTCTCCAGGCTTTTCAGCGAGTTCATTACGATACATTCGACAAGCTTGCCGTCCGCTACCAGATACCATGCGAGTGCTGCGAAATCATTTAAATGAGCCAGAAAGAGAGAGCACCATTCGAACTGCCGTGACAGTTCTAACGGTGCCGGTAAAGATGTCATTGTTGCCATGACGGCCCTTTCTACCTTGTCCCCATGGACGAGGAGGTTGGTGGCGGATCCTTAATCTGACGGCAGAGATCCTCGTCAGACGCTCCAGGCAATCGAACCACGAGCCCCGGTTTGCAATCAGATAGACCGGAGAAAGCGGCGGCGTTCATCAGCAGAGTGGCTTGTTGCAAGCTCGGCCTCTACTCCCCACCATACCGTCTTGCCGCCGTAACGATGTCACGGGTGAGTCACAGTATTGTCAAATCTAGGTTTTCGAGGGACGGAATATTTCCACCGCATGGTGCGGCCTGACTTAGAGTCAAGGCTGATAAAAAACCCGAGTTTTTTCTCAGCCTTCGGTCGGTTTATATTGTCGTGCTCGTCCGCAACGTATTATTTGTGGGGACAAGAACACGAAGTATGACCACCGTCATGTCGTCGTACTGGGGCGCACCGGCGGCGAAGGTCTGCGCAGCCGCCATGATGCGGTTCATCGCTTCCAGCGCCGACAGGTCCGCACACGTTTTCGCGAGGTCGATTAATCGCTCCTCCCCCCACTCCTCGTTACTGCTGTTCATCGATTCGGAAATGCCGTCGGTAAACAGCACGACGAGGTCTCCAGGTTCCAGCGGGACAGAGCCCTGCTCATACGAGGAGCCCGGTAATAGTCCGACCGGCGGACCGCCAGGCTCTAAACGATAAACCTGGCCGCCGTTGTTGGATTGGCGCACAATGAAGGGCGGGTTATGACCCGCATTCACATACAAGAGCCGGCGGCTTTGTGGTTCGTATTCAGCGTAAAAAAAAGTGGCATAGCGGCTCACCGACGAAGCCCCGTAGACCAGATTGCTTACTCGCTTGATCAGCTCTGCAATGTCTTGGACTACGGATGCCTGGCCCCGCAGCGAAGCGCCGAGGCTGGCCATCATGAGCGCGGCGCCGATGCCCTTACCAGACACATCCCCAATCGCGATTCCGAATCTTTCTTTCGGTAACTCGAGAAAATCGTAGTAGTCGCCGCCCACCGTTCGCGCAGGTTGGCAACGTCCGCAGTAGTCCAAGCCATAGACCGAGGGTAAGTGCTGAGGGAATAGATGCTCTTGCACTTCACGCGCGATTTCCAACTCGCGGTTCACGCGCTCCCGCTGCGCAATTTCGCTGCCAATCGCGGTTGTCAGCCGGGCAACTTCCAGCGCCAAACCCGTCTGCGCTACGACCGAGCTCAAGAGCCGGAGATCGGTGCCGGAATAGGGTGCCTGGGAAAGCTTTTGGCCTAGGCTCATGAATCCGATCAGTCCGTCTCTGACCGAAATCGGCAGCAGCAGTTCCGACTGAAGCGTTGCCAGATGGCCGCGCTCCTCATCACTCATCTCGGATTGCCGATAAATCCACGAATCTTCATCGTCAAAATAGACCCGAACCGGCTGCTTCTCGCTCTTCAGTACTTGCACTGTCGCTGCGTCGCCAGCGAAAGCCATATCCGGTAGGGGGCTATAGCCGAGGCTATGCGCCGGACGATACGGCCCGCTCCCATTCAGCAGTACCGCTACCCGCTTCACGTGCAGTGAGTCCGCGATACGCTCAGTGACCATTTCGAGCAGCGGTTGGGTCTCCACAATCATGCGAACTTTCTCCGCCAGCTCGCTCAGGATTTGTTCCGCGTTGTAGACGTCGCGAAAGAAACGCCGGTCGACCCAGACGGCCAATCGCCGGGTCGCACCCTGAAGCAAAAAAATACCCCAGAGCCCGGCTGCCATGATCAGCACCGTGCCCACCGGCCTCATGGCATGCGAGGTCAACAGGTAAGCGATGGTAATAAACAAGGCAGCGCTCAGTAGGACCTGCAAAATGAGTACACCACGCCGTGCCAGCGTGTACTGCAACCCCTGTCTAATGACCAGGCGCACATCCATTGCGCGCTGGACCACGACTACATAAGAGAGTGTCAAAGGCAACAGGAGGAATGCCAAGTACGCAGTAGTCGTCAACCACTCCGGGAAGTACTCCTCCATAGCGAAACCCCGTGGAGCTCGCGATGGTGAATAAGGCGATAAGCGGCATGAGGCTAACTGCAGTTCCGGCAGACAGTACACGCAGCCGGCGTTTGGCATCGAGCCGAGAGAGCCAGTCGATACTTCGCCCCGATACAAGCCAGAAAACCCAGCACCATCAGGAGGTTCACAAGGTGTCGCAAAACACCTATCTGGCCTAAGAATCGGTTGAGTGGGATAGCGGACCGGATGCTATGAAGTTCCATCACGAAGCTAACCATGTTGGCCAAAGCAGACACGACCCAGGCACAACGGTCCACAGCATCCAGTTCCACCATTTCCAGCGAAGCGTGGCCGGAAAGGGTTCGGGGAAAAAGATTCCAAGCAGGAAAAGCCAGCCAAGCCAGCTATTGGCCTCGAATTGAGAGTAAATAGTTGCCGGGGTTCTAAACGGAGGACTCCAGAACTCCGTGGAGGAATTAAAGAATGCTGCAAGGCTCAGCATTAGGGCCAGCAGCAGCCAGCCACGCACGTCCCGCGGCCGGACGATCGCTACCCAGAAGCCCGAGCGACAGGCAGAACGCCGGCATGGCGGCGAAGATGTAGCACTCTCAGCGGATTCGTTTTGACCCTGAGCTCCGACAGACGCACACGGGTTTGCTCTTCGAGTCCGCTTTCCCTTCCCCGTAAAGGTGACGACCATGGTGTCACCCGCATGTGAGGCGGAGAGCTCATCGGCGTAAACTGATCGCGAAGTGACCGAAACACCATTGAGGGCGATCAGCGTGTCGCCCGCGCGCAGACCGGCGTCTCGCGCATTCTGTTGAAGGAAAATCAGCAGGAAATGGGGCAGATCTTCTGCATCGAGCCCAAAGGGCGGCTGAATTAAATGGACGCCAAACCACTGCGGAAACCGTTGCACGAGAGTGCGAGCTTGATAGGCGACGGCGATCACGAACAGAGCGGTGAGTGCGACGTATAGCGCCCATGAGCGCTCCCGGGGTTGGCGCGTTTCGCGGTACTGCCGTTTTTGAAGTGCCGGCTGATTCATCACGAACTTCTCAGCTCACTGCCGCATCATACCGACCTGGCGTCGCAGCCGCAGGTGAAGTCCGAAGGATCTAGATGTGCAAATTGGGCGGCAGAAGGATTGTAGTCCAGTTGAAGCCCGCACGCTCAGTGTGCTCCTGAACAGGGTACGGAACATTAGATACTGAAGAGAGTCATACCTCGGGGCTTTGTCCACCGAACAGGCTTCACTTGACAGTCTAGTGTAATGGGGTCATCCTGTTTTCGTGGGAGACTACTTGCATGTCTAGTGAAGAAAAGGAACAGATCCAGCTGCTGCAGGGAACGCTTGACCTGATCGTTCTACGGACCCTGACCAGCATGGGGGCGCAGCATGCATACCAGATTGCGACCCGGCTCCAGCAAGTGTCGGACCAGCTCCTCAATCTGAACCAAGGTACCCTCTATCCCGCTCTCGTTCGCCTGGAACAGTATGGATGGATCAAGGGCACCTGGGGCAGAACCGAGAGCAACCGCGAAGCCAAATACTATGCCATCACCAAAGCGGGAGAAAAAGCGCTGAACCAGGAAACGCTGCGCTGGCGCAGAATGGCGGGCCTGGTGGAACGGCTGCTACTGGAGGACTTCCAGTCATGATCTCCCTCAAGCGCCTGGTGTCGAAGTGCAAGACCCTATTTCGCAACCGCCAGATGGAAGAGGAGCTGGAACGCGAAATCACTTCTCATCTGGCATTGCTGGAAGAGGACTTTCTGCGCACAGGGATGAGCGCGGAAGAGGCGCACCTGGCCGCCAGGCGTGCGTACGGCGGAGTCGAGCAGGCAAAACAAATGCACCGCGACGAGCGCTCGATTCTGTGGCTGGAACAGCTCGGGCAGGATATGCGGTATGCCATTCGGCAGCTATGCATGGCGCCGGGCTTTGGCATGACAGTAATTTTGACCATTGCACTCGGAATCGGCGCCAACACAGCTATCTTCACCCTGGTGCACGCCATTCTGATGAAGTCGCTTCCGGTTGGCGATCCGAATTCGCTCATTCGCATTGGCGATAAGCCTGACTGTTGTCTCGGCGACGGATTGCAGCACGGCAACGGAGACTTCACAATTTTTTCGTATCCTCTCTACCGTTCGCTGCGCGAGTCGACGCCGGAGTTTGCGCAACTCGCCGCGATGCAGGCGGCCCACAACCCTATCAGTGTCCGAAGAGGTAATAACACGGCCCAGGCGGAGCCGAGCGAGTTTGTCACCGGCAACTACTTCAGCACGCTCGGCGTGGGAGCGTTTGCCGGCCGTACACTTATCGACGCTGACGATCAGCCTGGCGCAGCACCCGCTGTGGTGATGAGCTACCAGGCTTGGCAATCGGACTTTGGGAGCGACTTGTCTGTGGTCGGTTCGACGTTCTATTTGCAGAGCCATCCGGTCACGGTGGTGGGGATTGCGCCGCCCGGCTTTTTTGGCGACCGGATCAGCCCGAATCCCCCGGCATTCTGGATACCGCTCTCCGCCGAACCGCTGATGCAGCAGGAAAATTCGATTCTGCATCATCCCGACGAGTGCTGGCTGTATGTATTGGGCCGGGTCCGGCCGGACGTGGTCCTGGGTTCGTTGCAAGAGAAAATTTCGAACCACCTGCGGCAATGGATCGCCGTTCAAGTCGAGTACAAGAGAGGCAAAGCGGTCGAAATCCTGCCAAGATTGCATGTGATCCTGACGCCCGGAGGAGCAGGGATCCAGGATCTGCAGGAAAAAACAGGGAAAGAGCTTTATCTGCTGCTAACGATCTCTGGATTTGTTCTGCTGGTCGCGTGCGCGAACGTGGCGAACCTACTGCTGGCGCGGGGCACGAAGCGGAAAACCGAAATTTCCATGCGCATGGCTCTAGGAGCGGCACGGCCAAGATTGATTCGGCAGATGCTCACCGAAAGCCTATTTCTCTCCTGCCAGGGTGGTCTGGCAGGATTGGCCTTTGCGTATGCCGGAACACGATCCATCGTGGCCCTGGCGTTTCCCGCCTCCCCGCATAGCGCAATTAATGTAACTCCATCTCTGGCCGTGCTGGGATTTGCGTTCGTGCTGTCGCTGATCACTGGCGTGGTGTTCGGCATTGTTCCGGCGTGGATCACTTCCCATGGGGATCCTGCAGAAGCATTGAAGGCAGTGAACCGGGCAGCGGGCGATCGGGGTGGGTTGCTGCAGAGATCGTTGATTGTTTTTCAGGCTGCTCTTTCGCTGGTCCTGTTGGTGGGTGCGGGTCTTCTGACCCGGAGTCTGCGTAACCTCGAGCACCAGGATTTTGGTTTTCAGACGACGAACCGGTATGTGCTGCAT
Organism: uncultured Acidobacteriaceae bacterium; assembly: GCA_963790935.1. GTDB lineage: Bacteria > Acidobacteriota > Terriglobia > Terriglobales > Acidobacteriaceae > PALSA-350. The sequence continues at coordinate 2,898 of CAWBRJ010000056.1, read as the reverse complement.
CTGGATCCTTTGGGGGCCGGTTATCAACCGGAGAAGCTCGATGCGCTGAATCGGAGGCTGGAACAGCAGTTTACGGCAATCCCGGGAATGGAGAGTGTGGGACTGGCGATCTATAGTCCTTTCGATGGGAATGACTGGAACTTCGACGCCTACATTCCGGGGAGGCCTAAACCAGGGCCGCAAGATGATAATAGTGTGCTGATCAACCGGGTGAGCCCGAACTTCTTTGCCGCTGTGGGTCAACCGGTGATCCGGGGACGCGGCTTGAGCGAGGGTGATACGGCCAGCTCGCAATTCGTGGCGGTCATCAATCAGGCGTTTGCGAAAAAATATTTCCCCAACGAAGATCCCATTGGACGTCACTTTGGGGTTTACGACCGCGAGGATTTTGGAGCGTACGAGATTGTAGGCGTGGTGGCGAACGGGAAATATAAACAGCCTCGGGAAAACGCACAGGCCATGTTTTTCGGCCCGCTTTCGCAGTGGCAGCACAATTTAAAGAATCCGACGGCGATCAACCTGGAGACGCAGACGCACTACATTACCTCGGTCGTGATGAGCTTCCGCGGGGTCCCGCAGAATTTGGACGCGACGTTGCGCGGCACGCTGGCGCAAATCGACCCAAACCGGACCATCCTTGACCTGCGTCCTCTTGATGAACAGCTTGCCGGTAATTTCAACCAGGAACGCCTGGTTGCTCGTCTGACGGCGTTGTTCGGGCTGCTCACCCTGGTGCTCGCCTCGGTTGGGCTCTACGGCATTACGTCCTACCAGGTCGCGCAGAGAACACGCGAGATCGGACTGCGGATGGCGCTAGGGGCCCAGCGCAACCGGATGGCCACCCTGGTGATGCGGGGCACACTTGTCCAGGTGGTTCTGGGTTTGGCCGCGGGTGTGCCTATCTCGTTGCTGGGCGCGCACTGGATCCAAAGTCAGCTCTACGCGGTGAAGTCATATGATCCGCTGAGCCTGTTCGTGGCGGTCGTTGTCTTGTCGACAGCAGCGGTGCTGGCAAGTTTTCTTCCCGCGCGTCGTGCGGCGTCCATCGATCCGATGCAGGCGCTCGAGCTGACTAGCAGGCTGCAGAAAGCCATTGAGTCTGTAGGTTAGTGCAAACAAACCGATTCTCGTTGTCTACTTCCACAGCCGCAGCGCATTGTCCCGGTATACCTTGCGTAAGACATCTTCCGGCAGATAGATTCCCTGGATCTGCCAGCGGCCTTGACGCGATGCATGCGAAGGATAGTCAAAGTACTCGTCCGCCGTTTCCAAAAAGCGGAAGTAGAGCCGATACATGGATTCTTCGGGCACCAGGTCGGCGCCGAAGAGAATGCGATCGGGAAAACGGAGGAAAAGAGCGCGCGAGGAATAAGGCTGCCGCCCGAGTTCCGACGCACGTGCACTGATGTCCAGCAGCACGTTGGGATGGTTCTCCAGCAACTTCGTGGCGCGAGTCAGGTTCTCCCCGCATTCGGCTACGTGCGCTGCGACAAAGGTAGTTTTTGGATGACGCGCAATGACCCGGTCACGCTGATCAAGCAATTCTGTCTTGGAGAATTGAGAGCCGTGAAAGCCCCAGTCAGGGTGCGCTGCCAGTTCCTCAAAACGCTCGTTGCGCCCGTCAATCGGCAAGAAGAATGCGTCGGGATCCGCGATATGAAACATGACCGGAATGCCCAACTCCGCTGCCTTGTCAAAGATGGGCGCCAGGCGCTCGTCGTCCACCCGCAGCAGATCTCCCTTTCCGTCGCGCACAGTCAGTCCCAGGTCCTTCCAAAACTTGATCCCTCGGGCTCCATGCTCCACCAAGCTCTCCAGCCGGTCTAAGGTGAGGCTAACGAATTTATCCGAGTGCACATCCGCCCAGTCCATCCAACCGATGGTAGTGAACCTTCCGGCATCGACCGAACCCCACTTGTGGATCATGCGAATGGCTTCGTCACCAGTCTTCATGGTGATGTTCACCATGCGTTCGATGCCGCAGGCATCCATAACGCGCAGCACGTCAACCGGGTCGAGAGCGTCCAGGTGGTTGTGGTAGTCGATCGCCGGGAAGCGTGCGCGCTCGACGTGATGTTCCTCTTGCACCAGCGTCGATTGCGGCTGAAATTTGCTCAGAGGAAGGGTTACCTGGGCTTTCGCCGAGACCATGGCCATGAAGTTGTCGTTGATGCTCTTGCTGGGCTCACTCACTGCATACTCCCTTGCCTTCAATCGATTCGATGCGAAACCCGGCATTCTCGCCGGCGCATTCATTCTCACCCGGGAAAAGAATGCTGCGCAAGGAAGCGTTGTACCAGGCCGGGATCTCGGAACGCCTCCGTCCCGCCAACTCCTTGCGTTGAAAGCGCGCCGGTAATATTGCCGGCATAAGCACATTGATCCGGAGGCCAGCCTTTGAGCCAGCCGAACAGAAATCCGGCATTGAAGCTATCGCCCGCCCCAATCGTATCCACTGGAGTTACAGAAACGGCGGGAGCGGAAAACGTCTTTGCGTCAACCCGAACGATGGAGCCTCGCGATCCGCATTTGATAGCCACGCAAGGCACCCGCCGCCCAAGTTCCTCAATCGCCTCGTCCACGGTCGCCTTCTTGGTCATGCGGTAGGCTTCCATCTCATTGGGCAACAGAATGTCGGTGTATGAGAGCAACTCGTCGAACACGCCCCCCCACTCCCCGCTGGGATCATCGTTGGTGTCGAGCGAGATCGTCAGGCCTGCACCCTTCAGTTCTTTAAACAGTGCCGGCACGTCGGGCTCGAGAGAATGCTGAAGGAAAAGCGACGAGAGGTGAAAATGTTTCGCCGACTTCAGATAATCAAGGTCCAGATCGCGAAGGCGCAGGTTCGCCATCGTTCCCGGATAGGTGAGAATATGGCGCTCCCTTCCATGAGGAAGG
>CAWBRJ010000055.1:0-42860 GCA_963790935.1 uncultured Acidobacteriaceae bacterium | reverse complement strand
TGCATGAACAGAAGGCTTACGACAAAATTCGTCCTGCTCCTGGCGATGCTTCTGTTGCCGTTTGTCGTGCAGGCGGAAACAAGCCCCCAGGCGGCCCTGTCTTTTGCGCTCCGCGCTACTCCTGCCGTTGGCGTGGCCGTGGATCTAAAGACCGGACAGCTTCTGGCCTCAGTGAAACTAATGCGAATCAATCAGCCGCTCCGGGGTCCATCCTCAAGCCTTTGTTTCTTGCCGCCGCTCTGCAACAGCACGAAATACTGCCGCAGACCACGGTCTTTTGCCGGCGCAACCTGCACATCGTCGACGGAGGCCGGAATTGAGCTTGCCCTGCACCCATCCCCAGAGTGACCTCGCATTCGCTGCCCGGGAAGCACTCGCCTACTCCTCAACCAATATTTTGCCGCCTTGGCGGACCGTATTCCCACCCGGCAGTGGCCGCGATTCTCCAACATTACGGTCTGCCCCAGGCACTCACCCCGCTGTCCCGGGAGCAAAAACAGCTGCTGGTATTAGGGGTCGCGGATGCAGTCTCTCCCGGACAAATCGCCGCTGCTTACCGCAAATTGTTTCTCGAGCTCAAAGAGTTCAGATAGACGCCGTAGCTCAGGGCCTTAAAGATTCAGTCCGCTTCGGTATGGCCCACAATGCTGCCGTACCAGGCATGGAAGTCGCGGGGAAAACAGGAACCTACCCGGCGGTGGATGGTTTGCCGGGAGCGCTCCCCTCGGCCACAACACGTAGTCATCGTGATCTATCTTCCGCGCGGCAACGGAGCCGATGCCGCCCGGATGGCGCAGCATTTCTTTGTCGCGCAAAAGGTCCGGTGCCGGAGAGCGCTCGCGACCTCACGGTCGAACTCTTCTCCGCACAACCGGTAACCCATCTCACCGCAACCCCACTCAGCGACCCGAAGACACCCCTTGAGGTCGAGTGGAGAAAAGAGGGACTTCAAAAACCATTAACCCTGAGCGGAAGCTTTCGCATGCAAGTCACAGGTGAGGAACCGGTTGTTGCCGCCGGCAAATGGACCATCACCTCCCAGCATGACGGCCTGCGAGTGCTGCTGACGCTGCCCAGCGAAGCCTACGTGTTAGCCGCCCTCAACGGAGAAGCCGCGCCCGACGAACCGATGGCCTCGCTCAAAGCGATGGCCATCAGCATGCGCACCTTCGCCCTGGAAAATGCAAACCGCCACCATGCGCAGGGTTTTGGTCTATGTGACAGCACCCATTGCCAGGCCCTTCGCCTGGGCAAACCGCGGCCCGAGATAGAACGCGCGGTGCGGGAAACAGCCGGCGAAACTCTGTGGTCCGGAAACCAACGGGCGCACATCTACTACACCCAGCACTGCGGCGGCAGAAGTGAATCCGCACCTGCTGTCTGGCCGGACGAGCAGGCCAGTTACCTGGCTGGGAATCGCGCCGATCCCTACTGCCTCCGCCGGTCTCCTGCTGAATGGCACGCCGCGATCCCCTTGGCACAACTCGACGACATTTTTCACGCCCAGGGATGGCGCACTCCCTCTCCCATCGCGGACATCCGCGTGGTCCGGCGCACCGCCGAGGGCCGGGCCGAACTGCTTGAAGTTACCGGCCGGGGTGCACCGGCACAACTCTCTGCCAGCAGCTTCCGCTTCGCGGTAGACCGCCAATTGGGATGGAACCAGGTGCGCAGCGATTGGTATACGGCCACCGTTTCGGGCGTGGTGGTGGAAATTCGAGGTAAAGGATACGGCCACGGAGCCGGGCTGTGCCAGGCAGGCGCCTATGAAATGGCGTTGGAAGGCAAGACCGAGACGGAGATTCTCAATTTCTACTTTCCCGGGACCATCACCGGCATCACGCCGGGAGATAACGGATGGCAGAAGATCCCCGCTTCAGGCTGGACCCTACTGACCACAGAGCCGTCTGGAGCCCTCCTGGCTGACGGCAATGCCGCCTGGGCGAAAGCCCAGTCTCTGTTCCCTGGCCTGCCAGGCGGGAAAGGCCCAACTGTGCAGGAGCTGCCCACTGTTGAGCTGTTTCGGCAGACCACGGGAGAACCGGGCTGGACGCTCGCCACAACCCGTGGCAATACAGTGTTTTTGCAGCCGGCGGGAGTGCGCCAAAACAACGGAGGAACCAGGCCGGTCCTGTTGCATGAGTTTCTGCATGTATTGGTAGAACAGCAAGCAGGAGGAAATGCACCGTTATGGTTGCGTGAAGGGCTGGTAGAAATCCTGGCCGGTCCGCAAAAGGAAGATTCGAACTTGATGGATCTGCCGGTGAGTGAAGTGGATACAGCGTTGGCGCATCCGTCGGACGCCGCCGTTTCGCGGCACGCGCACCAGGTGGCAGCCCATATGACCGCCCTTCTCTGTGCACGCTACGGTATGCCCGCGGTGCGAAACTTCTTACACTACGGCGTACCCTCTGAAGCCCTTAGGGTCCTGGGATCCTGAACCGGCCTGCATCCATGTCCCGACAGCTGCCAGCGAAGGTTTTGGTTCTTGATCAGCAGCTCGGCGATAATCACCCGCAAAGAGCCGTTCTCCTGCGCGAGTTGCTGCCACTCTGGTGGCAGGCTCATTTGCTCCATACCGTTCAGCTGGATATATGCGTTGCCCAACATGGTCGGCCTCCTCTAGTTGCGCTCAATCTACTAGCACCATAGATCTCGCCTGGAAAACCCGAAAGCCCAATTCGTGCCGTCTGCAGGGGACTCTTTCGGAGCGTTCCGGAGGACCAAAATGGGTATCCGGCGCATCTGAGCAACAGCGAACAGATTAAGATCGCTTGAAACCATGAAGATCGACAGCAAAGACTTCCGTGTGCCAATTGGGAAAAAGGTGAACTTGTCCGAGTGGCCCACGCTCGTGAAGCCCTATTTCAAGGCCAAAGAGGAGTATCAGGAGCTCCTCGAAAAGCACAAGGAACAGCTGAGCAAGCTGCAACGACTTCACTATGCCAGTGGCCGCTATGCTTTGCTTCTGATATTTCAAGGTATGGATACGGCGGGCAAAGACGGAGCCATTGCCCACGTCATGTCCGGCGTCGATCCGTCGGGCTGCGAAGTTTCGAGCTTCAAGCAGCCGAGCCAGGAAGAGTTGAAACATGACTTCCTCTGGCGCACCAACGTGCGTCTTCCCGAACGCGGACGGATCGGCATCTTCAATCGCTCCTATTACGAGGAAGTTCTGGTCGTTCGGGTGCATCCCGAACTCCTCCGCAACCAAGGGCTTGCCCCCGAGTTGCTCCACGAAAAAACCATCTGGGAGGAGCGCTATCGCTCCATCGTGGATTTAGAGCAGCACCTGCATCGCAACGGGACCCGGGTCGTCAAAATCTTTCTCCACCTCTCGAAAGAGGAGCAGCGGAAGCGATTCCTCGAGCGCATCGATGACCCTCGCAAGAACTGGAAGCTCTCCCCTGCTGACATTAAAGAGAGGCAATACTGGAAGGATTACCAGAAGGCCTACGAGCATTGCCTGGCTGCCACCAGCACCAATGATGCCCATTGGTACGTCGTACCAGCCGACGATAAGCTGAATGCGCGCCTGATCATTTCCCGCATCGTGCTCGACGCGCTTGAAGATCTGAAATTGAAATCGCCAAGAGTCGACCCGAAACAACGCGCGGAACTGCTGAAAATCCGGGAACAACTAGCCAAAGGTTAAGGTGACAAAGTGACCAACCCAAACACATTCCCCAACTGGCCAGACGTGGAAGGCATGGATCAGCTGGTTGAGCAGGCCTTAAACCTTCGCTGGTGCTGGAATCACTCGTCTGACTGGATCTGGAAGAGCCTCGATGCGGAACTCTGGGAGAAAACCGAGAATCCCTGGATCATTCTGCTCACGGTTTCCAGAGACAAGATTGCATCCATGCTGGCGAATCCCGGCTTTCGAAACGTTCTGCAGGATTGCCTGGCCCCCAACCAGAAATCATTTGCGGAAGAAGGCTGGTTCCAGAAAAAACACTCCGGCGCCGGCCTCTCCCTGGTGGCCTACTTCAGCATGGAGTTCATGTTGACCGAAGCTTTGCCCATCTATTCGGGCGGCCTGGGCAATGTGGCCGGGGACCAGTTGAAAGCAGCGGGCGACCTGGGCGTGCCCATTGTCGCTGTCGGGTTGCTCTATGGACAGGGCTACTTCCGTCAGGATTTCGATGCCGACGGGGATCAACAAGCGCTGTATCCGGTGAACGATCCAAGTCAATTGCCTATGCGGCCACTGCGTGAGCCAAGCGGTGAATGGCTAAGAATCCAGATTCAACTCGACGAGTCGAAGATCTGGCTTCGCTGCTGGGAAGTCAGCGTCGGACGGAACAAACTCTATCTTCTGGACTCCAACGATTTCTCCAACACCGCCGCCCAGCGCTGCATTACCAGCGAGCTCTATGGCGGCAACGCAGAAATGCGGCTCAGGCAGGAGATCGTCCTGGGTATCGGCGGTTGGCGATTGCTGCGGGCTATCGGCCTCGAGCCCGAGGTGTGCCACCTGAACGAGGGCCATGCCGCATTCGCAATTCTCGAACGGGCACGCAGCTACATGCAGGATCACAAGGTGCCCTTTGAGCTTGCGCTGACCGTGACCCGCCCGGGAAATCTGTTCACCACCCACACCGCCGTCGCCGCGGGCTTCGACCGCTTCGATGCCCAGCTTCTGAGTAAGTATCTCCGTCAGTATGCGGAAGAGGAACTCGGCATCCCGTTCCAAAACTTGCTGGAGATGGGAACCGAAAGCTCCAGCGATCCTTTTCGCGATCCTTTTAATATGGCCTATCTCGCTGTTCGCGGTAGCGGACGGATCAATGGCGTGAGCAAACTTCACGGCCAGGTGAGCCGCCACATCTTCCAACCGCTCTTTTCCAGGTGGCCTGAAGACGAGGTGCCCATCGGTTCAGTCACCAACGGCATTCACGTACCAACCTGGGACTCAGAAGAAGCCGATGCACTCTGGACTGCGGTTTGTGGAAAGAAACGCTGGATGGGAGATGGTCCCCATGCCGAGGACATCCGTCGGCTGACCGACGAGCAGTTATGGCAGATGCGCAGTCTTGGCAGCAAGAAGCTGATCGATCGTGTGCGCAAACGCTCCCGCCGCCCCGGCGTTCTGGATGAAAATGTGCTCACGGTCGGGTTCGCGCGCCGTTTTGCGACCTACAAGCGTCCTGATTTCCTCTTGCGTGACCCTGATCGGTTCATTCGGCTGCTTAACAATGCGGAGCGCCCGATGCAATTAGTCCTCGCCGGCAAAGCGCATCCTCAGGACTTCCCCGGACAGGCATTGGTCAAAGAATGGAATGACTTCATCAAGCGTCCGGAGGTCCATGACCGTGTCGTCTTTCTGAGTGACTACGACATGCTGATGGCGCAGGAGCTGGTGCAAGGTGCCGACCTTTGGATCAACACCCCACGCCGTCCCTGGGAAGCATGCGGAACCAGCGGGATGAAAGTCCTGGTCAATGGCGGATTGAATTTCTCTGAACTCGATGGCTGGTGGGCGGAGGCCTATTCTCCCCAGGTCGGTTGGGCGATCGGTGACGGCAAGGACCACGGCGCCGACCCTGAAGTGGATGCCGCCGAAGCGGAAGCAATGTACACCTTGCTGGAACAGGAAGTTATCCCCGAATTCTACGACCGGTCGAGCAATGGGCTACCGGTCAAATGGCTCGCACGCATGCGCGAGAGTATGGCTCAGCTCACCCCGGAGTTCTCTGCCAGCCGTGCCATCCAGGATTACACCGACGACCACTACTTGCCCGGTGCGACCGGCTATCGCCACCGCGCCGCGAGGGACGGTGCTCTTGGGGTTGAAATCCAGAAATGGCTGCAAAAACTGGCAGAACAGTGGCACACGGTGCGCTTCGGTCCGTTGCGGGTGGAAACCCACGACGGCCACCATTGCTTCACGGTGCAGGTATCACCGGGTAATCTGCTCATCAGCGACATAAAGGTAGAGCTTTACGCGATGCCTTCCGTCACCGAGCCGATGACCCCAGTAGGAAAGTCTGCGGACTCGAGCGGAACCATCACTTACAGCGCCCAGGTAGCTGCCACCCGTCCGGCGACCGACTACACGCCGCGCATCATCCCCCATCATCCAGCCGTCGCCGTTCCCCTGGAAGCAAACCAGATCCTATGGCATTAATTTCGAAGCTTTACATCTGGGCGCGGGCCAGAGCCAGATCCATCAGAGTCTTATGCGTTCCATTCGCTTCCGGACCAATTGCATCCGGTGTGGCGCGGAGTTGGACATACTTTCCGTCCGGTTCGAGCACCCAGGCTTCCCGTTGATCGCGCAGGCAAATATCCAGAATCTCCCACAAGCGCTGCTTCAAACCGTCCGCTCGCACCGGTGTGACCACCTCAATGCGCTTGGAAAGATTGCGGAACATCCAGTCCGCCGATCCGATAAAGAAATCCCCCTCGCCGGGGTCCTGCTTCCCATTGGCAAAGTAGAAAATGCGGGAATGCTCCAGGAATCTGCCAATGATTGAACGGATACGAATGTTCTCGGAGTGGCCCGGCACCCCAGGCCGAAGGCAGCAGAATCCGCGAATAACCAGATCGATAGGTACACCGGCATTGGATGCTTCGCAGAGGGCTTCAATCATGTCCGGGTCTTCCAGCTGGTTCATCTTGGCGACGATGCGGGCGTGGTGTCCGGCGCGCTTATTTTGTATCTCTCGATGTATCAAATCGAGCAGTCGTGGCCGCATGGTCACCGGAGCGACGAGCAAGGAGTTAAAGTCGGGCTGCTCGGCGTGGCCGGTGAGGTAGTGGAACAGATTCACCACATCTTCGGTGATCCGCGGGTCGCAGGTGAACAGCCCCACATCGGCATAGAGCCGGGCGGTCTTGACGTGATAATTGCCGGTGCCGATATGCACATAGCAGCGCAGACCGCCTGCTTCCTTGCGTACCACCAGGGCAGTCTTGCCGTGGGTCTTCAGCCCGCTGACACCGAACGTGACGTGGGCGCCGGCGCGTTCCAGCTCTGCCGCCCAGTGCAGATTCCTTTCCTCGTCGAAGCGAGCCTTGATCTCCATCACGCAGGCTACCTGCTTGCCCCGCTCCGCCGCACGAATCAGCGATTTGACGAAGGGTGTGTCGTCGCCGATGCGGTACGCCGTCATCTTGATGGAGACGGTCTGCGGATCATCGGCTGCCTGGCTGATGAAGTGCTCGACCGAAGCGTCGAAGCTTTCATACGGGTGGTGCACCAGCACGTCGCCCGCTTGAATCGCGGTAAAAATCGCACCCGTACCCTCGGGCAGCGAAGCCGGCCAAAGCGGCTTCCATTCCGGGTCTCGCAACCCGGGGAAAGGAAGACCAAGCAGCTCGAACAGCGCTGTGTAATCCACTTCCTCCTGCATTTCGTAGAGGTCCAGCGGGGAGAGAGCAAAGCGTGCGCGAAGCATTTCCGTGATGGCCGGATCGGCTCCCGGGCCAAACTCCAACCGCACCACCGGTTCGTAACGCCGCAGGCGAATTTGTTCTTTCACCACGGTACGAAAGTCAGCCGCGGAATCATCCTCGCCTTCCACCTCGGCATCACGCGTCAGCCGCACGATGGTCACGTTGCTGATTTCCATACCGCTGTATAGGCTGTGCAGATTTCCCCGAATGACCTCGTGCAGCGGGACCAGCAGCTTTTGCCCTGGCTGCAGATCCGTCTCCAGCGGAATCCACTGTTTGATGACCCCTGGCACCTTCACCCGGGCAAACATCGATTCCTGCCGGGCCACATCGTGCAGCCGGAATACGAGCGAGGTAGACAGGTTGGAGAGGAACGGGAAAGGATGGACAGGGTCAATCACTAGCGGCGTGAGCGCAGGCGACAACTCTCGCTTGAAATACCTGGTCCCCTCCTCTTGTTGGGCGGGAGTGAGCTCGTTCCAGGAGCGCAGAAAGACTCCATGCTCGGCAAGACCGGGGATGATGGTTTGCCGGTAGCACTCCGCCTGGCGCCGCAGCGACCCGAGCAACTTATCCCGAACCTGCTGCAGAAGAGCGTGTTGGGCATCGGTCGTCCCAAGGCGAAGGACCGCTTCGCGCTTCATGAAGAATTCGTCCAGGTTGGAGGTAAAGATGGCCAGGAATTTTGCTCTTTCGAGCAGCGGCGTACGCTCGTCGAGCGCCTCCGCGAGCACCCGCTCGTTGAAGTCCAGCCAACTTAGATCCCGGTCAAGCCACACGCCCTGGAGGCCAGTGGGTAAGGACGCATTCAAAGCACCATGGTCGCCGATGGAGGCCAGAACAGCAGTAGCCATAATTTTTCCTCGTATGCCGTTCAGATTCTACGGGCCCAACTCCCCAGAAATTATGAATAGAAGGTTTCATCGGCGGGTCATTTCCGGCGGTCCAGTAAGATGGTGTGCGAGATGGCAGGTGAGAAAAATTGTCCACATCGATATGGACGCGTTTTACGCTTCCGTCGAACAGCGGGACGACCCCAACCTGCGCGGCAAGCCGGTGATTGTCGCCTGGAAAGGTAACCGCTCTGTCGTCTGTGCCGCCTCATACGAAGCACGCCGCTTCGGTGTGCGCTCCGCTATGCCGGCGATCCGCGCTGAGCGTATGTGCCCGGAAGGGATCTTCATCCCGCCGGATTTCACCCGCTACCGCGCCGTCAGCCAAAGTACCCGCGAGATCTTCAAGCGCCACACCGATCTGATCGAACCGCTGTCTCTGGACGAGGCTTACCTCGATGTAACTGAGAACAAAACGGGTTTGGCCACCGCAACCCGGGTGGCTCGCGCCATTCGCGAGCAAATCCGGGAGGAGCTGCACCTCACCGCTTCTGCGGGCGTAGCCCCTAACAAGTTCCTGGCCAAGATCGCTTCTGACTGGCGCAAGCCTGATGGACTCTTTGTCATCCAGCCGGAAGACCTTGACACATTTTTGCCACCGCTCCCCATCGGGCGCATTCCCGGCGTAGGGAAAGTGACGGAAAAGAGGCTTGCCGAACTGGGGATTAAGACGGTCGGCGATCTGCGCCGTCTGGAGTTGCTGATCCTCGAGGACCACTTCGGAAGCTATGGCTTGCGGCTTTATCAACTCGCGCGTGGCATTGACGACAATGAAGTCGTTCCTGACCGGCCGACAAAATCCATCTCCGCGGAAGATACTTTCTCCGCCGATGTGCCCTTAGCCGAAACCGAATCCATCATTCTGCGCCTGGCGGAGCGGGTCTGGGCCGCTTCGCGCAAAGAATCGCGAATCCCGCGGACCGTTGTGCTCAAACTGAAGACTAGTGAATTCGCAATCCTGACCCGCAGTCACACACCCCCGTCTCCTCCCGCGACCTGCGAAGAATTGACCAGCATCGCACTCACCCTGCGCCAGCGGGTGAACCTCGACCCGCAGCAACGCTTTCGCTTGGTCGGAGTAGGCCTGAGTAACTTCCGTGAACCCGAAGAAGCCCCCGCCCAAGCCACCCTTTTCGAGTGAAGCAGGCGTTCCCTGCACGGCTTCCCTTCCCTTAATCTCTTCCCCGGACCGTGACAACCCTACCCTTTGTCATCCCGACCGAAGCGTAGCGAAGTGGAGGGATCTCTGTGTGGATGCTCTTTCTTGGAAATGTTTTTCTTGCAAAGCTACAATCACTGCGATGAAACCAATACACGGGATCTGCGCTAGTCTGCTGGGACTGCTTGCCTCAACCACCACCCTCCACGCGGCCGACTGCGATTCACTCAAGCAAATCAGCCTGCCAGACACTACTATCACCCTCGCCGAACAAGTAACGTCCGGCGACCTGAGTGGACCCGGCATCGACAAGCCCCTGCATGACCTGCCGCCGTTCTGCCGGGTCACCGGAATCCTGCACCCTACGGCAGATTCTGAAATCCGTTTCGAAGTCTGGCTGCCGGAAAAAGATTGGAACCAGCGCCTTCTGGGCGTAGGCAATGGTGGCTTTGCCGGCTCCATCTGGTACCCGCAGCTTGCGGGTAATTTGAAACGCGGCTTTGCCACCGCGGCCTCCGACGCAGGTCACCAAGCGCAGGGAGAAGATGCCAGCTGGGCCTTCGGCCATCCAGAAAAAATAAAAGACTTCGGCTGGCGTGCCGTCCACCTGACTGCCGAGCGGGCAAAGGATGTGGTCAAAGCCTATTACGGCAAGACCGCCTCCAAAGCCTACTTCGATTCCTGTTCGGATGGAGGCCGTGAAGCGCTGATGGAAGCGCAGCGCTTTCCCGAGGATTATGACGGAATTCTGGCGGGTGCACCAGCCAATGCCTGGAGCCACATGCTGACCTCCGGCGTAAGCCTTGCCCAATCCACCATCGGCGACCCGCGAGGGTACATCTCAAGCTACAAGCTCCCGGCGATTCAAAAGGCTGCGCTCGCCGCCTGCGACGCATCCGATGGGGTCAAAGACGGATTCCTCAATGACCCGGAAAAATGTCACTTCGATCCCGCAGTCCTGCTCTGCAAGGGCGCGGATTCTCTGGATTGCCTGACTCAGCCGCAGGTTAATTCCCTGAAAGCCTACTATGCCGGCACTTCCCTCTTTCCGGGATTTTCCATGGGCGATGAGGATTCCTGGGGCTCCTGGGTTGTCGGAACGGGGCCGGGTTCCGGCTCCGGCCTTCAGTACGTACAAAACTACTTTCGCTACATGGTGACCGAAGATCCCAAATGGAATACCCTGACGGCGGATGTATCTGCTTCGTTGCAGCAAGCGACCGAAAAAACCGCCGCCGCTCTGGATTCAACCAATCCTGATCTAAGCCGCTTTCGCGCACGCGGAAACAAGCTCATCATGTATCACGGTTGGAACGATCCTGCGATTTCACCCTGGAACAGCATTGCTTATTACAAGGAAGTACAGAAAGCGGTGGGCGAGAAGGAAACCGCAGGCTTTATGCAGCTCTACATGGTGCCGGGCATGGAACACTGCGCCGGTGGCCCCGGTCCCGCTGCATTTGGACAGCTTGGCATTGCCACCAGTGGCGGTCCCAAATACGGAGTGTTCGATGCGTTGGTCGATTGGGTAGAGAAAGATGTCCCCAGCGAAAAAATAATTGCCACAAAATTCTCCGCCGACCAGAAAGTCCTCATGACAAGGCCTCTGTGCCCCTATCCGCAATTAGCAAAGTACAAAGGAACAGGCGACACCAACGATGCTGCTAACTTCGTCTGCAGCAAACCATGATGATGAGGTCGCTACTCCTGTCAACGGTAGCGTTTCTTATTGGCCTGAGCGCGCAAGCGTCAGCGCAGACGACAAACCCGATCCAGCACATTGTGGTGATCTTCGACGAGAACGTTTCGTTCGATCACTACTTCGCCACCTATCCCAACGCGCTCAACCCTCCCCACGAGACTCCGTTCCGGCCGCGACCGGGCACACCGGCCGTGAACGGCCTCACGCGCATGTTGCTTGAGCGCAACCCTAATTTCCTGAACACAAAAATAAATGGAACTTATGCCACCAATCCCTTCCGCCTGGGCCCCGCGCAAGCCGCCACTGCGGACCAGAATCACGGCTACACGGAAGAACAGCTGGCCTTCCACGGCGGCTTGATGGATTCCTTCCCGCAATACACCGGGCTCCCGGCTCTTCCCACCGATAAGTTTTACCCGCAAAGCCTGCGCGGCGCGCCGTCTGCATATGCCCATCAGACCAAGGGATTGGTGATGGCCTACTTCGACGGCAACACCGTGACGGCACTATGGAACTACGCCCAACGCTATGCCTTGAACGACAATTCGTTCGCCTCTACCTTCGGCCAATCCACCCAGGGAGCCATCGAACTGGTCTCCGGCCAAACCAATGGCGTAACCGACCAGATCAACGCCGCGAGTGATCTCGCCGATGGAGGAAGCGGCACCTACACCGAAGTCGATGACGCGGATCCCATCGGCGACGTCTGCTCCAGCACCTCATGGGGACAGATACACTACACCGGAAACAACATCGGGCAGATGCTGACCCAGCACGGCGTAAGTTGGGGATTGTTTGAAGCGGGCTTTGACTTAACCAGGACAAACAGCAACGGAACCAACGGCTGCCTTCGCAGCACTTACTCAAAAATCACCCAGCAATCTCCGCCGGATTACATTCCCCACCACGAGCCGTTCCAGTACTACACTCCGACTGCCAACCTGCGCCACACCCGGCCTGCTTCAGTACGAATGATCGGCAGGAATGGAGACGGCGCGAATCACCAGTACGACACCGAGGACTTCTTCGCCGCCGTAAAGGCCGGCAATTTCCCGGCGGTCAGTTTCCTGAAAGCACCCGGCTTTCAGGACGCGCACGCCGGCTATTCCGACCCGCTGGATGAGCAGGACTGGCTCATCACCGTAATCAACTTCCTGGAACACCGGCCCGAATGGAAAAACATAGCCGTCATTGTGGCGTATGACGACTCCGACGGCTGGTACGACCATCAGATGGGGCCCATTGCCAACCAGTCCACCACCAAGGCGGATGGCCTAACTGCGCCCGGTCAATGCGGAGACGGCGCGACTGCCCTTCCCGGACCTGTTGTCGACCATGCCCAGGGCCGATGTGGCTACGGTCCCCGCCTGCCTCTGCTGGTTATTTCGCCGTACGCGCGGCGCAACTACGTCGACCACAGCCTGACCGATCAGACTTCGGTCCTGCGCTTCATTGAAGACACCTTCCTCGACGGTGAGCGTGTCGGTGGAGGTTCGTTTGACGCTATCGCTGGCTCACTCAACGGTATGTTTGACTTTGCTCATCCCGATGCCAGGCCGTACATCCTGGATAAGATGGGAAAAGCTCTTACCCACGAATGAGCCTTTAGTTCGTGTGAGGCAGAGGATGAGAGCCCGGCTGCTGTTGCAGAACATAGGAACGAGCAAGGCCCTGGAGCGCTAGCCTGCCGATCGGTTCATTTAACACCAGTGCCGGCCGATCCAGTATCTTTTGAAACTCGACGGCCGCTTGCTTGCCGTCGTTACTTGCCAGGAACGCCTCGCCCCGCACATAGATCGGGTAAAGCGCAAATGGAAATATCTCCAGCGGAGATTCCTTTCCCAATTCATAAGGTGCGCTGGTCTCCAGCTCTTGGATAGCCTGCGCAGGATCGCGTCGATTGAGGGCGAGCTGGGCGCGGATGACGGGAAGAAAAATGAACTGGATCATCGTATCCTCGGGGAATCGCCGGGCGAGATCCTCAGCTAACCGGTCCGCTGGACCGCCCGCGACCGCCAGGGCAAAGGCAACCCGGGCCTCCACGTCGCGGCTCGTCGACAAGACAAGTGCATCCGTCGCCAACTTGCGAGCCTCCGCCAAATCTCCAAACAGCGCCTCCCGCATTGCCGATTCCGCCTGGTAACCAGCGGCCGTTTCCTTCTCTCCAACCTGTTCGGCCGAAGCGACTGCGCGGCGAGATAATTCCCGCGCCTTCTCAAGTTGCCCGGTAAATGCGGCCGTGTCAGCCTGGTACGACAGCAGCAGATCTTCAACACCATCTTTGCCCGCCGACCAGGCGACCTGACGGGCCATTTCCCCCTCATCCTTCTGCAGGAATCCGAGGTGGTAAAGGTGCGCGTGAAGGTCGATCGATTCGAGTTTCTTCTTATCGGCCTCGTCTGCGGTTACCCTGGCATTTCCCAGTTGATTGAGGTTTATATAAGCGACCACCAGCCCTTCATAGTGCTCAGGATCCCATGGACGAAGTCGCAGCGCCTCGCGGTTATCCACCAGGGCATCGTCGTAGCGCCCGAGCTGCGGGTCAATCTCCTGCCCAAGCACCGAAAAAGGGATCGCCTCGTGGGGATAAATCTGCGCCCAAAGACGGTATATCTCCCGGGCTTTCACCAGGTTACCTACCACGCCATAGTAGTATCTGGATTCGATGGCAAACTTTTCCCATTCGCTGACATGTTCACGGAGTTCGAACGCCCTCCGGATGCTATCCGCAGCTAATCCGCGCTGGCCTAGATTCATGTGGCAGATTCCTAGGGAGAGATAGGCCATGGCGAAATTCGGGTCGAGATCGATTGCCCTTTGAAAAGCAGGAATCGCCGCCGTGATGTCAGAGTGCACGATCATCTCCCGTCGGCCCAGGGTGTATGCCTGAAGTGCTTCGAACGATGGTGTCGTCGCCTGGTCAAGCGGAGCATCGAACCTGGCCACCGTGCTCAGGGACTCGCCAAGCTTTTTCCGAAGCTGGGCGCTGGCGCGACTCAACGCTTTGAGAACGTCTTCCTTTCGAGCTGCTTGCAATTGTTCCTCGGCCAGTGCATCTCCGGTTTGGCAGCTTACCGCTTTCAGGTCAAGCACGTACTCGCTGCCCAGGCTGGCAATCGATCCCTGCACCACCGCTTTGGCTGCAGCCCGCTGACAGAGCTGGCGAGCGAGGTCGAATGTCAGGCGAGCATCCGGCGCCTGCCCCATGAGAGATAGCGTGCGTTGAATCTGCTGATCCGAAACAAGATTGAGAAACGGCGATTGTGTAAGCTGCACTGCCAGGCCTTGCCGCAGGGTGCCGTCGAAGACACGATCGCCAGTCGTATTCGCAAAATCGGCAAGCACGATAGAGTCCTTGTCCGTAAGCGAGTGCCGATGACGAGAACCGTACAGCCATAGCGCCAGGCCGACTCCAACCAGGACCGCTGCCACGCTCAGTGCCCACCGTTGCGGTCGATATCGAGGAAGCCGCAACCGCCTCGGGTCGAACCGTTGCAGTAACCTTCGCAGAGGTCTGCGGAGGAGAGACATCCGCACTGGGGCCCATGCCACCGTTGGCGGGCTGGGCCGTGCGGCCGTTCGGTGCCCGAAGAAGATCCTCGCTTCGGGTTGTGTCGAGATTTCCCGCAGGTTCTTCGGAGGCCTCGACGGAGCATAGGAACCGGTAGCCGATGCCGGACACCGTCTCGATGAATCGAGGCTCACGCGGATCGTCGCCCAACAATCGCCGCAGCAAGGCAATGTTGCGGGTGAGGGAGTTCTCCGTAACCGCCGTATCTCCCCAAACCCCGGTCAGCAGTTCTTCTTTTGCGATCAGCTTGTTCGGATTCCGGAGCAACATCAGCAGAACCCGGAACGCCTTCGGTTCCACTTGCTGCACCTGTCCCGCTTTGACGATCGCAAACTCCCGTTCGCGTACAGTTACATCCGCGAATCGAAAAACGAACGACTTAGTTGCGATCGTAGGCGCCATCACAACTTCTTCAGAAACAGTTCAGAACTTTATCAAGACGATTGCGCGGGGATCGACTTAGAGTCGCGTCATCGCAGGGCTCTGAAAACTCACGCTTGGGTTGCTTTCTCTTGTGTCTCAGCGTTTCGCCAGGCGTGGGCTCCCAGTCCGGCGAACCCTGCTGGACGGGGAACGGCGAAAGTGTACTACAGAGCGTCCTGGGCAGCTACGAGATTTGTAGCGGCACACAGATGTTCAGTGCGCATTGACGTTCTCCCGTTCCAGCCGGGGACTCGCATCGCCCTAAGTCCATGAGCCGCAAGCGGCATAAGCTTTTGCGTCGTTCTCTTGCGGCCCCATTCCTCCACCTGCTAACTCAAAAGGGAGCCACCCAATGATCAAGCACTCTGCATACTTCTCCATCGCGGCCTGCGCGGTTGCCAGTCTGTTCACAACTGCTCACGCGGTAAGTGCGCGCGCCGATGACGTAAAGTTCACAACGCTCTATAAGTTTGAAGCGCCAGCCGCCACAACCTTCACCAGCGCTCTGGGGTCTCAACCAGACACCCTACCCGTGGTGGGGCCGGACGGCGCCATTTACGGCATGACCAGTCTCGGCGGTCAGTATGGCAACGGCGTGATCTACCGGTTCGACCGGGACAAGCATCAATACACAGTCCTGCACACCTTCAGTGCGCTGAATGCGAATGGAGAGAATGCGGACGGAGCCACGCCGGGCATGGCACTGACGCGCGGCCCCGGCGAAGTGATTTACGGTATGGCCTCCTTCGGCGGCCAGAATGGCAGCGGCACGGTCTTCGAATTCAACCCTTCCGGTAAGTTCTCTGTGCTGCATACGTTCAGCGCCCTGGATGCAAACGGAAACAATCAGGACGGAGCCTATCCACTGCGCGCGATGGTCGCCGGCAAGGACGGCAACCTTTACGGCACAACCCGGACTGGCGGAACAAACGCCTGCCTGTTCACCAAAGGTTGTGGGGTCGCATGGAGGATCGACGGCAAGGGCAACTTTAAGGTTTTACATCAATTCACCGCCAGCGAAGGCCACGCAGCGTCGCTGCTGCAGGCGACGGACGGATACTTTTATGGCTGCGCGGTATGGCCGGCTACCTCGCTGCCGGCCGGGCCTTTGCCCTCAGGGACCCTGTACCGGATGGCGCCATCGGGGCAGGACTTTGAAGTGCTCTACACGTTCAGCCAGACCAACGCGAGCGGCGAAAACATGGATGGCGCCGACTGCTACGAGCCGCTTGTCGAAGCGAGACCCGGCGTCTTTTATGGGGCGGCCTTTCACGGCGGAACCAATGGCAATGGCGTCGTGTTCAGGTATTCCCTCTGGAACCCAGGGAGCGTCGAGGTTGTCCACGACTTCAGCGCCTTGAACTCTGCCGGCCAGAATGGGGACGGGGCAGGCCCAGGCGGACGGCTGGCTCTCGGGCCAAATGGGACTCTCTACTCGAACACCGAAGCCGGAGGCGCAAATGGCAACGGCGTGATTTACAGCCTCCGGGAAGACGGCTGCTTCGAGGTCGTGCACACCTTCAGTGCAACGAATGCAACCACAGGAGCCAATGACGACGGTGCATTTCCTGATGAAGGCCTGCTGTTGGACGGGAACGAGCTCATCGGAATCGCCATCTACGGCGGCAACGGCAGCCCCGCTGGTTACAACAACAGCGGCGGCACGCTCTACCAGTTGACACTGAACGGCCCCTGGTAGTGAAGTGAACATTGAGTCATGGACACCTCTTTCGGTGTCCATGACTTTGTCCAAATCCCACAGAAGTCCGGGCTTTACAGGCTGCGGAAAGACCTCTTTTATATCAGGACACGACTTTACGAGCTGCGGAAAAGCTCTGTTTTGTATCAGGGCACGACTTTAGTCGGGCCGTAAACGATCGAGAAAAGGTCGGGCTTTATTGAGTCCTGCATAATTAATGTCCTATTTCAAGCGCAAAGAAAGAGGACTGTGTTGGATGAAGGAGCGCAACAGATTTTCGTGGTTTTGCAGGGAGCGCGTGGAGTTGCGTGCCAAATCCGCGAGTTGATCAACTTCGTGAATGGCGCGATTGGCTAAGGGATTCATCTTCGTCCAGGACCAGAGATATTCCACTGGATTGAGTTCAGGAGCGTATGGGGGAAAGAAGAAAGTGCGCAGCTGAGGGGCGGTGGTCAGCCAGGCGTTGGTGGTCTTTGCGCGGTGTGCGTTCAGCCGGTCCCACAGCAGGCACCAGTTGGCTTCCAGTTCCCGGTCCAGGTGCTGTAGAAAGGAAATGGCTCGCGGGGAATCGACATCGCGGCCCGGGTAAAGACGGAAGTACAACCGCACCTGATCACGCCGGGGCGATACGCACAAGGCGGCGATGGCGGAGACTTTTTTGTGATGACGACCGCGCTGGTAGAGCACGGGGGTTTGCCCGCACGGTGCCCAACTGCGGCGCACCAGAGGGGCGAGCAAAAAGCCGCTTTCGTCCAGAAACACCAGCCAAGCCTTCAGCCGGCTTGCTTTTTTTTAATGGCCGGCCACACCTGCTTGACCCACTGGCCGATGCCTTCTTCGTCGCGTTCTACGGCTCTACGGGTGGGCTTTTGCGGGCTCCAGTTCATGGAGTGCAACAGGCGGCAGACGTGATCGACGTGGTAGCGAACGCCAAACGTGCGCTCAATGTGCTCGGCGACACGGGGACAGGTCCACAGATCAGTCGGGAATCCAGCTACTCGCGCGCCCTTGAGCAGATGCTTTTCCAACCGCTGGCGTTGGGCCGAGGTAAGCTTGCGTGGTCTGCCGCTGGCGGGCACCGCCTGCAGTGCCGCTCTGCCGCCGAAACGCAGATCGCGCTTCCATCGTCGTACGCTACGCGGATCGACATCCACGGCGCGGGCCACTTCGGCCTGAGTAAGTCCTTGTTCCAACAGTGTGACGGCATGCTCCCGCTTGCGCTGCAACTCTTCCGGACTGCCCTGCGGTCGGATAGTTCACCTCCGAGCGACAAGGACTATTATAGGACATTAGTTATGCAGGAATCAATAGCCCCTGAGGTACGCTTTTCTGCCCCAACATCGACTTGTTCCGCAGCCTCTATAGGAGCAGGCCGGGCGCCAGCAGCCCCGATGAAGTACAGATACTTCTGTGATCATCGTTAAATCGAATCCATCTCGTCAGACGGCGCGATCAGACCCTTGAGGTAGTGGAAAATCTCCCATCTGGGGAACCCGAAGCAGAGCCGGTTGCCAGCGATCTTTTCTATCCGAAAGAAACCGGAAGCGGTGGGGCGAACGGGACAGCAGCAGGTTAGGTTCTCGCACAAAAGTCATCACGGCCTCGGCGAAATCCTCGGCCGGGCCACCGCTCACCATATAGTCACTCACTGGTTGTTCGACCCATTGTGGAGAGTTCCAGTTTTTGACAGTGATCTCAAATTGAGCGGGAGGTGGTGATCCATTGGCGATGGCGCTCTGTACCGCGGGTTGTCCGATGTCGAACAGCTGTGTGGCTACCCACCCGACTTCTCGCTTGTATTCATCAAACAAACCAGGCTCGACGTTGTGGGCCGCTTCGGCCAATCCGTGTCCCAGCTCGTGAGTGAGCATGCGGCGGCTGCTTTCTTCCTGGGCAGGTAAAGGAAGGGGGGCTCCAGGGGTCTGTCCGGTGGTACCTGTAACACCGATCACCACCGGGGGGTAATTCCCTTGCGGATTGCTCCGGGCTATCGGCAGGGCTTTGTTGCGTTTCGTAAAAGCGCTGTAGATTGTGAGCTGACCGGCACCGAAAGACGCTCCTGCGTCGGGATTGGCACTTGGGACTTGCACTCCTACCGGGTTGGTCGTCAGCTCGTACTCGGTGTTGTAGAAAACAATCGTGTGGATCGCGGGAACGCCCCCGATGGAGCTTTGGAAGTCTTCGAGGCTCTCCAGGACCCATTCGTAGACCTGCGAGTTGGCGCCGGGATTCCAGCTTTTCCAACCGGGAAGAGTGATCGCCGGCGGGCTCGGGCGAATCCTCGAGGCCACCTCGGCGGTCTGTTCGGCCTCGGTTCCGGTTCGGATCGCTGTTGTACCGTATTTCTGCTTCATGATTCTCTCGAACTCCGCTTCGGTCATCGCTGTCGGAGCCGAAGCGGTAGGGGAAGCGGCGCCACTGGCTTGCCTGTATAGGCCCGGGGAGTAGGATTCGACCTGCGGAGCCATCCCTGTAGCGGCGGGCATATCAAGGGCTCCTGCTGCCCGATGAGCTTCCGCCTCGGCGGAGTCAAGGTCGGTGCTGGCTTGCCCCGAAGTGTTTCGCTGTTGAACCGTGTGGGCCAGTTCGTGGGCCAGCAAGTGCCGCCCATCAGCGCTCTCTGGACGATACTGCCCGGTGCCAAACACCACGTCCTGGTTCACCGCATAGGCAATCGCATCTACGCGTCGCGCGGATTCTGCTGCTCTGGCATCGGAGTGTACCCGCACTTGGCTGAAATCACGCCCAAACCGCGGTTCGAAGTAAGCTCGCGTCGCTGCGTCGAGCGGATGCCCCGGCGACCCCACTACCTCGTGCACGATGGCTGGTGCCTCGGCGAGGGCAACCCTCGGACTGCCGGCTTGTTCCCGAGCCGAGCGATGGATATCGTGAACGATCGGCCGTCCGGATTGGCGTCCGTTCGGTCGGTTAGGCGGAAATATGGGGATCTTGCTGAAATCCCATGACAGGCCACGCGGTGCCTCTGGGGCCGTCATGTTCTCCGGGGCGGCCCCTTGCTCGTGCCGCGCCGCAGGCCCCTTTGCTTGGAGCATCCGCGCCTGTTCAACTGCTCCGCCGCCTAATGGTCGCGCCACAAGCGTCGAGCACTGGGGCACCAGTTTGCGGGTCGGACTGTCAGATGCCTTCGTCTGTGCCTTAGCTTTCTCCGGAGCAAACATCAGGGATTATCCTCCCTTATGGACACTGATCAGGCGAGAAGATCGGCTCAGTCATAATCCCAGCCAGTTCTCGACCGCTCCATCTTGGCCAAGTCACTACCTGGTTCGGGTCTACCCTACCGAGTGACCGTAAACGAGTCGTTCGGATGGTTCCGGCCGAAATACTAAAGATGAACTCACGAAGCCGATGATAGCGCAAGGGGTCCGCATGATGAGTGATTTCTCGGAAGTCGGCTTCTCGGAAGCCAGCTGAACGCACGTTCCCCGATAGCGATAACATGCCAACGCACTCATTGAGCCGTATTCCTTGGCGAGTGCCATTTGGCTGATGGCATAAAGAATAACCCGTTGTGAATGGCATTTCTATTCGGCAGTAGCGGCTACTGTGTAGCTACAGAACCCGCCCGCACAAGCACAGGGCGCTGCAGTGGCTCAGGTTCATAGCCCAGCCGACGATGCCCTCTTGGAGAAAGATCGATAAACGTGGTATGCACGTCGCCATGTGCATCAATCTGACCAGTAGCCTCGTTATAGTCAACCGCGTCAGCGTGTAGAACCATCGGACTTCTAACACACACGTGACCTTGAGGTGGGCAAGTGGTCGTCCTTACTTCAACATTTCCTGTTAGTTGGAGGACAGAGCTCGATAGAACGTGCTGCGCACTCGTTGCGGTCAACTCGAATTCAACTTTGTGGCCTTGGGGAAAAGAGAACGCGAAGTGAAGTCTCTCTGGCTGTGATCTGCCCTCTTGGCATACTGCCCTAGAAGCTAACGGCGAAAGCTGGCATGCGATCGCAACACTCAGTATCAGGAGTTTCATAAAATAGCTCCTCCCCACCAAACCATCCTACTTTGTATTCCAATCGAGTCTACACCCGCTCTCAGCGCCCTATAAGTTACTTTGACTCTCCCTAACCCGCCTGCGTCAACGAACAATCGACCCGTGAAACCAAGGCGGGACAGACGGCACGTTTACTTACCTGACATGATTGTTGTTGCAAAGATTGCATCAGTCTGATTCCGCATTTCCCCGTTTCATTGACCGAGAAACTGAAATTCTGTGGCCTCCCCTTTACCCGCTGAACGGTAGCTGTGCTTTTTTACAATCTTGAGATGTCCATCGCGAATTGCTTTTTTCCGATAGCGGCTGATCGTCATAGGTTGGCAAGCCAACATCGGCGCCAGCTTGTGGCACGGGAGCATGAAGGACGAAGTTGGTAGCTGTCGCTGTAACGACCACGCAATCTTCAAAAATGTTGTGTAGCCAGCCGGAACGTTGTGATCCGCCACAGATTGGGATTCCTTTGCTTCCAGCACCGCGACGGTGAGGGGGTCATAGCCCGGGACAGCCCGGCACTCCACCCAAACGCTATCGAAAGCCATCTCCGCGTCGGCCGCCTCCATGTGCAGATGATCTGTCCAGAACGCCCGGCCAATCGTTCTTTTTATTTCGACCAAAGCCCGGTTTTCGTCCAGATGGACAAGGAGCGGATGTGCCTTGGCGAAACGCCCAAAGTCCCACGCTGGCGTTTGCCACTGCTGTTCCGTGCGTTCTCGCAAGTCGTCCAAATGCGCGGCCTGGAGAACAGCGGCCCACAGGTAACGCCCGAGCGGCCACGCGCTCAGTTCCTCAACGGATATCCGCAATGATCGATTGTCAAACAACTGCTCCCGCCAAGCAGTAACTTGCTGATAGGTAAATGTCGATTCGTTCTCATCTACCGAGGCCATGTCTTTCCCTGAGTTTCCCTATATGTCTTGAGTTTCTGAATATCTGTATGTCTGTGTAACAAGTAACTCATTAGATAGAGAACGAGCCTACGTCCGGTGCGGTCGATCGGGTAGCGGCCATTTTCCCAAAAGCAGCACCCGTCAAGATCCATTGCGCCGGCGCCTGATGCCCGCCCTCAAAATGTACAGTATGCCCATATGGAGTGGGTGTCAATCGGATAACCACAATATATACGATTTTATTTGAGAAGCGCCGTCGATTCCTGCCCGGCGTTTGGGGAAAACCTGTGGATTGCTTTCGTCTTTTATTCGCCTATACTGAACCTCATGTTCCCCGGACCGGAAAGCTCCAAGCGTGTAGTGGTTCAGTGCAAGGGTTGCGGCGAGAATATCCCCGCACCCGTGGAGACGATGCCGTCGCAGCCCATCGCAGCCAGATGCCCGCTTTGCCATGAGCATAGGCGCTATCTGCCGTCGGAGGTGTTCCTCGGCCGGCTCTCGCACTTGATGATCCGAAAACCCGTGAGCACGGCAGATGGGCGGGCCGGATCATGACACCGCGGTTCAAAGGAAAGCCGAACTTCGACTTCTCGCTTCCCTGCCCGCTTTGCGGCTACAAGATTCAGCCGAACGAGCTGATGCGCCTGGCCTCGCACATCATCCAGTGCCCGAAGTGCAGCGGAACCTTCGACGAGATGGCCGGCCGGGAACCCATCAGCACCTCTTGAGCGCAGCCCCTCTCGGCTCGGCATACACTGGGGTCCCATGCCAAACAAACTGGCATTGCCCGAGCAAGCCGCGGGTTTCATCGAGACGATGGATTGTCTTCCTGTCTCCAAACTGCCCGATGGACCGGAATGGACTTATGAAATCTTATGTGGCCCTCCACATAAGATTTCTTCTGCGGCGGTGGACGTTATGTGGCGTTGACTCTGCAGCGCGACCCAGCCACGTGCAATTTTGTAGAAAAACGCCACATAATTTGGAACCGGGGCTCAGAATTTCCAAATGATCAAGGACATTATCATGCGTGAAAACTGCATACTCCTGAGAAGTTATCGTGGCTCGCTTGCCCTGCGACTCAGCCAGCAACTTCGCACGGGCGTAGCTGGTTTAGCGTAGTGATCATCATCCCGGTTGACGGTCGCGTCCATTTGGCTTACATTGTTGGACAAATGGCGACCTCTGATTCTCTTGGCCAATTCGAGCAGCTGGTTCTGACGGCAATCTTGGCGCTTCGCGAGGATGCCTATGGAGTGACGATCCATTCCAAGGTGGAAGAACTTACCGGACGACGGTCTGTCTCGCTCGGCGCTGTCTACGTAACGTTGGATCGCTTGGAAGACAAGGGACTTATCTCGTCGTGGCTTTCCGATCCCACCGCGGAGCGTGGTGGTCGTGCCAAACGTTGCTATACCCTCGAAGCTCTTGGTGAACGTGCGTTACAGGAGTCCGCGGCTACTGCGAGACGAATTTGGGACGTTATCGCCGAAGTCTGGGGAAAGGACTGGGCTAGAGAGTGGGGAAAGAGATGGGGAAGAGAGGCGAGGTGACTTCTTCCGCTCCCTCGAAGCTGGCGGAAATATTTATTGAGCTTCTTATTCCACCTGCATGTCGCGAAGAAGTGATCGGCGATCTGCACGAGCGGTACACCACTCGTCAACGATACTTTTTGGACGCAGTGTCTGTGGTCCCCTTAGTCATCTTGAGCAGAATCCGCCGTGTTGCCGATCCACAAGTGCTTCTGATGGAGGCCATGGTTCTCTATCTCTCCTTCACAGCCGGTGCGTGGTTTCAGGATAGAACGTTTCTGCATCAAGAGATTGCATTCCTTCGATCTGCAATTCCCGCCGTAATAGTCGTGCTTGCCTCTGTCGTGGAAGATGCCTATTCCACATCGGGCAGGCGGCAAATGATTAAGCTGTTTCGAGGACTGGTGCTCGGTATCGGGGCGGCGTACTTGTCTCAGACGGTACTTTCGTTGGGGAGCGGGGCTCTCGCGTTGCCACGATGGGGCATGCTCTATGGTAGCGGCCTCGGTTTGCTATTCGCCTCGACATTGCGAATTGGATTTCCACCAATAGTGGACCGTCCTTTGGGGGCAGGTGCGCCCGCGTTTTGGCTAAAACAAGTGGAGAGATCGTTTACGGTTCCACCCGTTGTTGTCGCAATAGGCTGGATACTCGCTGCGCTATTGGCGCTTGCGATATTTGCAGCTTGGTTTGGAAATGCGCGCGTGACCAAGCCAATCGTAGCTATGGTCATAACACTGCTGATCGCGCGCGAACTCAAGAAGCGATCATGAACTTTGACGCTACTAAAGTGCCCCTTTAAGTACCGCCACGTCCATCAAATCAGCCGCGATGGGGAAGGATCAAAGCACTGTCTCAGCGGTTGCCCTTTGGCTGGTGCAAGCGTCATCTTTGGGTTTCAAAATCCAACGGTTGAGGCACTCGTGCCGGAGCTGATTACTCGACCGGCGCCTATAAGCAAAAATACGCCTCTTCCACGCTACCCGGTGCGCTGCGTTGAAGTTTATGAACCAATATTCACGGACAAAGGGAGCATTGTGGTAGTAGTACGAGCAGTCAGAGGGCCCTTGAGGTAGTACGAAAGAGCCGGATGACGACTCTTTATTCTCGCCGCGAGAATGTGCTCAACCAGAAGTTCCCTTACATCGCGACGGCGTTACAGCATCTTCCGAATGAGACGGTCATCGACGGAGAGGTGGTAGCCCTGGGCGCCGACGGCCGGCCGGATTTTCATCTGTTGCAGAACTTTCGCTCCGCAGAGTCGCGCATTGTTTACTTTGCTTTTGACATCCTCATTTCTGAGGGGCGATGTCTCATGAAGCTTCCACTCTCGGAGCGGCGAGCTATCCTGGCCAGCGTCGTTCAACCGGGAGAGCATGTCGCATTATCACAAGTGTCTGACCGGTCGGCGGCACAGATGCTGCAGTTCGTGAAGAGCCATGGCCTGGAGGGCGCGATCGCCAAGCGATCCGACAGCGTCTACCAGCCTGGCCAGCGGACCGGACTCTGGAGCAAGTATCGGGTTGACCTCAGGCAAGAGTTCGTGGTGGGTGGCTATGTTCCCAGCAATCTGGGAGTCGATTCGCTGGTTGTGGGCTTCTACCGCGACAAGGCCTCATTTACGCAGCGCGTGTGCGCGCCGGGCTCGTGCCTGCGACACGGCGTGAAGTCTTCGAACGGCTCAAACACTTGAGAACGCAGAAATGCCCTTTCGTCAATCTTCCCGAACCGGTCGCCGGCCGCTGGGGTCAGGGCCTCACTGCCGAGAAGATGGAGACTTGTGTTTGGGTGCGACCCGAGGTCGTCGCAGAGATTCAGTTTCTGGAATGGACGGGAGCCGACCATCTAAGGCACACCAAATTTGTCGGCCTCAAAGACGACAAGGATCCGGCTAAGATTGTTAAAGAAACTTAATGTTACGAGGTTTCTAGGATGCGGTCTGGCGACGGTGGTTCGAAGGAAACTCCAGGAGCTTTTCACTTCCCCGGGCGAAGACGCGGTACTCCTCCGGCTCAGTGATTGCGATGATCAAGGCGCCGGCAGTATCCATGAGCTCGGCAAACTCTCGTGTGGCCCCCAACTTCTCTTCGCAGTTGATCAAATCTTCTCTCAGCTTGATCGCGAGCCGCCTTAATTCCCCATGCGAAACAGGACCCATGGTTGAAGCTTCCATGGCGAGCCACCTTCCTCTTGATGGAACAACTGAATAATAGGCTCTTTTAGCGCAACTCAGCTTAATTGAATGTTGCGTATCAGAAACGGTCAGCCTTTCTTCGCAGGTTCAGAAGCACTTGGCTGAAGGCCAGGGACTGGACGAGATTCACTCGATCTGCGTCTATAATTGGGCTTGTTCCGGGAGGCTGCCTTGAACCGGTTCGGCGTACTCACCGTCCTATTTCTCCTCGGCTCCGCGGGTTTCTGTCAAACAGCGGATACCTCGGGCAGAACACATTCCAGCCCTGCCCCAGACCTCTCGCAATATCGGCTGAAAGAAGTCATTTTCGAAGGTGGCCGCTCTTTCTCCGCGAAGCAGTTATACGACACGTTCAATGTCCCCGTAGGCGACAAGCTCAACCACATCGCCGCAGGCCAAGGGCTTGAAAGATTGAGGGAGCTTTACGAAGATTATGGCTACATCAACTTCACAGCGGTTCCAACTCTTAAACTCGACAAGGATCGAGGCACCGTCGTATTGACGATAAGCATTGACGAGGGCCAGCAATTCACTTTCGGGAAACTGTTCTTTGAGGGTCAGGAGCCGTGGGCAGGCGAAGCCGATGCCCTGCGTAAGGCCTGGGCGGCTCTGTCAGGTAAACGATACGATTCGTCACTCTTGCGTAGGTGGCTAATTCAAAACGCGACGTTCCTGCCCAACGACGGGCAACAATTTTGGCAAACGGAACAGCATATAGACGCGGGCACCCATCTGGTTGATTTCAAACTCACGTTTCCTTAGTCGGTCGTCCAGCGGTACACTGCGAGCAGACGATCAGGCATAGTAGTTGCCGAGGTGCTGAGATGAGTGAATGGCAGAATCGTGTCGGAACAATCAGGGTTACAGCCATGGCCGTTGTGTTGGCTGTCGTCGGGATAATCTGGTTCGTGCGGCGCTAGAAAAGCCCCACCACGGTTCACGTAATGGGGACTGCATTCCCGACGGCGTAATAAGGTGACAGCCTATGAGCTATGAATATGTAAGAAATCGTCCTGTCTTCACCTGTTTTTTGGATGCGGAATATCGCGAACTCCAGTACCGGC
Organism: uncultured Acidobacteriaceae bacterium; assembly: GCA_963790935.1. GTDB lineage: Bacteria > Acidobacteriota > Terriglobia > Terriglobales > Acidobacteriaceae > PALSA-350. The sequence goes on along the minus strand of CAWBRJ010000055.1, from coordinate 16,311 downwards.
TGCAGGCGATTCCAGGCGTTCAACGCGCAGCGCTGGCGCTGTTCACGCCGCTGAATGGCAACTGGGGCGAAATCGTGATCCGGCAGGGCCACGGGATGCCGAACATAAACGAGCCTGTAGGGTCGTCATGGGATCATGTCAGCGCGGGCTATCTCGAAACACTGGGACAGCGCATTCTTCGTGGACGATCCTTGAGTGAGGATGACACGGCCTCGGCGCAGAAAGTAGCGGTCGTGGACGAAACGTTTGTGAAGCGGTTCTTCAAGCCCGGCGAAGATCCTGTCGGGCAGTTCTTCGGGTTGGACCTACCGCAGTACGGCAGCACGTACAAAATTGTCGGAGTGGTGGCGAAGGCGAAGTATACAGATCCTGCAAACACAGACACAGACGGGCCGCGCCCGCTCTTCTTTGTGCCGCTGGCGCAGCGGGTCCATTACCCGGATCCCATGATGCAGTGGGTCGATGATCTCACTCACATGGCTGGCGACGCGGTGCTCGAGATCCATGGCAGCCTGGAGCAATTGGAACCGCAGATCCGTAAGACGCTGAGCGATGTGGATCCTAACATCACGCTGCTCAGCATACAGCCCTTAGCCGATCAGGTAGACGCCCGCTTCGATCAACAGCGAGTCGTGGCGCAGATGGCGGGGTTATTCGGGGTACTGGCGTTGATCCTGGCGGCGGTGGGTCTTTACGGCGTAACGGCCTACGGCGTGGAGCGGCGGACCAGCGAAATCGGCGTGCGCATGGCGCTGGGCGCGAACCGGTCAAGCATAACCCGGCTGGTGCTGCGCGGCGCGTTCCTGCAGATCGTGATCGGGCTGCTGATTGGCATCCCGGCCTCGATCGGTTGCGCTCATCTGATCGCGGCCCAGCTCTATCAGGTGAAGGGCTGGGATCCCGTCGTTCTTGGTGGATCGATCGTCATGCTCGCAGTGTGCGCGCTTGTGGCAAGCATTCTTCCCGCACGGCGCGCGGCTTCGGTGAATCCAGTGCAGGCGCTGCGGACCGAGTGACGCATTTCACGTACAGCGGCCGGAGGATTGAACAGAAACGACTCAAGATGCCCGGGACTTGGCTTGCCGGTCAAGTGCATCTGGCCATCGTCGAACCTCCATGTAATCAAGAAAACCGGCGATCAATACGGGTGTGCTAACACCAACGAATGCCCCAAAAGCGTATTCGTGAGTTCGCCACACGAATGAAACAAAAGCTGTTACTAGCATTGCTCCATTGATAGTTAGCCAAATGCAGGCCGTGCGCCGATGCCAAAACGCTAGAACGCTTGCCGGAAAAATTGTGAGGCTGTTAGAAACTGCTGCCAGCACATCGAAGGCGGAATCGTTTTTTCCCCGAAAGATAAATAGAACGCTTATCAGAGGAATGGTTCCCCAGAATATTCCAAAAGCTAATAGAACTCTGAGCCAAAACTGCCTTAAACGGTTTTGTTCATCCATTTCATTGTTCATGGCTTCAAGATGGGCCCTTTTCGGGGGCGGGCGGAATTCTTCCTAATGAGTGGCGCGCACACGTGCGCTGACGCGAGAAAGGGGGTTCTATCTCTGAATGCTTGGCAAGCACTTTGCAATTTCCAACGACGGTCATGGCTTCGCTATCATTAGGGGAAATTCCGGTCACGGTAGGGACGGTCATCGCTGACCGCCCCCCGTACAGATCCGTGCGAGCGGAACTACCGCACACGGCTCCTACCTTGGATGAGTGGCGTCGAAACGCACGCTGGGGAAAGGATGCAGGGTGCGAGGACGGGGTATCCATCGTTCAAAGGTCGGACGTATGCGTTTCCAACTCGGTCGGCTGCGCTGACTACGACGGCCAAGCATCGACCGCCACAGGTCGCACAACCGGTCGCGGAATCGGTATAACGCCCGCTGGTTTTCAGGAACCGCGTGATATCGGTAATAGCCACTGACTACACGCTTCAGCCATGCGCCCACCGCGTTGACCGGCTCATGCATCCGCTGCCGCAGCTTCGCCTTAATGGCGTGAAGCGTGGCGCGCATCCGCTGAGGGATGGTCTTACGCCGTGTAACGAAATGGCCATTGGGTGTCATCGCACAGTAGTGCGTGAAGCCAAGAAACGTGAAGGTCTCTGGTTTTCCTTCCCCACGCTGTTGCCGATTAACCTGCGCGAACCGACCAAACTCGATCAGTCGCGTCTTCTCCGGATGGAGTTCCAACGCGAAGCTTGCCAGCCGTTTCCGAAACTCTCTCAGAAATCGCTCGGCGTCTTCGCGCTGCTCAAAGCCGACCACCAGATCGTCAGCGTAGCGAACAACTACCATCTCTCCGCTCGCCGCCTTCCGGCGCCATGCCTCAACCCACAGGTCGAACACATAGTGCAGGTACACGTTCGCCAAAAGCGGTGAAATCACCGCTCCCTGCGGCGTGCCTGCCGTCGTCTCTGACCACTTACCTTCCTCTGACACACCAGCCTTCAGCCACTTACTGATCAGCCGAAGAATGCGTGTGTCGGCCACTCGATGCTCGACGAACTTCATCATCCACTCGTGGCTCAGATGATCAAAGAAGCCACGAATGTCCGCATCGAGTATCCAGTTCACTCGCTTCCGTTCGATGCCCACGTTCAGCGCGTCCAGCGCCTGATGAGGGCTACGTCCCGGACGGAATCCATACGAAAAGCCCCGAAAGTCCACCTCGTATATCTGGTTGAGGATGGTCACCACCGCTTGCTGGACAATCTTGTCTTCCAGCGAAGCGATGCCCAACGGCCGTTGCCGGCCATCAGCCTTCGGTATGTACACTCTTCGCGAGGCTTGCGCCCGATACGCTCCACGGTGCACTCGGCCATGGAGTTCGGCAAGCCGAGCCTCCAGGTCTTGTTCATACTGCTGCCAACTTACTCCGTCTACTCCAGGCGCTGCGCTCCGCTGTAAGGCGTAGTAGCTTTCCCGCAGTAAGTCGATCGTGAGATGGTGCAGCAAAGCGGTGAACCGCTCCTGCTTCCTGGCCCGCGCCGTCTGGCGCACGCCGCCTAACCCCTGGGACACGCGCGCTCCGCTCTGTGTCGGATGCGTGTGTGGCTGGGCGTCGTTCTCCTTGGTCTGCGCCCTTCCCTCCGCTGGCTCCGCGGAAGTCTTATCTTCTCTGTTCGTCAGCTTCATAGGTACTATGGCGCAGTCCGACTCCTCCAAAACGTACATGCCCGGATCATGGATCTTTCACCTTCCCGGACCGGTCTGCTCGCGCAGACGTTCTGGAGGCCTCCCGGTTCTCGTGCACATTGTTTGCTGGCGTGCCTGGACTCTTCGACTACGCCGGGCCCAGCGGCCACTCGCGATCTAACGCGGCTCGCTGATGTTGCCTTCCCACTGACAGAAAAGGGTCGGCACCCGGTTGCATGTTTTCGGAGCTCAATAATCCTGCCCGCCAGCCCTCTGTCTATGCTTCGCTGCCATCCCTCGCGAGATCACAGGCAAGACTCGAGGCCGGAATGGATTCGCTTCTCCTTTTCCGTAGGGCTCTCTCATCCCCTACAATGTGCCGGTTTATCCCGGCGCTCTCCGTCCCTGAGAGGGCCCCTGATTGTACGGTCTCGCCGTTCCTGCGGTGCGGAGTTGGTTACGGTCGAGTGGGCTCCATGAAGTGTGTTTATGCTATGGGCTGAATGAGCGCGTATACACTTGCATGCGTGGACTGGCTAGGAGAGGCCTATCAGAACCGACCTTATTCGCAAGGTTCTTGTTCGGTCCGAGGCGGTTTTGGAGGTGATATTCATGAGAGCAAGGGTTCCGGCGGTACTCCTCCTGCAGGTGTCTCTGTCTCTCGGGCCCACATTTCCTGCGCAGGCGATAGATGACAGTCGAGTCCTTACCAGTGTAGATGCTCTTACGAGGCTTGTTGTCCCGACGGCAAAAGGACTTCCTTTCAGTGCTCAGATAAGAGCGGAGTGGGTCTGCCCGATGCCAGGTGCCGGCCAGGTGGTGCGCTCAAACACGGCCTCATTGCTAAGAGACTCTGCTGGCCGTGTTCGTCAGGAGCACTGGACATGGGCACGGTCGAACGGAAGTACCCAGGCCCCCGAGTTGCTGGAAGTAACCTTTATGGACCCGGTTAAAGCCACAGGTGCGAGATGCGTCACTAAGGAACGCGTGTGCAGAGTAATGCCTTTGGATGTGGCCCACTCATCGTCGGCACCCGCTGCATTGTTGCCGACAGGCAAGCTTGGTGGGTCGTCAATAGACAACTTATACAACGTACACGAGGATCTCGGAACAAGGGTGATGGAAGGTGTCACCACGATAGGCTACAGGGATATGCAAACATTTACCGCACGCGGCGATCCCAACCCGGCTGATCCGAGAGTAGTAACGCATACTCACTGGCTTTCCCTGGACTTGGGTTTTGATCTTCAGATGGAAGTGACAAGTCTCGAGATTGGAAAATTGAACGTTCGCGTCACCGATCTAAGGCGAGAGGAGCCTGACGCTCAAGAGTTTGCTTTTCCCGATGGCTACGCGATAAACAACGAATTACCCGTCACCACGTCGAGTACGAATTCGCAGCACTGAGAATGGCGGCGACAATCGTTATGCTGTCGCAGGGCGGACAACTCCACCGGAAAAGGAGCGTTCTCCCGACACGGGGGAGGCCGCCGTCTCGCTCATTTGATCAGCGACTATAGAGCATAACCTTGATTTTTGAATGAAGGCGGTTGGTCAAGTTCCCGTGAAACGGGATTTGCGGTAGGGAGATGCAGGACAGACGAAATTACCCCACGTCATCAAAAGCCGCCGGGAGAGTCAGGCGACCGGAGTTTAGCCGGTGCACCTTAACTCGCACCTACACGGCTTGTATAACACGACTTGAACGACTGCTTGGCACGGTGTAGCAACACTCTTAAATATTCGCGGGTGATGCCGAACTCGGCACAAACCACATCTTTGTTGCGTTCTTCCAGCAACACCGACTGAAGCAGACGCCGGTCGCGTTCAGGCAACCGGTTGAGAATCTGGCGAACCACTCGCTCGGTGTCCTTGGCTTCCAGCAGACTCAACGCACTTGGTTCGCGGCCAGCAATGGTGGCCTCCTCTTCGTCGTCGATCGTCGCCTCCGTTCTTTTTTGCGAACGATAGTGCTCGAACAAGACATGGTTGCAAACCGAATTGACGAAGGGTCCCAATCGCTCCGGCTGCCGCAGGCCACCTTTGCCGCGCAACAGTGTCAGTACGCGCATGAAGGTTTCCTGCCTGACATCTTCAATTGCTTCCTTGGAATTCAAGCGCGAGCGTAGCTTGAGACGGATCAGCTCGCTGAAGTAGTTCACGAAGTGTGCCTCTATATGCGCATCTCCCGCTCGAAGTTTCTCGACGTAATACGCATCGAACGCAAAGAATTCCATGCCCTGTTTCCCTGTGGCGACAGCGAGCGCGTTCATGTGTACATTTCTCCTTGTGGAGGGCGTCTCACCAACCGCCTCACTTACTAAAGCGCAACGCGCGCCCGGCAAGAACACAGAGATAGGTGCCTACTGCGAATTCCATCCGGCTTGGTACGAATCGCTGGATCCAGGAACCCAACGCGTTCACCTCTTGCACGTTCGGGGCCAACGCGAACGTGGGCCGCTCTTCGACAATTTCCTTTAATTTGCAATAGGATAGGTTTCTGCTCATCCTCGCTAGGCGGCGGTAACGGTAGCCGAACGGCTACCGCGAGGAGCCTAAAGGTTACCGGCGGCGGGGTGAGCTGGCCGTTGAAGGGACGGACGGAGTACCCCCTAAACGTTACAGCTACGGGGTTACTCCGTCCCCGTTTTCCGTCCATCGAGGTCAACACAATCCTCATGTACTTGGCCTTGCTCTGGTTGGGCACGAGTTTGAAGCTCAACGCGTCGTCGCTCCCGACAAAATTCTTCGAGCCGGTCATGGCGATGAAACGGTTGCCGCCGAGCTGACTGAGCATGGTCTGCGAAACTGTCATGTCTGTCATGTAATGATCTCGGGAGTTGGGTCTATTTGGGGGAACATATTTCGGCCCCGACGTAATGGATAAGAGATACTTTGCACGGGCCGATAACCCATGATATATACACATAGTCGCGATTTCTGCTCGCCTGCCCAATCGCTACAGGGCCCCCACTAAGTTCGTCGCTGCCAGGCTGTTACCCCCACCGGCCTGTCCCCAATTCGGCATTAGCTCAAGTAAGCTGCCTGGGAGGCAGCATTGCATGACCAAGTATTGCAAAGTAACTGCAACCTTAGCTCTGTTTCTCTCTGCCTTGATCGCGAGCGCAGCCACCACACCCCCCAAAGTAGTCTTTATCGGGGATCAATTCACGTACCTGTGGGGCACCACACCGGGCGCATTTCCTTCCAACTGGATCAACCAGGGCTGGTCAGGCCCGATCCCGCCAAACTGCTTTGTGACTTGCGAATCGGGAACGTCTGAAGCCACGGAGGAGAGGTTCCAAGCGGATGTCATTAACCTTCATCCGGCGATCGTTCACATCATGGTCGGTGCCGATGACGCAGACGCAGACGATGACGCGAGCGTTCCCTACATCTACCCAAATTTCCTCAATGCCATGCAAACCATGATCAAAATGGCCAAAGCAGCCAACATTCAGGTCATTCTGGGAATCGAGTCGAATCAATGGTCATCCGAGGGAGGGTCCAACTTTGAACCACTGAACTCACTCGTCGCAACCCTTGGGGCGCAGAACAATATCCCGGTGATCAATTACGGCAATGCCTTGTGTAGTTGCGTCGCTTCTACCGGTGGTCTCGGGATAGGGCAAAACTTCGCTACCCAATCTCCGTACCTGGCCGCCACTACCACTGCTGCCATCACGCCTACTGCTTCCGGGTACCTACTTATGACCCAGATGGCGGCGGCGGTCATCAATACCCTGAATCTGAAATTGGAGGGCGGATATCTACAGGACGTCGAGCAAGCAAATGATCGCGTAAATGCGGGAACGCCGATCGTCAACGGCAATACAGTGTCAACGCAAGCTCTCATCCAGTTCACACCCTATGGGGTGTACTCCGGCTTGTCAGCCGCGCAACCCATGCTTAACTCCAACTATGCCGGCGCAACCGGCACGTGGGCATCGAGCAATCCTCTGGTGATGTACGTGAGCCAGTCAGGGTTAGCCTGGGCGCTCACCGCTGGCACAGCCAACATTACCTACACGTCGCCAACCGGGGTCAAGTTCTCCGAGTGGACCATGTACGTGGGCGACGGTAACCAGTAAAGCAGAGAGGGCCCTCTCCCCCGGAGGGCCTGAACTCGTAATGTGGCTTAAAACCTGCACAGAAATTTATGCATCAGACGGGACTGGTACTTTACGACAGGCTGTTTCCCCAAAGTACCAGCCCCGTCTGACGAGTAAATTCCCCTGAGAACCCATGAGCGTGCTATCGACGAACAAAGAGCAATACTACGCAAGCGGAAACAACTAACCAGAACAAGATCACCTTGACCCGAGGATGCATGGAACCAGTTTAGACCTGGCCTGACTAGTAAGGATTTGTGGTCAGACGGGACCGGAACTTTGCCAAGAGTGGTAAACCGGCCGCCATTTTTCAGAAGCTCTACAGAAGCGAGGACCCCGCAAAAAGATCTCCACAGACCTAAAGCAACGTAAGGTCACCTTCGACCCGTAGCAAACTCTCGTTTCCCAAGTGACAGCCCCGTCCGACCACTAAATTTCCTGACCTCTAAATTTCCTGCCAGCAACAGTTCTGAAGTACCGCTGGGGGAACCTGAGCAAAAGTGATCAGTTTTGCTACGGAATGAGTGGCACCATTTATCAAAGGAGCACATGAGATGGAAAAACAGATTTTCGTATTTCGTCGATTCGCCCACCGCCGGAACACGGATGCAAGCTTCGATAGCATATGTCTAGCGTGTTTTCTGACTGTGGGCAGCGCCTTGGTCGATGTCGAGCTTCAGGGCTTAGAAAGCGAGCATCACTGCCAGCCATGGGGGCTGGAGAGCTATCGCAACGCACCCGGCCTAGCGCTTCGCTCTCGACTCCCAAGGAAATCAATCTGCCAATAAGCTGTCCTTTGCGACAAGCTTCCGGTAGATAGAAATGAAGTCGAGTATGCCGCGTGTCGGAGAGTTCTGTCCTTCAAATGTGATCCGATTGCTGCTCAGTGTGGTCATCATCGTAACGCTGGCGACCACAATTGGTCTCTGGCTTTATCAATCACCCGGCCATGGTACGTCAATCGTGCAACCCGCTCACGGTCCCGACCTCGCCAAATAACGGCGTCATGGCTTAGCCTTCCGCATGGCCGGAAAGGATCGTCTGCGGCGATATTAGGTGACAACGAAAAATGGCCGAAAAACGGGACATACGGGAGGCAAGTTGTGCAAGGGTTTTTCGGCGAGGCACGGAAACCGGCGAAGTTTCGGGGACAGACGCGGAGCAATCACCACTCCAAAATTGAGCACTCGGGTTTATGCGTCACGGGTTTATGCGTCAGACGGAACTGGTACTTTGAGGAAGCAGCTTGCTAAAAGTACCAGTCCCGTCTGACGCATAAGCCGACTGACGCATAAACCGACGCATAAACCCTGCCTTTGGGAGTAAGCTAGCATTTTTACCAGTCTTCTAATAGCGGCCTCGGGCGCATACTTGTGACCATGCCGAACAAGACCATTCTGGTTAAGCTGCGGCCACCATCCAGCGCGCTCCAGCACGTGTGTGCTGCCAAGGCAGAGATTCACGGTAAGCATTTAGCATTCGTCAATTCAAAAGGAAAGCTAGCGGCGTTGTTCCTTTTGGAGATTGTGGAAAGCTGGAATGAGGTAGTGCCTGAACCTTACCCGCCTGCGTCCTGATCTGTTCTCACTGACTAGTAAACCTGGTGACAGACTGGGAGTGTGTCGGAGATAGATAGGTGATCAGCGAAGAAACCTGTATGGGAGCGCGGGAATTTCGTATGATTCGCCTATGAGTAAGCGGTTTCGAGTTTGTAGCCTGGATCAAGAGTTTTTGTTGCCTCCTTCGCTACAAGACTGGCTGCCGGAAGACCACTTGGCGCGGTTTATAGCGGATGTAGTCAATGAACTCGATTTGTCTGCCATCTATGCTGAGTACGAACGGAAGGACGGTCGAGGGCTGTCGGCGTATCACCCGCTGCTGATGACCCGGTTATTGCTCTACGGATACTGCATCGGAATAACCAGCTCCCGGAAGATCGAGAAGGCGACCTACGATCACTTAGCATTTCGCTATCTGTCTGCCGACCAGCATCCTGACCACGATACCCTGGCTGCGTTTCGTCAGGAGCATCTGGAGGCACTGGCCGGCTTGTTCGTACAGGCCCTGAGGTTATGCCAGAAAGCTGGTTTGGTGAAGTTGGGCAACGTAGCCATCGATGGCACCAAGATGAAGGCCAACGCCAGCACCCACCGCTCAGTGGATTACCAAAAGATCAGCGAACGCGAGCAACATTGGCGATCCGAAGTGGAACGATTACTGAACCAAGCGCAGCAAACAGATCAACAAGAAGACCAACGTTTTGGCGTCGGCCAACCAGCCGATCCGTTGCCCGACGACTTAGCGAGTGCGCAAAAGCGCTTGCAGCGGCTCCAGCAGGCCAAGACGGAACTAGAGCAAGAAGCAAAAGAGCAGTTGCAAGCTCTTGGCGCCCTTCCCCTGCGCAAACGCGGCCGCCCCAGCAAAGGGGAGCAAACCAGCCAACCGCCAAAGGATCGGAAGCAGCGCGAGAAGGAGAAGAAGCAGCGCCTACGAGCTAGAAAGAACGCCGCTGCACCGGGCCGTCAGTATAACTTCGTCGATCCCGACTCGCGGGTGATGAGAGACAACGGGCAGAAATGCTTTGTGCAAGCTTACAATGTCCAGATCGCAGTGGACGCACACGCTCAAGTCATCGTGGCCGCCGAGTTAACCCAACAAGCCATCGATCGGCAGCAGTTGCTGCCGCTTGTAAAAAGTGTATGCAGCACCGCCCAGGCCACTCCAGACACCATCACCGCAGATGCGGGCTATTGGGACACGACCAGCCTGCAGGATCCGTCGTTGAAGGGAATTGAAGTCCTGGTTTCACCTGACTCCAATCCACAACCACCTGGAGCGCCGCTGCCTCCCAGTGCACCTCGCAACGAGGAAGCAATCCGCATGAGAGAGGCCCTGGCCAGCCAAGAAGGAAAGGCTCGCTACGCTCTACGAAAATCCACGGTCGAACCAGTCTTTGGACAGATCAAAGAAGCTCGCGGCATCCGTAGATTTCGCCTACGAGGCCTATCCAAGGTGACCTCGGAATGGAAACTCATCTGCGCCACGCACAATCTCTTAAAACTATTCCGCTTCCGTGCTGCCATTGCCTGTGCATAAGCGATTCACGGCAACGTTCTGCCTCTGCATGCCTTTGCCTCTCCATCTCCGAATGGCAAGACAAAACCCCTGGCTCACGTTCCAGGATAATAAGGCGGCACCGCAGCATTTATCTCTCTTTCCTGTTTTTAGACCGATTGTCAGGACTTCTCTCCGACACACTCCTGGTCTGGACCCCAAACTTGAGACACTGAAAATAGAGACACACTGCAGCGAACGGAGGTTCGGATGGCAGTTGCCCGAGTTTTCAGGGTGGAATATCGGATTGCAGTAGCGCGGTTTCGTGTCACCAGGTTTCGGGTCTGTCCGCGGCTCTTGACGAAAAGACGTTTCCTATAGCACAGATCTCCTATCGCGAAACTGGAGGGGAAATGAACCGATGGCCCGACAGCGCATCCTCGATCGCAGGGACAAGGTCGGTTGCCAGGCGAGACTTGGTGACATATCCCGACGCACCTTCCGCGAGGCAAGCGTGGACAAACTCAATGCGCGTCTGCACCGTCAGGAACACAATTTTGGCCGTTGAACCGAGGCTGCGCAATTCATGTGCCGCTTCGATACCGGAAAGTTCAGGCATAGAGATATCCAGCACAATGACGTCCGGGTGAAGTCTCGCCGATTCGAAAAGCAATTCCTTGCCATTGGTCACGGTACCCACCACCTCGAAGTTGGGCTGCAACAGCGCGCTGACCCGTTCAGTGACGGAACTATGGTCATCGGCAAGCAGTACGCGTGGCCGATTCAATATTTCCTCCGATCGCCTAGCTCTCCCAGCGGATGGAAGCGAATACCTATCCGCCGAGTGACCGCGATTCCGAGCACGATGCTACTGGAGATGTTAAGGCAGGACTACTAGGAAAATTCCTAGGGGGAACTGAAGAGCAGATACCGCTTTCTCAGTGCTTGGACGCGAAAATAACGGCTATGCCACCGGATACGTCGAAATCAATCCGTTCCTGAGCGCCAAGAGCACCAACTCAGCATTGTTCTTGATATTGAGAGACTTCATGATCTCGTACTTGTGGAACATCACAGTTTTCTCGCTGACGCTCAAAATGTCGGCGATTTCTTTCATCGGCCGCCCTTCCGCAAGTAACTGCAGGACTTCTCGCTGCCGCTGCGTCAATTCCTTGCTAAACTGTTTCGCCCGTGATTCCTGCACCTGCCGGTTTTCAGGCTTGAGTCGTGCTGTGACGTAGGCCTTTCCGCGCAATACATCGGCGATGGCGGTCAACAGTTCCGACGCCGCGGAATGCTTCAGCACGAAACCTACCGGCCCCAATCGAAGAGCCGCCGCGGCCAGGTTGGGATCGGCATGCATTGTCAGGAACACGAGTTTTACTTTGGGAAGAATCTCCTGCATCCTCTTGCCGGCATCGAGGCCGTTCAACAACGGCATCGCTACGTCCAGCACGATGACATCCGGTTGGACCAAACTCGCTTCGGTGATCAGGGCGCGCCCGTCCATCACAACCCCCACTACATCGTAGTGCTTCTCAATCAGCCCACGAATACCTTCGACTACCACAGCGTGGTCATCGGCGAGCAAAATTCGGGGGCGTGGTGCGGGATGTGTTTGGGCCGCGGGCATGATCACTCCTTGAATGCGCTAGGCCCGCGCTCCAAGCTTCGGATGACGGACTCCTGAGTTTCCTTGCACGGTAAACATACCTTCAGAATTGTACCGCGATTTCTCTCGGAAACAATCTCAATACGCCCTCCGACGAGCCGTAGCCGCTCTTCCATGCTGCGAATTCCGAGTCCGGCACGATTCGACCGCTGTTGTTTATCAAAACCGATGCCCGCATCGGATATCGACAGGTATAACCGTTCGTCTTCCCGTCGCAAGCGGACCTCCGCTCGATTTGAGCCGCTGTGTTTCTTCACATTGCGAAGTGCCTCCTGGACAATCCGGAAAATGCAAAGAGCAAGATTGGGGTTAATTCCGCGAGATATGTTTTCGTGCGCGAAATCGACCTGAATTCCTTGCTGCTCAGTGAACTCCTGACACAGCGAACTGAGTCCGAGAGTCAATCCCAGGTTCTCAAGCGTGGAAGAATGCAAACGGTGCGACAAAGAGTGCAAATCGTCCCCAAGATCTGCCGCGCGAATCCACAGGTCGCGCAACCGCTTTTCAGCCTCCAGGGGCGAAGCGGCAATCATTTGCGAAGCGCGTTGCAGATCCACTGCCAACATCGCCAGCCGCTGATTAAAATCGTCGTGTAGCTCTCGCGCAAGACGGCTTCTCTCCTCCTCCTGCGCACGAATTAGCTGGCCGCTCAGCTCGAGCCGCTCCCGCTCTTCCTGCTTCCGTTGGGTTATATCGGTGTGCGCCACCACGCAACCCGGCAGTACGCTGCTCAGAGGCGTCACGGTCATGAGCGAGTACCTCGAACCCGACCCACCGGACCAATCCCATTCCATGGAGAACTGAGCTTCCTCACCGGCCAAGACAGCTTCGATCCCCAGCAATCCCTGGTTGGCCGATTGGTTTCCCGCTTCCATGGCAGCTCGGCACGCCTCCAGATAATTCACTCCAACTCCCAGATCGGAAGTGAACCCAACTCCACCGTTCTTCACCAACTCGATCCACTGTGGATTGGAGCTGACGATGTTTCCGTTTCCATCCAGCACCGCAACGCCGCTGCTCAGCGAATTGAGGACGGCGCGTTTTAGAAGTTCGCTACTCTCCCGAGCCTCGTCCGCGCTCTTTCGTAGCAGCGCATTGGCAAAAATGCTGCCAACCGTAGGTAGTTGATGAATAATGTGCTCCGACCAGGTTCTCTCTTCCGCAACGGTCACGAATGAAAGAGAACCCATGATCGTACGTTCTGATTCCATGGGTACAATGGCGTTTGATTTCACACCGAAGCGTTCCAATAGCTTTTGCTCTGCTTTAGCCTCGGCCGGCAATTCGTTCAGGCTCTTGAGAAAAAGAGGTTTGCCACTCAAGAAATTCGAGAAATACCAGGGACAGAGTTTTGCATTCAGGGCATCAGGGGCAAGCATGTCCGCTCCGGAATCGTGGTGTGTTCGATGTAATTCCACCTGATCCGCAGAAAATTCGAACATCGTCACTCGATCCACGCTCAGGAAAACCCGGAGCCGGTTCAATGCTTCGTCAATTCCTGCGTCTATCTTGTTCGCAGGCATATCAATAAAATATGTAGACAACTCAGAAATGAGTTTCTCGAACTCAAAGCTGGCTTGCAACGAGACTTCTGCCCTTCTTCGCCGCATTCTTTCGAAAAGAAGATAGCCGCTCAGAAGAACCAAGGCCAGCATGGCCAGGGCGTAGCCAATGATTCGAGTCTTGTAGAGTTCCCAAACCCCGGGCTGCCGGTAGTACAGGGTACTGCCAATCGGAAGCTTTTTCTCGTCGAGCCCCCATCTCTGCAGGGCACGCCAGTCGAACATATAGGCATTAGTGCCCATCACCACGGGAATGTCCGCCGGCTTCGCACCGTCCAGGATTTTGCGGATCATGCCGACTGCTGTATTGATTTGCGCCGCATAACTGCTTACAAAGCCCCCGACAACGCCCTGACCTATGAACGTATCGGCCATGCCATAGACGGGAGCGTTTGCGGCTCGCGCAACCATCGGAAGAGATTGCGTGGCGTTGATAAAACTCTGTTCCTTGGCGTCCACTGAGAGGGACGTGTAGAACACAATGGAATGCTCGGGCAGATGACGGAGATGATCGAGCAGCGTTGGCATATCCAGATCGGTCAGATATTCAAGAGTCAGCCTCGATTCGTAGCTGCGCAATGCCGCCTTCACAAATGATTCCACTCCACGATCAAACGGAGCCACACCTCCGACGACCACCACGCGATTCGTGCCGGGCTGCAGCCGGAGGGCCGCTTCGATTGTTTTTGCCGGATCGATCGTCATCCACGCTCCCGTGAAATGGGAATCAAGCTTTGGGCGTTCCGCCTGGTCCAGCGAGCTCCCGCAGAACACGATCGGGACATCCGGGAAAAAAGTAGCACGGGATTCCGCCAGAAATTTGATGGGTGCGGGTCCGAGAGCGACCATGATGTCAGGCTTCTTGTCACGGTACTTGCGGATGTACCAGGCCCGAATCTCCTGCTGTGACGATTTCTCAGGAAATAGCGAAGTGTCCAGGGACTCGTCGAACAAATCGACTTTGTATTCTGACTGCTTATAGAGCGAACTGCGAAACTCCGACAAAGCCCAGCTGATGACAGGAACGGACACTCCGAACTCATTGAATACTAGAACCCGCTTGGTTGGTTTAATTTGTGGAGTTTGCGCAGCTGCTACCCAGAGGGCAAACGGAAGGAATAACACACCAAGCCGATAACAGGCAGGCCACTGCCGTCCAACAGGGCGGGCCTTGGCGGCTTGGAGCTGTCTTTTCATCTCCATTCGAGATAGTACACCGGCCGTTCGAGTTAGCTGGACTGGCAAAACTGCCAGCAGACTGCAACTTGGCAGGATTGCTAAGCTTTCGCTAGGCCTGGGAAGGAGAACTTTCCCTTCCCGGGCACCCCCAAACACCTGGCCGTTTACCAAGAGATGGACACACCTAGTGGTTCTCCTAGTTGCAAGGAGTCCCCGCTTGGGGCTAGGCTCGTCGTGTCTTTGGGGTTAGTTCCGCACGGTGGGTTCACGGTGGACTGCTTACCGCCCGGGTGCGTAGGTCAGGTTCGACATGCGGCAAATCAATTAATCGAAGTGAGGAGAAAAAAATGTATTTCACCGACGACTCATTGCTACCCGAAAATCAAGCTCCACTGATGATCACCGCAGCGCCCTACGGACCGATCTGGGTGCCAGGGGATTGCCCACCTGAACAAAAGCTCCCCGTCACCTGGGACGAACAGGTCCAGGCTGCGGTTGATTGTTTCAATGCCGGTGCGACCCTGCTGCACATCCATGTGCGCGACCCCAAAACCGGCCACATCTCAAAAAATTTCAACGAGTACAACGATCAGATCGGGCGGCTGCGCGAGGCGGTGCCGAAGATGATCCTGCAGCTCGGCGGGTCGATTTCTTTTGCCCCCGAGCCTGGGGAAGAAGCGAAGTTCCAGAACTACGACTCGCGCCATAAGCTGGCCGAAATCAATCCCAAGCCGGATCAGGTCACAGTAGCCTGTGGCACCAGCCTCTACGATCTGACCGCGCTGCATCCCGTTGAGGAATTTCAAGGAACGCGTCTCACCAACCCGGCCATGCTCCATGCGATGGCCAACCTTGTGGCCGATTCGACGCCGGACTTCTATCTCGAAAACATCAAGCGCATGGTTCAGAATGGCATCCAACCGTATTTCGCGCTTGGCCACGTCCACAGCCTCGAGCTAGTGGAGCGTCTCATTCGCAAGGGCTACTACATGGGGCCGGTGAACGGCTTCTTCAGCATCGGCGGCGGGGGCGTGTGCGGCGCCAACCCATTCGACCTGATGGAGCTGATCCGCCGCACACCGCACGGTTCCTTCTTCACCTACCAGACTACGTTTCGTCTGTCTCACCCGGTCGCGGCTATCTGCATCGCGCTCGGGCAACACACTCGCGCCGGCATCGAAGATAACCTTTGGAACACCACGAAAGGCGAGCGCATGACGTCGATCCAAATGATCGAGCGCCATGTTCGCATGGCAAAGGAGTTGGGGCGGCCCATTGCCACACCCGAACAGGCGCGCCAGATGCTAAAGATCGGGGTCACTTATCAATCCACCGCGGAAACCCTCGCAAACCTCGGCCTGCCGCCCAACCGCCGGCCGGGCAACATGGGGTTCATGGTGCATGAAACGGACGGAAGGTTCTATCCGGCGGCGCAGGGCGGGTGCGGGCACATCCACGCCGGCGAATGGGAGGAAAAATTGGATATTCCAGTTGCGGTTGGGGCACACAGCTAAGGCGGGTATCCGCGGTGCGAAGCACGATAAGGTCCCTTCCTGCAGATTAGGGAGGGACCTTATCTTCGGACGACG
>CAWBRJ010000054.1:0-173669 GCA_963790935.1 uncultured Acidobacteriaceae bacterium | reverse complement strand
GGGCGCAGAACATCGAGCGCAATGTAAACACTTACCCACTCTCCACTCCATTAGCCGTGCGCGCGGATCAAGGCGATTCCAGTAACCACTCCGGAACCAATTCACCCATTCCCGGCTGCGTGAATCCTCCCCAAGTCGGCGAGATCACAACCGGTATTCAGAATCCGTGCCCGGAAACTCTCTGCCTATCACCGATATCTACCGCACCTACCCGGGCTTCGCGGGAATTACCCAGCAGGAAAACTCGACCCGAGGCACGTACAACAGCTTCCAGACGGGTCTTCGCGCACAGGGCAAACATGGTCTCAGCGGCGAGCTTGATTACACCTGGTCGCATGAGATCGATGTCACGTCCTACGACCTGAATACCATCAGCGATCCCTTCAACCCGAATTTCGATCGTGGCTCCGGCGCGCTTGACCGCCGCCACATCCTCAACGCCAACTACATTTACAAGCTGCCGGACTTTGGCCAGACTAACTACTTCACGCGCATGGCGATTGGTGGTTGGGAAGTGGCGGGAACGGCGATTGACTCCGGAGCCCTCATTGCCAACCAAGGACCGTCACTCGGATTGAACTACGACCCTGTCGGTCTGGACGGTGGCTACACCAGCCGTCCTAACCTCGTAGGCAAGGTCCGTTACCCCAAGAAGCAGGGCGAGTGGTTCGATCCCACTGCGTTCGCGGCGCCTCTTCCAGCGTGGGCCGGCAATACAAACCAGGGTTTCGGCAACGCGGGCAAAGACTCGGTCCTGGGGCCAGGCCGTTTGAACTTTACCACTTCGCTCTATAAGACGTTCGACATATCAGAGCGGGTTCACTTTCAGTTCCGCGCAGAGTCGTTTAACACCTTCAACCATACGGAATTCAATGGCATCGGCAACAGCTTTAATGCCGACGCGACGGGCAAGATCACCAGCAACTTCGGCCAGGTCACCAGCACCCAGGATCCACGGGTGCTGGAGTTAGGGGGCAAGCTGGTGTTTTAGATTTATCATCGTCTCCAAAGGGGTCCAGGGCAGGAACCACCTGCTCTGGACTTTTTCTTGCAGGCGATGCTTGTTTTCTAAGCCCGCCGGGATGAGGCGTATGGTGAGCAGCGTGGTGAGAGTCCTGTGGCTGGTTCTGCTGCTGGGGGTAGCTTCTTCACTACACCCGGCGGCACTCGCGCAGGCGAGCCGAACGGACGCTCTCGCCCTGGAAGCAGGCGGTCACAATGCTGAAGCAGAGCAGGCATGGCATTCCATAGCGGAGCGTGATCCCGGTAATGCCGAAGCCTTTGCCCATCAGGGCTTGATGGAAGCGCGGCAGGAGCACTACTCGCAAGCTATTGCGTTTTATCACCAGGCAGAGGCAATTGATCCGGCCTTTCCTGGTCTCCAGATGAATCTGGGGCTGGCTTATTTCAAGAGCGCGCTCTACAGGGGATCCATCAAACCATTCACCCTTGAGTTGCGCAAGCATCCTGGCGATGAGCGCCTGATCATTCTGTTAGGCATGGCCCATTATGGGATGGGCGACTATCTTGTCGCTGTTCCATTCCTCCAGCAGGCCGCTGAAAAGCAGCCGCAGAATCTACCCTTACGCCTTGCCCTCGCTCACAGCTGCCTATGGAGCAAGCAGTACGATTGTGTACGTGCCACTTATAAGCAGATTCTGAATCTGAATCCATCCTCTGCGGAAGCCGAGATGATTGCAGCGGAGGCGCTGGATGAAACTGGCGATGACGCAGGAGCGATGGAGCATTTCCAGGCGGCCGCGGCCGCCAATCCGAAGGAGCCGAATGTACATTTCTGTCTGGGTTACCTCTTGTGGACGCAAACCCACTACGCAGAATCGGTGAAGGAATTTGAAGCCGAACTCGGCAATGATCCGCAGAACCTGCAGGCGAAGGAGTATTTAGGTGATTCGTTGGTCAAGCTGAACGATTACGCCAACGCCCAGCCTGCATTGGAAGGAGTGTTAGCCAGAGATCCGTCTTCTGCTATGGTCCATCGAGACCTGGGTATCGTGTATGCAAGCGAGGGCAAGAAAGAGGACGCCGCTACGGAATTATTGCGTGCGATTGCGTTAGATCCCAAGGACTCTGCACCCCATTGGCGGCTTGCCAGGCTTTATCAATCCATGGGCAAGAAGGAAGAAGCGGCGGCCGAGTTCGCGAAAGTGAGCTCGATGAAGAAGGAAGCGAATGAGTCGTTGACGCACAAACTTCCCCAGGCTCCGTCGGCTTTCACTCCATAAGAATTGATCGGGCGCGCGCCTGCGGTGAAGTTATCAGCCGCTGGAACGCTTCTTCATTCGTTCCTTAAGACTCTTGGCTGCACGTTCGACCTCCGCGGATTTCGCCAGTACACCTACCGACAGCGTATCTCGGTTCGTCTTGCTGACTTCTGCCTGAAGTTCCTGAACGATCACAACAAGCTGTCCGGCCTGCTGCTTGAGTTGCGCTTCAAGTGTGTTCTCGGCAACGGAGGTTGCTGGAGTGCTTGTCTTTGCCGGGTCAGACTTCGATGCGTGGCCGGTGGTAGCCGGTTCGCCGGCGAGTTTAATGGAAGTATTCACGTTCTTAGCCAGCTTTTCCATGAGGTCGGCGATTTGCACCTCAGGAGCAAGCGACGTGCCCTTCTCATGTTTCTGAATGCCGTCGTTCAACATCGCGGCCAGCGAAGCCAGCTGGTTGGAAGCTCGAATGATGAGCGCCTGGCGCTGTTCGTTCAGCACCATCGCCGCGTGGTCTGCTGCGGTGCTGGTTACTACGGGTTGACTATACTTCTGCTCCAGATCAGGCTGACGCGGAGTGGGATCCGGCAGCATGACTACCTGTGACTTGCTTCCCTGGGCCACAGCGAACGTCCCAAAGCCCGCAAGTGCCGTCATTCCTGCCAAGGTGAGTCTTGCGAGAGGTTTCACGATCAACATGGCGGTCCTCCCGGGAAGAGGGTATCGACCAGCTACAGTGTACCTCTTGCGAACCAGGCCTAGTTTGCCGGCGAGGCTGGGTCCGAATAGACCTTGATCCAGTGATTGCGCATGGTTGCGCGCGTGACCTTGCCCGCCGTCTCGGACACGATTACGTTCGTGGCCTGGACAGGCATATGGCAATCGATGCAGTTTTCCGCGATCCTGGGCCCTATCTTCTTCGCGACGCCGCAGCTTTGCCATTGATGGCAGGTGAGGCAACGGCCGGAGTAGGCGGCAGCCGGTCGCTCTGCAGCATGGACGTCATGACACGTCGAGCAGCTCATCGTAGGCGATGCCAGGAAACAACGACTCCGGCGCAGCAGGCCAACCTGGTTGCCGTGAACGTCCGGACGCTCGACATCCACAGACGCAAGAGGCCGAAAATAATTGCCAAGCGGTTGCCCTGGCACAAAGGAGAATGCTGGGGCAACCTCCTGCCGCTCGGTGCCGCTGTGACAGAGTGCACAGAGGTCAACCTGCCGGTCGCGCGAGAAGCGCTTAGGATTCAGGATAAGGTCGTGGTCCGCGCGGATTCCCCTCGATGACGCTGCTCTTTGCTTCGCGATGTGGTCCCGGCCTGGGCCGTGACAGGTTTCACAGGATATCCCGGTCACCAGGGTGTTTTTTTCATAACTGTTGGTAAAAGGATCTGAGGAAAGCGCTCGGATAGCCGTCGCATGACATTCCAGGCATCCGGGGTTTACGGGCCTGGTGAAGTCTGCCGTCCCGTCGCCATAGCCTGGACTGTTGATCCAATCATGGCTCGCGGTCCAGTAGCTGATTGGAAGCTCGAATAAGCGGTTGGCATCCCAATAGAGAAAGGTCTGTCCGCGCTTGCCAGAACCAATCACAATATCCATCGGCTCGGTTCTTGTCTGACGCCTCGATCCCCAGCCGGTCACCGCGCTTTGATAATAGCGGTCATCGCTCGCTTTGATTTGGAAGAAGAGGTATGGTTCGTCGCTCGTCTTGGCGGGGTCGACAATCATCAGGGTCTTCGCTCCGCCGGGCAGAGAGAATCTCATCGAAGCAGGAGTCACCAACTGCGATGTCAAATGATGTGAGGTGTGCAGGTAGGGGAGCGCCTGCTGTTTGTGGCAGCCGAGGCACGCTGCATCTCCCGCATGTTCTGTAGTGTTGGCCTTTGCTTCGTCTATCCCGCCTGCCTGGTTGGAGAATGCAGAAAACGGAGAAAGGAGCAGGCCAAGCAAGATGACTGAGGCAAGAGAGCGGCTAGCATAGGGTCCTTTAACTCTGCTACGGGTGGGTCGTTGTGAAGCTGGAGGGATCAAGCGAAAGCTCCACAGGACAACTAGCTCGTCAGGAACTGGAAACCTATGCCAAGCGGGCAAGTCCTCGCTTGGTTCGTCGAGGAAGAGCAACACCGGCTCTTTTCATTCGATTTTACAAAACAGAGAGGGCAAAATACTTCTTGTATTCGAAACCGGGAATGAATTGTTTGTAAGTGAACATCACCAGCCCCGTCCTGCTTTTGATGGAGGTTCGAATGATGATGCGAGCGTCCGCGATTATGATCCTCCTCGCCGTTCTCTCCGGCCCGGTCTTCGCACAGTCCCCCGCCACATCCAATGACAAACCACCCGCATTTGAAGCCGCAGATGTTCATGTGAGTCCTTATCGCAGGATCCCGTTTATGAATGGGAATGTGCTTCGTGGTGACCGGTATGTGTTGCACCAGGCCACCATGGTGGATATGATCGCCACCGCTTATGGCGTGGACGCCAGTACCGTGCAGGGTGGGCCCATCTGGCTTGAAAGCGACCGGTTCGAAGTCATCGCCAAAGCTCCTGCCACCACTCCCCCAGCGACAGTCAAGCTGATGCTTCAATCTTTGCTGGCGGATCGATTCAAGCTCGTCTTTCACAACGGCAGTCAGCCTCTCCCCGCGTTCGTCCTCACCACCGGAAAGGGCCCGCCGAAGCTGAAGCCGGCAGAGGCTTCGGGCGATGGCGATTGCAGGTTCCAGGGACCGCCACAGAATCCAACACCCGGTACGGTGCCCTCCATCGCATTTTCCTGTCACCACACGACCATGGAGGAATTTGCGCGAAACTTGCACAATTGGACCGGCGGCTATCTGACTGACCCGATCGTGGACTCCACCGGCCTGAAAGGTTCGTGGGATTTCGACATCAATTGGACTCCACCGCAAATGCTTCGGAACGCCGGCACCCCCGGCATCTCTATCTTCGACGCTGTGGACAAGCAGCTCGGGCTCAAGCTGGAGCACCTGACTGCTCCGCGGCCCGTGCTCATCGTTGACAGCGTGAATGAGAAGCCGACCCCGAACGCGCCCGGCCTGGAAAAAATCCTCCCCTCACCGCCGCCGCCGCAATTTGACGTCGCGGTGATCACGCCCAGCAAATCAGACGGAAGGTTGCGCCTCAGAATCAATGGTGGCCAGATGGAGGTAGAGGGCGCCACGCTCAAATTTCTCATCACGTTTGCCTGGGATTTCAGCCCAAGCAATGACGAAGGGATGGTGGGTGCGCCCAAATGGCTGGATTCGGATCGCTTCGATATCCTGGCGAAGGTCGTTAGCGATGCCCCGGCGAGCACCGGGCCGGCCCCGCGCATAGACATTGACGACCTTCGCCAGATGTTAAAAACTCTGCTGGCCGATCGCTTCAAGTTGCAAACCCACATGGAAGAACGGCCCGGAACCGCCTATACCTTGATCGCGGCAAATCCGAAACTCATCAAAGCTGATCCCTTGAGCCGTACGCGATGCAAAGAGGGTCCGGGGCCCGACGGTAAGGATCCGAGGATCGGGAACCCGGTGCTCAATCGGCTGGTTTCGTGCCAGAACATGGACATGGCGCAAATTGGAGATGAGCTGCAAAGAGTCGCAGCGGGGTATATCTATAGCCCGGTATTGGATGGTACGGGCGTTCAAGGCAGATGGAACTTCACGTTGAGCTTCAGTTCCATCGATCTGACTAGAGGTGGCGGAATCGGGAGCGGTGGTCCGCCTCCGGGCGCATCGGCCACTGCTGCATCGACAACAACTGACCCCATTGGAGCTCTTTCACTCTTCGATGCGGTCAGCAAACAGCTCGGGCTGAAATTGGAGAAGCAGAGGCGTCCAGTGCCAGTGTTGGTCATCGATCACATAGAAGAAAAGCCCACCGAAAATTGACGGCGAAGGATCTTCAATTGTCCACGAAAAGACGGTGGGGTCTTAGGTCGAATTGGTTTCTCCCTCGCAGCAGATAACGCCGTAAGCTACCTCATCCGGAAGGTTCGGGCAGGCACCCTATAGGTGAAGCTCGTGCGGCATCCTCGGTCATCGCCCCGAGAGTGCAAGGCAAGATCCGTCGCCTATAATTCGCCGTATGACAACCTCGGATGGGATCTACGTCCTATACAAGGACGTGCCCCCAAGACGTTATCGCCGGATTGCCGCGAAGACCGAAGAAAGCTCTTCCCACATCCAGTTCTTTGTTGAAATCACGGAAGGTGAGCCGTTTGATTTCGAAGGCAGTGATGTGCAAATTGTCCCTTGCAGTACCAGGAGCGAGGCAATTGCTAAGGTGGAGCAAGAGCGTGAATCGAGTTTGCGCAGCGGCTGGCGCGAATACCCCGACGCTGCTTTGTGAGCGTCCGGCGTTGACAACACTCCCGGGAGTGCCCGGCACGTAATGGAATCTAAATCCATGACGCTGTACGCCAAGTATGCTGGCGATATGGCGACAATCGTATCCCGTCTTCTTCTGAGCATGCGGCCGTCGTGATCGTAGGGCCTAAAGAGTCGCATTATCGGTAAACTCCGCATGACTGAATACGATCTGCCGCCAGAAATAGCGAAGGGTGCTCAGTTGGCAGGCAATGAGCTGGGCTGGGGGGTCACGTCGTTCCCTGATGCGCTCACAAACGCGGAAACTCTTGCTTACGCCTGTATAGGTGGACAATTTCAGTTTCGCCTAGAGACGTTGGCATTTGTGAAATGTACTGGCTCAGTGCGGATTCCGAGCCTCGCAAAGAGAGTGAATCATGGCGAGCGTATTGTGCACGCTCGTGCTCTGAAATCAGGAGCGGCTTTGAAAAGTTGCTGTCGGAGACGGATTTTTCAAAACAAGCTCTGGAATGGCCTCTGATCAAAAAGGCTGTGAATGACGGGTTAGACCCGATGGAAAACCTAGTTTTCGTTGCGTACTTTGTCGGTGAGGCCGAATGGCTGGAAGATCAAGGCCGACTTCTTTGAGCGAAACTGCCGTAAAGTCGACCCTTTTCGGGGACGAACCGGAACAATCACCAACCCAGAGATTCGAGGTGAGCAATTCTTGTGGAGGCCGGGATCTGATCGACTTGCATTAGGGGTTAGCCCGTCCTTCCCCGAAATAGGCCCGAAATAGGCCGTACAACTTTGGTGCCCGTTCCGTAACGATTCATTACAAGTAGACTTCGTTCGAGGCTCCAGTCAAGTTATGAGGCTTCGTGCGCTGCGCTCGTCTTCCTGGTTGAAAATTTCGTTGTTCACCATGCTGCTTGCGTGCAACGCCTGTAGCAACTCCGGCAGCAATAGCAGCAATAACGGTGACGGAAATAGCGCTCCGACGGCTGCGTCCAGCGCCCCGGTTCCTCCCCTTAACCTCACCGCCGCGGGAGGCAACCAACAGATCTCACTTGCGTGGACAGCCAGTACCGGCGCAAACAGCTACAATGTCAAACGGGCAGCCACCAACGGCGGACCCTACACAACAGTGGCCGCGCCTGCCGGCACAAGTTATACCGACACGACCGTAACCAACGGAACCCCATACTACTACGTCGTGACAGCTGTGAATGCGACGGGAGAAAGCGGGAATTCCAACCAGGCGGCCGCGACAGCGACTGCTGCGCCCACCGCCCCGGCTGCTCCCCTTAACCTCACGGCCACGGGAGGCAACCAACAGATCTCGCTTGCGTGGACGGCCAGCACCGGCGCAACCAGCTACCATGTCAAACGGGCAGCGACCAACGGCGGACCCTACACAACAGTGGCGTCGCCTGCGGGCACAAGTTATACCGACACGACCGTAACCAACGGAACCACCTATTACTACGTGGTCACAGCAGTCAGCGCCAGCGGAGAAAGTGCAAATTCCAATCAGGCATCGGCGACGCCCAGTGCGACCCCGCCAGCGCCCCCTCCCCCCACGAACCCTGGAACCTCTTCGTGTGCTACGCCCATCAGCGCAGTAAATACAGCAGGCAACACCAATGTCGTGGGTGATGGAACTCCGGCCAGCTGTACGGAGAGCGCATTCGAAGCGGCCATTGCTGCCGGCGAGGTAGTCACCTTCAATTGCGGCCCCTCGCCATACAAGCTCGTTCTCAGTTCCACCAAGTCAATCACCCAGGACACAGTGATCGACGGAGGTAATCTAGTGACACTGGACGGCGGCGGCCAGGTCAGGCAACTGCTTCTGAACACCAACAACTTTGATGCTACTACCCCAACTCTGACGCTTCAGAATATTACTTTAGCCAACGGTCATGGGACTGATAATGCAGGCACAGGCGCGCCGACCGGAGGCGGAGCGGTCTATCGCTATGGAGGAACGCTCAATGTCATCAATAGTCAATTCATTAACAACATAGGTCCGGCAAGTGGGCAGGACTCAGCAGGCGGAGCCATTTACTCGGTGGGTGTCGGCACAACGACCGTTGTAGGAAGTACCTTCCAGGGAAATCAGGCGAGCGATGGCGGAGCGCTCGGGAATCTAGGAGCTTCTGTCGATCTTGTCAACGACACGATTCAAGGAAACCAGGCCACAGGTACCGGTGGCAATCCAGGCAATGGAGGAAACGGAGGCGGCGTCTACATGGACGGAGCACACATCGTGATCACGATGTGCGGCACTCATATTGACAGCAACCAAGGCAACGCATACGGAGGAGGTCTCTTTTTCGTCGATGACGCTGTCGCGGGAACAGCCGCAATCGATCAATCCTCTTTTGATGCGAATTCAACCGCGTTTGCCGGCGGACTCTATCTCCAAGGCGCAACTGGCACCTTGACCAACTCGAGCGTTATCAACAATCAAGTTCAGGCGATCGACGGCGTCGGTCCGTATGCTACGAACGCATTCTTCGATGCTGATTCACTGGGGAGCCTAAGCACTGACAATATAGGTCCGTGATACGCTGTGCGCCTTCAAGAGCTGTTCCTGCCGAGCACGTAATCATCTGGCACAAAGGCTGTTCTTCTCCCCCAGAGTTCGATCACGAAGGCCGACTGGACTCATTTTGCCGGTACCTCTGCGGCCTAGCCTGAGAGATCTCAGGCTAGGCCGGACCGCGGTGTGAACGAACGTGAAGTTAAACGACGGACGGCAAGAGGTCGTAGCGATCCAGGTTCATTACCTTGTTCCAGGCGGCGACGAAATCCTTGACGAACTTCGCGTGGGAATCGGCACAGGCGTAGACCTCCGCCGTGCCGCGTAGCTGGGAGTTGGCGCCGAAGATGAGGTCGGCGCGGGTAGCCTTCCACTTCACCGCGCCGGTCTTACGGTCGCGGCCCTCAAAGGTGTCCTTCGAGTCCGTGGTGGGCTTCCACTCGTACTTCATATCCAGCAGGTTCACGAAGAAGTCGTTAGTCAGTGTCTCCGGACGTTCGGTGAAGACACCAAACTTGGTGCCCCCGAAGTTGGTGTTGAGCATGCGCAGACCGCCGATCAGCACGGTCAGCTCCGGCGCGGTCAAGCGCAGTAGCTGAGCCTTGTCCAACAGAGCGACCTCGGCTGGCTCCGAGTTCTTGTAGCCGTAGGATCGGAAACCGTCGACCTTCGGCTCGAGCGGCTCGAAGGACTCAGCGTCCGTTTGTTTCTGCGAGGCGTCTGTGCGGCCGGCGACGAAGGGCACGGTGGTCGCGATACCGGCATCCTTGGCCGCTTTCTCGACACCCGCAGCACCCGCGAGGACGATCAGGTCGGCCAGCGAGATCTTCTTACCGCCGGTGGCCGACGCGTTGAACTCGCCCTGGATCTTCTCCAGCGTCTTCAGCACGCGGGCCAGCTGGGCCGGCTGGTTGGCCTCCCAGTCCTTTTGCGGGGCAAGGCGGATGCGGGCGCCGTTTGCGCCGCCACGCTTGTCGGAGGCACGGAACGACGAGGCCGAAGCCCAGGCGGTCGAGACGAGCTCGGAGACGGAGAGGCCAGACGCAAGCACCTTCGCCTTAAGGGCGGCGACATCCTTATCATCGACCAGCGGGTGGTCGACCTTGGGAACGGGATCCTGCCAGATAAGTTCTTCGGCCGGAACCTCGGGCCCGAGGTAACGGGCGCGTGGACCCATGTCGCGGTGGGTCAGTTTGAACCACGCGCGGGCGAAGGCGTCGGCGAACTTCTCTGGATGCTCGTAAAAGTCACGCGAGATTTTCGCGTAGGCCGGATCCGCGAGCAGGGCCACATCGGTGGTCAGCATGGCGGGCTGCTTCTTCTTGTTGGGGTCGTGGGCGTCGGGTATGGTGTTGGCGCCGGCGTCCCCTTTGGGTTTCCACTGGTTCGCGCCGCCGGGGCTCTGGGTGAGTTCCCATTCGAATTTGAAGAGGTGGTCGAAGTACTCGTTGGACCATTGCGTGGGCTTGGTGGTCCAGGTAACCTCCAGGCCGCTGGTGATCGCGTCCCCGGCGATGCCGGTCTTGTAGGCGCTGGTCCAGCCGAGGCCCTGGTTTTCAATCGGCGCTCCTTCGGGCTCGTGCGCGAGGTGGCTGCCCGGGCCGGCGCCGTGAGTTTTGCCGAAGGTGTGGCCGCCCGCGATCAGCGCGACCGTCTCTTCGTCGTTCATGGCCATGCGGCCGAAGGTGACACGGATGTCTTTGGCCGCACCTGCGGGGTTTGGCTTGCCCTCGGGGCCTTCAGGGTTCACATAGATGAGCCCCATGGTGGTGGCGCCGTACGGGTCGGCCAGATCGCGCTCCCCGGAGTAGCGCTTGTCGGTGCCCATCCAGGTGGCTTCGGCGCCGAAGTCGACATCGTGATCGGGCTCCCAGGTGTCTGGGCGGCCGCCGGCAAAGCCGAAGGTCTTGAAGCCCATCGTCTCCAGCGCGACGTTGCCGGCCAGGATCATCAGGTCGGCCCAGGAAATTTTCTTGCCGTACTTTTGCTTCACCGGCCACAGCAGCCGGCGGGCGCGGTCGAGGTTGACATTGTCAGGCCAGCTGTTGAGAGGAGCGAAGCGCTGCTGACCGCGTCCGCCGCCGCCACGGCCGTCGTAAGTGCGGTAGGTGCCGGCTGAGTGCCAGGCCATACGGATAAACAGCGGACCGTAGTGGCCGAAGTCGGCGGGCCACCAATCCTGCGAGTCGGTCATGACAAAGGCCAGATCTTTCTTGAGGCCTTCGTAGTCGATGGTCTTAAACTCCTTCGCATAGTCGAACTCTGCGCCCATGGGGTCGGAAAGCTCGGAGTGCGCATGCAGCAACTCCAACCTGAGATGGTTTGGCCACCAGTCACGATTGGTACGCGGGCCGCTGGGTGCAGCCCCCGGGCCGGCTGCGGTCTGCCCGTGGTCGACCGGGCATTTCGCTGCGGACGCTACCTGCGCGTTAGATTCGGATTTCGCTTCGGACGTAAATTCGGTTCCTTTGCTCGCCATTCAGTGTCTCCTTGTTGGCGGGGACAGGCGCCCCGCTGTTGTGCTGCGTTTAGGTCTAAGGATTTCCGCCTTCGAATTCTTTGTGGAAAATCGATTCGGCATCTACTCGTCTGCGGCCCTTCGCGCGGGCGCATTTGGTGCACAGCCCGCGGGCAATGAGTTCGCACTCGCGTAGAATCCGCTTACCGAGTGAGCCCGAGGCGGGCTTAGGCACGTCGTACCACTCCACGTCCTCTACGTTGCCGCAGCGGTCGCAGATGAAGTGATGATGTCGCATTGTTTTTGCATCGAAGCGCGCGGCGCGGCCTTCTACGGCCACTTCACGCACCAAGCCTGCTTGCACCAAATCCCGCAAATTGTTGTAGGTCGTGGCCCTTGAGGAGCGCGGATCCACACGATTGACGGCCTCGAAGATTTCTGCAGCCGTGGGATGGCCGGTATGTTCCATCAGGAATGCCATCACGCAGTGCCGCTGCGGGGTGCATCGCAACCCGCTACTCTCGAGACAGCGTCGAATCGATTCCGAGTCCATGAACTATATTAGATTCTGTCTAATCTCGGATTTTGTCAAGAATCCTCGCTTTCGCCGCTTGCCATCCGTGAGGTGAAGACTGCTGCGGAGGAGACAACTGCAGATCCCTCCACTGCGTTCCTTCGGAACTCCGGTCGGGATGACAAGGGAAGGGCGGCGCTTCCAATCAGAGCTGTTCAATGGATGGCAAGCTCCAGCTAACCCTCTGCCGGCAACGCCCTTGCCACCAGCAAGGCAATCCCGCCGAACATCAGCGTATCCGCAACAAAGTTGATCGCGTCCGTCATTTGGGAGGGATCACGAGTCCGCGCCAGAATCGGCAGGTAAAGCAACGCCGTGAGCAGCGTCATCAAGACACCAATCCAGCAAGCGGAGATGCGGGGCTTGAAGTTGAGGAGCAGCGCCGCTCCAGCGAGCACCAGAAAAGCTCCCACTGGGTATCCCCACATTGCGTGAAGCGGAATCCATGCCGGCGTAAGTTTCACATCCGGAACTCCCGGCGTAAACTCTGGATGGAGTACCTGCTCAAATCCAAAGTAAATTACGGCAGCCGCCAAACTGAAGCGGCCAAACAGGATCATCCAATTCAGCTTTCCTGCCTGCGAGTTCCAACGCTGGCTGCCGGCAAGGGCCCACGCCCCACCGGCGAAAGCTGTCTCTCTCAGCACAAAGTTCCACCCGAGCCGATCTCCCGGATGGGCAATCGCGAACGGCAGATCAAGCATGAGGACAAACAGCAGAAACATCACTCCCAGCAGCGTTGCGGACAGGCGCACAAACTTCACCGCAACCAGGCTGGTGGCCGCTGCAATCAAAGCGCAGCCGACGAAGTAGGCCCAGAACATGCGCGCCGGCATCCAAACCGGGACCATCTGCTCCATAGCCCTCGCCGCCACGAAATGTTCAGTCCCGAAGACCGCGAGCGGGGCGCCAACAAACACCGGCCCCAGCTCGATCCATCTATCTTCGATCCGCCTATCAGGGCCGCGAGCGGCGTCCAACTCTCTTCGGATAGCGGCCAAACCGCCGGCAAGAAAAACAAGCCCAACAAGCCAGGGCCAAAACACGAGATTTGTGAACATTGAGACGACTTCCTCGAGCGGGCCGCCGCCACGAACACGCTCTCCGGATCGCGGAACTCTAACCTGATTTGTTTACGTTCCTGATGTGAGATTCTCGGGACCCGACGGGACGTTTACGTCATAGCGCCGAAATAATAACGGCAAACGTCCCATCTCTTCTGGAGAAGCTACCCCGGGGCAAAACTGTACTGGAGCCCGGACTTGAGAGAATCCGCTTGAGACGGATGGATGGTTGAGAAAAGAAAACCCCTAACCCTCTGTTCCAGAAATTCTGGAACAAATCAAACTGCAAACGCCTGATTCATGAGAACGTTCCAGGCTTAACTATTTTTTAGGATTTAACTTGCGACATCAAGCTTTTGATTCTTGACGGCCATTCCCATGCTGGTGGCCACGTTCAAAAGCATCGGGGCAAATTTCCGCATGATCTCTTCCAACTCCGCATTGCGGGTCCGCAATGTCTGGGTCTCGGCGTCGCGGCGGGACAAAACATCCCGCAATTCCCGGTTCTGGCGGAAAACTTCCCGGGTCGATTCCAACCGGTCCAGGATCGATTGCAATTCTTCTTCAGTGACCGGTTTCGTGTTGGCGGATGAAAGATTGTTCTTGGGGGGTGCTTCAGTTGCCAGGCTTTCTTTCCACATTAGATTTTCTCCAATATCGCGGTTAAAGTTGCGTCAGCTGCGGCCCATTCTAGCTTGGGTTCAGGATGACTTGAAGTTGGTTGCTCCGCCGGCTGAAGAATCTTTCCCGAAAAGGGCCTTGAGCGGGGGAGGTACTTGGCCCTTTGGATGCCACCGCAACGCTAATCGCCGCTGTAATTGTGCGCGAAGCGGACGAGCTGTTGTCGAACTGGGTGGCGCCAGTCGCCCGAGTATACTACCGGCAAGCGTTCCATCAAACCGAATATTTGATGCCCTCCGCCCGGCTGCAAAGTCGCGGTCTAAGGCCGCGTCATTTTAAACCCGGAAACCGTACCTTCCGTGTTGTGGGCAAAACGGATTCCGTAGATACCGTCCGTCGACTTCAGCTTTTCGGCCGTCACCACCTGGCTCTTGTCGTAGCTCGCTACCACGGTGCCGTTGATTGCGCACTCCACCTTTCCCCCCTTGACAGACAATGCGATTTTCTGTTCAACCGGCTGCCCCGGGCCCGCAGCTTTATGAACCGCGGCGTTGCTTTCTCCGTGCCCGTTCATCTTGAATGGCTCCGGGGCAAACCCGCGCACGATAAAGCGGCCATCGCCATAAGCCTCGCAATACAGTTGGGTCTCGTGATCGGTGCCCAGATCGTTGCCCGCGATGAAAATGCCGTAAGGGTGTGGGTGGTCGTTGAGGTTCATGTATTTTGCTTCAGTAAAGGTGGCAGAAACGGTGTAGTCGCCGGTGGCCTTATTCGCGGGGTCCCAGAAGCTGGCTGCCGGGCCCGTGACCACCTGCAGTATGTTGCCCGTCTTGCTTAGTTTCGTGTCTGCGATGGTTTGTCCCTCACTCTTGGCATCTGCGTCCACGGCGCCAACCCAGCCGGGGACCGAGATCCCTCCGCCGGCAGCCGGGCGGGAAGCATCCTGCCCGTACACAGGCGCTGTGCCGGCAAGAAGCAAGAGGGTAGCTGCTATCGTGGTCAATCCGCGAAGAAAGCTCATTGAGGTGTCCTCTCAGTTGCAGAAGTCGACACGCAGAGATTGTAGAGATCTTGCCCCCCACTCACAAGCGAGGTGCACACTTTGCTGTGCAGGTACACGGGCTCACGCAGCGGGCGACCGGCGACGAACTCCAGAACTCAAGGCCGTACTAAAGCAACGACAACAAATCCCTCACCCTCGGCCGCATCACAAAGGCGTTCATCGCCAGAGATAAATGTTCGTTTAGCAGGCTGTTGCCGACACCAGGTGAGAGCGGCTGCCAACTGGAGACTGTCTGCTGCCCGCAAGGCGTAGACATCCAATAGCTTTCCAGCCAACTCGCGCAGAGAATCGTCGGGTAGTATTTCGCCCCAGCCTCGGCGCAGCACCGCCAGTCTTGCTAAAGCGCCTTGCTTTTCCGTTTCGTTCACTGCTCCGCTTCGATGGAGTCTGGCCACTGCACTATGCACTTCCACCGGGCTTGCCCACCAAACGACCGGCGCATACTTTCGCAAGTAGGATCGAACCTGTCGGCTAGTGCTCTCTTGAATGCAGAGTGGGACCAGTGCACTGGAATCCCAGAAAGCCGTCGTGGGTTCGCCCGTCTTCTTCACGGTCCTTCATCCCGATCTTTGAGCAGAGCCGTGATCGCATCGCTGTTATCTACGCTCCCGGTTTTGATTTTCCAAAGCTCGTCAACGTCGATAGGAGCCTCCGGAAGGCGCATTTTCCCTTGGGCGACGAGCATCAGTTCATCTTCGCTTGCATCCCCCGGTGAGAAGGGAATTAGCTTAGCCACAGGCAGATTGCGATCCCGAATTATGATCTCTTCTCCGCCCCGGGCGAAAGTTACATAGGCGCTGAGACGGTTCTTGAGTTCGGCGATGTTGACGCTGCGCATCGGGCCCATCCTTTATGGCCATTATAGCCATAAAGGATGGCGTTTCCAGCAGAATCGCGACTACTCTTAGCCGGAATGATATCGGGTTCTCATTCTCTTTAAATGTGCTGCTGCACCCTTACAATCTCCTCATCAAGTAAAAAGGAGCATCTCCTGGAATAGGTCCACGTTATCGATTCACACACCGGGGGAGAACCCACCCGCACCGTCGTCGAAGGGGGGCCCGATCTCGGAAATGGCGACCTTGGGCAAAGGCGGCAAATTTTTCACAGGGACCACGAAGCATTCCGTCGCGCCCTGGTCACCGAGCCGCGCAGCTCTGAAGCGATGGTGGGTGCGTTACTCTGCGAACCCTCCCTGGCAGACTGCATCACTGGCGTAATCTTCTTTAACAACAGCGGATGCCTGGGCATGTGCGGCCACGGAACCATTGGCGTGGTGGTCACCCTCGCCTATCTGGGCAAAATCAAACCCGGCCGCCATCGAATCGAGACCCCGGTCGGTATCGTGGGAGCGACGCTCAACGAAGACCGTACCGTGACCATCGAAAACGTACCCAGCTATCGCTATGCCTCCGCAGTCAAAGTAGATGTGCCCGGATTTGGTCCGGTCACCGGCGACATTGCCTGGGGTGGTAATTGGTTTTTCCTGGTAAAGGATTCTCCCTACACCCTCGACCGCGCCCACATCGACCAACTCATTAGCTACACCTGGGCTGTTCGACAGGCGCTCACCGCGAACAAGATTTGCGGTGCGGACCAGGCGGAGATAGACCACATCGAACTCCACGGCCCTGGGTCTTCTCCAAACATTGACAGTCGTAACTTCGTACTCTGTCCCGGCAGAGAATACGACCGCTCTCCTTGCGGCACGGGCACCAGCGCAAAGTTAGCGTGCCTGCATGCGGAAGGCATTCTCGCTCCCGGTCAAGTTTGGCGTCAGGAAAGCATTATCGGCAGCATCTTCGAAGGCCGCCTGCAGCAGCGGGATGGACATCTTATCCCCAGCATCACCGGCTCTTCCTTCATCACTGCCGACTCGACCCTCATCCTTGATCCAAAAGACGCCTTCTGCTGGGGTATCCCGGCATGATCCAATCCTTCGACGCTGTGATCGTTGGCGGAGGCATTGTCGGCGCAGCCTGCGCCCTTTCCCTTTCGCAGCGAGGCATGCGCGTGGCGTTGGTAGAACAAGGAGAACCAGGAGGAGGCGCCACCGCTGCTGCGATGGGCCACATCGTCCTCCTCGATGATTCGCACGCGCAGCTGGCTTTGACTCGCTACTCACAATGGCTGTGGCGGCAGCTGGCGGCAACCCTGCCACTGGATGCGGAGTACACTCCAGCGCGGCACCCTTTGGGTAGCCGCGGACGACGAGGAAATGCAGCAGATCCATCGCAAACACAGTGTCTATCAAAAAGCCGGCATCCCCTCCGAGTTGATCGATGCGCAATCACTTGCCCGCATCGAGCCTGCGTTGCGTCCCGGGCTTACAGGCGGACTATTGATGCCCGAGGACGTAGTAGTGTCTCCTCAACCGGCGGCCCGCTTTCTGCTGCAGCAGGCGAATGCAACCCTGGTAAGAGAGAAAGCGACTGCCATGGGCAGCGGCAGAGTAACGCTCTCTAACGGTGACGAATTACACTCGTCCATCCTCATCAACGCCGCCGGAGAAGGGGCGCCCGCGTTGACGCCGGGGCTTCCCGTGGCCATGCGAAAGGGTCATTTGGCAATCACCCAGCCCTATCCGGGATTTCTCCGCTACCAGGTGGTCGAACTTGGATATCTGAAAAGCGCGCATGTAACCACCACGGATACCGTTGCCTTCAACGTGCAGCCAAGACAGAACGGCCAACTGCTCATCGGATCCTCGCGCCAGTTCGGTGCGCAGAGCAGGGAAGTGGAGCAGGGCATCATGGCTCGCATGTTTGAGCGTGCTACAGAATATCTGCCCGCGCTGCCGTCGCTCTCGATCGAACGCACCTGGACTGGTTTTCGCTCCGCGACACCCGACAAGCTCCCGTTGATCGGCCCCTCCATCAAAGATGAAACGGTCTTTCTCGCCACCGGACATGAAGGCCTGGGCATCACTACATCCCTGGCCACAGCGCAACTGCTGGCGGACCTGATCGCAGGCAGAACACCCGCGATTCCGATAGCCCCCTATTTGCCCTCGCGGGATACGCTGGCTGCAACGTCAACTCAACATTCGTCCGCGCCATTTTCATCTTCTTAGGTGGCCCAAGGCCCATCGCAGGCCGCTGGGTACGCTTTTCCATCCTGCCGCGAGATAAACTGATTCAAGGAGCGAACAATGCAGCTCGCAACAGAACTGAAACCCGTATCGCTGATCGGCTTTGCAGACGGAGCCGAAGGGAGCCGCATTTACCGGGATGAACCCGGCAACCGGCTCCGCGTTAGAGCCAAAATTCTTCTCCGCAACCGCAGACGATCTCGAACGCGCCGACAATGCTGGCGCAAAGCGCCTTTCCCATCTACAGCAATCTATCCGGCAAAGACAAAGGAGCCTTCCTTCGCCGCATCGCCGAAGGCTATCGAGGCGGCCGCTCCAGCAATCATCCAGCGGGCCAACCTGGAAACAGCCTTGCCCGAAGCCCGCCTGCAAGGCGAAGTAGGGCGAACCTGCAATCAGCTCAGACTCTTCGCGGAATTAGTGGAAGAAGGTTCGTGGGTCGATGCCCGCATCGATTCCGCGGATCCCAACCGTAAACCCCTGCCCAAGCCCTCCATCCGCTCCATGCACAAACCTTTGGGGCCATCGCCGTTTTCGGAGCCAGTAATTTCCCCTTAGCCTTTTCCGTCGCCGGAGGTGACACGGCATCCGCCCTGGCCGCCGGCAATCCCGTCATCGTGAAAGCCCATCCCGCGCATCCCGGAACCAGCCTCCTGGTCGGCCACGCCATCCGTGAGGCCGTAAAAGCGAGCGGCCTGCCCGAAGGCGTATTCTCCATGCTCTTCGATAACGGTGTGGATGTTGGCGTTCAACTAGTGAAGCACCCCGCCATCAAAGCCGTCGCCTTTACCGGATCCTTCGCCGGCGGCACCGCCCTGATGAAGTTAGCGGCAGCACGTCCGGAGCCCATCCCGTGCTATTCCGAGATGGGCAGCGTAAACCCCGTTTTCGTGCTCCCCGGCGCCCTGAACAAGCGCGCAATCGCAATCGCTGCCGGCCTCCAGGGCTCTTTCACTCTGGGCGCCGGGCAATTCTGCACCAAGCCGGGCCTGGTGCTCATCCCGCAGCAAGACGGCACGCCAGCCTTCATGAAGGAATTAAGCGACAAGGTCAGCACCACCCCGTCGCAAACTCTGCTGACCAAAGCCATCGCTGACCGTTACACCTCGGCCGTCAAGGGTCGCGACGCCACCGTTCTGGCCGAAGGAGCCAAAGCCGAAGCCAGCCCTGGCTCTGCGACCGTACAAGCGTCGCTGTTCGTCGCCGACTACAAAGACCTGGTCGAAAACCAGGATCTGGCGCAGGAGATCTTTGGCCCAACCACCGTAGTCGTCGGTTACCAGGACCGAAAGCAATTACTGGCCGTAGCCGAGCAGTTGGAAGGCCATCTGACCGCGACCCTGCAGGCGGATGAGAGCGAACTGGCGGAATACTCTGACCTGATCGACATTCTCACCCGCAAAGTAGGCCGCCTGATCCTGAACGCCTATCCCACCGGGGTAGAGGTCTGCCACGCCCAGGTCCACGGCGGTCCTTTCCCCGCCACCAGCGATGGCCGCTCCACTTCCGTAGGCTCCCAGGCCATCTACCGCTTTACCCGTCTGTTCTGCTACCAGTCTTTCCCCGATGCTGCGCTGCCGGATGAGCTGAAAAGCGCCAACCCGCTGGGAATTATGCGCCTGGTCGACGGAGACCGAACCAGGAAGCCCTCCGCGTAGCGTCCCGCAATGTGGTAAAGGTGACGATCGAGCTGCCGCCCTAGTAAACTCTCTGGCGACAGCTCGAGGTGGGAAATGAATAACCGCAGGGACTTTGTCAAGATGACCGGTACCGTCTTAGCCGGATCTGCCATACCGTGGACGGCCACCAGTTACGCGGCTATTGTCGGCGCTAACGACCGCGTTCGCGTAGCCTTGATCGGCGCCGGTGATCGAGCTAAGGGAGCCCTGGTGCCTGCCTTCCAGGACCACGCCAAGGAGCTTAACTTTGAATTCGTAGCAGTGTCTGATATCTGGAACCGCCGCCGTGACGAAGGCGCCGCATTCATCCAGAAGCAATGCGGGGGCGGCCCCATTGCCAGTGTCCGCAACAACGACGAGCTCTACGCCCGCAAAGATGTCGACGCCGTCATCGTCGCCACCGCCGACTTTCAGCATGCCTTGCATGGAGTCGAAGCCGTCCAGGCCGGCCGCGATGCTTACGTGGAAAAACCCACCGCCCACACCATGGAAGACGCGCGTGCCTTCCGCGATGCGGTCAAGCAAACAGGAAAAGTAGTCGCGGTCGGCACCCAGCGCCGCAGCACGCCCAGCTATCAGAAGGCCTACGAATATATCCAGTCGGGAAAATTCGGTGACATCGTAGCCGTCGAAATGACCTGGAACGTCAATCAGCCAGGCCGCTGGCGCCGTCCCGGAGTCGTGCCCTTGCTGAAAGAACAAGACACCGACTGGAAGCGTTACCTCCTCAACCGTCCCTACGAGCCCTTCGATGCCCGCAAGTATCTCGAGTTCCGTCTCTTCTGGCCCTATTCCTCCGGAATTCCCGATCAATGGCTGGTGCATCAGATCGACACCGTGCACTGGTTCACCGGCTATCCTCACCCGCGCAGCGTGGTTGCCAATGGAGGTGTGTACCTATGGAAGGACGGCCGCAAGAACTGGGATACCATGACTGCTGTCTTCGACTACGGTCCCCTCGATGATCCGACGAAAGGCTTCCAGGTCATCTATTCCTCGCGCATGACCAACTCCGCGGGAGGAGTGAAAGAGATTTACTACTCCAACGGCGGCATGCTCGATATGGATAAGCAATGCGTCAACTCCGAAGGCGGAATGACTGCCAAAGCCGCGGCTGAAATGGGCATGAAGCAAAATCTGCTGGGTGACTATTCTCTGAGCGATACCGTGGTGAAAGCAGAAACCGCGGCCAACACTGGCAACGACCCCATGACGTCGGCCAATATGCGCAACTGGATGGAGTGTGTCCGCTCCCGCAAGACACCCAATGCGAGCATCGATGCCGGCTACAGCCATTCGGTGGCGCTCTGCATGAACATTGCCGCCATCCAGACGGGCCAACGGGTCACGTTCGACGACAAGTCTCAGCGCGTGATGGCTGGCGACAAGGTCTATGAATAGTTGGCTGGTGGGCTGCCTGTTGGCAGCCTCAACGTTGCAGGGAATGGCGGCCGTTAAGGTAACAGCAGACGAGGCACATCAGCGGGTCGACATCACCGTCGACGGCAAGCCTTTTACGTCGTATGTCTGGCCCACCTCGCTCAAGAAGCCGGTTTTATATCCACTCATCACATCGGATGGCATCGATGTCGTCCGCGGCTTTCCCTTGGCGCCGCGGCCAGGCGAGCGCGTCGATCATCCCCACCATGCAGGAATTTGGTTCAATTACGGTAACGTAAACAACTTCGACTTTTGGAATAACAGCGACGCGATTAAGCCCGCCGATCGCGAGAAGATGGGCACCATCCACCAACAAAAAATCCTCTCCACCAAAAGCGGAGATCGGGGAGAACTAGTTGTCGAGTCGATATGGACCGCGGGCACCGGGGAAAATCTCCTGGAGCAGAAAACCCGCTACATCTTTTCTCAGCACAACGATGAAAGAATCATCGATCTGATAGTCACCTTGCACGCCCTTGACCGGATCGTCTTCCATGACGATAAGGAGGGTTTGCTGGGCATCAGGGTTGCTCGCTGGCTAGAATCGCCCACCGAGAAGGGTGGCACCTTTACGGACGCCAATGGAAGGACGACTGAAGTGCAAGCCTCGAACCTGCCTGGAGCCAGCGGAGCCTATCTCACCAGTGAGGGCAAACAAGGCGATCAAGCCTGGGGCACGAGGGGACGCTGGTGCGCCTTATCAGGAAAAACTGAAGACCACGCAGTAACCATAGCCATTTTCGATCATCCCGGAAATCCTAACTACCCAACCTACTGGCATGCGCGAGGCTACGGCTTATTTGCCGCCAATCCACTGGGACAGCACATCTTCGATCCCAAAGCAGAGCCATTGAACTACACCATCGACAAGGACCAAAACGTAACCTTCACGTATCGCATTCTCTTAATGGATCGAACCCCAAAACCCGGAGAACTGGACCACGACGCCGACGCCTTCGCAGCAAACTACCACCAGAAATAGACTCTGTCAGAGCATCCTGATAATCCACTCTTTCGCTTCTACCAACTCTGTAGCCTGTAGAAATGTTCCCTCTTTGGGCAAAAGACGTGTTGACATCCGACCCGAAGAGCGTGATACTCGTGTCGTATGCCGACCCATAAGGAAGAAAACGATCGCATCGCCCTGCTGCAGGGCACCTTGGACCTGCTCATTCTGAAGACCCTGCTCTTTGGCGCCTGCCACGGCCAGGGCATTGCCCGCAGCATTCAAAGACAATCCGAGGAAGCATTCTTCGTCGATCACGGATCGCTCTACCTCGCCCTGCAGCGCCTGGAAGAGGGAGGCCTGATCACCGCGAAATGGGGCGTTTCGGAAAACAACCGCAAGGCAAGGTTCTATACGCTGACGGCCAGGGGCAGATCGGAACTGACCGCGAAGGCCGATCAATGGAACCGGCTCACAAGAGCGATGAACCTCATCCTTTCGCCCAGCAACAAGGAGGCATAGATGCCGCACGACCGCCGAAGCGCCGATGACTTTGCGGATGAGATCCGCTCGCATCTGGAAATGGAAGCCGATGAACTTGAGTCGGAAGGAATTCCAAGAAGCGAAGCGGAGCGACAGGCCAAGGTTGCCTTTGGCAGTTCAGCGGTGGCGCGCGAGCGATTTGCGCTGAGGCATCGGCTGCTGTGGCTGGACAACCTACGGCAGGATGTACGCTTCGGAATTCGCATGATGCGGCGCAACCCGGCGTTCACCGTGGTTGCGGTACTCACTCTGGCGATCGGCATCGCCGCCAGCGCAACGGTGTTCACGTGGATCAACGCCGTGTTGTTGGAACCGCTGGGTGGCGTGACCGCGCCGAACCGCCTGGTCACCGTGGAAACAGTGACCTCGAATGGCGAATGGGTTCCGAATTCTTATCCGGATTTCGTTGATTTTCGTGATCATTTGAAGCTCTTCGAAGGCATTGCTGTCACCCATATGGCGGCATTCAGCGTAGGCAAGGATGACCATGCCGAACGCGTCTGGGGCGAATTGGTTTCCGGCAATTTTTTCGCTGTGCTGGGAGTGAAACCCGAAGCGGGGCGGCTGTTCTTGCCTTCCGAGTATGGCGACACGCCTGGCGCCTATCCAGTCGCGGTGATCAGTGACCGGTACTGGCGTTCCCATTACGCTGCCGATCCAGCCGTGATCGGCAAAACCATGCGCATCAATCAGCATGAACTCACGATTGTGGGTGTTGCCGCACCGGCCTTCCATGGGTCGATCCCGGTTACTTCGTTCGACCTATGGGTACCCTATATGGAGCAGTCCGTACTAAACGGCGTGCAGCTGTGGATGCTGCGCGATCGCCATGACCGCAACATGCTCGGAATCGGGAGACTCAAGCCGGGCGTGACCGAGGAGCAGGCGCGGGGCGAGCTGAAAGCCCTTGCCGATCGCATGGCGGTTGCGAACGCCGATGTGAGTGAAGGCATGAGCGCAACACTGATGCCGCTGTGGAAGTCGCCACACGGACCGCAGGGTCTCTTGCTTGGCCCGCTTCGCATCCTGATGGGCGTGTGCGTGCTGGTGCTGTTTATTGTGTGCGCCAATATCACCAACCTGCTGTTGGCGCGGGCAACGGTACGCGAGCGGGAGTTTGGCGCCCGTATCGCGCTGGGCGCGGGCCGTGCGCGCGTCGTTCGTCAGGTGATGACCGAGAGCCTGCTGCTGACGGGGGCGGGAGCTTTGCTTGGAGTGGCTGCAACCCCGTGGCTGAGTCACGCATTGCGCTACCTTACGCCTCCCGGATCGATGCAGTTGCTGGTCTCGACGGATATCCGGCCGCCGCACTTCTCCGTGTTGGTGTTTACCGCAGGTATCTGCCTGGTCGTGGGACTGGTCGCGGGGATTTCTCCCGCGCTGCAAGTGAGGCGCATGGAGACAGGCCCCCGACTCAATGATGGCGGCCGCAGCGCGACGGCTGGACGAAAACGGAATCGGCTGCGTTCGGTGCTGGTTGCCTCCGAGGTCGCGCTGGCGCTGGTGGCCATGGTAGGCGCCGGCCTGTTCGCCCGCAGCTTTCAGCAGACGCTGCACGTCGATCCGGGCTTCGACCCGAACCACGTCCTTCTCAATCAGTTCTACCTGTCAACGAATGGATATAGCCTTGCCCAGAGGAGAGAGTTCTGCCGTCGCCTCGAGGAACGAATGACGAGCACTCCTGGCGTAACGGACGTGGCGTATTCAGACGGTGTTCCCCTGGGGTTCGAACCGAGTTGGTGGGAAGAGTTGCGGATCGAAGGCTATGCGCCCAGGCCCAACGAAAACATGAACATCTTCCGCAATGTCATCTCTCCTGGATATCTGCCGCTACTGCACATACCCATGGTTGAGGGCAGAAACTTCACCGATCAGGACAACGAGAATACGTCGGCTGTCATGATCGTCAATCAGGCATTTGTCCAGCGCTTCCTTCCCGGCCGTAATCCGATCGGCGTAAGAGTGCATGGGTGGGGAGACTGGTTTCGCATCGTCGGCGTAGCCAAGGATTCGAAGTATCACTACCTTGGCGAATCAGCGCCAGCCTATTTTTACGTGCCATTTCGGCAGGTTTTTCGCGAAGACATGAACCTGGCTTTCTATGTGCGAACACAAGGCGATCCAGACGCAGTTCTCTCCACGCTGCGCGCGCAGGCCCGGGCGATCGATCCGAATGTGACGGTCTTTGACGCCGCGCCCCTCAAGGAGTTCATCGGAGCTTCGCTCTATCCTCAGAAGGTCGCTGCCAGCTTGCTGAGCATCATGGGAGTCATCGCGCTGGTACTGGCAGCTGTCGGACTTTATAGCGTCATGGCCTACTCGGTTGCTCAACGCACGCAGGAGATCGGGGTGCGCATGGCGCTTGGCGCGCAGCGTGGCCAGGTGCTGTGGATGGTGATCGGGCGCGGGCTTGCGCTCACCGGGTTTGGGCTTGCCGCAGGCGGCGCGCTTTGCATCGCCGCGGTGAAGATCATCGCGGGGGTATCGTTCACCAACTCCGGCATGGGCACACATGCGAGACTGCTGGGAGACGGGAGCATGAATGGTGCAGTCTATTTAATTGCGGCAGGGATCCTGATGGTCGTGGCGATGGTTGCCACCTACCTGCCTGCCCGACGTGCCGCCGCTGTCGAGCCCATGCAGGCGCTGCGAACAGATTAGTCAGCAGTCCAGCGATCCCGGATGCACCGTAGATCCGACTTTTGTGAGGAAAGGCAAAAAGTTGTTTCACGCAGCGTCAACCATGGAGACGGTCTCCGGAATTCGCCACCAGTGTCACTCTTCCACTCACACCACTCTGTAGGGGTGCCCCATGTTCGCACCAGCGTACGTGGGCCGAAAAAGATGGGCGAAGCCCAACCATTGTGTTTACGCACTTTTCCGACGAATCAACCAATAAACCGGAAGACCAGCAACCACCAGCACGAGACCAGGCCAGGTAGTGGCCGGCCGATCAATAAAGAGGCACACCACCACCACGCTAGCGCCAAGAACATAAATCGCCGGAACCAACGGATACCCCGGAGTACGATACAACCGTTCCGCATCCGGCCGCTTATACCGCAAGACCACCACCGCAGCAATCGTCAGGATATAAAACAACAACGCCGCAGAAATAATGTAGTCGAGCAAATCGCTGTACAGATTGCCATAGCCCTTATCCGGCGAATAAGTCGTCAACAGCACCAGCAGCCCCGCCCAAACTCCCTGCATCAGTAGAGACCACCCAGGCACACGAGCCGCGTTCAGCGTCCCCGCCGCAGGAAAGAAAAGCTTATCCCGAGCCATCGCATAGTAAGCGCGTGGTCCAGCCAGCACCAGGCTATTGATGCAGCCGAACGTCGACACCATGATGAGCGCGGCCAAAGCCTTTCCTCCCCAGGCGGGAAAGATCTGTTGCAGCATTGCCGTCGCCACGCGATCATTCGCAGCGTGTTGGATAGCGGGAAACTTCAACACCACCAGGTAGGCAATGTTCACCACCAGGTACAACAGCATGACGATGACCGTGCCGATCGCCAGCGACCGGGGAAGCGTCCTCCGCGGATCCTTAACCTCTTCCGCGGCGAAGGTAATGTCGTGCCACGCATCCGCGGCGAAGAGCGACCCTGACTGCGAAACGCAAAAGACCATCAGCAAGCCCAGGATGCCGGCATAAGAGGTATCCGGCCGCTGCCAGAAAGAATCCAAATTCGCATGGACAGACGACGTCGTTCCAACCCACACTCAGGCCGAGCAGAATCAGCGCACCTAGCGCTCCGAGCTTCGCGACAGTAAACGAGTTCTGGATGATCTTGCCATACTCGATCCCCAGCGTATTCGTCGCGGTCAAGAGAGCAATGACCAGCAAAGCAACCAGCTGGGCACTCGACAGCGTGATTGCATAATGAGCGGACAAACGCAGAGGAGGGAACAGGTAGCGTGATTCAGAAATAGCGGGCGCCCAAACCCCCAGGAATCGGGCAAACGCAACCGCGACTGCGGCAATCGTTCCCGTCTGAATTACCGTGAACAGCGTCCATCCATAGAGGAAGCCCCAAAGCGGGGAGTAAGCCTCGCGCAGGTAGAGGTACATCCCACCTCCGCCGGGCATCATTGACGCCAACTCTCCAAAGGAGAAGGCAGCCGCAATGGTCAGCACTGCGGCAAACACCCAGGCAGCCAGAAACCATCCCGGGCCACCCAGCATGCGAGCCATATTGGCCGGGACAATAAAAATCCCGGACCCAATCATGACCCCGATCACGACCATGGTGGAGTCGAACAATCCGAGAGCCCTTTTGGGCTGCCGCTTTGCTTGTATCTCTTCTTTGGTGGCAGGGGTCACTGCCAAGATGCTATAACGTTTCCCCCTAAGCGCAACATACTCGAGGGACCCGTGGTTCTACTTCCGTGACCGGCGAATCTCTTCCGTCAAAATAATGGCTTCCGCAATCTCCCGGATTGCCTTCCGCTTCTGCCGGCTCTGTTTTTGCAGTGCCAGGTAAGCGCCCTCTTCATCCAGATGCAATTCACGCTGCAGGATCCCCTTCGCCCGGTCCATCAGCTTTCTTACCTCCAGCCGGTCGGCAAGCAGCAATCGTTCGCTTTCCAGCCTCGCCATCTCGAGCTCAGCCCCAACCAGAAACCCAACCGTCGAGATCAGCCGAACCTGCCGGGCGCTATGGTGGTGAGGCTTACGATGCTGCACATTAATCACCCCGACCAGCTTTCCGCGGCAAAGAATGGGCACCGAGAGAAACGCCTCAAAATGGTCTTCAGGCAAATCATTGAACATCTTGAACCGCGGATCGCTCGACGCCTGGGAGCCAATCGCCACCGGCTGTTGGTGCATCGCGACCCAGCCGGTAATTCCCTGGCCCAGTGGCAGGTCAAGCTCGTCCACCAGGTCGGCGTGGGGATTCTTGGAGGCCCGAAGCACCAGCTTCTCGCCCTCCAGCACATAGACAAAACACGAATCGCACATCGCGATCGTAGACACAAACTCAACCACTCGTTCGAGCACAGCATGAAACGGGTCCGCGGCCGCCATCCGGCTTCCAATCTCATGCAAAAACTCGATATCCAGTACTTCGTCGGCCCTTGAGCCTTCTTCCGTCATGACCCCACATCCCATATCTCGTTAAGGCGACGAAAATTATGCGCCATTTTACTGTTGCTTTTCGTGCTCTGTTGCCTTTACCCTGAAGGTCGTTTCCGGTCCTCTGCAAGCTCCTGCAGGGTCACGGATGGTGAACGTTCTCCCCGTCGAAACGTAAACCCCTCCTCGTAGCACTCTCTGCTTTAGCAGCTTCCAGGTTGAAGACTGATGGATCTCCGTTTCTCCACCCCGCGTCTTCCCAGGGTTGGTTTCCCTGTGTTGCAGCCGCGAGGACAGTTCGTTTCCGTTGGTAGCCACGCACAAAGGGTGGTCGGCGCCAGCCGCGGCACTTTCATGACGGAGCCCGGTTCCCACACCTCGACAGCAAT
Organism: uncultured Acidobacteriaceae bacterium; assembly: GCA_963790935.1. Classification (GTDB taxonomy): domain Bacteria; phylum Acidobacteriota; class Terriglobia; order Terriglobales; family Acidobacteriaceae; genus PALSA-350. The sequence goes on along the minus strand of CAWBRJ010000054.1, from coordinate 145,636 downwards.
CCGGAAAGTTACAATTCTACCATTCAAATTCACCGAAGATTTCCATTTGCTGGCAGGTAGGAAGGTTCTTAAATGGGTCTAACTAAATGGGTATAACCAGGCGCGACTTTCTCATGAAGGTGGGCCAGGCGGGAGGCTACAGTGCCGCCTTTACCATGATGCAATCCCTGGGCTTACTGCCTGTCACGGCATCGGCCGCACCCCTAGTCAAGCACCCGGAGGGCTCCGGCAAAGGGACGAGCGTGGTCATTCTGGGCGGCGGCATCGCCGGTTTGGTCTCCGCCTATGAGCTAGGCAAGTTAGGCTACACCTGCACACTGCTCGAGGCGCGCGAACGCATCGGCGGCAGGAACTGGACCGTCCGCAACGGAACCAGGGTAGATTTCACCGATGGTTTCACTCAGAACTGCGCCTTCGCCCCGGGCCTCTATCAAAATGTCGGGCCCGCCCGCTTGCCGTCCATACACCACACCATGCTCGGGTATTGTCGTGAGCTTGCCGTTCCGCTGGAGGTAGAAATCAACGCCTCGCGAAGCGCCTACCTGCAGTCCGCGACACTCAACAATGGCCAAACCGTACAAAACCGCCAGGTGGAATACGATACCCGCGGTCACGTTTCCGAACTGCTGGCAAAGTGTATTCAGCGCGGCGGGCTCGACCAGGAACTAAGCCCGGACGACAAAGAGCAAATGATCGAGTTTCTGAAGACCTACGGTGGTTTGTCCCCGGATCTTTTCTACAAGGGATCCTCGCGTGCCGGCTGGAAAGTCAGTCCCGGGGCAGGCGACCGGGAGGGGGTTCCCCACGACCCTTTGGATATGCGCGCCTTGCTATCGGCCAATCTATGGACACAGCTGATGGAAGAGGACGAGATCGACTGGCAGGCGACCATGTTTCAGCCGGTCGGCGGTATGGATCAGATACCCATGGCGTTCAAGAAGAGGCTCGGCAATGTGATCCGTTCGCGCGCCGAGGTGATCCAGATCCGGCAAAACGCATCGGGTGTACAAGTCGTCTATCAGGATCTCGCGTCGGGCAAGCACGAGACCGTCAGTGCGGACTACTGCGTTTGTGCTTTGCCGCTGACCGTTCTCAAGACCATGGACACTGATTTCTCGCCCGAATTGAAGGCAGCCATTCATGGTTGCTCCTATGACTCGGCCTACAAAATTGCCTGGGAATCACGCCGCTTTTGGGAGCAGGAATGCAATATCTATGGTGGCATTTCTTTCCTCCGCCAGCCCGTCGATACGGTCTGGTATCCCAGTGCCGCGCTCTTCTCCGAGACCGGCATCATCCTGGGTGGATACGGAATAGAAAACGGCTCAGAATTCGGCAAGTTGCCGGGTCCGCAGGCAAAGCTGGAGGCGTCTCGCAAGTCCATTGAACTGCTGCATCCCGGCCGCTCGCAGGAGTTGAAGAACCCCATCTACGTCAGCTGGGGACACATTCCCTACAACCTGGGATCCTGGGTCAGCGACTTCGAAACCGGCGCCCCGCCGGGCTACGAGGTCTGGATGCAACCTCAGGGCCGCATCTTTATGGCCGGCGACCACACCAGTCACATCGTAGGCTGGCAGGAGGGCGCAGCCTTGTCGGCCCACCGGGCCCTCGATGGAATTGCCGCCCGTGTGGCCAAGGCCTAAGAAGCCAAGCTGGGACTCTATCCCCTGCGGTCTCCGTTCCCCAGACTCTCCTCCGGGTCACAACCGCCCTACCCTTGGTCATCTCGACCGTAGCGCAGCGAAGTGGAGAGATCTGCGGTCTGCTTCGATCCCAATAGCAATTTCAAGGTCAAACGCCGTCCTCCCCTTGTCATCCCGACCGGAGCGAAGCGTAGTGGAGGGATCTGCAGTCTTCTCCCCTCCGCGACACCCTCCCTAGTGGGACGGCGATTTCATCACGAAACTGGTCAGCGCTGCTTTCTTGCTCTCATTCACCGCCCCGGCGGTGCGCCACAGCACGTGTCCCCCCTTATCCGTCAACAACAGCACGACATCCTGCTCGGAAGAAATCTGCAGAGACTGAAAAAACTGTGTTTTGTTGACGTACAACGGCACTGTATAGCGTCGCGGTTGGGATGGCAGCAGGCTGCCGCGCAAGGACGCGTTCAACCACCATCGATACAAGCCATTTTCACGCGGAGAAATAAATAGCCACCACGTTTGCACCGTGGGAGCGGTAATTGCCGGAAGCCATCCATCGACCTGCGACTGCTGATCGCGCTGAAAGGAAAGAACGAGCAGATTCAGCGGTGCGGCAAAATTTGCCGGCAGCGTTACCTTAGCCCGGTCCAGCGCGTATGCGGTCACCGGAGGCAAAACCGCGGTTTGGGGAGTCTGGGAAATTTGCGAAACTGCCACTGCGCACGGCAAAGCGAAGAGGGCGAAGACCAGGGCTCGAAGCAGTCGCATTTTGTCTACCAAATCTTAACCCACCCCACACTGGTCGAGTAGCACGATGAAAAGCCGAAACCCGAAAGGGGGTCGAGTATCATAAACATGGGAGCACTCTCATGCCATTTGCGCCTCAGCGGCACAAGTTTCAAACCGACGACCCCCGTCTGCAGCCAATCGCCGAAAAAGTATTGGCAGGCGAGCGTCTCGATTTCAAGGATGGCGTTACCCTCTACCGCTCAGGCGATGTACTCGCGGTAGGCTGGCTGGCCAACCATGTGCGTGAGCGCCTGCACGGTAACATCGCCTATTTCAATGTCAACCGGCACATCAATCCCACCAACGTTTGTGTGGCCGCCTGCCGGTTGTGCGCCTTTGGCCGCAAAAAAGACGGCGAGGGTGCTTACACCATGGCACTTGAAGAGGCGTGGCAGACCGCAGCCTCCGGCTACACCGAAGCGGTTACCGAGTTTCACATCGTCGGCGGCCTGCATCCCGATCTTCCTTTCCAGTACTTCCTCGACCTCGTGGCAGGTCTTAAAGAGCGCTTTCCCCAGGTTCACATCAAAGCCTTCACCATGGTCGAAGTGGCCTACCTGGCACGCCGCGCTAAGCTGACCATTGCCGAGACCCTGACCCAGATGAAGGACGCCGGCGTTGACTCCCTGCCGGGCGGCGGAGCAGAGATTTTTTCCGACCGCGTGCGCCACATCATTTGCGATCACAAGATCGATGGCGACGAGTGGCTGGAGACAGCGCGCACCGCACACAAGCTGGGATTGCGCTCCAATGCAACCATGCTTTACGGGCACGTCGAAAACGATGAGGATCGCGTCGATCACATGCTTCGTTTGCGTGCTGTGCAGGATGACACTGGCGGCTTTCAAACCTTTATTCCGCTCGCCTTTCATCCCGCGAACACCGCACTGGATCATCTCCCCACCACCACCGGCCTCACCGACATTCGCCAGATTGCCGTGAGCCGCTTACTGCTGGATAACTTTTCCCACATCAAAGCCTACTGGCAGATGATGAGCGCCAAGATCGCGCAGATCTCATTGCGTTTCGGAGCTGACGACATCGATGGCACGGTCGTCGAAGAAAAGATCTACCATGACGCCGGAGCGACCACGCCACAGGGCATGCGGCGCTCTGATCTGATGCGTCTCATCCGGGAAGCTGGCCGCGAGCCGGTGGAGCGGGACACGCTCTACCGCAACGTCGTCCGCCACGAAGATACTTTCACCGTAGCGGTCTAGACTTCCGCCCGGCTCTCTGTGGGACGAAATGGCTCTCCAGCATCCTGCCGCAGCACGTTAATGGAAGCACCGGCGGGCCCAGCGTGGCGGGCCTTCTGCTTGCGCCGCACCTCGCGGATAGCCACCAATATGAGTGCAGTGAAGGTAATGATCAGCAGGATCAGCGCATAGCGCCCGTGCAGCTCTGTCACTTCTCCGTACAGCAATGCTAAACCCACAAACACAAAGAAAACGTGCGCGCAGAAGACTTCGAGCGATGCCTTGCCCAGAGTCAAAAGAGGTTCCACCAGCACCATCTTGGTAAGGTACTTCCGCGACCAATAAATCATGCACGAAAACGCGAACAGGTTCAGCATGCGCAGTGGGCCTATCTGCCATTTGTCCAACGAAAGTCCGAGTGCCTCCTGCGTCAGGTGGGGGCCAAGCCAGTCATGCCGCACGCCAAGGAAGAAAAGGCAAACCGCGCCGCTGAGAACAAAGACCCACCCGGGCAGTTTGCTGAGCGGGTTCTCACCCTGCGTTGACCTGGCTCCCAGCCACAGAGCCAAAACCCAGATAGCCTGCCAGGCAAACAGGTTGAACGCTCCCGTCTCTTGCAGCGGTATCCGTAAGCCGGTCGCATTGACCACCAGGGTGTGCATCCAGGTGCGCAAGCCAAACTGCGCCAGCAACCAGATAACTCCGCTCACCATCAGGATGCGCGTCCATCCGCGGCGCACCGCCACGCTAAGGATGTACGGCGTGAGCAGCAGAAACGTGACGTACATGGGCAATATGTCCAACAACGGCGGACAATAAATCAACAGCAGCGACCCGATGATCGCCGTGGCCGGGTGGGCAAGGTAGAAATTGAGCAGGTTGTAGATGGCTGCGCGATGAGTGTGGGCAGCGAAGGCGGCCACTACGGTAAAGACCATGGTCAGCATGATCAGGTGGTAGCCATAGATCCGCAGTGCCCGCATCCAGAGTTTCGAACGCACCCCGTCGCTGTCTTCCTGAGCTTTGTGGATGTAGAGCGTAGCGACCAACATGGCGGAGAGAAACACAAAGCCTTCCGCCGAGGAAACAAACCCAAAGGGCTGATTGACTAGTTCGCTGACACGCGTGGGCAGGTGGGTGAGCGTCATCCACACCAGAAAGAGGCCGCGCAGGGCATCCAGCTCGGGACGACGCTGGATCTTGCCCAGTTTGAGCACTTTCCTCGAGGCGGATTTTACATCCATGCGCACGCACCAGTCCTACTGATTAGAGACGCAGTTTGCTGCTATTGGTTGCGGGGAGGGGGGTAGAAGGGGTTGCCCCGGCCGCAACCCCCTCTTGTGATTCTAATCTTCAATAGGCGGGGATACCAGTGACGCTCTGCCCAATGATGAGTGCGTGGATATCGTGCGTTCCCTCGTAGGTTTTCACTGATTCCAGGTTCATCATGTGCCGCATCACTGGATAATCATCGGTAATCCCATTGCCGCCAAGGATATCCCGCGCCGTCCGTGCGCACTCGAGCGCCATCCAGACGTTGTTTCGCTTGGCCATCGAGATGTGTTCGAAGCCTGCTTTGCCGGCGTCCTTCAGCCGCCCTACCTGCAGTGCGAGTAGCTGGCCTTTGGTAATTTCCGAGATCATCCAGGTGAGCTTTTCCTGCACTAATTGATGACTGGCGATCGGTTCATCGCGAAATTGTTTTCTCAATAAAGAATATTGAAGCGCCGTGTCATAACAGGACATCGCAGCCCCCAGTCCTCCCCAGCTGATGCCGTATCGGGCCTGGTTCAGGCACATCAGTGGCGACTTCAGTCCTCCCGAGCCGGGCAGCACGTTTGCAGGCCGGGACGCGCACATCTTGCAGAGAGAGCCCGGACGTGACCGAAGCCCGCAGCGACCACTTGCCATGCACGTCGTAGGCTGAGAAGCCCGGGCGATTGGTTTCCACCAGAAAGCCCCGCACCCTGCCATCCTCGTCGTCCACCTTGGCCCAGATCACAGCCACGTCCGCTATGGAGCCGGACGTAATCCACATCTTTTCGCCGTTCAGAATGTAGTCGTCGCCGTCTTTGCGGGCGCGGGTTCTCATCCCGCCCGGGTTGGAACCGAAGTCGGGTTCGGTGAGCCCAAAACATCCGAGTTTTTCTCCCGTTGCCAGCAGCGGCAGCCAGGCCTCTTTCTGCGCATCGCTGCCGAAGGTGTAGATGGGATACATCACCAAAGCGGACTGCACGCTCACAAAGCTGCGCAGCCCGGAGTCACCTCGTTCCAGCTCCTGCATCACCAGTCCATACTCCACGTTGGACATGCCGGCGCATCCATAGCCCTCCAGGCTGGCGCCGAAGAACCCCAGCTGCCCCATGGGCTGGATTAGCTCCCGTGGAAACCTCCCATCGCGATTGCACTGCTCGATGATCGGGATCACATTGTCTTCGACAAACTGGCGGGTCGTATCGCGCGAGAGCAGCTCGTCGCCGGAGAGCAGCCCATCGAACTGGATGAAGTCAACACCTTTAAATTTAAAAGCCATGCCGGTAGGCACCTCAAGAAGCTGGTAGCAAACTTCTTAGACTAGCAGAGATGCGGCTATTCCGGTGAGCGTCGCCTTCGGTTTTGGTGGAGCAGCTTCGAGCGTTTCGTGGTGATGTGTTTGTAAACCCAGGCTCGAGAAGGCAGAAATGCCAGCAACATCAGCAAAGCGCCCAGGCCATAACCGCCGGCGGCGAAGGTCGTCTGATGGTATGAAGCATTATCGAAAGCCCAATGGCCGGCCTGCAACTGAGCCCGCGCCAACAGGATCACGAAAAGGCCGCCGGCAATCAGTCCCAGTCTCGTTAACCATCCCATCGCCAGATGCTCTCAGCTGGGCCGAAATAAAACCGTCTAAGTTACATTAGAACGCTGATATGACCCGCAACGAAGTCTCGGGAAGAGCAACCGCAGATCTCTCCACTGCGCTGCGCTCCGGTCGAGTTGACAAAGGGTAGGGTGGCTGCTGACCGGTAAGGTTGCTATTGGAATGGCGGGGCCTGCATATCCCTACGGCTCCTCTTCAGTAACTCCTCTTTTTGAAGGCACCGCCCTCCCCTTTGTCATCTCGACCGGAGCGCAGCGCAGTGGAGAGATCTGCGGTTGCTTCGGCCCGCCACAACCCGCTCCCATTAAGACAAATACTCCTTGATGAAAGGATCATCGCTATGCACCAGATCATGCGTAGATCCGTCGAACACCAGGTGCCCATCATGCAGCATCAGAAAATTAGTCTTGGGATCCAGTCCATCGTTCGGGATAGGAACCATATGGTTCTCAGTCCGGTCAAACGTATGCGTGGCGAGCATAAACGCATCCTGCAAACGATGGGTCACCAGCAACGAACTGGTGTGATAAACATCGCGCTGCTTCATCACCAGCTCCACAATCGTGGTCGAAGTAATCGGGTCCAATCCTCCAGTAGGCGAGTCGTAGAGGATCAGGTCAGGCCGGTTCACGATAGCCCGCGCAATTGCCACGCGCCGCCGCATACCACCAGAAAGCTGTGAAGGAAACTTGTCCACCGTCTGCTCCAATTCCACGAAGCGAAGCGCCTCTAACACCCGCCGGGTCACTTCCTCCTCTGGCACCTTCTGCTCAATCAACCGGTAAGCCACGTTATCGCGCACGGTCAGCGAATCGAAAAGAGCGCCTTCCTGAAAGACCATGCCAATGCGGCCTCGCAACTGGAACAGTTGCTCTTCCGGCATGGTATTGATTTCCTCGCCGAACACCGTGATTGTTCCGGAGTCTGGGCGCATCAGCCCGTTGGAGAGCTTGAGAAGCACACTTTTGCCACTGCCGGCAGGGCCCAACAAGATGCGCGTTTCCCCAGGCAAGACCTTGAAGGAGATATTTTCCAGAACCTGCTTGCCTTCAAATCCAATCGAGACGTTCTCAAAGACAAGGACCGGCTGTGAGGGATCATCCTGGACTGCCGACGTCGTGGGCTGGGGCGCGGTGACCATAAGCTTAGCGGCCGAAGACACCGATCATGAACTGGCTGATGACCAGGTCAATCGCGATGATGAGCACCGACGAAACCACTACCGCCTGCGTCGTCGATCGGCCAACACCCTGGGTGCCGCCGCGCGTGGTCATCCCGTAATAGCAGCCGACGCTGGCGATGATGAAGCCGAAAACAATGGGCTTCACCAGGCCCTGAATGATATCGGGATATCGCAGCGTCTGGTAAGCGGTGTGGAAATACTGCGAACCGTCCTGTCCCAGCATAAACACTGAGATGACAGCTCCCCCCAGTGTCCCCACTGTGTCGGACAGGATGGTCAGAAAAAAAAGCATGAAGACCGTTGCGTAAAGCCGCGGCGTGACCAGCTTCTTCACTGGATCGGTCCCCAGCGCACGCATGGCATCAATCTGCTCGGTCACCATCATCGAGCCCAGCTCACTGGCCATTCCCGAAGCGTTGCGGCCAGAGACCATCAGGCTGGTGAGTACCGGGCCCAGTTCCTTGATCATCGAAAGGCTGACCAGCTCCCCGGTAATGGCCGTAGCGCCGAACTGCGCCAGCGAGGATGCGGATTGTAAGGCAAGCACCCCACCCGTGAAAAAGCCGGTGAGCAGGACGATGGGCACGGAACCGATCCCAATCGAGTCTGCCTGGACAATGAGATCGGCAATGTAGCGGGGCCGCTGAAAGATATTGCCGATCGCCCGCCCAGTGAGGATGGCATAATCCTGCACCGATAAGAGGAGCTTTTTGGCAATGCTTTCAATCTTTTCAAAGGGCATATGCAAGCCGAGGGTACCACACGCGGGTCCCCGGATTTCCTACCTCGCCGTGCTAGCGACGCCCACGTGTGCGGCTCTCCCTAAAGAGAGCCGCATAAAGCTCATCGACACCACGGATCTCGACAGGAAATCCGGGTCCCTAGTCCTTCATACGCTTCTTGATCTCGATCGAGAGCCGTTTGATCTTTTGGTTGAGTGTAGAAAGCGGAATCCTGAATTGTTCCGCCGCATCCGTCTGGTTCCACTTGCAGCGTTCCAGCTTATCGATGATGATGCGTCGCTCGATGTCTTCCAGAATGTCGAACAGCGAGGCGTCAGGATTATGCTCCAGCAGACTGGAGGAGTAGCTGCGGCCCGTCAGATGGCCGGGGAGAAGATCGAAGCCGATCGTCGGCGTAGAGGAGAGAACCACTCCACGCTCAATGACATTTTCGAGTTCCCTCACATTGCCCGGCCAGTCATAGTCCATCAGCACCCGCATCGCTTCCGGCGCCAGGGTGCGCGGGGCAAGATCATTTTCCTCGGCATAGCGCTTGAGAAAGCTGGCCGCCAGCGGTGGAATATCTTCCCGCCGGGTACGAAGCGGCGGCAGATCGATGGTGATAACGTTCAGCCGGTAGTACAAATCCTCGCGAAACTTACCCTCACGCACTGCCTGGCGGAGATCGACGTTGGTAGCCGCCAGGATGCGTACGTCGACCTGGATCTCGTGCACGCCCCCAAGGTGCATAAAGCGACGGTCCTGCAGCACGCGCAGCACTTTGGCCTGGGTATCCATCCCCATGGTGCCGATCTCGTCCAGGAAAAGGGTTCCAAAATTCGCAACTTCAAAAAGCCCCTTCTTTGCGGAAACGGCCGAAGTGAACGCCCCTTTGACGTGGCCAAAAAGTGTGGACTCGAGCAGATCGCTGGGCATGGCGCCGGTGTTCACGGGCACAAACGGTTTATCCCGCCGCGGCGAATTGGCGTGGATGGCCTTGGCGATAAGCTCCTTGCCGGTTCCGCTCTCGCCCTGGATCAGGATGGTCGAGCGGGTAGGAGCCACCTGCGCCACCAGGTCGAATATGCGCAACATCGGCTCGCTCTTGCCAACGATGTTTTCAAAGTTGTAGCGCTGTTTGAGCGCCCGCTTGAGCTGAACATTCTCTTCTTCCGCCCGCTGCCGCGCCGTCGCTGCCCGAATATCGGCCAGAAGCTTTTCGTTATCCCAGGGCTTCTGGACAAAATTCTGCGCCCCGCCATTCATGGCGTCGACTACATTGCCCACCGTGCCATAGGCGGTGATCATGATCACCGGCAGGTTGGGCTGCCGCTCACGGATACGGGCCAGAATCTCCAGCCCATTTTGTCCCGGTAGCGCCAGGTCCAGCAAAACCAGGTCATAGGTCCTGGTATCGATACATCGCAGTCCAGCCTGGCCCTCGGGCGCCAGGTCCACTGCATACCCTTCCAGCAGCAGCAACGTCTCTAACGATTCACGAATCGCTGCCTCGTCGTCGATGATCAGGATGCGGGGCGCTGTGTCCGCGTTTGAGTTGAGCCTTTGCGGAACGAGAATGCCGGCCTCAGACATGAACGGGTTTCCTTGCCGTAGGGAATTCGAGATGGAAAGTGGTGCCGCTGCCTACCTGGCTTTCTACCTGAATCTTACCCGCATGTTCCTGGATAATGCCGTAGCTCACTGCCAACCCCAATCCCGTCCCTCTGCGTTGCCCTTCGCTCACCGTCAACTTGGTGGTGAAGAAGGGGTCGTAGATACGCTGCATATGCTCCAAAGCGATGCCCGAACCGGTGTCTGAGATGTCTACGGCCACGTGCCCATTGGTTATGGTGGATACGCTGAGCGTCCCCCCGGCAGCCATGGCGTCCTTTGCGTTTAAAAACAAGTTGAGAAACACCTGCTGCAATTTGCCCGAATTCCCCAAAATCGTTGGCAGATTGCCGTCCAGCGAAGTCTCGAGCTGAACCTGGGACACGCGGAATTGGTGTTCCAGCAGCTTCAACGTCTCTTCAATCACGTGGTTCAGATCAAGCTCCGTGAATTCCGCCGCGCCGGTACGGGAAAAATTGAGCAGGCCGTTGACAATCTCAGATGCGCGGAAAGTCTGCTGCGTAATCTTGTCCAGCAGTGGCGCCACTCGCATATCGCCACGCACCTGTTTGGCCAGCATCTGGGTATACGACGAAATAACCGCCAGAGGGGTGTTGACCTCGTGCGCCACACCCGCTGCCAGCAGACCGATGGAAGAGAGTTTGTCGGCTTGCGTAAGCTGCGCTTCCAACTCCATGCGCTCCGTAATATCGTCCACGATGATGATGCGGCCCACCACCTCAAAGTTGCGGGAAACCAGAGGGGCGATCGCCACATTGGCGCAGCGGTTCTCCCCGCTGCGAGTCTGCAGCCGGAAGCGGTACAGGTTGTGCACTCCCGGCTCGTCCTTCAAGCGCAGGAATTCCGTCACAAAGTTCGCCGGCAGAATGTCACGCAGATACTGGCCCACCGCCTCCTGGCGTGACATGGCATACATCACTTCCATCTGCGCGTTCCAGCTCTCGACCCGCTCTTCGAGATCAACGGCGAACACACCCACGTTGATCGATTCGACGATATTCTCGTTGAACTCTTTCAACCGCTCGTACTCGGATATCTTCTGCTCCAGGCTGGCATACAAGCGCGCGTTCTGGATCGCGATCCCGATATAGCTGGCCATGGACTCCAGCAATTCCACATCTTCGCTGGTAAGGAAATCCCCATGCGTGGTGCGCCCCAGGCCGATGATGGCAATGGTCTTCTGCTGCAGCCGGCAGGGCAGGTAATAATTCAGATCCAATAGCGCCGCTGCCTGGCGTTCCTCCTGATCCAGATGAAGCACCTGTTGCGGGTTCTCGAGAAAAATATGAGTTCCCGCCTCAGGCTGATCGAAGTTCAGGAAGCTCATTCCAGGATGGCTTTCCCAGCTCTGCACGTGCGGCGGAAGCCCGTGAGAGGCCATTAACCGGTAGCCACCGTGCGCATCGGGGAAAAAGATAGCCACCCGGGCCACCAGCAAGGTCTCTGACAAGCGATCCACAATCGAGCTCAGCAACCGGTTCAGATCCGTCTGCGAACTCAAGCCGCGCCCGAAGGTGATCAAAGTCTGACGGTAGTCGTAACGCTTGTGGTCAAAAACCCGATCGACGCGATCTTGAATGGCGCGTTTTAGCGGTTCGAAAAGCTGGGCGGTGATAATGATGGCGGCAATCAGCCCCCACGCTCCCGCGCTGGGCAGACGGGTGTGCACCAGTTCCGCTGCTACCGCGACCGCCCCAAAGTACAGCCCCACCAGGCAGCCGTCGCCAGGGTGTAAGTGACTCCGCGCTTGAAGATCAGGTCGACATCCATCAAGCGGTAGCGAACGATGGCCCAGCTAAACGTCAGCGGCAAAAAGATCAGGCAAATCCCGCCCAGCTTGACCAGAACGCTGGGAACCGTAATGCCGGTAAGAAAAGGGATGACATCCAGCACGGTGAAGGGGATGACCGTGAGCAAAGTTCCCCGGGTCAGCCACTTCAGCTGCTGCCGCCGCAGCGGGTTCTGCTGGCGCAGATAGTTGCGGAAGAAAACCAGCGCAGCCAGCACGTAATAGAGCGCCAGGTAGCCCATGGCGAGCTGATTAAGACGTGTGCTCAGCAGTTCGGTAGCCTGCCAACGCCACTGAGCCACGATTTGCAGTCCCAGTATGGCCAGGCCGGGAACGTAGATCAGCGAGTTGAGCCAGTGACGGCGAGAAGCCGGCCGCTCCTCCGGGAAGGCCAATGCAAAGTGCAGAAACAGGGCGGGTTGCAGAGCTCCTGCCAAAATTCTGCCCCAATAGATCGTCCAGTCGAAGGTGTTGAGTTTACCCGTGTAATTGAACGAATAAAGGACAAAGGAGGCTAAACAAAAAATGAAGAAGTGAGTCGCGCGCGGAGCGGTCCAGCGGCGAAACAGCACGTATAGCCCAATCGACAGGTACACCAGCGCGATGAGCCGCAATCCCTGGTTTTGGCTTCGGTCGGCTTCAGTCAGGATTACCGATGCGTGGATCGGGATGCCCGACCGCACCAGGAAGTAGTCCACCCGTCCCCAGACTCCCGCCGCAAACCATTGCCGCGTGAGAGACGACATGCGTGGAGTGGGGACGCTCGCGCCCCGGCCGCCAGAAAGCTTGGCCGCGGTCAGCAAATCTCCGGCTCTGATCCCCGCCTGGTCGCCGGGTCCGTTCTTCAGCACCCGCTGTGCCTCCAGGCCGCCCGGGGCTTCTACCCAGGAAACCTGATCGGTGGGCAGCGAAAATGAGCCCTCTTTGGTGAAATTAAGCGACGCAAGAACGGCGGCCGCCAGGGTGAACCCAGCGAGAAGAACCACGGCCACCCGAATTTGAAACACCTTAAGCATCGCGTCCGCGCGAAAAAAGCAAGAAGCTCCAGCAGAGTAAGAGCACGCTGTGGACCAACAGCAAACTTGGCAGCCGGGCGTCCTGGCATTCGCACCGTCAATTAGCAGGCACAGTATACTCTTGATTCGATAAGAGATATACAACGGCGAATCGATGGGCTATCTGCCTGGTAATTCCCCCTGTGGGAAATCTGACGGTTTCCCGTACACGCATATGACACGACATATCGCGTAATCTTATTTTCAGTAACCTTATTAATTGACTGGCGGGTCGGGTTTGGGCATCTTTCTGCTGCCCCGTTGTGTTCCTACACATTTTGAATAGAATGTGAATTCTGCCTTTTCAACTCTCTCAGCAAGGGCGAATTGCGGTAAGGGGCATCATGGCATTAGGGCGTTGGATGTTGGACGCTTTCGAGCGAATCCCAGTTGAAACGCATTGGGCTCAGGTGGACGGACATCGCATGCACTGCCTGAAGGCAGGCGTCGGACCAGACCTCATTCTGGTGCACGGCCTTTTGGGCACCGCCTCCGCCTGGAGTCCGGTCATTCCCCACCTGGCAGCAGAATCAACTGTTTATGCTGTGGATGCGCTGGGCATCGGCGAGTCAGACAGGGTGCCCGGCATGGACGCCACTCTTGAGGCCCAGGCCAGCCGTCTGGTCGCGTTTATGGACCAGTCCGGCATCCGTTCAGCCGACTTCCTGGCCACTTCCCATGGTGGCACTGTCGCCTTGACGCTGGCTGCGAAATATCCCAGCCGGATCAAAAATCTGTTGCTGCACGCTCCGGCGAATCCCTATTCCCAGCTTGGCGACCCGCTTATCAACTTCTACCTCACGGGCTTAGGAACTTGGTTTGCCCACCGCATTGCCACTCTGCCCGAACCCATGCAAGCCCTCGCCTTGGGACGCATGTACGGAGATCCCTCCCAGTTGCGGGACGGTTCGCTGGGCAAATACATCGGCTCTTTGCGGGTACCGGGAACGGTCAACTATGTCCTCAGCATCCTGAGCACCTGGTTTGCGGACATGGCCAAATTGAAGACAGACCTCGAGCAGGTGCGCCAGTTTCCCGCTCTCCTGCTATGGGGCGACCGCGATCGGGCCGTGTCCATCGAATCGGGCCAACGGCTGCGCCGCTGTTTTGATCAGGTCGAATTCCAGGTTCTGCCTGGCACCGGGCATCTGCCTTACGAAGAATGCCCGGAGGCGCTCAGCCGGCTCGTAAACTCCTTCTTGTCAAGGATGCGCGAGGGGATGCGCGAGGGGATGCGCGAGGCCGGTCCCCAGCTGGTGCGAAGCAAAGCTCGTCTGGCGTAACTCTCCGTTTCACTTTTTGCGAAATTCCGCTCCATCGGCTAGCCAAAGCGCGCATACTTGGTCTAATAGCAAGAGCGCAGTGGGTCGAGGTTGCAATGAGCAAAATGCTGAAGCGGATACCGGCCGAATTAATGGTTGCGAGCAGCTTACTGCTGGCGCCAAGCTTAACCCTGACGGGCTACGGGCAGAACAGCCAGCCGAGCAGCACGCCGCCATCGAGCACCCAGCCCAGTAACACCCCGCCCAGTAGTACACCGCCCAGTGGCACGCCCAGTAGTACCCCGCCCAGTAGCACCCCGCCATCTACCTCCGCCCCGGATGCGGCTGTACCCTCGGCGGATGGCAAGATGCCCGGAGTTAAACCAGGCAGCGTCGACGACGTAAGTGCAGTGGGTACCCGTGATATCGGCGGTCGTGGCATGGGCAACTGGTATTCCACCGAGACCGAAATCCGCATGGGCAAGTCCTATGCGATGCAGTTGGAAAAGAGCGTCAAGTTCGTCAACGACCCGGTGGTCAACGAATACGTAAACCGGGTAGCGCAAAACCTGGTGAAGAATTCTGACGCCAAGGTGCCCTTTACCATCAAGGTTATTGATTCCGATGAAGTCAACGCTATGGCGCTTCCTGGCGGCTTCATGTATGTGAACAGCGGCCTGATCCTGACTGCGGACGACGAAGCCGAGATGGCGGGTGTGATTGCTCACGAGATATCCCACGTCGCGGCGCACCATGCCGTGCGCGAGCAAACCCGGATGAACTACGCCCAATTGGGCACGATTCCCCTGATCTTCATCGGTGGTTGGACGGGTTACGGCATTTACGAAGCCGCCCAGATCGGCATTCCGCTGACCTTCCTGCAGTTCTCTCGCGGCTTTGAATCTCAGGCCGATTTTCTCGGAGTGCAATACATGTACCGTGCGGGCTACGATCCGCAGGCCTTTGTAACCATCTTTGAGAAGCTTGAGAACCTGGAAAAAACCAAGCCGCATCTGATTGCCAAGGCATTCTCGAGCCACCCGCAGACGCCTGATCGCATCGAGGCAACGCAGAAGGAAATTGCCACTCTGCTGCCGCCGAGGGCGGAGTATGTGGTCACCACATCTGAGTTTGACGACGTCAAGGCGCGTCTTGCCCGCATCGAAAACAAGCGCAAGCTGAACGACGGCGGCAAGGGCAACCAGCCCACACTGCGCCGTGCAAGTACCTCCAACAACGATCCCAACGCCGCGCCTGACTCCTCGCAGCCCGGCAACGACCGGCCGACCCTGCAGCGCCGCGACGACAACTAGCCAACAGCTCATAAGCAACGAAAAGGGCCACCCGAAATGGGTGGCCCTTTTGTACTCTATCCCCGGCACCAAATCGACGGGTGCCCCATGCGGCTACCGCGGGTAAAAACATCTGTTCTTCGCGCGGTATCCGCTCCCATCCTTCGCGCTCTTTGCGAAGGGTGGGATAGCAAGCTCTTGACCCCGATGCTCTTCCACAAAAGCAGACACAGCGGAAAGCGGCTGTGTTCCTTAGAGAAGCACTCTTAATCCGCTAGCCGATCCGTCGGGGTGCCCCACGTTCGCCCTGGCGTACGTGGGCCGAAAAGATGGGCAAGGCCCAACAACCGTTCTCAGCCCCGCTCAGCAACCCTTCTTACACTTAGCTAAAATCGCCGCTTGCAACCGTTCCCGCAATCCCTGGGGCAACTCATAAATCTCATGATTCCGGTAAATCTGAATCGTCTTTTGCGTCGTGCGCATGGTGATCACGCAATGTTCGCATCCCTCGAGATGGGCCTGCAGGTCGGCCACCAGGCCGGTAGGCACCTGGTTATCCAGAAAATCACCGAGTTGCGCCAGAAACTCTGAGCAGTTCATTTAGTCCCATCCTCATTCTTGCGGAAGTAGCGGCTCAACCGCTCCCGCAACTGCAGCCGCGCCCGCAGTAGACGCGACTTGACTGCTGGCACACTCAACCCGAGCGTTTCCGCCGTCTCTTCCGTCGACAACCCTTCCACATCGCGCAACACAAAAACTACCCGGAAGCCGGGCGGCAGACCCTGGATGGTCTTGCGCAGAATCTCTGCCAGCTCCGACTGCCCGTACATCATCTCCGGATCCGGCCGCCATTCCGCCAAATCCCGTGGCATGGATCCCTCTTCGGTCTCCACGTCCTCGTCGATCGACACCATCCGGCCCGTGCGCCGTTTGCGCAGCCGCATCAGCGATTCATTGACTGCGATGCGCACCAGCCAGGTATAAAACTTCGAATTCCCCTGAAATTGTTCCAGTTTCTCGTATGCCTTTAAAAAGGCATCCTGGACAACATCCTCCGCATCCTCCCGGTTCTGGGTGATGTGTTGGGCAATACGAAATACCTGCCGGTCGTACTGCTTTACCAGCTGTTCGAAGGCCTGTACATCCCCTTCGCGGGCCCGATTGACCAGCAAAATGTCAGGATGAACTTCTTCGGTCCCTTGTGCTTGGATGATGGGCATGTCAGTCGGGTTCAGAAATTCGACCTTTCCAGACCGTTCTCCCCTGAAGGCGCTTAGCGGATGCGCGCGCGGGAGAAGGAGTATCGATGCGCTACGGCCTACGCGTCTTCCTCATACTAAATGGGCATGGCGGCACACGGCAAAATGCGTAATCTGCGAATTAGGCCCTGTGGGTAACCATTCTTGCGTCTTTTGCAAGACGCGGCAAAGAATTCGAACAGAAAACGGCTCCCGATGTGGGCTGGCAGCGGTGTTGGATTGGGTTCCTAGAGGGATTGGAAGCAGCACGAAAGCCTCGCGCAACCAAAATTTCCGCTTAGAGTCTGTATAGCAGCAGGATTTGTAATCGTTGACAGTCGCATCCGCTATTTGTGTCATCCATTGGGGCAGGGAACTGGAAAGGCAAGCAATACATCGATGATGACTGCGGACCTGAGAAACATGTTGCCTTGGGCATTGCTGCTGGCCGTCACTACGGCCGGTCCCGCAGCCGCGTCGACCACCACGCCGGCGCCCCCCAAGCATCCGCATCATCACCCGGCGCACGCCACGGCGAAGGGTAAGGCGCACGCAACGGGCCGTGTTCGCCACATCAAAACCCGCCGCAAACCGCGCAGCGCCAGAAGCATTGCCCGCAGCCGCAAACTCCAGCAGGCCTTTGTCGCCTCCTCCCAACTCCGCCCCATGGCGCAGGAATTGACCACCATGCGCTCACCCGCGGCCTACGCCGGGGTGACGGCCTATGCCCACGCGCACACCGGAGAGGCAGCCTCAGCGGCTTATCTGGCCCTCGGCCATGCCTATTTAATCGATCATCGCTATCCCGAAGCAGCGGCCAGTTTCCAGAAAGCCAATGAACTCGGGAAAACCATGGACGACTATGCCGACTTTCTGGCCGCCCAGGCTTTCATGGAAGCCGGCAAGCTCTCGGATGCGGAGTCACTGCTGACCGGCTTTGCCGCCAAATATCCTGAGAGCATTTTCGTCCCCCGGTTGCCGGTGATGATTGCCAACCTCTCGCTCGAACAAAACGATCCCGGCACAGCCCTGAAGGTGCTTCACCAGCACGCGTCCGACCCAATTTCTAACCACGCCGACTTCCAGCTGGCCCTCGCGCGCGCCAGCCAGATGACGGGAAGCGTGGATGAAGCGGCCCGCCTCTATCGCCACATCTTCCTTACCTTTCCGCTCAGCAACGAAGGCCAGCAAGCCAAGACGCAGCTCGCCGTCGTAGGTGCCGCTGCACCGCTGACCGTGTCGGAGCGCCGGGCCCACGCCGATGCCTTGTATGCCGGCGGCCGATACGCCGATGCGGGCGAGGAGTATCGCGCCCTTGCCAACGATTCCTCTGCACCCGAAAAGAATGCACTCCTGGTCGCCGCCGCCTCCTGCGACTTCCATACCAAGCGGCTGACCAAAGAAGAAGTCGACGCCTTGCCTGATACAGCCGATGAGAGCGGCGCCCGGCGCATGTATCTTGCCGTCGAGGTAGCCCGCAACCGCGACGATAGCAACGCGCTCCAGACCCTGGTGACGCAGATGGAGCAGCGCTTCCAGGACAGCCCCTGGTTAGCCGAGGCTCTCTACACGTCGGCCAACATGTATCTGCTGCGCAAAGACTATCCCCAGGCGATCGTCTACTACACGGAACTGGCTACCCGCTTTCCCACCCATCGCTACGCGCCCAGCAGCCACTGGAAGGCGGCATGGCTGAACTATCGTTTGGGAAACTACTCCGCCGCCTCACTCCTTTTCGATAAGCAGATTGCCCTCTATGCCGGTGGTAAGGAGATTCCAGCGGCGCTTTATTGGCGCGGCCGTTTGTATGCTGACCAGGAGCATCAGCCGGCCATGGCTGCTGCTTACTACCAAACCGTCTCCAGGGCCTTTGAGCATTACTACTACGCCCAGCTCTCTCGCGACCGGCTGGCGGAACTCGGCTCGGTGTCACCTGCCGAGGTCGCCATGTTGGACAATATTCAGCGCGAGGAAATTCCCGCGCTCACCGACGATGTGCCGGAAGATGACGAGCATGTCATCAAGGCGCGCCTGCTGGCCAATGCCGGCTTGAACGAATACATCCCTGACGAAATCAAGGCAGCGGATGGCAGCGAGCAGTGGGGCGCTTTTGCCGAGGCGGAAATCTACTCCTCGGATGGCGAAACCTTCCGCGCCATGCGCGTTCTCAAGCGCGCTCTGCCCTTCTACACTTCGGCGCCCATCGACACTCTTCCCATGGGCTACTGGAAGATTCTTTTCCCCCAGCAATACTGGGGTGCGATTGAGCAGGATTCGGCAAAGAACGGCCTTGATCCTTATATGGTGGCCTCGCTGATTCGCCAGGAATCAGAATTCAACCCCGCCGCCATCAGCGGTGCCAATGCGTGGGGGCTGATGCAGTTGCTGCCCTCGGTTGGGCGATCGATGGCCAAAGAAGAAGGCATTCATCATTTCAACGAGGTCGAGTTGCTGAATCCGGAAACCAACATCCGTCTCGGCACACGCTACCTGAAGCAGACCCTGGATAAATTCGATGGCCAGCCTGCGTACGCGTTTGCTGCCTACAATGCGGGCGATTCTCGCGTGACCGACTGGCAATCGATTGGCAAGTATCACGGCATGGATGAGTTTGTGGAGTCCATTCCGTTCACCGAAACTCGTGATTACGTGCAGGCGATCCTGCGCAACGAATCGATCTATCGTGAATTGAATGGGCGCGCGTCGCCGGCGCCGGTGAGCACGGTGGCGCAGCAAAAGACAATTGCGGTGAAGCAGTAATGCTGCAAGCAGTGGGTGTGTGCACACTTGGTGCATGAGTGATGGGAATTGATCGACGCGAACGAATCGTGGATTGACGAAAACCAGGCACGCGGAAAGAATGAGTTCAATGTTGGGCTGCTGTACTTCCAGAATTTTGCAAGGGAAAACTCACCTCGGTAGGTGATCGGCCAATGGGTAAACATCCGCAGGACAGACTTCGCAGGCTTGCGATCGTGGGCTCGGCAGACAGTAAGCCGCAACATCAGCCCGCTGCTGGGCAGCGCTGGTGGGGACCGAAACGGCCTTATATTCAGGGAACAACCCAGGAGAAAGCGCACTTCAAATCCCTTCGCATGGCGGTGATGCCAACGCTATCGCGCGGCATGTGGATTGAGGCGATGGCCTGGCTTAGAGATTTTCTGCGCAGCTATTTTGTGGCTGGCGGTTCGCGACGGCAGCGGGCTGTCGTGTTGTCGTTTCGCAGCCATGCTCTGCGCGCGCACGCTTTCCGCCGCACCGAAGCGGATGAGCAGTTTGTCGGCAAGAAGGCCAACGGCAGCGTCCGTTGGAACAGTGATCGTGGGGTTGCGCCCCAGGAGGGGGGCAGAGGATAGGGAGACAGTGTCTGCGGCCTGAACGCTGCAGACTCACGAGTGTGCTAGAGCAAGGTAACAGGATCGCACAGGAGGAATAGCATGTTGACGGATCTTGAATTGCTTGGAGAGTGGATTCCAGAGCAGATGGAACCTGGAACCTTGTTTGTGCTGGAGAACACGGGAACGATGGGTGAGGCGAACAACCCCTACGTTGCCGTTCTGGCATGTCCTCATTGCGGCGCGTTAGGTTTGATCACCAGGATGCAGTATGTGGGTTTGGAGTCGATGATATGCGGTTCGGATTACTGCTCGTCGGAGTATTACTTGAACGATGAAGGCATCGAATACCGAAAGCCCCACTAGACAAGAGAGTCGGCAGAGAAGAGAGGCGGCCCGAGAAAATATCCGGGCCGCCTCTCTTCGTTTGCGCCATCCTCTGTGCCGATCCGTTGGCGTAGCCCCGGACTATATAGTCCGGGAAGCGGGTTTTCAAAACCCGCTTAAACGCTCCCGCAGAATTTGAGGGCTTTACAGGCTGCGGAAAAACTCAAGTTTTTGAAGGGTACGGCCTTTAGGCCGTACGTAATTGGTTGAAAATAAGACCGGCTTTAGCCGCTGAGGGCCGCAGTCTATTGGCAGCATCGACTTTTTCCGCAGCCTCTTTAGCCCTGGTGTATGTATTTTGCTAAACGCCGATAGGATTTCGAGCCTGCAAGAGAACTGGGCCTTGTATCAGGGCACGACATTAGTCGGGCCGTAAACGATCGATAATATGTCGGGCTTTAGAGTCTGCGTGAGAACTCGGTCTCCTGGAAGGGCACGGCTTCAGCCGTGCCGTAATTGGCTCAAAGCTTCCGGGCTTTTAGCCCCTGAGGGCATCTTTTATCAGCGCATGCAAGAGCGATGCCGTATCGGCTCCGCAAATGGCACTACCGGGGAGAGTTCCCGGCCGGGGCCTCTTGGAAGCATGCTCCCTGGTAGGGGACCCCGACTGTCGGTGCCCGTTCAACGCTCCAAGTGCTACTACGATGGCTTATCGCTCCGGGTTCGGACGACAGGGCGGCGCTCAGGCGCATAGCTAGCGGGGAATCGTCAGCTTTTGTTCGATCCGGCTCCGATAGGGTTCGATACGCACGGCGCCTTGTGCATCAATCTCATGGGTCTTTTCGTTGTAGTCAACCGCATCGGCGCGTAGGACCATCGAACCATGACTACAACCGTCAGGCGAGCACATCATTACTTCAACGCTTCCTCTTAGCTGGAGGAGTGATTCCACTTCCGCGCTCGATAATCCCAGCGGTGCGATCAGATCAAGCTGTGCGCTCGATGCCGTGAACTCGACACGCCCAGTGGTTCCGGTCGGAGGCGTCATGAAGTGGAGTCGAGGAGACTCCGTATGTTCCAGGTATGGCCGATTCGGCTGTGGCTCCTTCTCTTGGCATACGCCCTGAGAAGCAAAGGCGAAAGCTTGGCATCCCATCGCAAGACTCAGTAACAGGAGTTTCATGAGTGACTCCCCTCGTCAGACCATCGTAGTTCGTGTTCAGGGCTGTTACAACGCTCCTTCTTCATGTACGTTGTGTCTCTTTTGACGTTCTCCGGTCCACCACGTCACATCGGGTTAAAAGACCGAAACTGAACCGTGCCTGAATAGGATATAGGCCAACTGGATTTGATGGCCACAAGACCATTCATGTCACCATGCGTACGCTCATCTAGCTCTGGCACATCAATTGGAAGCAGTCCAGCGTCTATGCAATACTGGCTCAGCACGAAGCAGGGCAACTGACACCAGAACTGACACCATGTCTCTTGAGCTGTTAAGCACAATGGCGGCGAGACCGAATTAAGTCCTGTGTTACCCTACGCAAACATGCCCGGATGGCGAAATCGGCAGACGCAGCGGACTTAAAATCCGCAGGCCGCAAGGCCGTGGGGGTTCAAGTCCCCCTCTGGGCACCACAGTTCGTGCAATCAACGCAGCGACAGCAGCGCTTCGTTTCGAGTGGCCCGCAAGGCAGGGCAGCTGACATTCACCGGACAATACACGCCGGTGGTAGTCCGGCGTGCATCATTTTTCTTCGTCGCTAGACTGATCAAATGCTGCTTGTCTGAAGGCTAGCGATTGCCGATTTGATGCAAAAGGGCCGTCACCCGCCATTTCGTAGGTCGGATTAGCTTTTTTAGACGGTGGAGTGTCTCTCCCGAAATGCCCGCGGTCGCATTCTTGACGAGTACATCTCGCCATCCCGAAGGCATGGGGAACGTATTGATCGCGGGGCCCTAACTCCCTGGGAGAGGAGCATCAAAACCCGATACAAATCGCGTTGGACTTCGTTTCCGTCTGGGTTCGCAGAGAAGGAGGGAGCTTTGTTCCGATTTAATTGTGGATGAACGCTCTCTAACATGCGTGCGAGGCGGGACTCTCTATTTCGATCGTCCGTCCCTGTGTCCTTGTCCAGAAACCGGCAGATGCGATCACAGACTTTCGGGCTGTCATGCAAAAGTTCCTCATAGGAGAAGAAGAAGGCTTTGCTCGACATATCCTCATCGGAGATGAGAGTAGACATATATTTTTGCCAAAGCAGTAATGCCGACGGCATGCAGAAATCTCTACGAGCGCACAAAGAGGACGCGATGGCCATTGGCTCTCGAATCGGAACGAGATACACAACGCTTCCCCAGATTTCCTTCCAAAAAGGCAAGAGGATGCACAGCCTGGGATCCTTCCAAAGCCACACAGTCTGATTTGGATTCATGGTTGCCAATAGCCTGTGGGCGCGATGACGCAAGGAGCCTCTCTTTGCCAGTCTGGCAAGGTGCTTCCGTCCTTCCTCTGTGGGAGGCACTTTCCATGAAGAGTGCACCGCAGCGAGTAGGTCGTCGTTTAGCTTCATCAGGGGACGAGGCTCCCAATACCCGCGCGGATTTCCGTCGTTAGGCTCGATAAAGAGGCTCGTATCAGCGTATGCGCCCCATCGATAGGCTATTTCCGCAGCCAGGGAGGTGCCGCTGCGGTGCATCCCCAGGATGATGATCCCGGTACCTGTGCTACTTCCGTTTATTGGCATTCAGGGATCTCTGCAAGGGCCGAGGAAGCGGACCCGGGCGTGACCGGTCCGGATACGAGGACTACTCCGATCACAACGGACGAATCAGAGGAGCTAGGGGATTACGGGTCAGCACAAATCTGCAGAAAAAAGTCTTCGCGATTTGCTACCAGTCTGTCTCCGCCACAAACCGATCGCTCGGAAAATCTGTTGATTCTACGGTGGGCCTGGTCGGGATCGAACCGGCGACCTCTTCAATGCCATGCAACCGATAAACTGTAAATTACAGAGAAACCGAACGATGGTTAAGCGGGATTAAACCCTTCGTAGCGAAATCCTAACAATCCAGTCGGCCATTTACAAGCGCCGGATTCCGCCATTCGAGCTCTCGCTTCCAGCGGTTTTGTTGAGCGCGTTGGACTCCAGGTAAGAAAGAATGAGATCGACGCATTCGTCCGGACTTCTTGCAACCGTGTCCAAGTGGATCTCAGGTGCCTTTGGCGGCTCGTAATCGCTGTCGATCCCGGTGAAGTTTACCAACTCTCCGCGGCGAGCTTTGGCGTAAAGGCCCTTGGGGTCACGACGCTCGCATTCTTCCAGTGAAGCATCGACATGGATCTCTACAAATTCGTCCGGCTCAAACCGTGAACGGGCGAGGTTGCGCTCTGCTCGATAGGGACTGATGAATGCGACGATAACAATGAGACCGGCGTCCACGAACATGCGGGCAACCTCCATGGCCCGGCGAATATTCTCCACCCGCTCAGCCTCAGTGAATCCCAGGTCCCGGCTGAGCTCGTGGCGTATGTTGTCGCCATCGAGAATATAAGTGTGTTTGCCGGAAGCGAACAGCTGCTTTTCGAGCAGGTTCGCAATCGTCGACTTGCCCGCGCCCGGCAAACCGGTCAACCAGAGGCAAAGCGGCTTCTGCAGCTTCTGCCGGGCGCGGGCGTTTTTGTTGATACCTAAAGCCTGCCAGCGAACCTCCTCCGCCCGGCGGAGATCTAATTTGGTCATCCCTGCTCCAACGGTCGGGTTTGTGAATCGGTCAACACTGGCTATCCCATTTTCCGCGCCAAATGTGAAAGGACGGTAAACCGTTGATCGTTCCCCGGATAATCTCGATGGATTCGGCTTTGAAGCTGGCGGCAATGCGAGGACGCATCTCCGTATTGCTGATCTGATAGGAAGCAACCCCGAGGGCCAAAATGAGCTCTTACACCGACACGGCTGAGCTACTTCGGGAGCACCACACCTGCTGACCAAGGTGGCACGATGCCGTTTATGCGGGCGTAGGCGATCAGTTGGCCCATGTGCTCGTTATCATGACAGATGATCCGCAGGTACATTCCGTCTACGGTCACGGTTTCGTCAGCATATCTTCACATTGCGCTGCAGATCGCTGGGCCTAAGGTGGGCCCGCGCTGTCTTGACAGCCTCAAGAGACTGCTGCAGGTATGCTACAACTTCCGGCTTGGACACGATCGTTTTCTCCACTGCATTCGACGCAAGTTCTGGTGGCATCTTCGGCCCGGTTACGCTGAGCAGGCCATAGTTCGATTGGGCGATATGCATGAGCACTTCGCTCACTGAGCGCACTCCCGGCTCCGGCCGCCAACCGTACTTGTCGGCTGGAATCGCCTCTGCGAGCGAGACCAGCAGGCGTGAAACGTACCGCCATTCCCCGTCGTATCCTTGCCAGATACCCTCGTCGGCAGCCACCTCGGCAGGGCTTTGGGCGTGTAGCGTGTAGGTGCCTAAAAGAAGAGCAACGAAAACCAGTCTTCTGAGCATGCCCACACATTAGCAGGCTATGTGACAGTGAACAATCCTCAGAAGTCGGCAAGTGTCCAGGTTTCCAGAACCGAGTTGGACTCGTTCGTTGGCAGGGTACTTTCCGCACCCCGGATACTCTGTTGATCTCCTTCTCACTCCACGTTGAGGCTGATGTTGGTCGAGTGCGCGCGCGCGCCTGTGGTTACGGTGATGGTTAAATCGTAGCTCTGTGGTGCCTGGGCGAAGAAGCCATTGCCGCGGTTGCAGCCGTTCAAGCCGGCGATCGCGGCTGCCCCGGCGATGAGGATCAGCAGCAGCAAGGACATCCTGGCCATTCGTTTGCCGGCACGGCGTAGCGAGACGGCGAACGGCAATAGCAAGATTCCCCAAAGAACAGATGACACGTTGCGATGAGGGCTGGCAGGCGCGTTAGTCTTCGCGGTTTGCGCCGGGATTGCGACGCTTAGCGCGATATCGTTCAACTGCGTGTTGGCAGGCAACTGCCACGATGTGGCGCTCAACCGTGCCCACGCCGCGGCGTTCACCGTGGCCGTGGCTCCGGCGGGCAAGCCGCTTACTGAGAGAACGGCCACCGCCGGAAACGCCGTGCCAGTGCTGGGCGTGATCGAGACGGAGAACGCAGCCGAGCCGCCAGGAACCACCGCCTGCGTGCTCCCGCCACTATAACTCGCTGAACTGGCGCTCAGCGCAAAGTCAAGAATGGACTCCGAAACTGCCGAGCTAACGACGGAGCCGAAGTTGGCGTCGTCGCTGTAGACAGCAGTGATGGAGTGCGATCCCACAGTAAGGCTGGAGGTGGTAAAGGTAGCTGTGCCCGCGGAAAGATTGCTTGTGCCAAGCAGGTTTGCGCCATCCATGAAGGCGACAGTGGCCGTCGTGGCGACCAGGCAACCGTCGCTGCGCTCGGCGCGAGCGTAATCCGGGTCGCTGCTTTGGCAATCGTGACTGTGCCTGATCCCGTGCCCAAATAAAGGGTGCAATCACCTGCCGACGCGCCGCTCAGCGATACCGAAATCGGATAACTTCCCGGAGCCGAACTGCTGCTAGCCGCCGTTGCATAAACTGCGGTCACTTTCCCCGCATCCTGTGCCAATACGCCGCTCAGTGAGCCGGTAGTTTTTGATTACCTGCGGGCCAACAGTCCCCATTCCGAATAGACCAGGCTGGGCCAATGCGCCCCACTGAATCCTGTGCGGACGCCAAGTTGAAGGCGGCTTCTTTACGTGATCACATAGGGATCAACTATCCCTTGACATAAACTCTTAACGTATTAAGATTCATGGAGAAGGAGAGCTTTCTCGCCTTCTCCCGCCGTGCTTCGTCGTTGAGTTGCACAAGGGCCGGAGTTGAGGAAAGAGAGAACCTATATGTTGGCGGACGACGAGGATTTTCCGCGTGTATACCTGCTCTTTGCAATAGTTGCGATGATTGTCATCGCGGCCGTGGCCGTAGGTGCCTTCGTCATCCTTATTCGCTAGTTGAGAGAAAATCCAACAAGAGAATTTGCCGTGATAGCGCTTCGCTGATCTGACGATAGCTAGGGCGTTGCGATTAGAAAGTGCAGTAAGCGACTTACGCTAGTTGACAAGGTCGATCACATAAGGACACACAGATGCATCGGCTCCTCCTGGTCGCCTTGTTCTGCTGCTTGATCTGTACAGCCGGTGTAGCACAGCAAAAGCACTTCGGCACGGTGCAGACTGGAACTTTGCCGGAGCCGCAGCCACAAAACCAGCCAGAAGCTACAAACCCGCTTCAGAGTGGCGTTGCGATGTTCCTGACGCTGCAGAATAAGTCGGTAGTTTTTCCAGATCTTGCGACCGCCCAGGGGCCGCTTAACAGTTGGAACAAATGCAAGCTCGCCGCTAACAACAGCGTGGCATTATCCACCATTGGCGGAGCGTTGCTGGGTTCAGGCTTCGGGCAGATAAGAAACAGCCCACGCGGGTACGGCCAGGAATTTGGCGGATATGGTAAGCGCTTCGGGGCCGACATGGCTCGCGCCGCTTCTTCCCAGCTATTTGGAACTTGCCTGATCGCCTCCAACACCCATGAAGATCCGCGCTTCTATGTAAAGAAGCAACTCAACTTCCGTGAATCGATGAAGTATGCCGCGGAACGTTTGGTAATTACGCGGAACGACAGGGGAGAACCTGCCATCAACTACTCCGGTTTGCTGGGCCCATTGGCAGGTGAAGCGTTGGCAAATACATACTACCCCCGAGGCAGCCGCGGCGTTGGCAGCACGCTTATCCGCTACACAGCCGATGTCGGTTGGAGGTTCGGGGGACAACTCTTGCGTCAGTACTGGCCGGCCATTAACAGGAGACTCCAGATTGCCCCGGAGTAAACTGCGATCGCTCCGCTCCGGATGGTGCACCCTGGTCGCAGGCTGTCGGCGTTGCTCTGTTCGAGTCCAAAGTGAGCCCTGGTCACTTTCGGGGCCACCAGCGTTTCTAAAAATCCTAGGGAGACGGAGCGGTCTGCTTAGCGTCTGATGACTTCAAGGGGCTGCGATTTGGGGTTGTGGTGATCTCAACTCGAGTGTCTTTGGAAAAGACGACGTCGTGCCCGCGTGCCAGCCAGAGGTCGTAGAAAGAGAGTGCCGCCCCGTAAATACCTATACCCGCCGCAACGTTGCGTGAACTAGCCACAATTCCGACGACCCTGCCCACAATACCGAAGCCGTTCGAAGCGACCGTACGATTCAGTGTTTGATTTTCGTCTTCATCGAAAGCGCGCCCGGCTAGAAGGGTCAAAATGAGCGGTACGACGACACGGTTTTGAGATTGTGGCTGGATGCCGCCTTCGGGATCAATTTGTAGATTCGCGGATTTGTTCGAATCGACTTGAGACAGGGAACCTTCTACAGGCTGGGAAAAGCCACTCGGGAGTCTTAATTCCTTGAAATGAAATCTAAGTTTTCCCTGGCGGCCAAAAGAGCGAGCAGGCTTTGCCTGCGTAATCTCTCCGACCAGCAAAGATCCTTCCGGAACTACAAGAGCGCGGTCGGAGTTGAAAACGGGTTCTGCAACATAAGCTTCAAAGGTGTCGCCCGGCTTTTGCCTGGCGGAACTGATCGTTTGCTGCAAGTAAGCGCGCAACTGCCATTCCTGCGCTTGCTCAGGCGGTCGTTTTGCAGGGTCAGCTTCTTGGCGGGTGACCGGATCGCGCTTTTCGGCGACAGTCGAGTCATGAGGGCTCGTCGGCCGGCTGTCGTCAAGTTTCACGCTGAGCGGTCCAGCCAACTCCACGGTCCATGTGGTTCCATTGTCAATTCTTTGCGGGTGATACGGCAATTGGGTGTAAATGAATTGGACCAGTCGATCACCCCTGCCGGGTGCGGTGAATAGAGCGGCAGTCTCTCTGACTCGCCGTTTTGCATCACCTAGTTGGCGGCGAATAAAAGAGCCTTTCTTTTGCCCTGGCGGAGGAGATAGACGCAAAATCAGCATGCCGTCTTTGGCGCTGTCACAGTTGATGGGTTCAAGGGAGCCGTCCGGAAGAACCACCTCATCGAACTGTACGATTGGGACATGAAAGGGCGTGAAATCTCCTCGAAAGCGGGAGTGGATCCGGCGGGTACGGTCAGAATCCAGCCGGATCACCCTTCCATGAAGCATGGAGCCCGCCGGCAGAGCGATTTGATTGTCAACATAGATCGGATAAAGCAGCCGGCCCTGTAATGGTTCGCCGGTCCTCATCGGGGAGTGCTGAAGCAATTCAACGGATAGCGGTGTGCCGGAGCCAATCTCGACCGTTTTTGCCTGGGCAGGCGGAATACCGGCAACCAGAATACCCAGAGACGCGAGAATGAATAGGCGGTCTAGATGCACCCTTAGGAAAGAGCTGTGCCATCTGGTAGGCTTCATGGTATCCAAATTGTTATAGACCATGGTTGTTGAATACGCCCGCTCCGCCGAACTACTGATTCAGTGGACAAATCACAGTGTTTCTTGCTCAAGAAATAAACCAAAGCCCTATCTTAAGCTATTAAGAGTTTTTGACGAGGCACCGATGCGAAACCGACCTTTGAACTCTGGGCCAGCAAAGCACCTTACCGTACCAACGGCGGCGGAGATGCGCCTTTTGCAGATTTTATGGGACCTGGAAGAGGCTACGGTCGAGGAGGTGGTCAATGCCCACACTCAAGGCGAGCGCCCCAACTACAAGACTACCCAGACTTTCCTCCGTATTATGGAGAAGAAGCTTTTCATCACTCATGAAGTGCGGGGCCGGGTGTTTGTTTTCAAGCCGTTGGTCTCTCGTAAAGCGATTGATCATCTATCTGTGCAGACCCTGGTATCGCGCAATTTTGGTGGATCAGCAGCGGGGCTACTCATTAACCTGCTGGAGGCGAACCCAATCAGAAAGAAAGAGCTCGATGAGATCGAAGCGTACATCCGGGAGTATCGTAAAAGGCAGGGTCGAGGTGATCGCGACCGGGAATGATGCGGGGGGCCATGAACCCAGACTTTTTGCTTATCGTTGTCGCTGCCATCGCTAGTTTTGTTCTAAAAACAACGCTTGCGTTCGGGGTCTGTCTGGCCTTGAGCCGGCTGGTCAATTCTCCCAAATTCCGATTCATTGTCTGGTCAGCTTTCGTTTACGGGGCGGCAGGATATTGGGTCAGCCAGGCGAGCGAACTTTGGAGAAACGGACTTCGGGCGAGCGGGCAGCCGTCCGCAATGGCTCCTGCCGGGGCTCTAGTGCCGGCAAGTTCCTCCATCGGAGCCTGGCAGATTCCAGGTTTATGGGCCTTGCCCCTAGGCGTGACGTTGCGTCTGCTCGGAACAGTATATCTATTGACGCTGTGTTACCTGGTCTTTCATCATCTCAAGGAGCGGCGCCACCTAAAGTGGGTGCTTAATTTCACCAGCGAGCCGCCTGCAGATATCGCGGAGAGGTTTAAATCCCTGGCGAACAACCTCGGCGCCGGCCGTTCGAAGTTGCTGGTTCTATCAGGGGCTACCTCTCCCGCCACCTTCGGCTGGCTAAAGCCGACTATTCTGTTGCCAGACACTTGCCTAGAAGCGGATCGATCTGAACTGCAAGACATTCTGCGCCACGAACTGCACCACGTTCGCCGCCGGGACGCGATCTGGAATGGACTTGCTATGGCATCGCGCGGCCTGCTTTTTTTCCATCCGGCAGTCTGGTACGGCGTCCGAAAAATGCAGTTCGACAGGGAATTGGCCTGCGACCTTGCAGTGGTTTCTCAGTCTCCTTCCCGACGGGTGGAGTATGCCGAGTGTCTTCTACGCTTTGCCCGGTTGAACGTAAATCGGGACTCTAACAGTTGGGGAATTGATTTCGCCGGATCCGCCGGGCATCTAAAAGTGCGCGTTCATTCAATCCTGGCTGGCTCGAAGAAGTCTCCGCCATGGGTACTTTGCGTGCGTACGGCTTTTGCGTTGACGATCTCTGCTATATTTCTTGGCGTTTTGCCCTCACTGGCGGTATTGCTCTCCTTCGCGCATCCGCTGATCCCCAGGGCTGGGTCAGCAGCGGTCATCGTTGCTCCTCGCGAAATTCCAACCAGAGAGAGGGCTAGCAGAAGAGTTTACTCCCCGGCATCCGCAGCAGGAGAGCCCGAGGGTTCAGCACTTGCGAGTTTGAGCCAGAACCAAGCGAATCAACCCATAACAGATTTCGAAGCGGACCCCAAGGCCGGAAACTCTGGCACGCAAAGTAGTTCCGGCCCGCAACTGCTTCACCGTGGCGATGCTTTTACCCCGGGGAACAAAGGTGTGAAGTCGCAAACCATCGCCTTGGTCGAGCCCGACGCCAAGGGGCAGTCGGCGAAATCCGGAGACAGCAAACAAGCCGCCGTCCAGCAAACCGCCACGGCAGCTTTGGGCATCTATAAGCGACTGGCTCCCCTCGATCGCCACTAACTAGAAGAATATGTATCTGACAGCGGCGGCTTACTCAAGCCAACAACCGGCTTGAATAGACATCTTTCACCCATTTACCCTCTCTTCACCTCTCCATCACTCACTTACTCATTCAATTATTTTATTCAATTCTGGTCTTTGTCAAGATGTCTTAATTGGTTAAGATGTAACCGGGGGCTGGCTTGGTCGACTGTCTGGCATGCGCTGTTTCCAAATCTTTTTGTTGCCCGGCAAAGCGTTCGATCCGCAGGTCCCCTGTGCTGACCCTTCGATGGTCAAAGCAGCACCCTCCTGGGGGCTCGTGCGATCTTATTTTAAAAGCGACACTCATCCTGCTGATGTTTGCTGTACCCGCGCCCGGGCAAACACAACAGGCCCTCATTTCTTCTCCCCTCCCTCTCTTCTCCCCTTTCTTTCCCTCTCCTTCTCCTTCTCCCTCCACTTTCTCCTCCTTACACCACACTCACCCTTTTCTCACTTCTCTTTGCTCCCCATTCGCTACATCACATCCCTATGCCCTTTTCCTCTTATCACTTAGTGCGCAAGCGCAACTCCACAACTCTATCCTCGCGCCACCACACCAGTGCATCTCGTACGCAAACTGCGTTCCCAAGCAGTTAAAGCTGCTAGCATCAGCGAGTTCTAGTGTCCTACCAAATTTCTACAGCAGTTATATTTGATCAGCATCTCTCAATACGAAACAGAAGTTCACTTAGCTTTACACTCAATCACCATCCATCCAATTTGTTAACTAAGTCGTCACCACCCAAGCAACAACCACACATTTTCCGTTATAACAGAGCGCAAAACTACACTAAGCGATACACGCCACTTATACTAACACATGCTTAAAAATTAATCAACAGCGCCATTTTACCTTCGTTACTTCATCAAAATCCGAGATACTTTTACAACAATCTAAAGCGTTCATTCACGCATATATTATACCATGTCAAAAACCTTCGTTACACAAAAACAATAAACACTAAACCGAATTACTCACATATACTCAAAAGCTTTACAGCAACACTTAGCAAATCTCTACTATCCTCCAAACCGCGGCCTAGTCTTACCCTGTGATAGCCTGTGAGTATTGCAGGTCATACCGTCGATAATCTATTCGGGAATTTTTTCTGCGCCGACTCACGCCAATGTACCTGCTACAAACAAGCCATAGCTATAGCATCAGCTTCAAAATGATCTCTGCATTATGCATAATCTCTTTCACTTTCGATGGATGCTCCACCGGCTCACCAGAGTTTGCTTCTTTACTGTGGTGGCGGGGATTTGCTCGACGATCCCTGCCAAGGCTCAGGGCAATTACGAGATCCAGGTTTACGGTGCAGACACCGTGGAACCAAAGAGCACCATGGTTGAGCTCCATTCAAACTACACCCGGGTGGGACAGAAGTACGTCATTGACGGTGTTTATCCTACAAATCATCAGGAACATGAGACCCTCGAGATCACTCAGGGGCTCACCAGCTGGTCTGAAGTTGGCTTCTACGTCTTCACCAGCTGGCAAAATGGACACGGAGTGCAATGGGTGGGGGATCACATCCGGCCGCGCGTACGTGTACCCGATTCATGGCATTGGCCAGTGGGTGTAAGCCTCTCGACGGAGGTTGGCTATCAGCGCGCGGTGTATTCACCGGATACGTGGACGTGGGAAATCAGGCCTATCGTCGATAAATATCTTGGCCGATGGTATCTGGCATTTAACCCTGCGCTCGAACGTACCTGGCACGGTCCGGATGTTTCACAGGGAGTAGGTTTTTCTCCCGCGGCCAAGGTCGGCTACGACTTCAACAAGCAGATCAGTGGTGGTATCGAATACTACGCCGACTATGGCCGCCTGGGTTCGTTCTACTCGTTGCATGATCAGCAGCAACAGATCTTTGTCGTCACCGATCTGAATGTTTCTCCTAAATGGGAGATCAACATTGGAGTCGGCGTTGGCCCTACAGCGAGTACCGACCACTGGATTATTAAAGGGATATTGGGACGCCATTTTAACTGGAAAAAGGAATCGCCCATCGATTGAGCTGCTATCGTTCCTGGCGAAGTAGAACCGTGAGTTCCTAACGGCTCAACTTGTTGGGCAACGAAGCGTGGTGCAAACAGTTGGCTGTACGAGTCGCCTTGTTCCTCTCGTTTGTCGCGGTTTGGGGTGGCGGGGTAACCTATCTTAAAACTTTAAGCAGTGGTTACCAAGGTTTTTTGTGGGTACCGATTTTGCATTTACTCTTGCCACAGTTATCACGAAACAAAGTGATGATCAGGGCATTATTTATGCGCTTTTTGCCTTGTTAAACTTATCGACAACGTACGTCGACTTATTTGCATGTTCTCTTGGTTGCTCTAAATTACGCTGTCCCCCAGCTGGCAATAACTGATCTAAGCGACGTAGTGTCGGGTAAGGACACGTCTTCGTTGTGATCGACCTTTTCATTAAAATGGCAAGGCTCGTGCCCCCGCCGTTACCTTGCGAAACGGGGCCCTGTAACTTGCCCATAATGATCTCCGGATCCATAACCCAGCTCTTACGCCACAGAGGACAACTATGACTACTTCGCTCGTCGCTCCCGAACTTCAGAACCTATCATCCATTAAGCCGCGGATTGATAGCGAAATTGACAGTCTGGTTGCCGCGCTTCCAGATCCTAAAGACCTTACTCCCGAACAACGGCGCGGGATCATCGCGCGGTACAGCGCTGTTCTCGAAGGTAACTTCATCTATTGGATGACGGCAGCCTATTTGTCTGTCCAGTCGGAGGAAGCACGCCCCATCCTGATCGACAACCTACGGGAGGAAATTGGCGATTGTCATCCCGAGATGCTGCGGAGATTTGCGATTGCCGCTCATGCTTTCCCCACCGACTCAGACGCCATGGCGGTGCGTGAAGGGCTGACCAAGGTTCGTCTATTTCTGGGCCGTCTGCAGGGAGTGCAGAACGTATTGACCATGGGCTTTTTTGAAAGCTACATCCAAAGATTCATGTCATACCTGGCGGATCTTGCGGTGGCCCAAGGTTCCACGGACCTTGAATATACGGACGTGCACGGTGTTTGCGACATTGCCCACTCCGAAGGCCTTCTGATGGCTCTCTCGGCAGAGGCAGCGATCAATCCAGCTGATCCGGCGGTAGATCTGTTTGAAGGCGTTAACGAGCTTCGCGCTTTGATCCTGACCATCAACGGAAACGGCCATGCCACGGTACCTGCTGCCTAAGCCTGAGGCGAGAGAGTCGTTGCTCGGCCAATGTTGTTCTGAAGAGAGGTGGCGCGAGCAGACAAGCTTCTCTAGACGTAACCAGGGCCAGTGTGGGTTGAGCGAGAAGGAATCCTATAGCTGGTGTTCTGTCGGTAGACCAATCTCGCTCGGGTTGGCGGTCCGGGCACCAGGGATCGAGGTTCGCCGGTGCGACGATCGGGCGACAGGGGACGAGGGCGTCTGCAAGAGGACGTCACTCGTTCGCCTGAAAAGTTCGGTCATCCGACGCCATGCGTAATGTGGCAGTGGAATTTCTGCTCGGCGATGAGCGAAGAGCATCACCGGCACGGTAATTACAGTGGACGCGGGGAACACGACTTGAGCCCACTCGAAGCAATAGCGCGCACACCCAACACCGTTTCGCCGGGAAAGGCGTGGCTGCGCGCCCTGGAGCTGACTGCGCCCATTGCGCGCAATCGCCATCGCATTCTTTCCACGGTGATTGAGGAGCGTGCCGCGCAACTGGGTGATACACCAGCGCTGCTCTCGGACCGCGAGTGTATGACCTACTGGGAGCTCTCGCAGCGCATCAATCGATACGCGCGATGGGCGCTTGAGCAGGGCATTGGTCAGGGCGAGGTAGTCGGCCTGCTAATGACCAATCGACCTGAATACCTTGCTATATGGCTCGGCATAACCAGCGTCGGGGGGGTCGTCTCCCTGCTGAATACGAATTTGACTGGTCCTTCGCTTGCCCACTGCATCAATGTTGTAGCCCCTAACATCTGATCGTCGCTGCGGAGTTCGCCGGTCAGCTCGCGGCTGCTTTCCCGCTATTCTCGGTGCTTCCCACAGTCTGGATTCATGGCAACGAACCGAGCCTATGGCGGCGAATCGATCTTGAAATCGAAGCACATTCGGGCGAAGCGCTCAGTGAACAGGAGAAGCGGCCGCCGACCATAGAAGATAGAGCACTCTACATCTATACCTCCGGCACGACCGGGCTGCCCAAAGCCGCCAACATCAGTCATGCTCGGGTCATGCAATGGGGCCACTGGTTTGCCGGCATGATGGCCGCGCAGCCCACTGACCGGATGTATAACTGCCTGCCCATGTATCACAGTGTGGGCGGGGTGCAGGTGCCGGGGGCGATTCTGGTGGCCGGCGGCACACTCATCCTGCGGGAGAAATTCTCCGCCAGCCAGTTCTGGAATGACATTGTTCGCTGGGATTGCACGGTGTTCCAATACATCGGCGAACTTTGCCGCTACCTGCTGCAGCTCCGCCTTCAGCGGAGGAGACTGCCCATCGCATCAGGATGGCTTGCGGCAATGGCTTGGCGCCGGAAGTGTGGGACGGCTTTAAGAATCGCTTTTCCATTCCTCAGATCTTCGAGTTTTATGCTTCCACCGAGGGCGGCGTTTCACTCTTCAACGTCCAGGGCAAGCGCGGAGCCATCGGCCATATCCCGGGCTACCTGACGCATCGGTTCTCGCCCGCGCTGGTGGTGTTCGATGTGGAGAAGGGTGAGCCGGTGCGGGATGCGCAGGGTTTCTGCATTCGCTGCGGTACGAATGAGGCAGGCGAAGCGATCGGCAAGGTGGCGGACGACTCTCGAATATCGGCAGCCGATTCGAAGGCTACACCAACCCTGAGGCCTCAGAGCGCAAGATCCTGCGCAATGTGTTTGAGCCGGGAGACGCTTGGATTCGTACCGGCGACCTGATGCGCAAGGATGAGCAGGGTTATTTCTATTTTGTCGACCGCATCGGCGATACCTTCCGCTGGAAGGGCGAGAATGTTGCCACGTGCGAGGTTTCGGAAGCGATCTGCGCATTCCCCGGAGTTAAGCACGCGAATGTCTACGGCGTAACCGTCCCCGCGACCGAGGGCCGCGCCGGTATGGCTACGCTGGTTACTGAAGATGAACTGGACCTGGCGGAATTCCGCCAGCACCTGATGAACCGCCTACCCCCCTACGCGCGGCCTTTGTTTCTGCGGATCCGACAAGAACATGGATCTGACAGGGACTTTCAAATACTCGAAGACCGACCTGGTTCGCCAGGGATTCAACCCGGCCGCGAGCAATGATGCCGTTTATTTCAACGACCTGGAATCGGGCGCATTCACGCGGCTCGACCAGCAGTTGTATGACCGCATTCAAATGGGCGCCATTCGCTTCTAGGCACGCAGTTGGTGGGGGAAGGTACTGATGTTGATCGACGAAATCCGGTCCGATTTCACGCAATTGCAATCCGATATTGCGAACGGCCCCATTCTGCCCACGGTGACGGCGGAAGAGATCCGAACTTATCTTGGGTCTCGTTACGACTTCAATCAGACGCTGCCGCTCGAGGAAGTAGTCACCGATGTGGAAAAGATGCTGCGTACCTGGCAGGTTCAGGTTACGCATCCACGCTACTTCGGTCTGTTTAACCCCAGCGTTACGCTTGCTTCTGTGGTCGCCGACACCCTGGTCGCGATGTACAACTCTCAGTTGGCCAACTGGCGTACCTCGCCGGCGGCCAATGAAATCGAACGGCACACGCTTGGTTGGCTTGCAGCGAAATTTGGCCTTCCGCGAAATTCCATCGCGACTTTCACCAGTGGCGGAACGGAGGCGAATCTCTCCGCGGTGGTTGTCGCTCTGACCCGCGCGTTCCCCGATTATGGCGAGCACGGTCTTCGCCACCTGAACGCCACTCCCTCGATCTATCTGACCGCAGAGGCCCATCACGGCTACAACAAAATCGCGCACATGGCGGGGCTGGGACGGAGGCGCTGCGAATCGATCGCGACCGACAGCGATTTGAAGATGGATCTCGGCGAACTGCAACGGCAAGTCGCTGAGGATCGAAACAATGGCTTCCTCCCTTTCATGGTGATCGGCACCGCCGGGACCACGGCGGCGGGAGTGATCGATCCGTTGCCGGAGATGGGCCAATTCTGCCGCGAGGAGGGGCTTTGGTTTCACGTCGATGCGGCCTGGGGCGGCAGCGCCATCCTTGCCCCGAGGCTGAAGCATTACCTGGCCGGAATCGGACGCGGACTCGATCACCTGCGACGCGCACAAATGGCTCTCGGTTCCCATGGGCTGCGGAATGTTCTTCTGCCGCCATCCTGAGACCGTCGCGGAGGCCTTCCGCGCAGATGTTTCTTACATGCCGGCAAAAAGAGGGCCCGGTGTTCGATCCGTTCACCAATCCGCCCAGTGGTCGCGGCGATTTATTGGCCTGAAGCTTTTCATGGCGCTGGCGCAGCAGGGCGAAGCCGGCTACGCCGAGATGATCGAGCACCAGACTCGCATGGGCAATGTGCTGCGAGACGCGCTGAGAGCTTCGGGATGGCGCATCGTCAATTCGACGCCGCTGCCGCTGGTTTGCTTCACCCGCGACGGGCTTGTACCCGGCGACTTTCTGGCAGCTCTGCACAAGCGCCAGATCGCGTGGATGTCAGAGGCGCGGGTGGGCAATATTCCGGTGGTGCGCGCATGCATTACCAGCTTTAGAACAACCGAAAGAGACATTCACTGGGTGGTGAGCGAGATGAATCGCCTGGTCGGAATCACAGATGAGGAACAATACGCCGAACAGGCCAAGGAGGAGTGAACGATGAAACGGGAAACCATTGCCATCCACAGTGGTTACGAATTCGATCCCACGACCAAAGCGGTCGCGGTGCCGATCTATCAGACGGTCTCCTATGCATTTGATAGCACCGAACATGCAGCGGCGCTGTTCAATCTGGAGGAAGAAGGCTATCGGTATACCCGCATCAGCAACCCGACCACTGCGGTGCTGGAGCGGCGCGTCGCCGCGCTCGAGGGAGGCCGCGACGCGCTGTGCGTCGCCAGCGGTCAGGCAGCGGTCACCTACGCGGTGCAAAATGTAACCGAGCTGGGTGCAATATCATCTCCACTCCGCAGCTCTACGGCACCACCCATACCCTATTCGCTCACCTTCTGCCCAGCCAGGGAGTCGGTGTCCGATTCGCGGAGACGGACCATCCGGAAGCAATCGAAAAGCTGATCGACGACAACACGCGCGCGGTGTTCTGCGAGAGCGTAGGCAACCCGGCAGGAAATATCTGCGACATCGAGGGTCTGGCGCGCGTGGCCCACCGTCATGGAGTGCCCCTGATCGTGGATAACACGGTCGCCACGCCTATCCTGCTGCGGCCGATCGAATATGGCGCCGACATTGTTGTGCATTCGCTTACCAAGTTTATGGGCGGCCACGGCACGACCCTCGGCGGAGCCATCGTCGACAGCGGTAATTTCGATTGGAAAGAGCACGCCGCCCGCTTCCCTATGTTCAATCAGCCAGACCCGTCCTATCACGGCTTGGTCTACAGC
Source organism: uncultured Acidobacteriaceae bacterium (assembly GCA_963790935.1). Classification (GTDB taxonomy): domain Bacteria; phylum Acidobacteriota; class Terriglobia; order Terriglobales; family Acidobacteriaceae; genus PALSA-350. The sequence continues at coordinate 107,319 of CAWBRJ010000054.1, read as the reverse complement.
GAGCATTTCGGCAAGGGCGCCTATCTTGGTCGCTGCCGCGCTGTCTACCAGCGGACGACCGGGGCAGTGCTGTCGCCTTTGAGCGCGTTTCTGCTTCTGCAGGGCATCGAGACGGTCGCGTTGCGAGTGGAGCGCCACGTGGAGAACGGCAGAAAAGTGGCCGAGTTCTTACGGATGACGACAGGATCGCATGGGTCAAGTATGCGGGTTTTCCCGAGAGCCCTTACTACGAGCTGACACAGAAATATCTGGGTAATAAGCGCCTGCTCTCTGATGACTGTGGGCCTCAAGGGAGGCTGCGAGGCCGCGGTCAAAGTTCTATGACGCACTCAAGCTGGTCAAGCGCCTGGTCAATCTGGGCGATGCCAAGTCGCTGGCTTGCCATCCCGCCTCGACCACTCATCGGCAGATGTCGCCGGAAGAGCAACGCCATGCTGGCGTTGTGCCCGAGATGATTCGCCTCAGCATCGGTATCGAGCACAGCGACGACATCATTGCAGATTTGGACCAGGCTCTCGAAGCCACCACTTGGTCACTACGAAGGGAGAAACTGATGCCAGTCTTTTGTTTAGATTCCGCAACCCGGCAGCTGCATCAAGATCGGACTGGTCAACAACATGTCCGACGAGGCGCTCAAGGCAACGGAACGCCAGTTTATTGCGCTGCTCGATTCGGCGTCAGGCAGCATGCCGGTCCAGTTGTCGTTCTATACGTTGCCGGGAGTTCCCCGCAACGGGTTGGCCGCCAGCCATATCAGCAGCCGCTACTCGAATATCGAAGACCTGTGGGACGGCCATCTCGATGGGCTCATCGTGACCGGCAGGGAGCCCATGGCGGCGAACCTGGCGGATGAACCCTACTGGGACAGTTTTACCAGGGTGCTTGCCTGGGCACAGGAGAATTCCCATGCGACGGTTTGGTCGTGCCTGGCGGCGCATGCTGCGATTCTCTCCATGGATGGCATTCGGCGAGTGAAAGAGAATGATAAGGTCTTCGGCATCTTCGAGTGTGCGCGTGTGTCCGACCATCCGTTGACGGCCGGAACAGCGTCACAATTCAGGCTTCCGCATTCGCGTTGGAATGGCGTGCCCGAAGAACAGCTAGCCGATTGCGGCTACAAGGTGCTGACTCGCTCCGCCGATGCCGGCGTGGATACCTTTATTAAGCAGCAGAAAAGCCTGTTCGTCTTTTTCCAAGGCCATCCCGAGTATGAATCCGATACCCTGCTTCGCGAATACCGCCGCGACGTCGGGCGCTACATCAAAGGCGAGGCACCCAAGTATCCGTTGATGCCAAGGAGCTATTTCGACGAGACTACGGTCGAGGAATTGGCGGCGTTGCGAGAAGAAGGCAGTCTCTCGAAGGAGCGAGGAATTGCTACCGGAGCTCAACGCTATCCTGGGAGATAAAACGATCGCTAACACATGGCAAGCCAGTGCCGCCGGTATTTATAGAAATTGGCTGGGTCACATTTGCGCCCAGAAAGAAACCGTGCTGGTGTCAAAGAGGCTGAAAGCAATGGCAAGCTGCGAACAGATATCGGGCGCCCATACCAGCCAACGCTTCTGTCGGGAGATGTGGGTTAAGATCCGGAGGAACAATGATTTCTACCCTGCTATGCCAGCGGAGTCGCAACGGCTCCGATGGCTACCAAGCTTCTTGATCAACAATCGCTGGGTTCCAAGCGAATCGGGCAAAACCTTCGGTACCGTCAATCCCTCTACCGGCGAGGAGATCTGCCAGGTCGCCGAAGCTGAAGCAGCCGATGTTGACAAAGCGGTTCAGCAGCCCGCGAGGGCCTTCGATCAAGGGCCGTGGACAAAGATGCGTGCCTCGGAGCGGGGACGCCTGCTCTACCGCCTTGCCGACCTGATCGAGCAAAATGCTGATGAGCTTGCCCGCCTTGAATCACTCGACAATGGAAAGCCTCTTTCCATAGCCAGGACCGTGGATGTGGCCAAGACAATCGCCTGCTATCGATACTTCGGAGGATGGGCAGACAAGATTCAGGGAAAGACCATCCCCATTGACGGGGATTTCTTCTGTTACACCCGCCATGAGCCAATGGGCGTTGTCGGGCAGATCATCCCCTGGAATTACCCGATGCTCATGCAGGCGTGGAAACTCGCGCCGGCGCTGGCCACCGGGAACACCATTGTGATGAAGCCTGCTGAGCAAACACCTCTCATCGGCGCTTCGCATCGGCGAGCTTATTGTGGAAGCTGGTTTTCCTGAAGGTGTCGTGAATCTGCTGCCGGGCTTTGGCCCGACCGCTGGCGCTGCCATCGCCAGCCACATGGACATCGATAAGGTGGCATTTACTGGATCGACCGAGGTCGGGCGACTGATCATGGAGGCAGCTGCACGCTCGAATCTAAAGCGCATCACCTTGGAGATGGGCGGCAAGAGCCCCAACATTATTTTTGAGGATGTCGATCTGGATGAAGCCGTCGAAGGCGCACATCTGGGGACGTTCTCCAATCAGGGGCAATCCTGCTGCGCCGGAACAAGAGTATTCGTGGAAGAGAAGATCTATGACCACTTTGTGGAAAAAAGCATCACCCGGGCTCGCAAAAGCAGGGTCGGAGATCCGTTCGACCCTCGGACCGAACAAGGCCCGCAGGTGACCAGGCACAGTTCGACCGAGTCATGGGCTATATCGATTCCGGGAAACCGAGGGCGCCACGCTTGCATGCGGCGGCCAAAGGGTCGGAGATCGTGGCTACTTCATCCAACCGACTGTGTTCGCAGACGTTCACGACGACATGAAGATCGCCCGGGAAGAAATTTTTGGCCCTGTGATGAGCATGATTCCTTTCAAGGACGTGGACGAAGTAATCGGCCGGGCTAACCGCACGGTGTATGGTCTGGCAGCGGGCGTATGGACCCGCGATATCAAAAAGGCTCACGCGATCGCGAACAGCGTGCGGGCGGGCACAGTCTGGGTGAATTGCTATCACGTGCTGGATCCCAGGGCCCCGTTCGGCGGATTCAAGCAGTCCGGGATTGGACGTGAACTCGGCGAATACGGCCTGCAGCAATACACGGAAGTGAAAACTGTCACCCTCAAGCTGTGATCGGTTAAATTTTATTTTGCATACATTCAGATAGTAGACAGGTACGGCTTCCATTCTGGAGGATGCTGGCTAATTGGGTTGTCAATATACGAAAGGTTACCTGCTTAGTCCTAAAAGTACCCAACATAAATAGCCACAGGACGACGTCAACCGACGCGGTTAGAAAACGCAACTTCCCTTTTTCCCCGGCCGCACTCGATCTCTACGCCGCGTTACGCTTTCCCCTGTAGGCGCCACCGCGGTGTCCAGATCGCCGCCGCTCTGATGTAGTTACCATTCCGCTTAGAAACACGGAAGTTACCATCGTCGTACTGGTTAAGATTGCCACTTCCATTTCATTCCTAACGCGCGACCATCGGTACACCTTCAAGCGCCACACATGCTTTTCCCCAGGGCGACAGCACTGACAAGGTAAGCCCACGCAGTTCGAGACTTTCGTCGCGATCTCGAACACTGTTTCTGAGTGGAAGGGCTGGCGTGGCTGTTGTTACGGAACACACCCTGCCGTCACCTGGCGTTCAGACCGCCGGGAGGATAAATGTTACTGTTTCAATCGTCGCCCCCGAAATTTATGACCTTTGTCTCATTAAGCGACGGATTGATAGCGAAATTGACAGTCTGGTTGCTGCGTCTGCCTGCTATCATAAAGACCGTCATTTCTGAACAACGGCGCGGGATCATTGCGCCATAGACACTCAGTTGTTCTGGAAGGTAACTTCATCTATTGGATGACGACGCTTATTAAACTCTCTGTTCGGTCGGAGGGTGCACGGCGATCTTTTTGAGTCTTTCGCCAGAAAATCGCCGATTGTCATCCCGACACGTTATGGAGGTTTGCGGTTGCTGCGCGTGCCTACCCAGCAGAGGAGGACGCCATGGCGCTGCTCTCTGCCACGACGCACCAGTTCTCTACATTCCTCGGGTGCCTGCAGGGAGTGCAGAACGTACTTACCATGGGCTTTTTCGAATGCTTACATCCAACGATTCATGTCGTACTTGGTGGATGGTTGTCGTGGCCCAAGGCTCCACGGACCTTGAATATACCGAAGTGCACGGTGTTCGCGCATCTTCATTCCGAAGGCCTCTTCAAGGCGTCGAGCAGAGGCAATCATCAACTCACCCGATCCGGCAGCCGATCCTGTTTGAAGGCGTTACAAGCTTCGCGCTCCGACCAGACAATCAACGGGCAAACGTGCATGCGAGCGTACCTGCGGCATGAGTGGGCAGCCCGGCTGGCTTTGCGCGAAGGACCCTGGAACCGGTTTGCCGTTAGTGGGGCTGATTCCTCCAGTAGCGGTCAGCTCTTGGCGCTAGGGGTATGGCCGCCCGGGCATAAGGGATGCCATCCGCCCGCGTAGAGAGCGCGTTAAAGGGAGGTATCTGACAGTGAATGTTCGAAATGAGTCGTAACCGAATTCAAGCAAGCCGCGCAGGAACAAAAAAAACGGCTCGATCCCCTCACGGACGGGCTGGAACTTTCGAAATCAGGGCTCGATTCACTTTGTTTCGCGATCCTTGTAAGTCGGCTTGAGACTCCCTCGGACTCGATCCGTTTGCGGCTTCGGCTGATGCCGCGTTTCCGGTTACGTTCGGTGATTCCGTCAACCTTTATGAGCATGTCGCAAAATAGTCCGGCGTCCCTTTGGGAGGCTATCAGCACTGCCGTCGACACCTGTGATCCTTTCGTTTCCAACGTGAGACAAGCCTCCTTCTTCGCCATTTGCTGGCTGGCTCTTTGCTTGGCGGTCGATCCCACGAACTAAGCGGAAGTTCCGTTGTCATCGCGACCACGGACCAATTGATCGCCGCGGCAGCGCTGATCGAACTCGACGGGGTAGCCCGCCGCATGGTTCCGTGCCCACCGACTCACTGGAAGGAACATCTCTCTTCGATTGTTGAGTCTGCGGAAGTAGATGCAATTGTTTCCGATCGGATCATCAATCACCCGGGAATCGCCAGGGCGAGCAGCTTTTATTCATCGCGACGGGAAAATCGTCCCGAAAGGTTATGGCTTACCCCGCCGCTACGAGACGGAATGGGTGCTCCTGACGTCAGGAACTACTGGAGTGCCGAAGCTGGTGGTTCATACATTGGCCAGCTTAGCAGGTGCGATCGGCTGCGAGCCCAGAAGTGGCCGGCTGATTTGGAGCACGTTGTACCATATTCGCCGTTATTGGTGTTTGCAGATATTGTTGCGCGCCATCCTGACCGGTAGTTCACTGCTCTTTCGAACGCACTAGAATCGACCGCCGACTTCCTGGCCCGCGTCGGCGCGCATGGAGTAACTCACATCTCCGGCACACCGTCGCATTGGCGACGCGCCCTGACGAGTTCTTCTGCTCGCCCGATCGCACCCTAATACATTCGTTTATCAGGAGAGATTGCGGATCAGGGAATCCTCAACCATCTTGCACAGGTCTATCCGCAGGCACGCATCGCTCATGCCTTTGCGACCACCGAAGCCGGAGTCGCCTTTGACGTCAACGACGGTACGACCGGGTTTCCCTGCAGTGCGACAAGCGCACGCCGGGCGTTGAAATGAAGTCGAGAATGACTCTCTTCGCATTCGCTCTCCGCGCACAGCGAGCCGGTACCTGAATGAACTACATGGCCCATTGAAGAATGCGGATGGCTTCGTCGACACGACGGACATCCTCGATCTGCGAAACGAACGCTACTACTTCGTTGGGAGGCGTGACGGAGTCATCAATGTTGGCGGCTTGAAGGTGCATCCCGAGGAAGTGGAGGAGGTGATCAATCGTCACCCCAAGGTTCGAATGTCGCTGGTCCGAACCAAGAAGAGTTCCATCATCGGCTCTCTAGTAGTTGCGGATGTTGTGTTACGCTCGGCACCCGGCCCAGAAAGCGACGCAGATCGTCACATTCTCCAGGAGATCTTGCTGCTATGCCGCGAAGAACTTGCCTCCCATAAGGTTCCGTCCACTATTAATTTCGTTTCTAAGCTGGCGGTTGCCGATTCCGGGAAGCTCATGCGGCCACGCCATGCGTAACGTGATTGCCTTTGCTATCGGTCTTGTGGACACCGAAATGACGCGAGGCACAAAGGACGAGCAGTGCGAACCGATTGTGCTGTGTCGAAGAGGCTTAAAGCAATGGCAGACGTGAAGGGCTCTCGGGGCGCCATACCCGCCAGTGTTTCTGTTGGGAGATGTGGGCTGAGAGCCGGAGGAGCAATGATCTCTAACCTGACAATGCAAGCGCAACTGATAAACGGGACTAGCTCCAACCTGGAGTCACTTATTACCGGGCTATGGGAGGACGTGTTCGGCTTCTCGCCCATCGGGCTGCAGGATGACTTCTTTCAGCTTGGCGGCAATTCGCTTCACGCGGCCAGGCTGGTTGCGAAGATTCGCGCTCTGACGGACCGGGATCTGCCGCTCGAGAGCTTTCTCTATGCGCCCACCATCGAGCGGTTGGCGCTACCGATGCGAGCTGGCGACAGCCGTCTCCTCTCCACTCTGGTGCTTCTCCGAGACGGCAGCACGCGAGCGGCCGCTGTTTATCACTCATAGTATGAGCGGCACACTGTTGGAGTTGTGGGCACTGGCGCGGGAAATGGATTGCGATTGCGCCGTCTATGGAATACAGGGCCGCGGACTTCGCGAAGGCGAAGTGCCGAATTCTTGCGTAGAGGATATGGCTGCGGATTATGTCGAGCAAATCCGCTCGATTCAGCCGCATGGACCATATGCTCTTTCAGGGTTTTCGATGGGAGGACTGATCGCGTTTGAAATAGCACAACAGTTATTGCAATGTGGGGAAACAGTTGAGCTGGTCGCGCTCCTGGATACCCAGTTGGACGAGCAGTGCCTAACGTTCCAAGACTGGCTCTTGCACCAGCGGTGCCGTGTCGAGCTAGAGCTCCGCGAGTTACGCGCTCGTTCCTGGCGCCAGCGCGTCGGCTACATTTTTATAAAAGCCGGCCATTTCGCCGACAGAATTCGCGTGGTCGCTGGAAAAGCGCCAAAGCACTCCGAGCGTCGACGAGCAAAAGCTCCGAGGTGTACTCAATCTATCGCCGCGTCAACGTAAGATCATTCTGGCTTTGCGGGTGGCCATGGCCGCATATCGCCCGAAGGCGTACTCTGGCAAAGTAACCTTTTTTCATGCAGCCATCCCCAATCCCCGCTGGCCGGATCCGCTTCGGGTATGGAAGGGCGTCTGTCGTGAAGTGGAGGTTGTTGAAGTTCCAGCAGGTCACAGCGATCTGATTCTGCCGCCAAGTGTCAGGTATGTGGCAAACACTCTTGACCGCTTGCTCGCGGTTAAAAAGAAAGAAGACATTTGTCCGGGCAGGGGATTCTCATTAGCACCCTTTCCGTCAAAGATCTCGAAGAGATAGTCGCGGGCTGCAGAAAAGCTCCGTATTCGCGGCCTTGGGGTTTTAAATCTTCATCAGCGGCGCTGCCGCTCGATCGCCCGGTCATCTCTAGCAACGGAAAGAGTGCCGGATGTGTGGCGGAAACATCCCCCGCTTACCTGTTGACGAAGCATTTTGCCAAAGAGTTCCTACAACTTTCCCTCTATAGGAGTCTTAATATATTAAGATTCAACTTGTCCCAAGTAATCTTAATCATTTAAGATATTGAAAGAGAGGCCTCGAAGATCACAGAAATCCCAAGCGCACTCCATCTGTTGGCGTGTTGCTGCTGAAGAGCTTCTCCCGCGATGAAGACTCATCCAATTACGGTTTCAAAAAGGTCGCCAACAACCTGTCGGTGGCCCAGGCGGCAGCTACCGCCTGCTCAAACGCTTCGAGCCGCGTCGGTTCCCTCGCACGCCCTTCCGGCAAAACCAGGCCTGCCGACGGATGATCATCTTCTCGTCGTCCTGCTCGCCCAAGACGCACACGACACGTCTAATCCCTTTGTCCGGTCTGAGGACTCTGCACATTGACTACGGCTTACCTGAACCGCATCGCCACTGCCGTACCCGAGCACGATGTGCACAACGCTTTCGTCGTCTTCGCAGAGAAGATGCTTGCCGACCCGCGGCTGCGCACGGTCTTTCACCGCATGGTGAGGCGCGCTAACATTGCGCACCGCTATTCATTCCTCGATCCGCACGAAGGTTCTGGCCAATTCTCGTCGCATGACGCGCTTGAGTTTTATCGCCTAGGCAACTTTCCCCGGACGGCGCGGCGTATGGAGCTGTTTGAGCAGACCGCTCCGGTGCTGATGAGGAAGGCCGTGGACCGGCTTGCGCTCAATGAGAAGGAACGCTCTGGTATCACGCACGTGCTGGTGACCTGTTGCACGGGGTTCTATGCGCCGGGGCTGGACTTTGAGATCGTTGACCATCTTGGGCTTTCTGCGGGCGTGGAGCGCACGATGGTTGGATTCATGGGCTGCTATGCCGCGATCAATGCACTGAAATTGGCGCGGCACATTGTGCGCTCAGATCCGAAGGCTGGTGTGCTTATGGTCAACCTGGAGCTATGCACGCTGCACTTCCAGGAAACGCAGGAGCTGGAGCAGGTGCTCTCGTTCCTGGTCTTTGCCGATGGCGCGGCGGCGAGCCTGATTACCGCGGATGAGCAGGGTTTTGCTCTGGACAGCTTTAAGGCGGTGAGGGTGCCCGAGACGAGGGGCCTGATTACATGGAAGATCCGCGGGCTGGGGTTTGACATGCTACTTTCCGGGCGGGTGCCGGCGGAGTTGGGCCGCGCGTTACATGAGGGCGAGCTGATGGCCGAGCGCGATGACATCGACTTGTGGGCGGTGCATCCCGGCGGACGGTCGGTTCTGGATGCGGTGGAGAAGGGACTCGAGCTGCCAGTCGATGCGCTGGCGGCGTCGCGCGAGGTGCTGTCGTGCTTTGGCAACATGTCTTCGGCGACGGTGATGTTTGTGCTGCAGCGGATGATGCAGCAGGCGCGGCCGAGGCAACGCGGGTGTGCGATGTCGTTTGGCCCGGGGCTGACGGCGGAGACAATGCGCTTCCATGCGGCCTAGTGCAGAGATCGAATTCAGACTCCGGGTCTCTCCGCGCGAACTGCCGGAGCTGATGGATGGTGACTGTAGCTATGACGATTTCCGTAGCTGCCTGCGCAGCCTGGAGCAGGTCAACCGTTGGCTGTTGGGATATCGACCGACGATGGTTTGGCTGAAGCGGCGGCCGCATGGATTGCGTGATCCGGTGCACATCGTCGATGTGGGCAGTGGCGGCGGCGATCTGCTGCGGCGGATTGCAGGTTGGGCACGGAGACGCGGCATTGCTGTGCAGTTAACCGGAATCGACCTGAATCCTTATGCGGCGCGTGCTGCAGCGGAGTCCACGCCGAAGGAGCTAGGAATCGCTTGGGTGACCGGCGATGCTCTGGTGTATCAGCCGGAGACGCCGGTGGATATCGTCGTGAGTTCGCTGATGGCGCATCATCTGGAGGATGAAGAGATCATCGCGCTGCTGCGGTGGATGGAAGCGACTGCGCAGCTAGGTTGGTTTATCAACGATTTGGAGCGCTCGGCGTGGAGTTGCCGGATGTTTGGGTGGATGGGCGGAATGGTGGAGTGGCACCGGTTTGTGCGGCATGATGGGCCGGTGTCCTTCCGGCGGGCCTTCCGGGAGCAGGACTGGGTGCGGTTGCTGGCGGCGGCTGAGGTCTCGTTGGAGACGGCGACGGTGGAGCCTTGGCGGCCGGGACGATTGTGTGTGGGGCGATGGAAGTGAGGCGGGTGTTGATGCTTGGAGGCTGGCAGGCTGGGACTTCGGCGGTGTGGCTGGCGTGGGCTGATGTCGATTGGCGTGAGCTGCTCTCGCTGGTCGCTAAACGCGTCAGCAAGAGAGCGATAACGCAGGGATTGCCGCCCGCTATAGGATTTCGCGTCATCACGCCCAACCATCTGAGAGGGGAATAATGGCAACTTCCACGCAGCACCCAACTAGCCCCATTCGTTCCAGATCCAAAAGCCGTTTCAGATCCAAAACCGTTCTCTGGTTCTCCCTTGGACTCACCACGCTCTTCGTCTTCGTCACCTCAGAAGTTCTCCTGATCACCGACTATCCGATGTACCACGCCTACCGCCTGCAGGTCATCGCCGACCGTCAGCTCCTCATCCCGCATACGCTCTTCAGCATGATGGCTCTCCTCATCGGCCCGATCCAGTTCTCATCACGATTTCGCCAGCGTCACCTCAAGATCCACCGCGTCCTCGGCCGCATCTACGTCCTCTCTGTATTCATCGGCGCCGCAACCGGGGTCGCCCTCGCCAGCGGCCGACCGGGCTTCCCCGGAACCTCGATGCAGGCTGCCGCCTGGGTCGTCTGCAGCACCGCCGCCCTCATCACCGCGCGCAACCGCCAGATCATCCAGCACCGCCAATGGATGGCCCGCTCCTACGCCGTCACCTTTACCTTCGTCTCCAGCCGTGTGCTGAACCTCTGGCCCCGTTACTGGAGCCACCTCGGGGATAGCCTCGCCGCCGTCGGCGTGATCGCCTTTACTCTTGCCTCGCTGCTTATCGTGGACCTCGGCCTTAACTGGCGCGAGCTCACCACTCGCCGTGAATGATTAAGGTTCACGTATCGCATCCGGAAAAAGGAGATTCCCGTGACAATGTCCAATCTGAATCAGGTTCCTTTGCAAGACGAAGTTCTGGTCCTGGGTGGTGGAGCGGCGGGCTGTGCGGCCTCGATCGCGCTGGCCCGCAAGGGACGAGTCGTTACGCTGATTGAGCGCGAGGCCACACCGCGCCATAAGGTTTGCGGAGAGTTCCTCAGCGGTGAGGCCCTTGAGGACCTGCATGCACTCGGCATCGATGTGGCCTCGCTTGGCGCCGTGCCCATCGACCTCGTTCGCCTCGCCGCTGCCAGGCGCGCCGCGGAGGCTCTCCTGCCTTTCCCCGCCGCCTCGCTAACGCGCAGGGCGCTTGATACAGCGCTCATCGCCGAGGCCATCGCCGCAGGCGTCCGGGTAGAGCGCGGCCGCAGTGTGCAGGCGCTCAGCCGCACTACATCCAACGTTTGGCAAGCTACGCTCGACGACGGCACCACCCGTGAGGCCCCAGCGGTTTTTCTGGCCACGGGCAAGCACGATGTCCGCGGTCACTTGCGTCCGAAGGACCCACAGCGATGGGTCGCCTTCAAGATGTATTTTCGCTTATCGTCCGCGCAGACCTGTGAGCTGGCGGGCGCCTCTGAGCTGATGCTCTATCCTGGAGGCTATGGCGGTATCCAGCCGGTGGAAGGCGGCATTGCAAACCTATGCTGTGTGGTGCAACAGCGGTACCTTGCACGTGCGGGTCATCGCTGGGAGAACTTCCTTGCGAAGATGCAGCAGCACTGTCCACACCTCGCTATGAGGCTTGCCGGTGCGGAACCGGTGCTCGCCAGGCCGATCGCCATTACCCATATTCCGTATGGTTACGTTCGCCGCACAACGGAGAATGGGCTCTACTGCATCGGCGATCAGGCAGCCGTCATCCCTTCGTTTACCGGCGATGGCATTTCCATCGCACTGCATACGGCACGTTGTGCCGTCGCTGCGTATCTTGCAGAAGAACCGGCATCGCTCTTTCAGGCTAAACTGCGCTCCGCACTGCTGGCCCAGATGCGCCTTGCCGAATTCGCCGCCGATGGCTTGAACAACCCACTCGCGCGCGCTGTATTGCCGTTTTGCCTCAGGGTCTGGCCCGGGGTGATGCGCGTGACGGCAAGGCTGACACGCGTTGCCCAGCACGCGGCGGTTGTTACCCCTGCAGTCGCCGGCTGAAATCCAGCCACGCCCAAATAACTCTCAGTCGTCGAACATCCTAGGGGAGATGCAATGAAATCCTTCACAATATTCGCCCTCGCTGTCCTACTCGCTCCGGGCGCAATGGCCCAGCAGCAGATCTTCGTCGCCAACCCCGATGCCAGCGAGGTGAAGATGTCGCTGAAAACGACCCACGAGGTGGTCAACGGCACCTTTCATATTCAATCTGGATCGCTTGAGTTTGGCCGCAGCGCTGCTAAGATATCGGGTTCGGTGGTCGTTCTCGCCGGCAGCTGCAAGACTGGCAATGGCACGCGTGACAAGAAAATGAACAAGGACATCCTTGAGGTCGAACAGCACGCAACTATGTCGTTTGAGCCCAAGTCATACGCTGGCGCCATCGCTCCATCAGGAAACTCGACCATCCAGGTAACTGGTATCTTCACACTCCTCGACACGCCTCACGAGATCACCATCCCCATCCTTGTGCATATTGAAGGTACAACCGCAACGGCTAAGGCTCATTTTCTCGTACCGTACATTCGATGGGGATTGAAGGATCCAAGCTTTTTGTTCTGGAAAGCGGACAAAGACGTCGCGATTGATCTCTTTCTCACTGGCCGGCTTTCACAATAGAAGACCGCCTTATTTACACGCAACGATGTCATGCATCAGCAGGCTGAAGCGACTTGAGGTGCCAGCCACTTCGTCTGAACGTCCAGCCGCAATCCATCATTGCACGTGCCTGTAAAGTCGTGACAGTGTGTCCTCCACATTGTGGAAGAGGAATCCATATTGGCCCTGGCGTGTCCAGCGATGCAGCCGTTCCTTCAACTCGCCGATGATATTAGCGAAGTTCCAGATTGTGCGCTGCTCAGGTTCCAATATGTACACCGGCTCGATTCCATCCCAGAGCTTTCGCTCTTCCTTGAAGTCCAGCCGGTAGCGCTGGTTGTTTCCTTCGATCAGTGTGCGAAAGAACGCAAACAGGAACTGCAGGTTCTCTTTTGTCCGTGGAAGCGAGAACGGATTGATGGTGAAGTCACGCGACTCGCGTCCCACATTCAAATATGAGCCTCCGAATCGTCGTAAGCGATCTCCTTCTCACTCCACGTTGAGGCTGATGTGGGTCGAGTGCGCGAGGGCGCCTGTGGTTACGGTGATGGTTAAATCGTAGCTCTGTGGTGCCTGGGCGAAGAAGCCATTGCCGCGGTTGCAGCCGCTCAAGCCGGCGATCGCGGTTGCCCCGGCGATGAGGATCAGCAGCAGCGAGGACATCCTGGCCATTCGTTTGCCGGCACGGCGTAGCGAGACGGCGAACGGCAACAGCAAGATTCCCCAAAGAACAGATGACACGTTGCGATGAGGGCTAGCAGGCGCGTTAGTCTTCGCGGTTTGCGACGGGATTGCGACGCTTAGCGCGATATCGTTCAACTGCGTGTTGGCAGGCAACTGCCACGATGTGGCGCTCAACCGTGCCCACGCCGCGGCGTTCACCGTGGCCGTGGCTCCGGCGGGCAAGCCGCTTACTGAGAGAACGGCCACCGCCGGAAACGCCGTGCCAGTGCTGGGCGTGATCGAGACGGAGAACGCAGCCGAGCCGCCAGGAACCACCGCCTGCGTGCTCCCGCCACTATAACTCGCTGAACTGGCGCTCAGCGCGAAGTCAAGAATGGACTCCGAAACTGCCGAGCTAGCGATGGAGACGAAGTTGGCGTCGCCGCTGTAGACAGCAGTGATGGAGTGCGATCCCGCAGTAAGGCTGGAGGTGGTAAAGGTAGCTGTGCCCGCGGAAAGATTGCTTGTGCCAAGCAGGCTTGCGCCATCCATGAAGGCGACAGTGCCCGTCGGCGCGCCCAGCGGCGATGAGACCGTTGCTGTGGAGGCGACGCTCGCCGTCAGTGTCACCGTGGCGCCATAAGCAACCGTCGCCGCGCTCGGCGCGAGCGTAATCTGGGTCGCTGCTTTGGCAATCGTGACTGTGCCTGATCCCGTGCCCAAAGAAAGGGTGTAATCACCTGCCGAAGCACCTCTGAGCGATACCGAAATCGGATAACTTCCCGGAGCCGAACTGCTGCTAGCCGCCGTTGTATAAACTGCGGTCACTTTCCCCGCATCCTGTGCCAATACGCCGCTCAGTGAGCCGGTAAGCGTTGGAATGCTCTGTCCGTAGCTTAACTTCACTCCATTGGCCACTGCGGTTATCGCCGCGGGCATCACGTTCAGTACATAGACCCCACTGACCAGCGGGCCGTCGTTCGGGTCGCCGCCATACGAGGCCGTTAGATAGTGCATTCCCGCACTCAGCGTGCTGGTATTCAATGTTGCCTGATTTGCTGTCAGCGCAGTGCTGCTCACGAGCACCGACGATCCACCCAGCCCATCGTAAAACGCGATCGATCCTGTAGCAGTCCTGTTGCCGTTCGAGAAAGTCGCCGTCAACGTGCCCGTGCCATATGCCGTTGAAGTAACGCCAGTGATTGCGAGCGTCTCCGTCGAATTGGAGGACGAGCCGGCCGTCGTGTCGATTCCGTTCGCCGTCACGATACGCACCGCCTGATTTTCCGTGTCGGCCACAGTCAGCGAGTTTCCAAAGAGGGCCACGGCCCGCGGAGTGTCCAGCTCCGCACTGGTCGGACTGCCTGTATCGCCGGAGAATCCCTCGTCGCCAGTCCCCGCAATCGTGGCGATCTGAGCGGAGGCAATGGTACGAATACGATTATTGTCGCTATCGGCCAAGTAAACCGTGGCGGGGCTATCGACTGCGATGCCGGTGGGAAGCGCCAATGCCGCCGTGGCCGCGGCGCCGTCGGAGGTGAAGCCTTTTACTCCCGTGCCCGCGATCGTGCCGATGATTCCAGTGCCATAGGCCACCATGCGTACGCGCTGGTTATATGTATCCGCAATGTAGATGTTGAAGTCGGAATCTACCGCAACTCCGAACGGCGAGTCGAGCCCCGCGGCAGTGGCCTGGCCGCCGTCCCCCGAAAATGACTGCGCGCCATTGCCCGCCACGGTGGAGATGGCTGTGCCGGCGATTTTGCGGATGCGGTAATTATTGGTATCCGCGATGTAGACGCCGCCAGCCGAGTCCACTGCAATCGCCGTGGGCAGGCAGAGCGCGGCTGCCGCCGCAGGTCCGCCGTCGCCGGAATATCCGCATGTTCCCGTTCCCGCAATGGTGGCGATGACGCCAGCCGTTACCTCGCGAATGCGATGATTCCCGGAGTCGGCGAAGTAGAGATTCCCCGCCGCATCGAGGGCGATTCCCTCGGGTGAATCGAGCAGTGCGCTTGTGGCCGGACCCCCGTCGCCGCCGAAGCCCTGCTCTCCGGTGCCAGCCACTACCGTCGTAATTCCAGCCAGATTCACTTCACGAATCACGAAGTTATCGGTATCCGCGATGTAGAAGTTCCCCGCGGCATCGTAGGCCACGCCGTTGGGCCGGTCGAGGCTAACCGCGGTTGCTTCCACACCGTTGACCTGAGTGTTATGCGAGAGGACGTTGGCGCGAGGCGTGCCCAGCTTCGCCAGTGCGGTCCGCTGCGCCGCGTTTTGTGCCCACAATGCCGGAGCGATCCCTGCGGTAACGACAAGCAAGCCGAGAGTGCCTAGCGCGCGTATCAGCCCAGGGATCTGTTCTAAACTTGGCCTCGAATTCATCGTTCCCTCTCTTACTCGCGCTTGCGCGTTCACCGCTTACCCGCCGCCTTTTGTCGCGGGCATCTCATCTCGATCAGCGATTCGGTCGCCGCAGACTAGCTTGTCCGTCCTTCCTACTGCGCGCGCTGCAGGGTAATGCAAAATCGGCTTTCAACGGGTGAGCGCGTCATCTCGGGCGCTGGCCCGTTGTAATCCTCCTCAACTCGAGCATTCATCCTGGCCTTGACCAGGCGATAGACGCCGGGCTTTGTGGCTCGACCTGACTGAACGGTCAGCTCGACATGATAAAAGCCGTTGGCGAGGGCCGTTACTATGGCCCGAGAACTCCTTCCGCCGAGCGTATACAAGCTGCGTGCCGCCGGAAGATGCACGCCGTCTTCGTCCAGGCGCGCAAACTGCAGCCTCGCCAAGTTGATGCCAGTAACTGCCCACTCGGGGTCAAAGACCGGATTCCAGTCGAAAGCGATCTTGTCTCCGCCATAAACAACGGGGCAGGTGTCGCTCTGAAGCGGCACCACTTTTGGCTGGTGTCGCCGGCTGGTCTCCCCGAGTCTGTGCCGGGACAGCCGGCAGCGCCAGCAGGAGTAAGAGCAGCGCGGCCGGCGCTCGCCGAAACCCGGCACCGGGCCTGACACGAAACGGAGAACGGTTCAGACCTTGTGTAACGCGGTGAGAGGAGGCGAACCCCGCCCGGAGCAGAGAGAAGCCCAGAGAGAAGCCGCGAAACGCCACCGAACGGGCTATTCGTGATGTCTTCATGCAATTAAGCCGTTTCGGGTGATCTATCATTGTGCGGAACCCCCGACGCTGTACCATGTAAGGCTGCCGCTGCTGTACACCAGCTCGGCGTTGCAAAAAATGGTGACCGAAGTCCCAGGGATAAGATCTCCGCTGCTAGTGAATAAGAACAGTGACTGCGACGTGTTCGATTTCAGCGTGAAGCCGGAATTTGATTCGCTGCAATCTGGATCGATCAGGATGAGGTGCTGGCCGCTTACTGGGGAGGCAGGCAACGTGATCGTGTTGCCATCTGCGACCGTGTAGAAGACGGTGGTAGCGGAACTGCTGATCGTCCCAGTGGAGAGGCTGCCGGTGCTGTAGGTGTTCGACGACCCGCCGCTGGGTGTGGACCATGTGCCATCCCCGCGAAGGTAAGTCGAACTGGACGCCGTTCCCGAGGCGTTTAGATTGGCAACGCCGATCGTCGAATTCGCGATATTGCCACCGGTAATCGTGCTGCTGGCGATCTGGGTTGAGGTAATCGCATTGTTGGCAATCTTGTTTGCGGTCACCGTGCCCGGCCCAATCGTGGTAACCCCACTACTGCTGATGGTCACGTCGCCCGTCACCGTCTGCGGAGCGGCCGGGGCGAAGGGGCTCAAACTGCCGGTCAGATAGATCTGCCCTCCCGCCGTGCCATTTGCGAATCCGGTGCCCGTAGCACCTTGCGGGATGGTGAAGTTAAAGGTCGCCGCGCTCGAGGTCCCCGAGTTGGCGACCGACGCCGATGATCCCGCTGCGCCCGTCGTCACACTTCCTATGGCTACGGTCGCCGCACTCCCCTGAGCGCCTGTTGCGCCCGTTGCGCCAGCCGGACCCTGTGATCCCTGTGGCCCTACCGCGCCGGTCGAGCCCGTGGCTCCTACATCGCCGACAGGCCCCGAAGACCCGGTAGCCCCCGTTGCGCCGACCGTACCTTGTGGTCCCTGTGACCCCGTAGCGCCGGTCAGACCCTGTTGTCCTTGCGGACCTGCAGCTCCGGTTGCTCCAGTCGGACCTTGTAGTCCTTGTGGCCCTACCGCGCCGGCCGAGCCCGTGGCTCCTACATCGCCGGCGTCGCCTTTCTTCGCCAGCAACGCCCAGTAAGTTCCAGATGTTCCCAACCCTACATCCGTGGCCGGATCCTCAGCCGTGCCGGCGGCTATCGCGATATAGCTGTTGCCGCTTTCAGAGACAGTATCCCCAATCGCGTATGTTGAGCCAATGTTCCAGGCGCCACGAAAGGTAACTGGCGATCCCTGAGGGCCCGTTGCGCCGACAGGCCCCGAAGACCCGGTAGCCCCAGTAGCCCCCGTTGCGCCGACCGTACCTTGTAGTCCTTGTGGCCCCGTAGCGCCAGGCGCGCCTGTCGCTCCTTGTGGACCTTGTGCACCTTGCGATCCTTGATTTACCAAGGTGATGTCCAACTTGGCCACGTGCGAAGTCTCGCCGTTCTCCTTGGAATCAAAAAGAATGCTCCCCGAGGCGGTGCTGAGCGCGATGCCGTAGTTACTCGATGGCGTCGTTACCCAGCCCTGCACCAGTGAGGTTACGTCCACGGCCACGAACTGCTGCGCTACAGTCGGCGTAAACGTGGCCATCACTGATCCCAGAGCAGGAATCGTGTTGTAGATTACGGCCAGCTCGCTCCACGCGCTCGTAACCGGCTTCAGGCTGACCGCGCCCGAGCTGCTGATCCGGTTGACATAGAGCCACAGCGTCGCTTTGCTGATTTGGCTCGACGCCGTCGCGGACGGCACCGAAGAGAGATCGAAGACAATCAACGCCGTCGACGTGGAATTGACGTGCAGATTAGACTGATAGCCGAAATTGTTCGCGGGATACGAACTGCTGACATAGGTATCCCCGGACACCACAGCTTCGGTGGCGTAAGCACTGCTCGCCGCTAGTGCTGCAGCGGCCGCCACAGCCCACTTCATCCACAAACGATGGTTCATCCTTCTCTGTCTCCTGGTTAACTGCTGGCCTGCTGACCTGCAACGTTGCCTTGCCGCATGCACAAGACCGCAACGACGGCTCCTTAGATTAGAAAAATCGCAAACACTCCCCTTCGTGCTCACACACGGATTCCAATTGACAGCTTCAAAGAAGTTATCCAGTTTCTTTATCGGTCCGCGATGGTTCGGTATTAGTGATCTTGCGCGCGCTTCGCTAAACAATGACGGCGGTGTGTCCGCTCGTTGCCCAGAGCCCTCCTCCCGTTCCGCCACCTACATTGGAGAACGAATTTATGGCAGCCTGCCTGCCCCCACAGGAGACTTCAAAGTCGGCAGGGTTACCGTTCACTGGATAGATACCTCGCGAATTGAGACAGTCAAAATGACACTGTTAACTACTAGTTAAATACCCCTTTATCCTCATCTTTATTCGCAAACGCCATGGACGCCAGAAGTATGCGGTAATAACTTCCTAATCAAGAGTCCCCCACTGGTAGATCCTCAGACACCCCATTTACCGGGGACATGGAGACGTGCGGACAAAAATGAGAAAGTACCCTTCAACAATCGAATCGACACACCGCTCCACCGCTTATAGAACGCGGCTCCTGGACCCGGCAGTCTCATTCACGCCTGCATTATCCTGCCTTCGACAGTCACACGATGAGTCGACACTTGAGGAAACGGCCAACGAGGAATCAATGCAGGGGCAGACTTAGTTCGCTTTCTTCGCACATTTCTACAAGGGAACTGGAAGTCAACGTCCCGCTGAGGGAACAACCAATGAAGAATCAATCATCTTGAACGCGGCGACCTCATCAAGAGTTGAAAATGCTCCCGCAATGCCTTCACGGTGCGGTCAAAAGGCTCGACCGAACCATAGGACCGGGAAAGCATGACGCCGCCTTCCATGACGGCAAGTACATACGTTGCCAATGCTTCTTTATCGGTATTCTTTGGCAGTGCTGCCGCATCCAGACACTCGCGAACGGCGCCAATCCATCCATGAAAGTTTTTCGCGATGAGCTTGTGCGCTGGACGATTCTCGGGGTCGATCTCCAGAGCCAGCCGCCCTAGCGGGCAGCCATACTGCGACTCCGTCATCAGAATGCGCTCGCGGTAGCCGGCAAGAATGGCGAAAATGCGCTCGATAGGCTTAGGAGTCGAAGCGTACGCAGGGTCGACGATCATCGGACGAAGCGCCACCAGGTACCCTTCAAGCACCTCCCGGAGCAGCGCTTCCTTGCTGTCGAAGAAGTGATAGAAGCTGCCTGAGTTTACCTTCGCATGAGCCAGGAGATCGGCCATGGAGGTACCCGCAAACCCTCTTTCCCAGAACAGGTAACGCGCGGACTCCACCAATCGCTGACGAGTGGCCGGGCCCTTGCCGGGTACCAGCATCGGCTTTGCTGTCTTAGCTGCAGAAACAAGCTTGGCCATAAATCCTTTTTTAAAAATCCGCACGGAGTTCTTGACAAATAAAGCATAGAGTCATTTTACTTGAACGATCAACCAAGTCGGAGGGTTCATGAGGAAAGCGCCTTTTTGCTTCGTAGTTTTCGCCCTGCTGAGTGTTCTCCCACAAGGGTCCGCCTCCGCCAATGGAGAGGACGCCCGGCCGGCTGATCCCACTCAGGCATTGATCATCGAATTGTCCATTCCCGCCCCGCTGCCGGAAGTCTGGAGAGCCTTCACGACAAATGAGGGCCTGAGTTCCTGGCTTGCGCCGGAAGTGTCCGTTGATTTGAGGAACGGCGGCGACTGGTTAGTAAAATTTCCCGGCTCCACGGCAGGTGGCACCATCGTCAGCTTTGTGCCGCAGAAGGAATTAGTCCTCAGTGCGCTTGCGCCCGATCGCTTCCCGCACGTTCGCGCCGCTCGAACCCGCGCCGTTTTCACCTTCACAGCGAAAGGGAGCAACACCCTGGTGCGCCTGTCGCAAACGGGCTGGCAAGCAGGCAAGGAGTGGGATGCGGCCTATGAGTATCTGGCTGCGGCGAATGGGGAGATGCTCGCTATGCTGCACCACCGCTATGTTGCCGGGCCAACTGACTGGCAGAAGTAGACGCCGCCTGGCGTTAATAGTTGAACTCGGTCAGAAACGCCAGTCAAAGCGTAATCGACAACTGAATCCCAAGAATCGTTGCATTTCGGCTTTCGTGGCTCTGTCCCTTCCACAGATATTGGGCATGAGGAGTGATCGTCAAATAGCGGGAATGGTTCCATTCATAATTCAACTCCAGTAGTTCCTCTGTGTTTGCCGGCACCGCATATTTGCTGGCCTCGGCCCGAATCAGGCCTACGGAAACAAGATCGTTCTTACGCCCAGGGATGAGACCCTCATAACTCACCCCCCGCCCCAAAACAAAGGCATAGGGCTGATAAGGTCTTTGGTGTTGCGCGACCATGCTCCCCAAACAGTGGCGCCCCGTGTTGTGCCAGGACCATCCGGACGAAACACCATCTGTTGGCCCATCAGGTAAGCGCCATCATAACCATCGCTATGACCGGCCGAGTTGAGGTAGGGAAAGGAATTGTTGCTATGCAGGTAGCCGGCCGTGATCTGCCCTGGCTTACCGACCGAATTCGCCCGCTGATTGTGCAGGTAATCAATCTCCCCTGCGACGAGAACGCCTTTGTTCCCTTCCTGGAGGGTGAAGTCAGCACCGTGGTTCTCGCCGTTTGCGGAATTCGCATTTGTGTTGAAGGCTCCGGCCATAACCTGGATCGTATGTGTCACCGCGTAGGAAGCCTGCGCGCCCCACTCCGTTCCGGCCGGAGGACTGAAGAAGGTTACATCGTTTGCCCCAAGCGAAAACGGGTTTGGATTGATTCCGTAATTCACATAATTTGCAAAAACCGGAAGCGCGGCGAATGTATTGGCAGCCGAAAGCCGGCCGGCAAGAATCGTCAGCTTCTGCTGCAACAGCTTCTGTTGCAAGTACATTTCTCCCAGGTAGAACGTGGGTGCGTAGAGGCCCGAGGTGGGGATCACGCTACCCAGAGAACCTGCGAGATCGCTGCCGGTTCCCCACGACGCTCCCACGTAGGCTGACAGCCCCGGTATCTTGAGCAGCTCTCGCAAATCCGCACTCGCTGCGAACGAAAGTTGCCCCGCATAATCCCACACCTGATCCTTGCCTCCTGTCGCATTCGTTTGCAGCACGCTCACATACGATGCGGTCGGTGTGATGCCGATCCGCTTTGCAACTCGTCGGATGTCGTTCCAGCCTCCCGCCAATGTCTCATCCCAGTCAAAATCCTGGTTATCGCAGTTGTACTGCCGTCTGTGAGGATCCGCGGGATGCCGGCATTTCAACTTAAGCTGTGTCGACGCCTGGTTGACCGTGCTCGTCTGTTGCCCGTCTGCACGATACGAGGCAGCCAGCAGCCAGATGCCAATGCATACGATTGCGATGCGCTGCATGTTTGGAGTGCAGGCCATTACCCCTCGTACTGCACTAATGTCGCCATGCCGGCGGCCAAATGCCAAAGAATGTGGCAGTGCAAATACCAGGTACCAGGGTTGTTTGCATCGAATGCCACCGTTACGCTCATCTTTGGCGGCACCAGGATGGTGTCGCGCAGAGCTCCGTTCAGCGGCTTCCCGTTGATCTCGGTCACTTGAAAAGAGTGCCCGTGCAAATGCATCGGATGAGACATACCAGTCTCGTTGATGAACTTTAGCGCCACCCGCTGACCCTTCTTCACCCGTACCTGGGCCGCTTGCCCACGCGGCTTTGCTGTATCAAAAACGACGCCATTGATTGGCCAATCGTAACGCGCCATATTGCCCTGCAGCCGCAAATCGAAACTTCGATCAATCGGTTTCGCAGCCAGTGGATCTGTAGCGATCAGCCGGCTCTCCATGTCTAACGTCAACAATCCTGTCGGCGCAGCGCGCTTGACCGGCAGCTTCCTGATCGGCGCGCCCGGTGTAGCCAGGATGATCCCAGTCTGTTCCGTGCCCGCCTCGCGGTATGCGAGGATGGGAAACGCGCCCTCCTGCGGCAGTTGCACTCGCACGTCGATACGCTGCGCGATGGCCAGGGGGAAGTGGGAGCCGTTAAGCGGTTGGACAGCCATGCCGTCGGTGGCAATTAATTCTCCCTTTAAGTCTCCCAGGCTGATGAAAAAATTTGTCCCCGAGCTCCCATTGATGATCCGCAGCCGTATCTTCCCGTGCTTCTCAACCCGTACCACTTCTGGATCGGCCAACGTGTGGTCGTTGGCAAGATAGGCATCATAATCCACGTCGTTGACGTCGGCCTTACCCATGGCCATTGCTTTGGCTGAGGGCTTGCGAAGTTTGGCGAATATCTCGGTCGGCGGAGTAAAGCTGAAGTCACCTAGAAAAAGAATGATCTCCTGCTCGTCCGTCCCTTTGTCAGTTGGGTCATGGACGATGAGCGGAGCGGACAACAGGAACGCTTCCTGAAGAC
This sequence comes from uncultured Acidobacteriaceae bacterium, assembly GCA_963790935.1. Taxonomy (GTDB): domain Bacteria; phylum Acidobacteriota; class Terriglobia; order Terriglobales; family Acidobacteriaceae; genus PALSA-350. Next base: position 84,707 of record CAWBRJ010000054.1, on the reverse strand, counting down.
CCAGGTGGGAGTGCATCCAGTGAGTACCGGCCGGCTTCAGCGGAAAGTAATACCGGTCGCTGGCCTTAGGCGCAATCGCCGGCTGAGTCAGTCCGGGGACGCCGTCCTGATTATTGGGTGGATGCAAGCCATGCCAATGAATCGCAGTCGGCACAGGGAGCCTATTTTCGAGTAGGACGTCAAGAGGCTGGTTGACCACCAGGGTCATCCCCTGTTTGCCGCCCGTCTGCTCTAGTCCCATGAGGGTTGCCGCTTTGCCGTTGATCTCAAGGGTACGCATCGTGGCCCGCAACCTGGTTGCCTGTGACAACGGGGGATCGTCCGCGGACAGCAGGGAAGCGTCGCCGCGATGTTGAAGCAAAGCCGCTCCGGCGCAGGCCCCACCTGCGGAGATAAAAGAACGCCGTGACATGAAACGATCCACGTCTCGCCCCACTTTCTTTGCAAAAAGGCGAATACAGATTACACGGAACTGATCATTCCAGAGGATCGTTTCGCGCCAGATATGTAATGATTTTGCAAACGAAAGCAGTACCGGCCGGCCCGGCCAGACCCGCGGGGGGCGATGAGAAGTATCTTGGCGATCCACCCTTGCACCCACACCAACTCGAGAGAAGTATCTTGGCGATCCACCCTTTCACACACACCAACTCTGGACGGGTGCCCCATGTTCGCACCAGCGTACGTGGGTCAATAAAGACGGGGCGAAGCCCCATCAAAGGTCTGTCTCTTGTTTTTTCCCGCAACCACGTCGACAAAGCATAGTGGAGAGATCCGCAGCGTTTTCCTTACGCCAACCTCTCAGCTCCTAGAACATCGACGCACACTAGATCCGCAATTAGCGGATCCTGCGGGTCCACGCGTCTGCACCAGTTGGTGTGAAATGGAAAGCTCGACCTTCCCGCAGCACAACGGCCATCGCGACGGACTGGATTGCAACCTACAAAAAGTATTGCGTCGTCGACAGCTTTGAAAACCGTTCCGCTGAAACGTCTTCGACCATCTGACCCTGATCTTCGATCCTAATTCAGCAATACACTCTGATTCGGGCGGTCCAGCGAGAACGTCGGTATCTCAATATCAAACCGCTCCCCCGTATCGCTCTCCATCTCGTAACTTCCGCCCATCATCCCGGACGGCGTGTTGAGAGGCGCACCGCTCGTGTAGGTAAAGCTCTCGCCCGGCTCGAGAAATGGTTCCTTTCCAATAACACCCGGCCCCTTGACCTCGGTCAATTCGCCCTGCGCATTTGTGATCATCCAGTGCCGGCTGCGCAGTTGCACCGTTTCCCGTCCCTGGTTCTCGATGGTCACGCGATAGGCCCAGAAATACTGCGAATTACCAGGTGAGGAATTCGCCTCAAGGTAGGTAACCTCAACGCTTACTGCTATTCCTCGTGTGATTGCTATATATGGTGTCCGATCTGCCATAAAGGAAGATTAGAGCAAAGTCGAGGGACAAGCCAGGGTTTGAGTGGGTGTTCCGGCCTCAGCCGATCCAACTCGAGCTGCGGATGACGCTGCAGAAGTTGCCGCGAACGCACTTGGGATCCTTGTCTCCAAGTACGTCAGCCTTGACGTTCCCGTCGGGCGGCGCCCTCGCCACGGCGTGCTGTTCCTGGTGTTCGCCCGGTCTGTCAAAGAGAGCTAACGTGATTCATATCTGGGCCGATGAATGGCAATGGGGAAGTGAATGAATGTCACACCCTGAAGAAACGGTGGCGATACTGACAGATCGTCGTTTTTCGGCGCAGTCGCTGGAACTGCACCATTGTGAGCAACGCTATCAGGAACTGGTGGACTTGGCTAAGGTCATCCTGTGGCGCGGAGGTTTAGACGGCAGCAGCTTCAACTATGTCAATCAAGAAGCAGAAGTTCTGCTCGGATACCCGATAGAAAAGTGGACCGGCACATCAGCTTTTTGGATCGACCATCTTCACCCGGAGGATCGCCAGTTGGCGAAATCGTGTTGTCGGGCAGCCGCGGAAAACCAAGGTTCCCAGCGGTTTGAGCACAGGATGATCGCCGACAATGGAAAAGTAGTCTGGCTAAGGACGTCGGTGCATCTGGTTTCATGCCATGGGAAGGCCGAAGAGCTTGCGGGAGTGATGATGGATATCACAGACCGGAAACTGGCAGAGGAAGCAGCCGAGGAGGCTAGTCGCACCAAAAGCGGATTGGTGGCGGAAATCAACGGTCTTCAAGAACAACTGAAGGTATTTACCGACTGGGTCGGGAAGGCCAGCAAAGCCGCTAAGGTTGAAAACGCCCGCATGAGCAGCGAATTGGAGATCACCCAGCGCCTTCAGCAAATGATGCTGCCATGTGACGACGATATGCGCCAGATTCCAGGCCTCGACATCTCCGGCTCGATGGAGCCTGCCACTGAAGTCGGCGGCGACTACTACGATGTCGTCTGCAAGGACGGCGGAGTCGTCATCGGCATCGGCGATGTTACGGGCCACGGTCTGGAGAGCGGAGTCATCGCCATTATGGTCCAAACCGCGGTGAGAACCCTATTGGCGAGTGGACAATACGAAAGCAGAAAGTTCTTCGAAGTTATCAACCGCGTGATCTACGATAACGTTCGCCGCATGCACTGCGATCGCAACCTCACCCTGAGCCTGCTTCATTATCAGGATAAAGTCGTTACCATGAGCGGGCAGCACGAAGAGGTGCTGGTCGTCCGCGGCAATGGCGTCCTGGAAAGACACGACACTCTCAACCTTGGCTTTCCACTGGGGCTGGAGGAGGACATCTCCAGCTTCATTGGCGAAGCAACGGTTCCTTTGCGGTCCGGCGATGTAATGGTCGCTTACACGGACGGCATTACCGAGGCCACGGATTGCGCCGGCGTCGCCTTTGGCATTGAACGGCTCTCCGAAGCGGTGAGGACCAGCCACCGGCAACCGGCCGGCGCGATCCGCGAAGCCGTCCTGAGTAGCCTGCGAAAACATATCGGTGATCTGCATCTGCTGGATGACGTCAGTCTGCTGGTCATCAAGCCTGCCTAGCTTCCAACACCTGGCTAGCTTTGACGGGGTAGCGCTGCCGATGAGTTCGCTTGTGAAACTCATGCGGAAAAGGAGGCCGATCGCCAGCCAGGCGAGCGGGTTAAGCGATGAGCGATAATGACCGGCTTGAAGACAGCGCTCTGCCTCACCCACTGCGGGGCGCAGCAAACGCGGACTTACTTCCGAATCCGCCCCAGGGTTACGCGATGGAGCAGGACGAACCCAAACGCCTTCAACCTGAACATGATCGCCTGCAGAATGAGAATCATAATCTGCAAATCGCACTCCTCGCCTCAAATGAGCATGGCGTTTTGTTGCAGGAGCATATTAACCGGCTCAGCAGCAGCCTGACGGCCGAGATTCGCGAGCGCCATGACGCGGAGGAGAAACTGCAAAAACTCATTCAGTCCATCACGCGGGAGAAGGAGGACCTGGAAATTCTGGTCCAGATCCTCATCGATCAGGGCGACGATTCGGCGCAGGAAGGCGAAAAGGCGCGCATCGATGGCCTCACCCAGATCGCCAATCGGCGGCGTTTCGACGAGTACTTGTTGCTGGAGTGGGGCCGGCACATTCGGATGCAGCAACCGCTTTCGCTGCTGCTCTGTGATGTAGATCATTTCAAGCTCTACAACGACCATCATGGTCATCAAGCTGGTGACGAATGTCTAAAGAGCGTGGCGAAATCCTTAACCCTGTGCTATCGCGCCGGCGACCTGGTTGCCCGGTACGGGGGAGAAGAGTTTGCCATGGTGCTGCCGCAAACCAACCGTGCGGGAGCAGTGCGGGTTGCTGAGCGAATACGCGCGGCCGTCGCCGGCGCTGCTCTTCCCCACGCGGCTTCCCCCGTTTGCGACCGGGTTACTGTAAGCGTCGGCGTGGCCTCTATGACGCCCCAACTACACGGCCCAGATGCGCGGGCCCTCGTCGAAGCGGCGGACCGGCAGCTTTATTTGGCCAAACACCTGGGGCGAAACCAGGTGAGTTATGAGGACGAGGTGAACACCACACAATGACGATGCGCGAAGCCCTCATCAACTACGGAGAACCAGCCAGCGAATGTGAGTATCTGACGCTGGCATTCTCGCCGATTAGCGCCCCGCTGCGTTCCCGTTGGCGGAACAACGGGTTGTCCGCCGATTTTCTGGCCGACTACGTGACTACATTCCTCCCCACCAAGGAAGGCGTGCCCGCCCTTGAGAGCCGGCAGAAAGAGCTTAAACATTCCGTCGGTTACATCGCAAACGAGCTTCTTGAGAATGCGATGAAGTATCACCAGGCCGATGTCGAGATCCCAATCAGGATCCATCTGGAGCTCGCGAGCGACCACATTACGGTGAGCGTCAGCAATGGCGTCAGTGTCGTCCAAGCGGAGCGTTACAAAGCGTTCGTTGAACATCTCAACCAGGGAGAAGCGGCTGATCTTCTCTTGAAGCAACAGGAAGAAAGCGCCAGGTCCAGCGAATCGGCCATATCTTCACTGGGTCTGTTGACGATGATCACTGACTATGACGCCCAACTTGACTGGCGCTTTGACCTCCATCCCACGCAATCCGAGAGCATGATTGTTACCACAAGCGCTGTCCTGACCCTCAAGAATGTCTCAGGAGCGTCTGCTTGAAAAACATTCATGGAGAGTCCTTTGAGATCCAGCTCGAAGAAGAGAACTCCACCGTTGTTTTCAAAGGCGCGCTACGCCTGTGCGGAACGGAGGATTACGCCCCCATCCTCGATATGCTCAAGGAAACCCTGATCAATCCCACGGCGCCGATTGTGCTGGATCTTAGACAACTGGATTTCCTCAACAGCTCCGGCATCACTATGCTCTCCCGGTTCGTCATGGAAGCTCGTGGCCACGAGGGGATTGGCATCGATGTGCTGGCTTCTGAGGCGGTGCCGTGGCATGCCCGCTCGTTAAGGAATCTTCAGCGGCTCATGCCCACCTTGAGCATTCGTCTGACCTGACCGCGACTGGTCGGACGTACAATGCATTCCAGATGCGCATTCGTCCGCCATTCGTTATCTTCCCGCTCGTGCTCCTGCTTTTCGGATTCCATCTTCGCTTTGCGCACGCGCAAACCTCACCGGATCCCTCCATCGTCACCATCGACGGGCTCGGCAAAGGTACAGTCGATCTCTCCGGACCCTGGCGTTTCCATATCGGCGACGACCTGCGATGGGCCGACCCCAGCATCAACGACACTCCGGGCGAAAACGGTTGGGAAACCATCCTTCCCGATCGCCCGTGGGGCGCGCAGAACCACTATGCCTATGCAGGCTTTGCCTGGTACCGGCTGCACCTTCGCGTCACACCCGCACCTGATGTCAAGTCCGGCTTCCAATTGCTGCTGCCCCGCCTGCAAGACGTCTGCGAGGTCTACTGGAACGGCAGGCTGGTGGGCCGCTACGGAGAGCTGCCACCGCACCCGTCCTCGCCGGCCTTGAATGCGCCGGCAGCCTTCACCTTGCCTGATTTTCGGTCCGGCACGCTCGCCATCCGTGTTTGGAACCGGCCGCTCGGCTCCAGTTCAGCCGGTCATGGCTGGCGGCATTGCACAGACGCCCCTGGTCGGAGACTCCAAATCGATTGCCGCGTACATCGGCACCTGGAACTACAATTTCCTGCGCGGCACTCTTTACATCAACTCGCGGAACATTCTCTACTTTGTTGTAGCCTTGGCAGCCTTCGTCCTGTGGCTCCGGCGCAGGCAGGAAACCCTGCTCCTGTGGTTTTCTATCTTCGCTATCTGCCCGGCTATCTGGACGTCGGTCTACACCATGCGCCTTCCGGTCTCCGGCCAGTTCAACAGCTTCGTGCTGCAGCCGCTATGGGCCCTGCGCAATGTCGCGCTTTGGTTCCTTCTCATCGAGATGCTTCACCTCCGCAGCCATCGCGGGCTGGTCCGCTGGGCAAGAATCCTTGCCGCTGTCAGCCTGACTGGTTCGTTCCTCGACGGCGGTCTCACCTATGTCCCCGCGAGTTTGATCTCACCCCAGAGCAGCGCCTGGATCGATGGAATCCTCACTGCAATCACTGAACCGTGCCAGCTCTATTTGCTGGTGCTGGTTGCGTACGGTTTCCGTCAGAAACTTGACTCCGTACGCTGGGTGCTCGCTTTAAGCGCGTCTCTTTCCCAACTCCTGGCTGTCATTGTTGCCACCGCCGAGCAGGGCCAGAGGTTCACGCACTGGACTCTGTCTCAGCATCTGTCTTCGCCACTGTTCCATTTGGGTCCTGTCTATTTCAACGCAGACATTCTTCTCGATCTGCTAGTGTTCCTCTCGATCATCTATACGGTCTATCACTACATTCGTGACCAGCAGGATCGCAAGGCCATCCTGGAGCAGGAACTGCACAGCGCCCGCGAGCTCCAACAAGTCCTCATCCCCGAAAAGCTACCCACTCTGCCAGGGTTCTCCCTCTCCAGCGCGTATTTGCCCGCGCTCGAAGTGGGCGGCGACTTCTTCCAGATCATTCCTCTGGATGGCCCGGCCGCCGGATCCACGCTCATCGTCCTCGGCGACGTCAGCGGGAAGGGACTCCGCGCTGCGATGGCCGTCTCGCTCATCGTGGGTGCTGTGCGCACGTTCGCAGAAACTACGTCCCGTCCGGGCGAAATTCTCGCCGGCCTTAGTCGCCGCCTCCACGGCCGTCTTCAAGGCGGCTTCTCGACCTGCCTCGCCCTGCGCCTCGATCCCCACGGCGTCTGTACCCTGGCCAGCGCCGGCCACCCCGCGCCTTACTTCAACGATAAGGAGATTGACTTGCCCGGCGCTTTGCCCCTGGGCATCGATCCTGCGATCGCCTATGAGGAGGTCATCGTGCAGTTCCATCCTGGCGACCGCTGCACTCTTTACACCGATGGTCTGCTCGAGGCACGCGCACCCTCTGGCGAGATTTTCAGCTTCGAACGGCTACAGACACTGTTCGCTTCGGGCGCTGACGCTGCTCAGGCCTCCGAAGCCGCCGTCGCCTTCGGCCAGGATGACGACATCACGGTAGTCACCCTGACCCGGCTGGCGAATGCGTGATCACAGCCCCTTACGCGCAGGGCCGGTCACACACCAAGCCAATAGCGGGTGAAGCCGGCGCCGGCACTCAGCAAGATCAGGTAAATCAAATTGAGTTTGAGTCTCTGCAGTAGCACCAGATAAAGAATCGCCAATCCCAGGGAGATTGCATCGTCGCCATTTTGCAGGTGTCCTGGTTGACGCTAAAATTGTCCAACCCCGCAAAGGAGCCCGCCTCGTGCCCATCAAACTTTGCTCCATCGCTCTTCTTCTGGCGATCTCCAATGCGCTCGCCGCCCAATCCACTCCGCAGCCCACCTCCGCCTCCACGGCCGCCACGCGTGACACGAGCTACATTGACCCGCAGGGTACCGCCCACGTCACACGCGTCGTTCCAGTCCCGCCTGACCTCAGCCCGGAAGCCCGCAAATCTCTCATCCGAACCACCCCCGATGAAGGACCTCCGGAGTCTCTTGCAGCCCGCCGGGCCCGAATGGAGGTGTCGGCCGTGCGCCAGAACGCCACCTGGAGCAAGCTCTGCCCTAACACGATCGCCGATTCAACCATCGCCGGTGTTCCGGTGCGGATCGTCACTCCATCCAACTTGTCCGGCAATAACCGCGACAAGGTTCTTATCAACCTGCATGGTGGTAGCTTTAACGCCGACTCGGGGTCGTTTGCCGAAAGCATCCCCATCGCCGGCTACACCGGAATCAAAGTGGTTGCAGTGCTCTATCGCCTGGCTCCGGAGCATCCATTTCCCGCTGCAGTAGACGACGCAGTTGCGGTCTACCGGGAACTGCTGAAGACCTACAAACCCGGCCACATCGTTCTCTATGGAACTTCCGCGGGAGCTGTCCTCACGGCTGAAGTCGCGGTGAAACTCAAAGCACTCCGCCTCCCGATGCCGGCGGCCCTTGGCATCTTCAGTACCCTCGATAGCTTTGCCCAGGAGGCTGACTCTCAGGCGATCTACACGCTGCAAGGATTCGCAGGCCATCTCGATCCACCCGATGGCGGCATTCACGACCCCTATTACGTCGGGTCTGTCGACCCGAAAGACCCGGTGCTGTCGCCCATCTACGCCGACCTGCACGGCCTGCCGCCTACTCTCTTCCTCACCAGTGGCCGGGACGCCCTGCTCAGCGGAACCGCAAATCTTCATCGCGCCTATCTGCGCGCCGGCGTCGATGCTCGCCTCGTAATGTTCGACGCGCTTCCTCACGCCTTCTGGTACGACGCGTCCCTACCCGAGTCCATCGAGGCCACCCACATCATGGCGGATTTCATGCTGAGGCAACTCGCAAAATAACGCAGCACCTTGTGCCCAAACACTCTCCCCGTCCCTTGACAATCGATAGTCGTATGTCTACCATCGTTGCCAGTTGAGGGTAGAACGTCTTCTCCCGCGAAGCAGGGACAGCGACGGACTTTCCTCTAATCGACAACACACCAACATGACCGTCTGGCGAGAGGCTGGCCTCAAATGCTGCCAGGATTTCACCCGATTGTTGGGTCTGGCGCCTCACGTCTCTCTGCGATGGTAGTGAACGGCAACACCGGATCGCGCGAACCTGCTCCAGGGCACCTAGAAGCTTGTGGTTAAAGGAGTGGCAGTGGAAGCAGATGGCCGAAGCCGTAGCGCGCGTGATGTGGCCCGCTGCCGAGGAGAGTTGAGATGAAATGGTGGCAAATCCGAAAACGCAATGAAGATCTTGAGCGCGAGCTCCGCTCTGACCTCGAACTTGAAGAAGAAGAGCAGCGCGATCGTGGCCTGCCACCGGATGAGGCCCGCTATGCCGCGCGGCGTGCGTTCGGCAACACCACCCTGATCCGGGAACAAACTCACGAGTCCTGGGGTTCGGCTCCATTTGAGCGCTTCCTGCAAGACCTCCGCTACGCTCTGCGGCAATTTCGGAGATCTCCGGGGTTCGCGTCAACCGCGATTCTGGTGCTGGCTCTCGGAATCGGCGTGAGCGTGGCGATTTTCGGGTTCGTCGATGCGGCTCTGCTTGAGCCGCTTCCGTATGCGAACCCCAATCGACTCATGTCGGTGAACGAAAGCAGCATCGAGTCGCCGCGCTGGCCCCTTTCCTATCCGGATTTCCTCGACTGGCGGCGGCTAAACAAGTCCTTCAGCTCGCTTGATATCTATAGCGGTGCGGGCTTTCTTCTACGCGCCGGTACAGACACTGAGCCTGTCCAGGGTGAGCGCGTCAGTGGTGGTTTCTTGACGACGCTCGGCGTGCACCCCATCCTCGGTCGCGATTTCAATGCGGATGAGGATCGTCTGGGCGGCCCGAACGTCGTGATTTTGAGTTATGGCGCATGGATCCATCGCTTCGGAGCACGGCGCAATGTAATCGGCCAAACCGTGGACCTTGACGATCAGGCGTACTCGATTATCGGAATCCTGCCGCGCTCTTTTACGTTTGCCCCCAGCGGGAATGCGGAGTTCTGGGTTCCCATCAACACCCTGAGTCCTCACCAATATTCGCGTACGTTCTATAGCTTTATGGGCATTGGCAGACTCCGCGACGGAGTGAATGCACAGACTGCCCAGGCCGAAATGACAGCCATTGCAAAAACATTGCAGCAGCAATATGCGATTACCGGACGGAATCTGAGCGCCAGCGTTCTTCCTCTCTCTGAAGTCTTCATTGGAGACGTGCGCCCCATCCTGCTGACGCTGCTGGCCGGTGCGGGGCTTTTGCTGTTGATCGCATGTGTGAATGTTGCCAGCCTTGTGTTGGTGCGCTCGGAAAGCCGAAAGCGCGAAGTAGCCGTCAGAGGCGCACTGGGCGCCACTCCGGCTCGACTGATTCGCCAATTTGTGACCGAAGGACTGTTATTCGCCGCGCTGGGAACCCTTTCGGGGCTAATGGTCGCCGCCGGCCTGATGAAATTGCTTGCGGGCGTTGTGCCCAGGGATATGGCTGCGAACATGCCGTTTCTCGAACTCGCAGGTCATCAACGCTCATACCGGCGCTTTTGCCGCTGCCGTCGCTCTTTTGGCTGCGTTGTTGCTGGCGGGAACCCAGGCGTTGCGTATCCCGCTTCGGACAGGACGCGATGGCTTGGCTGAGGCGGACCGCGGCGGAACAAGTGTGTTCTGGCGCAGGCTGGGAGGAAACCTCGTGGTGGTGGAATTGGCAATCGCAGTGGTGCTGCTTTCTGGCGCTGGACTGCTGGCCAAGAGCTTCTACCGCCTTCTCCATGTGCCATTGGGCTTTGATCCGGACCACCTGGCAACTGTGCGGGTAATGATTCCCCGCACGGCTTACATGAATAACGACCAAACGCTCGCGCTCTATCGGGAGATCATGCGCCGCGTCTCAAGCCTGCCCGGAGTGGAGTCAGCCGGCGCCGGCAGCAGGCTCCCGGTGGAATGCAACTGCCCTACCGACGGCATACAGATCGTTGGAAGGCCTTTTCACGGCGAACACAATGAGGTCGACGAGCGGCACGTGAGTCCAGACTATCTGCCGACGCTCAGGGCAAGTCTGCTCCGTGGACGAGGATTCACTGAAGCCGACGACTCTTCCACCCCTGGGGTCGCGATCGTGAATCAGGCTCTGGTGAACAAGTATTTTCCTGGCCAGGACCCCATTGGCCAGAGAATCGCGAACGATGAGGGAGGCCGGCCTTCGCGTCTGGGAGATTGTCGGTGTAGTGGACGATGTTCACGAGGCACCGCTCGACGAGGAAACGTGGCCTGCGGAATACTTCCCCATCAACCAGACAATGGATCCCGAACTCAACCTTGCCGTCCGCACCCGGCAAGACCCAGGCGTTCTGCTGCCTGGGCTCGTGACCGCGCTTCATCAGCTCGATCCTCGGCTTGGCGTATCTGACGAAGCAACGTTGACAGCAAAAATTGGTAACACTGAGGCAGCTTTGCTCCACCGCTTCTCTGCCTACCTCGTGGGTGGTTTCGCAGCAATGGCTTTGCTCCTCGGAATGGTGGGCCTCTATGGGGTGACCGCGTACTCGGTGAGCCAGCGAACGCGTGAGATCGGGGTACGCATGGCGTTGGGGGCTCAGCGCAGTGGAGTGTACAGGCTGGTAATGGGACAAGCTGGGCTGTTGACCTTTGCCGGAGCTGGCCATTGGGCTGGTCTGCTCAATCGGAACATCGTTGTTCATCCGTAAGCTCTTGTTCGCCGTGCCGCGCATGGGACGTAGCGACTTTGGCTGCGGTAGCGTTCGTGCTTGCGCTTACGTCGCTGGCAGCAAGTCTTCTGCCGGCACGCCGCGCTGCTTCTGTCGATCCCGTGCAGGCATTACGAAGCGAGTAACCGGGCGGCAGGTATGCGTCTATTAACCCTTTTCACCGTTGTTTGCCTTTGCTCAAGTCCTGCACTGGCTCAACTGGGTAACCAGTTGACAGGCAATTCCCAAGCTCAGAATCTGCCACCTGAAAACAAAAAGGGTGCCGCCAAGGCAGCTCCCTCCGACCTGCAGCTCGAATTTCGCGTGCCCTTCGATCCCACTGTTTTCCCCAGCGGATCTCATTCCTATCTCGTGTACGAGATACATCTGACCAACTTTATGCCAGCGCCTCTTTCGCTGAGCCGGATTGAGGTGCTTGACGCCGATGCCGAGGGTGGTCCACCGATTGCAGTCTTCGAGGCAGAGCAGCTCGAAGCCATGTTGAAGCCTCTGGGCGGCAAGCCCCTTTCCGACCCCAAGGAAAGGCTCGTCATCGGCGGCGGCCAGAGCGCCATCGCTTTTATGTGGGTGGCGTTCGACCGCAGCTCACCCATTCCGGCGAGACTGGTTCATCGTGTCATCACGGACCACGGCGAAGCGGAGGGCGCGGCGATCGCGACCCATCACACGGAATTGCACGTGCTCGGGCCGCCGTTAGAAGGGGCGGATTGGCTTGCCGCTGACGGCCCCAGCAATGATGAGGATAACCATCATCGGCGCGGAGTCTATATCTGGGACGGGCAAGCGGTGGACTCGCGACGCTACGCCATCGATTGGAAGCAAGTGCGGGACGGGGCGTCCTTCTCTGGCGACGCGCGCGACGTGCACTCCTATTACGCCTACGGGAAGAACGTGCTGGCGGTGGCCGACGCCCGCGTGGTCACGGCGCGAGATGGGGTTCCCGAAAACATTCCCGGACACGGACAAGCGTTTCATCCGGCCGTGCCGATCACTTACGAGACCGTTCACGGCAACAACATCATTCTCTACCTGGGTGGCGGCCAATTTGCCAATTACCATCATCTGCAACCGGGGAGCCTGCGCGTGAAGGCGGGGGACCGCGTGCGGCGAGGCCAGGTACTGGCGCGCGTTGGCGATTCGGGTGATGCCCGTGAGCCGCATCTGCATTTCGAAGTCACCATTTCGCCGAAACAGGGAATGGTTGAGGGCGTGCCCTATCTCATCGACCGCTATCGCTGCAAGAGCGGAGCTAACGGCTCCATGGAACTTCGCATACACGAGTTGCCTCTGGACAACAGCATCGTGACATTCGGGGAAGACGGCGGTAAAAGAAGATAGCAAGGCCTTACGCGCCTTTCTGCCGCTCCGTGTAGTACCACACGGTCTTACGTGTAGCACCCTCTATTTTGTTTCCCGGCTAGCAGACCTATTGTCCTTATAGCGATTGCGCTTCTCCACTTCATTCCCAGGTTTACAGGTTCAAAGCGGCGCAACAGACGCTGGGGATTGGCCCCGCGGATCATCGCTCACGGAGGATTTCATGGTTACGAAATGGATGAAACAGACAATGTCGATGGTGGTCTGCTCGACCCTGATCATTGCGGGTGCGCCCACTGAGCTTCTTCAGGCACAGAGTGCCTCTCAACCGGCCGCGGCGTCTACACCGCCCGCGGTCGCGCCGCTCACGAGCAGCCAGCTCGACGCGTTGGTTGCCCCCATCGCGCTTTATCCGGACGCACTGGTCGCCCAGGTGCTGGCTGCCGCCAGCTATGCCGATGAAGTGGCTTTTGCCGACCTCTGGCTCGGGCAGAATCAGAATCTGCAAGGAGCCGCGCTTACCCAGGCTGTCGATCAACAATCGTGGGACCCCAGCGTAAAAGCGCTGACCCAGTTCCCGTCAGTACTTCACAATATGGCCAAAAACCTTTCCTGGACCTCGAACCTGGGCCAGGCCTTTGAAAATCAGCAATCAGACGTGATGGCCGCGGTACAGGTCATGCGCGCCAAGGCGCAGGCCGCGGGAACGTTACAGTCTTCGTCGCAGATCAAGGTAGTGCAGCAGAGCCCGCAAACCATCATCATCGAACCCGCCAGCAGCAACGTAGTTTACGTTCCGCAATACAACCCGGCAGTTGTATATGGCGCGCCCTTACTGGTGCCGGCCTACACACCGCCTGTCGCCGTTGCAGCCGGTGTGTCCTTTGGCGCCGGGGTAGCGATTGGCGCGGCCTTTGGCGGAGGCGGTGGCTTTGTTGGCGGTGGCTTCGGCGGCGGCTGGGGCTTTGGAGCATGGGGAATGAACTGGGGTGGTGGAGGTGGTGGGGGAAACATCAACTATAACAACAACACTTACATCACCAGGAACACCATCAACAGGAACAGCAATAACAACAATAACAATGGAAACCGGAACAACAACAACGGCAACCGCTTCAACAACAACCGCTACAACAACACCAATGAGGCCAACAACCGCAACAACGGCAACCGGCCGGACGTGCCGAACGGAGGCCGCAACGGCGATCACGGCCTGATCGGCGGCAACGGAGGAGTCCAGCACCAGGTCGGTGACAATGAGCAGCGCGCCGGCAGGCTCTCGAAGCGACCAGCCCCGGTCCGCCATGAGTGGCAACGGCAACTGGGCCCGTGCCGAGGCGAATCGCGGGCGCACCAGCATGCATCCCGCAGCCTTTCAACGCCAGCGGCCGGTTCAGCAGCGCCAACAGCACTTCCAGCAACCACGTCAGCAGCGCAGTTCTGGCGGTGAGCGCGGTGGGGGGCGGCGTTAAGCCGCAACCCACAGATCCTTAACCGCACCACAAATTAATTGGATTATCGAAAGGAAGGAAGAAACGTGAGTTTGCAACTGAAAAGCTTGACCACGCAGCGGGTTCAATCGATCGCTGCTCTCGTCATGGTTGCGGTCGTGTTCGTTCTCGGCTGCTCGAAGAAACAAGACAACCCCACGGCGGAAGCACCGCAGAAAACCTTTGCCACACCGGCGGAAGCAAGCCAGGCATTGCATGCGGCAGTCCAGGCCAAGGATGACAAAGCGCTGACCCAGGTGTTGGGCCCGAAGGCGCAGAAGTTAGTAAGTTCGGGAGACCCGGCAGAAGATAAGTCTGCGACCGATTCGTTCGCCAAAAAATATGACCAGATGAATCGTTTGGTGGCGATGACTGACGGCAGCCAGGTGCTCTACGTCGGAGCCGACAACTATCCCTTCCCCGTCCCCTTGGCTCAGGACGGCTCGTCGAGGTGGTACTTTGACGCTGCCGCCGCGGAGCAGGAATTGCGCGCACGGCAGATCGGCGGCAATGAACTTTCCGCCATGGATGCATGCCGCCTGATTGCGAACGCCGAGGAACTCTACCACCAGGGCACCCACCAGTACACTGACACGATCGTCAGCACTCCGGGCAAGCAGGACGGCCTGTACTGGGAGGTCTCCCAAGGCCAGACGCCCAGCCCGCTGGGGAGACTCAACCAGTTCGCAAAAAGTATCTTCAACGCTCCCGCCCCGAGCAAGGCGGTGGTATCTCACGGATATTCGTTCACGGTCGCGACCACGCAAAAGGGATTCACGATCTTTGCCAGCCCCGTCAATTATCAACACTCCGGTATTATGACCTTCAGCCTGGGTCGTGACGGCGTTATCTACCAACAGGATCTCGGCCCGAAATCAGCAGATACGTTAACAGCCATCGAACAATACAACCCAAGCGACGGCTGGGCGCAAGCGGAGTAACTTGCGTCCAGCACGTTCACCTTTGGAGGAGTTATGAAACGCTATCAGTTACCTTTCACTTTACTGGCTCTCCTGTTGCTGGCGCTGGGCCATATAGCTCTTGCCCAGCAGTTGCCGCAAGATCGCTCCGCGGCCGATGTGGCCGGCACCTGGATGATCTACACCCACGGCGACGATGGGAAGACCGGCACGCACACCGTCCAGATCGTGCAAAACGGCAACACGTTGACCGGGCACTTTAAGGGACCGTACCAATCGGGAGGAATCGAAGGCACGATGAACGCACGCCACATATTGTTTCGCACCAAGACGCGGAACGTGCTCACCTTCCGCGGTATGGTCGACGGGAACACGATGGAAGGAAACTTTGGCGTCCGCGGACACCACGGGACCTGGGAAGGAAGACGCGCAGACTAACTGCCGTCAAAGCAAAGAAAGGAGCCGAGTCATGCCGAATCCATTCAATAGACGTACGCTGCTCAAGGGTCTGGCCGGCGCTGCCGTGGCGGGGATGGTTCGCCTGCCAATGCAGGGGCTTTGGCTTCCGCAGAGCGAGACCACCACAGGACAGGAGCGCGGCGAGATCGGACGCCTTGCTGCCGCATTCAAAAGAAGCTTCAGCGTACCCGCGCTGTCCATCGCAATCTCGCGCAACGGTCAATTTGTCTTCGATCAGGGATTCGGCTTCAACCAGGGATTCCGTTTCGGCAACGTGAAAGACATGGGCCCGACCGACATGTCGAGCCTCTTCCGCATCGCAGATGTGACCATGCCCATCACATCCGTGGCCATCTTCACACTGATCGAACAGGGCAAATTGAATCTTACCGACAAGGTTTTCGGCGCATCGGGCATTCTCGGGACCAAGTATGGCAAGAGTCCTTACGGGCAATACGTGACCGATATCACGGTGGACCACCTTCTGACCCACACCTGCGGAGGCTGGCCCGCCGATTCGAACGATCCGATGTACAAAAACAATTCCTGGGATCAGGCCAAACTGATCGGCTGGACACTGGAAAACCAGCCGCTCACCAATCCACCTGGAGAGCACTGGGCTTTCTCAAACTTCGGCTACTGCCTCCTGGGACGGGTCATCGAACAGATCACGGGCCAACCCTACGCCGCCTACGTGCAAAGCGCGGTCCTGGCGCCTTGCGGCATCAGCGGCATGCGCATTGCGGGGAACAGCCTGAAGGATCGCGCGCCCAACGAAGTTGTTTACTTTGGGCAATACAATGAGGAGCCTTACAAAATAAACGTAACGCGCATGGACTCGAACGGTGGATGGCTGGCGACTCCCTCTGCCTTGGTTCAGTTTCTCAACCACGTGGGCGGCTCGGGGCCGATTCCCAGCATCTTGAAAGCGGAAACCATCCAGGCGATGACGACGCCCTGTCCGGTCTTTCCCAGTACCTCCACGGCTAAGTATGCCAGGGGCTGGATGGTGGGTTCGGGCAACCTATGGCATAACGGCAGCTTTCCAGGTTCGACCACGCTCATGGTGCGAACGGCGGCCGGAATGTGCTGGGCCGCCCTCACCAATACCCGCACCGAACCGCACGACGAGATCGACAATGCACTCGATGGGATGATGTGGAACATGGTCCGCAGCGTACCCGAGTGGAATGCTTAGTGCGCTTAGTTCGCACTTTTTTGCAACGCCCTTCGCGATCTGACCGCTGAAAATTATTGCCAGGAACAGATCGCGCTGCGCAAAGCTCACTCCGAGCGAAGAACCACTTGCGGATCAACTCTGGAGGCACGCCGGGCAGGAAGCCAGCAGGCGAACAAAGCCACCACGGCAAGAAAGACCGGAACCGCTGCAAAGGTTGCGGGGTCGTTGTTGTGGATGCCGTAAAGCACGCTGGTGAAGAGTCTCGAAAGCGCGTAGGCCGCCGGCATTCCGAGGACGATTGCAATAGCAGCCGGCACCATGCCTTCCCGGATGATCAGTTGCTGAACCTGGCGTACCTGCGCACCCAGCGCCATGCGTATTCCGATCTCACGCTTGCGGCGGCTTACCGAGTAGCTCATCACGCCATACAGGCCAACAGCCGCCAGGATCAGGCCAATCGCGCCGAACACACCGAAAAGCGTAGCCGCGAGACGAGGCAAAATGAAGGCATCGCGAAGATGCTCTTGCATCGATTGAACGTTGTAGACAGGCAGGCCGGGATCAAGGGAATGGATCTGACTGCGCACCGCACCCACAACTTCTGTCGGATTGCCGGCAGAGCGGACCAATACCGAATAACCCATGAAGGCAGGATCGTAAGCAACCGTCTGATCGAGAGCGCGGAAAAGCACAGGACGCGTATCTTCGCCAAGCGTGCGAGATTTGATGTTCCCCACCACGCCGATAATCTGGTAAGTAACGCCGCCCCCCGATACGCTTTGGCCTATCGGATTTTCGGAGCCGAAGATTTTTTTGGCGAAGGCCTCATCGATGATGGCGGCCTTGGGACCGCTAGTGACGGTCTCGTTCGAGAAGTCACGGCCGGCAAGACGCGGAATGCCCATAGTCTCAAAGTAGCCGGGCGTAACCATGTAAAGCTCGACAATGGGGTCGGGCTCGCTGACGCCTGCGTTGCTGGATTTTGTTTTTACCAGCGCATGGAAATCATCGCTGCGGTTGCCTCCATTGAGCGGGATGCTGTCCGTAGTGACCACCGAAATCACTCCCGGCAGCGCCGCCACTCGCCGTCGAATGTCAGCCAGCAATTGCACCGTGCGTTCGGCACTGTATCCATTAACCCGCGGATCCACCGACAGGCTGACGATTCCGTTGGCGCGGAAGCCAATGTCGATAGTTGCGGCCTGTTGCAAACTGCGAAGAAACAGGCCCGTGGCCGTGAGCAGGATCACGCACATCGCAACCTGGCCAACGATGAGAAGATTGCGCAGAGTCAAGCGGCGGCCAGGTCGCGCCAGCGGGTCTTCCCCTTTGAGCGCGTTGGTAAGCTTTGGGCGTGAAGCGGCCCACGCCGGAGCTATTCCGAAAAAGAGACCCGCTCCGACGCTCAGCGCAAACGTATAAGCCAGAACACGCCAATCCACGCTCAGCGTGATATCAAGCGGGATCGGAGCAGGAATACGAAATGCGGAAAGCGCCTGGGTCGCCCATAGGGAGAGTAAAACGCCGAGCACACCGCCGGCGAGAGAGAGCAGCATGGATTCGAGGATCATCTGACGGAGAATACGAATCCGGGTCGCTCCAACAGCAACCCGAACCGCCATCTCCCGCTGACGGCCGGCCGTCTGCGCAAGCAACAGATTAGCCACATTGGCGCAGGCGATGCAGAGCACAAGAAGCACAACGAAAAGCAGCGCGGCGAGGAAGAGCAGAAACGTCGGTTTCTCCCTGGGAGGCAGAGAGCCTGCTTGCTCAAAGAGGAATTTGTTGCCTTTGTCGGTGGCAGGGTAGGCTATGGACAGGCGTTGCGCGAGTGTTCCCAGTTCTGCGCCTGCCTGTGTCCGGCTCACTCCTGGCTTAAGCCGGGCGATCACCTGCAGCCAGTGCATGTTACGTGAGTGGCGATCCTGCAAATTGGTAACAAGATCGGTGACATGGCCTAGCGGCACCCAGAATTCGGAATCGAGAATCATATCGATTCCACGAAATCCTGCCGGCGTAACGCCCACGACGGTATAAGGACGGCCTGACAGAACGACAACTTTACCCGCTACGGCAGGATCGGAGGCGAAATGACGCTGCCATAGCCGATGGCTGAGGACGACGACTTGCTGTTGCTCTTCCTCTCTCGTGAAACCACGGCCAAGGGCCATCGGAATCTGCAGCACATCGAAGAAGTTCGCCGACGCAGCCTGGCCCCATACCCGCTCCGGCTCGCCCTTACCGCCAATGGAAGCGGGAACAAGCTCGTTATAGGCGGCGACGCCGGAGAAAGATTTTGCCTGATCGCGAACATCTTCGAAGACCGGCTCGGGGAAGTTGTTGCAACACTGATCGCCATCATGCAGCGTGTGCAGCGTGAGCAGCGAGGTAGGGTCGCCAACCGGCGCAGGCCGCAGAACAAAACGGCTCACCATCGAAAAGATCGTGGCATTGCATGCAATGCCGAGTCCGATGGAAACAATGACCGCGACGGCAAATCCGGGAGAACGGGAAAGCCGCCGCAAGGTGTAGGCAAGATCCTGTTGCAGAACTCTCATGGGTGCACGACCAATCCATCAGGTCTACGAACCGTGCGGACCCTTTGTTCCCGGAAAATCGTCGGAACCTACCGGCCGGAATGGTCGTGCGAACTGGGCTCCGCGCCCGCCAGCGCAGGTTCAGCAGGATGTTGAGCGAAATGGTCCAGGGCGGCTCGCATTTCAACCAGCAGTTCATCCGCCATGGCCTGGGTTAACCCGTGGCGGATGAGGATGCGCTGAATCACCAGATCTTCGCGATCGGGCGGCATGGAGTAGGCAGGAACCAGCCAGCCGCGCTCGCGCAGGCGGTCGGCAAAGTCGTAGAGCGTAAAGCTGGACGACGCCGGGTCTTTGAGTTGCCAGCAGAGCCCGGGAATACCGCCCTGGCCATCGTAAATAATTTCGAAGGCACTGAACTCAGCGATCCTTTCGGCCAGGTAGCGGCCTAGCTCACGACACCCGCTTTGTATTGCGTGGTAGCCGCTCTTACCCAGGCGCAGGAAATTGTAGTATTGGCAAATTATTTCCCCCCCGGGTCGCGAAAAGTTGAGCGCGAAGGTTGGCATATTGCCCCCGAGGTAGTTGACGTTAAAAATCAATTCCTCTGGCAGATCGTGCTTCTCCCGCCACAGCGCCCACCCAACGCCCAGGGGTGCGAGCCCAAATTTATGCCCCGAAGCGTTGATGGATTTTACCCGCGGCAGACGGAAGTCCCACAGCAGATCTGGTTCGAGGAAAGGTGCGAGGAAAGCGCCACTGGCTCCATCGACGTGGATCGGGATGTCGAGCCCGGTCTCTGCCTGCAACTTGTCCAAAGCCTTGCTGATCTCGTGGACCGGCTCATACTGCAAAGTAAACGTGACCCCGAGGGTAACGATCACGCCGATGGTGTTTTCGTCGCATCGTTTAATTACTTCTTCCGGGGTGAGGAGCAGCCGCTCGCCCTCCATGGGAACTTCGCGGATTTCGACGTCGAAGTAGCGGCAGAACTTATGCCAGCAGACCTGGACCGGCCCCATGATGAGGTTCGGTGTGTCGATCGATTTCGCTTTGGCGCGCTGCTTTTTGCGCCAGTTCCACTTGAGGGCCAGCCCGCCGAGCATGGCTGCCTCGCTCGAGCCGGTGGTGGAGCAGCCGATGGTGCTGGCCGCTTCCGGTGAGTTCCACAGGTCGGCCAGCATATGCACGCAACGTTCTTCGATGGCCGCAGTCTGCGGGTATTCATCCTTGTCGATCATGTTTTTGTCGGCCGATTCGTCCATGATCTGCTTGACTTCGGGTTCGATCCACGTGGTGCAGAAGGTAGCCAAATTCTGCTGCGAGTTGCCGTCGAGGATCAGCTGATTGTGGATCGTCTCGTAGACCTTCTGAGGGTCCTGTGCTGTTTCCGGGAAAGCATACGTTGCGGTGCTCTCATCCAGTGCGTCGGACTCGAGTTGGCTGGTAGGAGCGGCTTTGAGCTCTTCAGTATTGTGTAGAGGCATGGCTGCACGGAAGTGTATTTGCTGCTGCAGTAGAAATAGAAGAAAAAATGGTCAATTGGAAAGCAACGCGGTTTTGGGCTCTATCCCCGGCACAATCGCCGGGTGCCCCACATCTCGCTCGTTTTTCGCGAGATGTGGGATACCGCAGGTCTCCCCCTCAAGCCTGCCGCGGTCTCGACAACTCCACAGGGGTGCCCCATGTTCGCACCAGCGTACGTGGGCCGAAAACGATGGGCGAAGCCCCACGACAGCTTTTTCTTCCCTGACCCTTGTTTTCCTCTCCCTTCTACGTGCCCACTCGCTCGATCCTGCCCACCAGGAAAATATACGAAAACGCTCCCAACAGAGCCAAGCCGGAAACCCCGATGAGCGGAAGCGTAAAGTCACTTCCCCTCACCAGGAAGCCAATTGCCAGGGGAACAACAACGGCGGATAGATTCCCGATGAAATTGAATACCCCGCCAGTAAGCCCAATGAGGTGTTCGGGCGCAATCGCAGACACAACAGACCATGTGATGGAACCAAATCCGCATCCAAAGAAAGCAAGGGTCAGCCAGCCGCTTATATAAAGCGGATTGTTTACATAATTAGCAGCAACGATCGAGCTCGAGAGCAGCATCCCCACGATAATGGGAACCTTGCGCGCCCTGGTCAGCGTGCTTCCACGGCGCACCATCCAGTCAGAGACAAAGCCCCCGCTGAGTACGCCAACGAAAGCGCCCAGGAAGGGAAGCGCCTCCAGCACGCCAGACTTCAGGAAACTGATATGGCGGTACGTGACCATGTAGCTGGGAAACCAGGTCAGGAAGAACCACTGCGTCGAATTAATCCCAAACTGGCCAATGTAGACTCCCCATAGCTTTCGGTGTCCTAAGACAATCCTTCAGATCCGGCCAGACCAACGCCCGCCTTTGACCATGAATTCGCTGGCTGAGGTCGGGAATACCACCGTGTTCGGCAATGTATTCGATTTCCGCCTGGTTCACCCCGCGAAACTCTCCCGGGTCGCGATAGAAGTAAAACCACACCGCAGACCAGATCACTCCGAGCAGACCGCTAAACGCAAACACCGCTCGCCAGCCGTAGGTCACGTCGATCCACGACAGCAAGGGCACCAGAAACCCGAGGCCCACATATTGGCCGGAGGTATAGAGGGCGATCGCGCCTGCCCGCTCGTTTTCCCCAAACCAGGTCGTGACCACCCGGTTGTTGATGGGGTAGGCGGGAGCCTCAAACGCGCCCACCAGCAAACGCAAGAGCAACAGCCCCACAAAACTGCTGGCCAGTCCAAGAGAAACAGTGGCCAGCGACCAGAACGCCAGCACGCCGCAGTACAGAAAGCGCGGGTGCACCCGGTCGACCAGCCAACCAGATGGAATTTGCAGTGCGACGTAGGTCCACCCGAAACCCGACAGCACAAAGCCGAGCTTAACGGGATTCAGATGCAGGGCCCGCGACAACTCGGGCCCGACAATTGAGATGTTGCTGCGGTCAAGATAATTCAGGACCACGATGACGAACAGCATCATCGCGACGAAAAATCGTCGCCGGCTTGGAGCCTGTGGGCCCAAACTACTTTGCCGGTGGCGGCCCACCCGGCGCGTGATCGATGAGCTCCACATCCAGTTGGATCGTCACCGAGTCGCCAATCATGCCCGTCATAGTATTCATTCCATAATCCGTGCGGTTGATCGTGGTCGTTGCGGAAGCGCCGCGGTGCGAGGTACCCTTGGGATCTTTCATCGCAGGAGTCGGTCCATCCACATCGAGAACGGCTTCCTTGGTGACTCCATGGATAGTCAGGTCACCGGTAACCTTTATTTTTCCCTCCCCGGCAACCTCGACCTTCTTTGATTTGAAGGTGATCGTGGGATACTTCGCGACATCGAAGAAGTGATCGCTCCGCAGATCATCGTCCCGCCTTTGCACCCGGCTATCGACAGAGCTGGCGTCGATCGTCACCTCGACCGATCCTTTACCCGGATCACCCGGATTTGTAACCGTGCCGCCGACCTTGGTGAACGTTCCTCTCACGTTCGAAATGCCCATGTGGCGAACCGAAAACTGAGCCGCCGAGTGCGCAGGGTCCAGGTACCATGTTTCACTTTGTCCCACGGCGCGCAGGCTGGCGAAGTTAGCCATGCAAAACAGGACTAACAG
Organism: uncultured Acidobacteriaceae bacterium; assembly: GCA_963790935.1. GTDB lineage: Bacteria > Acidobacteriota > Terriglobia > Terriglobales > Acidobacteriaceae > PALSA-350. The sequence continues at coordinate 61,960 of CAWBRJ010000054.1, read as the reverse complement.
GGAAGCGGAGGTAGCAATGGTTGGTTTTCTCATAATGATGTTGACTGGCGTTGCCTTTCCTTAAGACGTCGTTGTACCTGTTGTTCTTCCGAGACTACTCTGGGTTTCCCCCTCGGCAATGCAGAAAGATGTAAAAACTTTGTCACGGCCGGGCGAACGGTTGATCATTTTTCACACGGCAGGCGAAGGCTCACGACCAGACCGCCCTCCGGCCGGTTGTACGCCCGCAACTCACCGTGATGCAGCCGCACCGCACGGTCCGCGATCGCCAGTCCCACGCCAAAGCCCCCGGTGTCACGCTCTCGGGAATCGTCAAGCCGATAGAACGGACGAAATATATGTTCCAGCTCGGCCTCCGGAACCCCCGGACCGCGATCGCTTATCTCCAGCGTGACCATGCGCGCGCCGGCGCGTTCTTCGCAACTCATATTCAGCTCCACCGCCGATTCCGGCCGGCTGTAACGAATCGCGTTGCGAACCACATTCTCAATAGCACGGTAAATCAGGTCCGAATTCCCCCGGACCACGCATTCACAATGATTCACGACGCGGATCGTACAGGACCTTTGTTGCGCTTCGTACTCCGCATCTGGCAGCAGATCTTCAATCAAACCTTGCAGACGGAATGTTTCGGTCGGGGTAGACGCGTTCGTTGTTTCCATCGACGACAGCCGAAGCAGCTGGCCGATTAACAGGTTCAGGCGCCCAGCCTCACGCTCAATGCGTTGCAAATGCTCGCTCATGGCCGCGGGCGCTTCCTCGCGCGCCAATTCCAGGGCGACACTCAGGCGAGCCAGTGGCGATCGCAATTCATGAGACACGTCGCGGACCAGGATCTTCTGTGCCCCTACCAGCCGCTCCAGTCGCTCCGCCATGTAATTGAAGTCGTGGACCAGGCCTTGAATTTCGTCGCCGCCAAACAGCCTCTCCTCCCCGCCCGGCTCGTCAACCCGCGTGGCCAGCTCGCCATTCGCCAGCTTGCGAGCGGCCAATCGCAGCCTGCCGATGGGCCGCACCAACAACAGGACCAGAACAAATGTGGTTGCTCCAAAAACCACAATCGCCACCGGGAGTTGCGGGTTGGCAAAAAACAGCAGCTCATGCAGCCCGTAGGTGTTGGCAGTGCGCGGACGGGTCAGCAGAAAAAGGTACTGTTGGCCGCTTGCGGACTGTGTTGCTACGCTCCACAGATAATTTTCGCCAACCGTCCTCGGGTGTTCGCCAGGCTCTTTGCCTGCTGCCGCCAAGAGTCCGGGATCCGCGGACGGGCCCGCACTCTGGCAAAGAAAATGGTTGGGGGAATCTGCCAGGTAGATCGTTTGGCGCAGCGACCCGGCAAACTGTTGCAGACCCGAACATCCACCTGACTCATAGGCATTCGCCGCCGCCGCTGCCGCGCTCGGAAGTGTTGAGTTCAGAACTTCGTTCATCTCATTGGGCCGTACGAACCGATGCTGCATGATCAGCATGGTCGAAATAAAAAACGTAACGCTTTGCGCGATCCAGAAACCGAGAAAGATCTTGGTGAAGAGTCCCCGCATTGCCTACCGGTCTCCTGACAGTTTGCGAGGAGCCGGCACCGCAAGCTGATATCCGATCCCGCGAATGGTCTTTACCTGGTCTCCGGAGCTATTTGCGGCGTCCAGCTTGTGGCGCAGCCGGCTCACGTGCATATCCAGACTGCGATCGAAGGGATGAAACTTTCGTCCCAGAACAGTCTCGGCAAGCTGCTCCCTGGCGACCACTTCTCCGGCGGAACGCATCAGCGTTTGCAATAATCCGAATTCAACATCCGTCAGGTCCAGAGCCACTCCATTCGAGCGAGCAATCCTGGCTGCCGTATCCATCTCCAGGCCCATCACGGTCAGGAAATCTCCAGCCCCTGCCGGTGTCTCTGCCTTGCCGCTTCTGCGCAGGATCGCCCGTATCCTGGCCAGCAGCTCACGGGGGTTGAAAGGCTTGGGCAGATAGTCGTCCGCACCAATCTCCAATCCCACAATGCGGTCAACATCGTCACCGCGTGCCGTGAGCAGCAGAACACTCATGGTCGATGCCGCCGCACGCAAGCGGCGAAGCACCTCAAAACCATCCAGGCCAGGCAGCATCACGTCGAGCAGAGTGATGGAGTAGCTTCCGCCCAGAGCCTTTCCCAGACCGGTCTTCCCGTCGTGCGCCAGGGTCACATGGTAACCATGGCGGCCCAGATAGTCGCTGAGCATGGAGCAGAGCTCAACATCGTCATCGATCAGAAGAATGGGCTCCATCGGGTCGTCTTTCTGCCACTACCGAGACTACTCCGAACGGCCCGCAGCGAAACGCCGGAAGTGTAACAAATTGTCACCTGCCCCGTGACGGTTCGTTACCAACGGTTACTCATTGTGACCGCATGCCCGGTTGCTCGGGTGTCTTCTGAATACGGCATCAACCAACAGCCGCATGATGCAGGAGTGCTCCGATGCAAAGATTTGCAGCCGCCCTGGTTCTACTGTGTGCAAGCCTCTTCGCAGCCACACAGCTATTCGCGTTGCCCGCAAATGGATCCCCTACGGGAGCATTGAAAGGCGTGGTGGCCGACCCCTCGGGCGCGCGCGTGGTCAAGGCGACCGTTACTGTGCAGGCGGAGGATGGAACCACGACAGCCGTACAAACAGGTGCTGATGGTTCGTACCAGTTCCCGCAACTTGCCCCCGGTATCTATGTCATCACCGTGACCGCACCGGGTCTCGCCCTGCCCCAGGCTCGGAGCGTGACCGTTGAGGCGGGCCGCTCCACACTGCAGAATCTGGCTCTCATCATCGCAGTCGATCAGCAACAGATCACGGTCACCGAACAGGGTGCCGGGCTCGATACCAGTCCCGATAACAATGCCGGTGCGATCGTGATCAAAGGCAAGGACCTGGACGCGTTGTCGGATGATCCCGATGAATTGCAGGATGAGTTAAACGCTCTTGCTGGTCCTGCGGCCGGCCCCAATGGAGGGCAGATCTACATTGACGGCTTCACCGGTGGACAGCTGCCTCCAAAATCATCCATCCGTGAAATCAGGGTGAACCAGAATCCCTTCTCTGCAGAGTTCGACAAACTCGGTTACGGGACGGATCGAGATCTTAACCAAACCTGGCACAGACCACCTGCACGGCATGATCATGGCCAGCGGCAACGACTCCGCCTTCAACTCGCTCAACACCTTCGTGACCAGCGAACCCCCTTACTACTCCACTTTCTTTCTGGGAAATGTGAGCGGCTCTCTGAGCAAAAGCGCATCCTGGTTTCTGAGCGGATTCCGGCGAGACAACAATGCAAACTCCATCATCAATGCCCAGTTGCTTGACCCCACTGGCGGAAGCTACAACTACGCCGCGGCGGTTTCAAATCCACAATCGCGGATGGATCTGAGTCCCCGGATCGACCTTCAGCTCACGCCCAATAACACCCTCACCGTCCGTTACATGTATGACCGGCAAAAAAGCACCAATAACGGAGTCTCGCAGTTCGCGCTCCAGACGCAAGGCTATGACACCTTGAACCAGGAGAACACCCTGCAGCTGAGCGACACGCAGATACTCGGGCCCCGGCTGATCAACGAGACGCGCTTTGAATATATCCGCGATCGTGACAATCAGACTCCGCTCAATTTCACCCCAACCATCACCGTGCAAGGCGCCTTCACTGGGGGCGGCAATAATGAGGGCGCCATTCATGACGCTCAGGATCACTATGAGCTGCAGAATTACACTACGGCATCGCTCGGGGTGCACGCGCTCCGCTTCGGAGCGCGGTTGAGGGCAGTGCGCGACGCCAACAGCTCAACCGCCGGCTTCAACGGAAACTACACCTACGCGTCTTTAGACAGTTATGCGGCCGGGCAGCCATCGCAGTACGAGGTGACGCAAGGCACGCCCACGGCACGCGTAACTCTCTTTGATGCCGGCGTCTTCGTGCAGGATGACTGGCGCGTGCGGCCCAGCTTTACCCTCAGCACAGGTCTTCGCTACGAGGGGCAAAACCGCATCAGTGATCATGCCGACTTCGGACCGCGCATCTCCTTTGCCTGGGCCGTGGGCGGCGGCAACAAACCGGCAAAGACCGTGATCCGCGGTGGCTATGGCTGGTTCTTTGACCGGTTTCAATCGACGTACGTTTTGCAGGCCATTCGCCAGAACGGCATCAACCAGCAACAGTTTGTGATCAAGAACCCCATTCCCGGCGACGCCACACTACCGGCGGCCAGCGAAGCGGCGCCCACGACCTATTCCATAGCGCCCAACCTGAGAGCTCCGTTGAACACGCAGGCCGCCATCGGGGTCGAACATCGATTCGGCAAAAATGTCACCGTGGCCAGCACCTACATCAACTCCCGCGGCCTGCATCAGTTTTATAGCGACAATATCAACGCGTTTCTACCCGGGACCTATGACATCACCACCGGAACCGGCGTGCGCCCTAACGGCATCAACGAGAATTTGTATCAATACCAGTCCGGCGGTATCTACCACCAGAATCAATTGATCACCAATTTCAGCGTTCACGCACGCAAGCTCTCTCTGTTCGGGTTCTATGTAGTGAATTCAGCCAAAGCTGACACTTCAGGAGCAACCTACTTTCCTTCCAACCAGTTCGATCCTCGTGCGGACTATGGCAGATCCACTTTCGATATTCGTCAGCGGTTTCTTCTGGGCGGCAACTACCAGGCTCCGTTTGGTTTCTCGATCAGCCCCTTTCTGGTGTTGGATTCGGGAACTCCTTTCAACATCACGGTCGGGCAGGACCTGAACGGCGATAACCAGTTCAACGATCGCCCGTCGTTCGCCACCTCTTCGAGCACCGATGTTATCGACACCAAATACGGGAACTTCGATCTGGATCCAGCAGCCGGCGCCGCACGCATCCCCTACAACTACCAGGTTGGCCCGGGGCTGTTCAGCACTAACCTGCGCATCAGCAAAACCATCGGCATTGGGCCCCGTTCCGAGCGCGCGGCTGGCGGCGGTTTCAACGGACCGCCTCCTGGAGGCGGCGGTCGTGGGCCTGGCGGTGGTGGACCTCCAGGAGGCGGCCTTGGGCCCGGCGGACTGAGCAGTTCTGGCGGAAGGCCTCCCATGCTGGATCAGCAGGCATCGAGGCGCTATTCTCTGAGCTTCACCGCCATGGGCAGAAACATCTTTAACAACGTCAATCTTGCAGCGCCGGTTGGGGTTCTGCAATCGCCACTGTTCGGTAAGTCGAATGCGTTGGCAGGAGGATTCTTCTCCTCGCCCTCGTCAAACCGCAGCATCGACCTTCAGATGTCATTTAACTTCTGAGTCGCCGCCACTACTATTGAGCGTCGTGGAAGATGATGCCGAGTGTGTGGCGTTGTCCGGAGCGCAGACGGCTGACCCCATGCCGCAGGTTAACCCGATATACGCCGCGCGTTCCTTGCACCGGGCGATGATGCACGGCAAAAGCGACCCCATCGCCTTGCCCAAGTGGGACTACCTCTGGTCGCGACTGCATACGCGGGCGCTGCTCCGTTAGCACAAATTCGCCACCCGTGAAATCGCGTGCTGGTTCTGACAACAAAATGGCCACCTGGAGGGGGAATACGTGCTCGCCGTATAGATCCTGGTGGAGGCAGTTGTAGTCGCCTTCTCCATACTGCAGCAGCAACGGCGTCGGTCGAACTTGACCAGCTTCATGGCACCGTCGAATGAAGTCAATATGCCGCTCCGGATAGCGGGCATCGACACCCATCGCCTGGTTCCAGGAATTAGCGATGGGCACTAGCCTCGGATAGAGCTCCGCACGAAGATTCTGGATAAGCGCCGGTAGAGGGTACTTGAAATACTTGTACTCGCCTTTACCGAATCCGTGACGTCCCATCACCACCCGGCTCCGGTAAATGTGATCGTCGGGATACAACGCGGCGACGGACCGGCACTCCCGGGGCGAAAGAATTCCAGGAAGCATCGCACTCCCTTCCTCCCCCAGTCCTTTCGTGATTCGCTGCCAGTCGAGGTGATCAACGCGCCCGGCAATCGTCTCTGCGCTGCTCTTTGTAAGGTCTGCAATTATGGACGATGTAGTCATTCGATCTCCTGGTCTCCACTGTTGTAGACAGGCTAACAAGACGGCAGATTCGAAACACTCCGCTTCTTGCCTTCGAATCCGGCTGCAGTCATGCGTGTGGAAGTGTGGCGGTCGAGGCCGCCATTCTTTGCGCCGGCTTGAAGACTGCCATTTGCCGAAGCCCGATACAGACCAGGCTACCCAGTAGTGCGAGTCCGGCAAGCCCAAAGAACGCGCCGGCATCGCTACCGGATCGCTGCTTCAGAAAGCCGAGGATGCTCGGTCCGAAAAAGCCGCCGCTGGAACCGATCGCGCTGATCAAAGCGATCCCCGCCGCCGCTGAAGGTCCTTTGAGAAATTTCGTCGGCAGGCACCAGAACGGAGACATGAACAGGGAGGTACCTATGGGGATGAACGCCAAAGCAGTTACTCGAAGCAGCGAGTGAGAGAACAAACCCACTCCAATGCAACCAGCGCAGTCAAGCGCAAGGGCGAATGCGGCCAGTCCTGAGCGCTCGTCCCACCGGTCCGATAAGATCCCGGCGAGCGGGTAAACTGCCGCCGAAAGCAGCGAGATGCCGCCGACAATGAACCCGGTGTTCGCGTTGCTGGTGCCCAGGGCATCGCGCACGAGAATCGGCGCCCAGAGGGTATAGCTCAGGCTCACCGCGTACAGAGCGAAATAGGGAACCGTGAGCAGCCAAACCAGGGGATTGGCGAGTGCGCGAAGCGGAGAGAGGGGTACGACGCCGGTCTGCTGCCGCTCGCACGCAAGGCGGTGCGAAAGCCAGCCTCGCTGTTCTGATGAGAGCCATCGAGCGTCCTCGGGACGCTCCGTCAGATATCCCAGCAAGGCGAGCCCGAGTAACACCGGCGGCAGACCTTCGATCAAGAAGAGCCATTGCCAACCGGAGAGATGCCCAACCCCACTCAATCCCAGGAGAACACCGCCCAGGGGCCCGCCCAATGCTCCAGACAACGGGATCCCGATCACAATGGCGGCAATCGCCCGGGCACGATACTCCATCGGAAACCACTGGCTCAGGTAATAAAGAACGCCGGGAAAAAATCCGGCTTCCGCCACTCCTAAAAGGAAGCGCACGGCGTAGAACTGGATCGGGGTACGCACAAGCATCATCGCGCAGGCGAGCAATCCCCAGGTAATTGCGATCCTGGCCAGCCATCGCCGGGCGCCCACGCGGGCAAGAATCAAATTGCTGGGTACTTCAAAGAGTGCGTAGCCGAGAAAGAAGATGCCCGCGCCGAAGCCAAATGTTGCCGAACTGAATTTCAGTTCTTTATTCATCTCGAGCGCTGCAATACTCACGTTGGAGCGATCGAGATAACAAAGAATGTAAAGCAGGAAGAGAAACGGGAGCAGCCGAACGCTGGCCCGCCGCATAGTGGAGCGCTCGACGTTTTGTTCGATCACACTCGAGATCTCCTTGAGCTGAGACCAATCAATCTGCTGATCGAACTATAGTACGGACACCCACCCGCGCTGGCTTAAATAAATCGCGAGCTTTCGAGACCTGGGCCACCACCTCCCCTTGTCATCCCGACCGGAGCGCAGCGAAGTGGAGGGATCTGCAGTCGCTGCGGAGTAGCCGCACCCAATCCTGTCCATCCAAGTCGCTAACCTTCCGGAACGTAACCCCTCTCCCCTTGTCATCCCGACCGGAGCGCAGCGCATGGGGGATCTGCAGTCGCTGCGGAGTAGCCGCACCCAATCCTATCCATCCAAGTCGCTAACCTTCCGGAAAGTAACCCCTCTCCCCTTGTCATCCCGACCGGAGCGCAGCGCAGTGGAGGGATCTGCAGTCGCTGCGGAGTAGCCGCACCCAATCCTATCCATCCCAGTCGCTGAACTTCCGGAAAGTAACCCCTCTTCCCTTGTCATCCCGACCGTAGCGTAGCGAAGTGGAGGGATCTGCAGTGCGCCCTGCGGCTCTCTCAAATCCTTCCTGGGAAGCGACCTGGATGAAACCATCTCCTCCCAATCAAGCCGACCCCCAACCCGGGGTTCTGGCAAAACCCGAGTCGCACTTTGGTTGCATAAAAGAAACTCCCGCACAGTGATGCTGTGCGGGAGTTCCCTACATTCGCTACGCAGCTAGAACTGATAACGCAGCCCGACTTGCAGAGTCCGCGGATTGCTGGTGGTCTTGCCGGTCACTTCCCCGAACGTGGCTGCGGTGGGAGTGAAATTTGGCGAATTCAGGTTGGGATGATTGACAAAGTTATAGGCCTCAGCACGGAACTCGAAACCATTCTCCTTGAAGAGGGGGAAGGCTTTGATCATAGCTAGATTCCAGTTCACCAGGCCCGGCGCGTAAATATTGTCGCGAATGCCACGCTGAAGATTGAACGTCCCGGCAGGGGGCGCGGTCCACAGGGGAGCTCCGCTACCAGTGGTCGTTGCAAACCACTTAGGGCTACCAAGACCACCAGTGGGACCGGCAAACTTGCCCACATGCGTTACCCCTCCGTGCTGCACCCAGAATTGCCCCACGGACCCTGTTGGAATATTGGGAGGTTCGCAGTTGAAGCTCCCGAACTCTCCGACGCCGGCGTAGTCGTTGGCGACTCCGACGGAACAGGGAAAGCCGGTTTGGAGTTGCGAGCTGCCGCTGATCTGCCATCCACCCGCCAGCTTGCCTACCAGGTCGTGCTGTCCCTTAAAGAACGGCAGCACATAGAGGTAGTTCACGACGAAAGCCTGACGAACATCGTACTCCGAAGGCCCCCATAGATTGGATGTGTCGTAGGTATCGGGGACGATCGTGTGGTAATTCGAACCGTTGTCCATGTCCTTGGCCCATGTGTAGGCAGCGTTGAAAAAGGAACCATCGCCAAATTGCCAATTCCATCCGACTTGTAACGCGTTGTATGTTTCGCTTACCCCGCTTTGCGCTTGCTGAATGAAGGCGAAACCCCGATATGGCCGGAGATAGTTAATGTTGACGCCTGGATTATTTGTGAGAGAGCCGGCTGGCGCCTGGTTGATGTCGAACACATCCCAATTATGCAAACCGCGAGCCCCCACATAAGCGATCGATAGCGCCGAGTGCCGCCCTGGAAGCTGCTGCTGGAGTGTCACGTTCCAGTTCCACCTGGTTGGTGGCACCAGGTGGCTGTTCATCGTAGTGATCTGGAGAGGAGGTTCTACAGTGGAGTTGAGCGCGGCGCCCGGATTGTCGACCGACACGTTGCTGACGGATACCGTTGGCTGGAATGGAGAGTTGCCGCCAGGGAATATGTTGTCGATGATCCCCTTAAACTCTACGAACCTGCCGCCCCCGGCGCGGATCACCGTATTTGGATATAGCTGATAAGCGATTCCGAGACGCGGCAGAACATCGGTTTTTGTGGGGTAGTAGCCCTTGGGCAGTTTCGGGGCGAACAGGCCGGTGCAGGGTTGGCCGGCGCAGGCGTTATTTGCCGGGTTCGCGGCAGGGACACGATTGCCCGCGAGCGCAGAGCTAGGGAATTTGTTTCGCCCGGGGATCACGATGCCGTTATAAGGGTTGCCGGTGCCCACGGTTACGAGGCCTGTTTTCTCACTCACTTGCGGAACAGCTGCCGGGTTGAATGAAGCGGGATCGAAGTAGACCGCATTGCCCCACTGCGCGTTGTAAGGAATGACCGTGGTGAAGCGAAGACCATAATCGAGATTCAGTTTGTGCGTTAGCTGCCAGTTATCCTGGATGAACTCCTCAAAGAGCGTTCCGCGCCATTCAGTGAATGCTTTTGGCCCAATCTCGGTATAGCTGTCTGCCAAGCCCAGCGCCAGGTTGGCCAAGCCTACACCAGACGTACCGCCCAGGCCGGTCCGTGTGTCAGTGAAAAAGAACGTGCCGTTCTGGTTGCTGGCCCCCCCGGGAACCGTCGAGACGTTGATCTGATCGTTGTCATTTTCGCCCGCGTAGGAGTAGAAAAAGCCCCCCTTGATTGTGTGGTTCGACCATACCTTGGTCAAGCTGTCGGACGCCGAATAAATAATCCCGGATGAATGGGATGGATACGGCCCACCGGCAATACTGGAGAAAATGGGCAGGCTGGCGGTGGGAATTTTCTGCTCAGCAGCTTTTGCGCCGGGCAGGATGTAGGGAAAATCGATCCCGAATGCTCCCCGATTATAGCCAGCCCCTCCCGGCGAGGCGTTGATGTAGACGTCGTCGATGCTGACGCTGCCATGCGCCTCGTTGATCATGGTTGGGCTGATCGTCCAAACCCAACCCAGGGCGTTGGTTTGGTTGGGGCGCTCGAATACGATCGGAACCAAGGGGTTGCTCTGGTTGTAAGGAGAGAGCTGGTAGAACGAGTTATCGGAGCGCCGAAACAAGAGGTGGTTGCTGGGCGTTATGAGAAGGTCGCCGTTGATTTGGCCTTTACGCTGATTTTCCGGGTTGGGGAGCGAACCTGCATAGTTCTGCTGTCCCTGCAGGAACCCAGGAGTGGGCGCAGGATAGGAGTTTAAGATCCCAATGCCGTTTGGACTCAATTGGGACTGCGGAATGATGTTGCCCGGATACGCGACGCAACCTGAGCCGCCTGCCGCCGGGCAGGTACCAGGCTCATAGATTTGGGTGCCGGCCTTATACCAGGGATTCGCGCTGAGAAGCTCACTGAAGTTGCCTTGGCGCATCAGCGCGGTGGGCACGATCATGTTTTGCGTGGCTGCAAAGCGGTAGCGGATCCAATCCTCGTTGATGAAGAAGAAGAACTTGTTGCGCAGGCCATCCAGGATAGGCACTTTTGGGGCCCAGACGGGGCCGCCAACGGAAAATCCAAAATTATTGTAAACAAAGGGAGAAGGAAACCGGGTTGCGGGGTTCAGGTTCCGCGTCCAGGTGTTGGCATTCATGGCTGAATTCCGCAGGTACTCGTACGCAGTGCCATGGAAATTCGTGGTACCACTCTTGGTCACAATGTGCACCTGGGCGCCGGACGCACCCCCGTACTCCGCCGAGTAGGCAGCTGTGAGCACTTGCATTTCCTGCACGGCGTCTGTGTTCACGCCGGCGATGATCTCTCCGTCGTCACGTGTACGAACCGCCGGAGCGCCATCGATGGTGTACAACGTATCCTGCGTGCGCGCCCCGTTGATATTGAAGGTGTCTCCGCTGTTAAACGCGAAGTTGAAATCGCCCAAGGTCGCCGTACTGGTTGCGCCAGGAAGAAACTGTGCCATGTAGATCGGGTTGCGGCCGTTCAGCTCCTGTTTTTGAATCTGTTGTCCCGTGATCTCGCTTTGTACCGCTGCGGACTGAGTTTGCAGGAGTGCAGCGGTGGCCGTCACTTCGACCGTCTGGCTAGCCGCTCCGGGCGTAAGCACGGCATCGATAGAGATGGTGCTGTTGGACGCCAGCACATTGTGAGTGCTCTCAAATCTTTGAAAGCCGGTGGCCTCTGCCGACATGGTGTACACCGTGGGGGGAAGGTTCGGGACCGCGTAATGACCTGACCCATCGGTATCAACCGTTCGGCTTTCTCCAGTCCCCTCATTTTTGATGATTACTTTTGTGTTCGGCACCGCCGCCCCGGAGGAGTCCGACACGAATCCGACGATGGAACCTACGTCATTTTGCGCAAACACGGGCACAGATAGAAACATCGAGATGGAAAACACCAGTGCAGCGCAAAAACAGGAGATCCGCGCGCCTATAATTCGCATGGCTCTCGGACGACTAAACTCAGACACGGCTATACCGCGCCCACCAGGACGTGGAAGAATTCCATTTGTAGACATAGCAGGCCTCTCTCCGGAAAAAAACTGCAATGGGACCATCTTGGGGATCTGGAATGTGATTTGGAAGGGGTCTACCCTGTGTTTACACTGGCGTTTCAGCAGATGAATCCAGTTCTTCCGGATTGTGTAAATCAGCTGGAAAATTTTGTAGATCGCCATAACTCCTGTCGGAGTAAGCACTTAACAATTTACCCTGTGTTCTCTTATCTTTGTTACCCTCCGGGGGGTGGATGTTATGAAACAAGGCGACGCTTCTGTACCGGATTTCGTGGTGGCATCGAAGGACGCGGCTGCCAATCCCAACCTGCCGGCCGGTTCAACCTGGAAGTCTCTCACTGCCGAGCCGCGCTGGCAGTTGGCGCAACGCATCATCGCCAGCCGCAGCTTTGCCAAGTCTGTTTTGCTCTCCCGCTTTCTTCTCTATGTATGTGAGCGTGAGATTACAGGCAAGATCGGAGAGATCAGCGAACAGCAAATCGGAGTTCATGTCTTTGGACGGCGCCAGGGCTACAACCCAGGAGAAGACAACATCGTAAGGAATTACGCCCGGCAGCTCCGCCACCGTTTGGACCAATATTTCCTCGAAGAGGGCAGAGAGGAGGAGCTTCGCCTCAGCATTCCTCGGGGTAAATATGTTCCGGTCTACTCCCCTAACTATTTCGAAGAGCGTCCGTTGCTTGTCTTACCCGAGCACGAAGCCGACAGCGGCGGCCTTTCCGAGACGCTGGTGCCGGCCACACCGGCCGCCGTATTTAGCCCGCCCGCCCGGCGCTGGCCCTGGCTAGCTCTTGGTTTAGGAGCTTTGTTGTTGTTTGCCTGTTCGGCAATCGTTTGGAAGGTCACGCACCGCGCCCCCGCGTATGCCGCAGACTCGTCACATCCCTTGTGGGCGCGGCTCTTTGACAAGAGCCACCAGACACTCATTGTGCCGTCCGACGCGGGCATCGTCATGATTCAAAACCTGACCGGTCATCTGGTTCCCTTGTCGGAATACATCAATCGCGATTACCTATCCCTCAAGAGTCCCTACAATATTGATGCGCAGAACATGAGAGATCTGGATGCCCAGCGTTACACCAACGTTACAGATCTGAATGCAGCGATGAGGTTCTCGCGTCTTCCTGAGTCCAACGACGGTCATCTGGTTGTGCGCTATTCACGTGAGCTGCACATGGGAGATCTCAAAGACGCCAACGTCATTCTTCTGGGATCCAATTTTTCAAACCCATGGGCAGAGCTCTTCGAGAAGAACATGAACTTCGAGTTCTCCTACCAGCCTCATCCGAATGCCTCGCTGATCCTGAACAAGCACCCTCAAGGGGGCGAGCTTTCAACCTATCAGAACGATTCTACCGGACCCTCGCATCGCACCTATGCGGTCATCGCCCTGGTTCCCAATCTCAACAACACAGGATGGGTGCTTCTGGCGGAAGGACTCACCATGGCCGGAACCGAGGCGGCCGTGGACACTCTCTTCAACCGCGACGTGATGCGCCCGCTGCTCGCCCAATTCGCTAACGCCGACGGTTCTCTTAACCCATTCGAGATCCTGATTGAGACCCGGAGCTTCGGGTCAGATTCGCCGCAAGCCGGCGTGGTTGCGACCAGGGTGTACAAGAAGCACTCCTGAACCCGACCCTGAACCCAACCGGGGAATCGTGTACCCTCAAAGGTTACTTTGAGGGTCTGGATGCAGCGTCGCGAGTTCATCAAATCTGTGGTTGCGCTGGGAAGTGCTTTCGCTGTCGGCCAGGGCACTGGGTTCTCCATGCAAGCGCCCGACGAACAGGTCAAGCGTGTGCTTGTCATGTTCAAATGCCATTTTGACGCCGGCTTTATTGATACCCAGGCCGCGGTGGTTCGAAGGTATTTCACTGAGTTCTTTCCCCAGGCGATCCGGGTGGCGGAAACAATGCGCCAGGCGGACTCCTGCCGTTATGTTTGGACCACCGGCTCGTGGCTGCTCTACGAGTATCTTGAGCAGGCTTCGCCAGAGGACCGCCGGCGCATGGAGCACGCCATCGCCAACGGAGACATCGCCTGGCATGCTCTCCCTTTCAGCTGGCAGACCGAGCTGATGGACCCATCCATGATTTCCGGCGGCCTCAGCCTGTCTAAATCCCTGGACCGGCGCTTTGGCCGAACAACCACCGGCGCAAAAATGACCGATGTGCCCGGGCACACCCGAGGCCTCATCGGGCCTCTGTCCGCAGGGGGCGTGAAGTTCCTTGACATCGGCGTGAATGGTGCGAGCACGCCGGCCGCCGTACCTGGCCTGTTTGTCTGGAAGGATTTGAAGGGAGCCTCCCTCGTGGTCATGTACCACCACGAGTACGGCGCGGTAATGCGCGTCCCGGGTTCTGACGTGGCGGTCGCCATCGTGGTGGCAGATGACAACAGCGGCCCCCACAAACCAGATGAGATTGTAAAAACCTGCGCTGACTTGAAGCATCAATTTCCCAACGCTCAAATCATCGCCACCAACCTGACTGAGATCGCCAATGCGGTCGAACCTTTTCAAAACAACTTGCCAGCGGTGAAGCAGGAGATCGGCGACACCTGGATCCACGGCGTTGCCAGCGATCCTCTCAAGTTGGCCAGGTATCGCGAGGTAGCGCGGCTCCGCCAGGCATGGCTTGCGCAGCAGAAAATGCAGGCGGGCGACGCCACCGACCTCGCTCTCCTTCGTCACCTGCTTCTTGAAATTGAGCACACCTGGGGAACCGATACCAAAACATGGCTCGACTTCGACCACTACACGCCGCACGATCTGGCCGAGATGCTGCACACCAAGAACTACGAGGTGGTACAACACAGCTGGGTAGAAAAGCGCCAGGATCTTTTCGATGGAATTGCTACGTTGCCTGCACCACTGCGAGACCAGGCGCAATCCGCCGTCCAGAAGCTCGAGGCTACGGAGCCACGATTAACGAATCCGTCGAGCCACTTGGCTGCGAAAGCATGGGAGACGAAGCACTTCGTCCTCGCACTCGATCCGGGCACGGGCGCCATTTCGCGTCTGCGCAGCAAGCGCTCTGGGCGGGAATGGGCTTCTCCCGATCATCCTCTGGCGCTCTTTTCGTATCAGACTCTCTCTCCGCAGGATTACTCACGCTTCTTTGCCAACTATGTGATCAGCACCGAAGATTGGGCCAAAAAGGATTTCGGAAAACCAAATATCGAGCGCTTCGGCGCTGAACACCGCGACTGGCTACCGTCGCTTGCCGAGCTACAAATTGAGGAAGATGCGGACGCTCATCGCATGCTTGCGCGTCTGCAGATCGCGGACGCGGACGCGCTGCAATCGGGACGAGCTGCCTTCCCGGAAAAAATGTATCTGGAACTTGTGCTCCCCAAAGCAGAACCAGTCATCAACCTGAATTTCTACTGGTTTCAAAAGCGTGCCACCCGCCTTCCTGAAGCACTTTGGCTGACCTTTGATCCGATTGTCTCCGGTCAGCAAGGCTGGGCCATGGATAAGTCGGGCGAGCAGGTATCGCCGTTCGACGTGGTCTCCTCAGGAAATCGTCATATGCATGCCGTTTCCACAGGGTTCAGTCACACCGGCGAAAAGGAGTCCATCGTTGTCGAAACGCTGGACTCGCCAGTGATCGCTTTAGGAGAGAAATCGCCGCTTAATTTCTCCACCTCTCAACCAGACCTGGCCGGCGGCGTTCATTGCAACTTGTTCAACAATGCCTGGGGAACAAACTACATCATGTGGTTCGCTGAAGACATGCGTTTTCGTTTCGTTCTCCGCGCGTAAAACCTCAGGTTGGCTACACTGGACAGCATGCGTTGCCGTAGTCGTGCCTGCGGGATGCTTCTTGGCTTTGTCCTGCTTTGCAATGCGGTGCTTGCCGGCGGTCAGGTGCCGGCGCCCCGCCCGGCAATCACGCTCACGGTCGTTGACGAAGATGGTTTGCCTGTTCCTGGAGCGCAGATTACCGTTTCTGAGCCAGGGCGCGCCGCCGTTCGCTTCGAGACCGACTATGCAGGCCGCTGTGTCTTCACCCTGCAAAGCAGCGCCTCGACCTACCAGCTTCAGATCCAGAAACCCGGCTTTTATCAGGCTTCAGAAAACCAGGCAGATGCTCGTCATCAGACGGTCGAAGTGTCGCTGGCCCACGAACAGGTGGTGCGTCAGGAGGTAAATGTCGTCTCTTCGACGCCCGGCATCGATACCGAACAGACCTCAGACAAAAGCACCTTCAATACGCCGGAAATCGTCAACATACCGTATCCAACCTCGCGCGACATCCGCAACCTCCTCCCCTTTACCCCGGGTGTGGTGCAGGACGGAACCGGTCAGATCCATGTTGCCGGATCAGAAACCTACGCGACCCTTGACCTGCTCGATGGATTCGATATTCGCTCCCCGGTCAGCGGCGAGCTCGCCATGCGCGTCAGCGCGGATGCCGTTCGTTCTATCGATACGGAAACGACCCGTTATCCGGTGAAATTCGGTAAAGCCACCGGCGGTGTCGTCGCCTTCTACACCGGGATGGGGGATAACAAATTTCGTTTCAATACCACCGACTTTATTCCGTCATTCCGCGAGAACAACGGATTGCGCTTCGACAAATTTGTTCCCCGCGTCACTTTTTCCGGACCAATTGTCCACAACCGCGCGTGGTTCTTTGATGGCCTCGAAATGGAATACGACAATATCTACATTCAGGGGCTTCCATCCAATGCCGATACCAACCACCTGTCACGCGGCAGCAATCTCGTCAAAGCCCAGGTAAACCTTACGCCCGCGAACATCCTTTCCGCCGGACTCCTTTTTAACGACTACCATTCACCCTATGACGGCCTATCCACTCTTGTGCCGCAGGAAAGCACTACCAGGCGGGACACCATCGCGTGGCTTCCGTATCTCCGCGATCAACATGCGTTCGCCAATGGAGCGCTGCTGCAGGTGGGAGTGGCCGTAGTGCGTTTCCGCGACGGTTACGAACCGCACGGAGACAGTCCGTATGAGATCACCCCCGAGCTTAGCCAAGGGCAGCTACTTTGAAAACGCGGTCGCGCACTCCGAGCGCGAGCAGGGAACCGCAACCCTCTACCTGCCACCGCGCCATTGGGAGGGCCGCCACGATCTCGAGGCGGGCATCGATCTCGACCACATCGGCTTCGACGAAAGCGTTTTGCGCTCGCCCGTAAACTATCTTCGCGAGAACCGAACACTGTTGCGACGCAGCACCTTTCCCGCCCAGGCCTCATTCACACGTCATAATTTCGAGACCGGCGCTTATTTTCAGGATCGCTGGCTGGCCCATCCCGGGCTGCTCATCGAGCCCGGCCTGCGCTATGACTGGGACGAAATCATCAGGCGTCCCCTCTTTTCGCCTCGCCTCGCTGCCACCTGGTCTCCCCCTGGAGCCGAGGCGACGACCAAAGTATCCGCCGGCATTGGTCTCTATTACGAACACACACAGTTACAATATTTAGAGAGCGCACTTGCGGGGATACGTTATGACACCTACTATGCCGCCGACGGTGTCACACCGGTTACGAGCCCGCTGGAGACGAACTTCACCGCCGACGCCTCCCTGAGGCAAACACGCGCCATCAACTGGAGTGTCGGTGTCGAGAAGAAGCTTCCCGGAGCCATTTACGCAGGGGCAAATTTTCTTCAGAAGCGAACCTCCGACGGTTTTGTCTACGCCAATCAGGAAGGGCCGGGTGCGCTGTCAGGAACATACCTGCTAACCAATGCCCGGCAGGATCACTATGTTTCCGAGGAGTTTGAAGCCAACCACACCTTTACCCATGGATACCGGCTGTTTGCGGCTTACACGCACTCCTCGGTACGCACCAACGCAGCTCTCAATTACGTGCCGACCGTCTCCTTGCTTGGTCCCCAGCAGAGCGGCCCGCTCGCCTGGGATGTTCCCAATCGTGTCATCTCCTGGGGATGGTTGCCTTTGCTGTTGCCGAGGTTCAAAAAAAATTGGGATTTTGTTTATACGCTCGACTGGCACACCGGTTTTCCCTTTGATGCGGTCAATGCCAACCTGCAGGTAGTTGGTCCGGCTGGTTCCCAGCGCTTTCCTGACTACCTTGCCTTCAGCCCAGGCCTCGAATGGCGCTTTCACTTTCGCGGATCTTATTTCGGCTTGCGAGGTGTTTTGGAGAACGCTACCAATAGCAGCAATCCTGCCGTGGTGAATAACGTAGTGGATTCACCGCAGTTCGGCACCTTCAGCGAGTTTCCAGGTCGAGCGCTGACGGCGCGTATACGGCTGATTAGTTCGAAGTAAGACGTCTGTTCAGGCGACTGGGGGGCCTGAGAAGTGTACCGCTCACCGGAGAGATCTCTGTGTGGATGCTCTTTCTTGGAAATGTTTTTGAGAGGATGCCTGGAGGACGGGGAGGGGGAAGTGCGGCGGGTGGCCTAAATCGTGATGCGTTTTCTTCCAAAAATCAGGGCGTCGATGGACCATGCACCCGGGCCAAGCATGGCCAGACCGATGGCGAGAACCGCAATCAGAATGTGACTCTGGTACTGTGTTGGGCGTGAAAGCGTAATCAGCACCTCGGCGACTGCCTCGAAGGCGCCCATCACGGGGGTCCAAATCCCCAGGCAAATGCACACTCCGACACAGACCAACATGATGTGGATTTCCCATTGCGGCGACGGAGGGAGAGGAACCACCATCGAGATTCTCTCTGCAATAAGAGAACCACCGGCGGCAAGCCGCAACAGAAGAAGACCAACTCCGGGCCTCCCGCTCGGAAAAGTTGAATACAAGCGCTGCAAGAGAAACCCCTCTTACCCTAAGATACCTAGTCACCCCCCAGGGGCTAAGACTAGAAGGAGTAAACAAATAACTACTCTTTAGAGGGGCAGGAGCATTTCTTATAGCTGTAAGATCCCGCGTTTCAAGCCCAGGGTAACCGCGTGCGTGCGATCACTTGCTCCCAATTTCGAAAGGATGCTTTTGACATGCCCTTTCACCGTATGTTCGGTGATGCAGAGTCGATCAGCGATGATTTTATTCGAATTTCCCTCCGCAATCATGGTGAGAACCTCCACTTCGCGTGTCGTCAAAGGGTCGTCCGCAGCATGGTCAGCTAACTGCACGGCCACCTCTGATTGAATATGCTTTTGGCCGGCGTGAACCGATCGGATCGCAGTGAGCAGATCTTTCCGCACCATGCTTTTTAAGATGTAGGCGCGAGCTCCCGCCTTGAGAGCGCGGTAGGCCAGAGCATCGCCCTCATAGGTCGTAAGCACGATCACGCGCGCATTGGGGAATTCGCTGCGGATGGCCAGGATGGCGTCGATTCCGTCCATGTCCGACATCTGCAGGTCCATAAGGGTGACATCCGGTCGTAGTTTGCGAAAGCTTTCAATCGCCTCCCGCCCAGAGGATGCCTCCCCCACAATCGCCAGGTCGGGTTGCGTTCTGATCAGTGCTGCGACCCCGGCGCGCAGCAACGGATGATCGTCGACGGCCAGAATTCTGATGACTGCTGAATCGTTCGTCATGATGTCGGTGGTCTCTTTTTGCGAAAAGGTCGAAATCTTTGCGGCGTGGAAGATGTGCCATAAGCGATCGCCGCCGGGATGGTCAACTGTACTTCGGTACCAGCCCCACTTTCACTCCAAACTTCCATCGCAGCACCCAGGCTCTCCGCCCGCTCGCGCATGCCAGGAAGACCCCAATGTCCATCCCGTCGGCCGTGACTGATCACGGTAGGATCAATGCCCACACCATCATCCCGGATCCGCAACAAAAAGCTTTCGCCATAGGTAATTTCCGCCTCTATATTGTGCGCCTTCGCATGATTGAACGCATTGCGCAGTGCTTCCCGCGCGAATCGATAGACCTCGTCGCGCAGAATCGGGTCAAGGTTCTGTGGCTTGCCCTCGGTCATCACGCGGAGTTGTGCAGTATGGTCGTGAGCGGATAGCTCCTTGCCGATCGCGGCCAGCGCCTGTGCCAGATCGCCGGCAGAAACCGGCGAGTCGCGCAGGTTCTGTACCGCACTTCGAGCCTCGGCCAGGGCCTGGTCTCCCTGGTCAAGTACTTTCTCGATCGCTTGCCTGGCCTCCTCAGGTTGGCTCGGCAGCATGTGCTGGGCTACCTGGAGGTAGAGAAGTAATCCCTGAAATCCTTGCAGCAGCGAGTCATGAAGTTCGCGGGCTATGCGTGTCCGCTCCATTGCGCGCTCTTCCACGAGCATTTCGAATTGTCGCGAGACTTGCAGCATTCGTAGCCGGTAAATAAGCCAGGTGAGCAGTACAAGCGAAAGCAGGACCGCCAACCGAAACCACCACGCCTGCCAAAATGCGGGCGCAATCTGGAGCGGGATTACCGCTTCAGAACCATTCCAAGCGCCATAACGGTTTGAGGCTGCGACATGGAACCAGTAGGGGCCCGGTCCAAGATTGGTGTACACCGCCTGGCGCGACGTGACCGGTTCACTCCAGCCGTGATCGAACCCGTCCAGTCGATAACGGAAACGAATGCGATCGGCAGTGGCCAGGCTAAGAGCAGAATAATCAATCACGATGCGGCGTTGCGATGCAGGAATGCGCACCAGCCCCCGCGATGGAACAGCGTTTCCATTGACTGAAATCTCGTCTACCTGGACCACGGGCGGCGCAGCCTCTTGATCAGCGCGGCCTGGGCGAACCACCGACAAACCCGCATTCAAAGAAAACCAAACATTGCCGTGTAGATCCTTCACCACAGAGCGGTCGCGTTTCACGCCTTCGGTTCCTTGCAGTCCGTCGGCGAGACCGTATTCGCGGAGATCACCGTCCACGGGACGGCCCTGCAGGAGTGCTTCCCGTTTGATCCTCACTACGCGATTGCCCGTTGCTATCCACAAAGATCCATGCTGGTCGTCCGCCAGTCCCAGCACCGGTCCGCGCAAAGCTTCCAGTCCCGAGGCCGCAACCGAGATGTGGCCGGAGCTTAAGAACGCGAGACCGCTCGTAGTACCGATCCATAGAACCCCGGTTGAGTCGCGCAGAAGAGAACTTACCTCGTCTGCGGGCAAACCGTCGTGGGTGGTGTAGGTTCGCCACTTTCCATTAGCCAATTCGCTCAGGCCGCCAGAGGTGCCAAACCACATTGTGCCGTCCGGGCTGTCCTCGATCGAGGTTACTGCGTTCGAGCCCAGGCCTTCAGCAACTGTGAAGGTGCTGAATTTACCATCCTTCAGCCTGCTCAGGCCGCCGCTCACCGTGCCTGCCCACACAGTTCCATCTGGATTTTCATGAACAGTGTAGACACGGTTTTGCGCCAATCCATTTCGCTCGGTATACGTGCGGGCCACAATCGATCCGTCGCGGATGATTAGCCTCGTCAGCCCTCCTTGCTGCCTGCCGAGCCATAATTCGTCCTTCGCGCCTGCGATCGAATAAATCACATCCTGGCTAAGCAGATCATTATCGACAGTTCCGGTTTCTTTACCCCGCATCCATCGCAGGCCGCCCTCAATCGGCGCATACCAGACTCGATCGCCTGGATCCACATAGATGGCTCCACTGCTTTCTGAATTCAGACCCGCGACCGAGTAGGTGACAAACGCGCTGTCGCGAAGGCATACGATGCCATGGGCATTCCCAACCCATAAATTTCCATCCATGTCTTCCCGCAGCGCTGTAACCGGTCCCTCAATCGGCGCGTTGCTCTGGTCCAGGGATACTCCGTTGGAGTTCACGCGAACCAACCCACTCGCCGTGCCTACCCAAACGTTGGAATCACGGTCGCGGGCCATGGCAAGAATCGCGGTTTGGCGGAGAGGCGGCGGAACAGAACTGCCCTTTGCTCCTCCCCATTGCACCATCCCATGATCGGTCCCAATCCATAATTCTCCGTCGTTCAAGGCCAGCAGGCAATTCACCTTGGGACTGGGAAGGTTCACACCGCTGGAGACAATTCTTCCCTGGCTGATGTAGAAAAGCCCCTTATCCCGGGTGCCCAGCCACATCCGTCCATCGCTCGTTTCCGCCATGGAGATGACTGGCGAGTTAGGCTCCGCAAAGCGATGCGTTGCGACCCCTTCGGCCGAACTGAGGCGGCTGGACAGGTTATCAGCGGCTTCCAGCGTCCCATCCGGCACGTCTGAAGCCTCGGATGAGGTAAGAGCCTGATACTTGTTGGCAGAATATTTCAGTGTTCCCAGCGCAAGAGACGACAACAGAACGGTACCGTCTTTGCGACTGGTGATGGAGGTGATGCCAAATCCCGCTTCGTCATGGCCCGGCTCGAAATGTCCGTTGTCGTAGCGAACGATCTGTGTGCTCTCTAAAACGATCCAGAGATTCCCCGCTGCATCTGTCAGCAGTTCTTCCACCGGACCAATGGGGAAGTTCGTCGGAGTAGCCTGCTGGAAAGTACGAAAGCTGGATCCGTCAAAACGGCTCAGACCTCTGTCTGTTCCAATCCACAGGTAGCCATCCCGGGTCTGGGCGAGCGCGGTGACCGCGCCCCCTGGAAATCCCCGGCCACCGGACCATCTGTCCTGCATATACTGCGCAATGGTTCGATTCGGATCAATCGCATGAGCGGGAAATGAAAGAGAAATCGAGGCAACTCCGAGCAGTATTTTCCAAAAGAAGCTCTGCCCCTTCATTCGCCTGTCACGGAAGATATTCAAACTTTTCAATGACGACTTCGGTTTCCTTCTGCATAGGACTCTTCTCCGAGTCAACCACATAAAACAGCAACTGAAATGTCTCTTTGCCCGGAGTTGGTACCTGGGTCGTGAATACATGCTCAGCGACTACAGGAGCGCCCGGACGGTCAGAGGATCCGCGAACGGTTTTGAAGCTGGCCCGGCCCAACTCCCAATGCAAGACGTGTGTCAGGGTACCAGAGGGCGCGACAAACGGCGCCAGGTTGCCAGGAATGTAGAAAGGTTGGATACCGTACTGGGCGTTATTCCTGCTCCCCGCATCGCCCCACCGGCTCATCTC
Source organism: uncultured Acidobacteriaceae bacterium (assembly GCA_963790935.1). Classification (GTDB taxonomy): domain Bacteria; phylum Acidobacteriota; class Terriglobia; order Terriglobales; family Acidobacteriaceae; genus PALSA-350. Next base: position 39,218 of record CAWBRJ010000054.1, on the reverse strand, counting down.
AACATCCATTTCACGGAAGTGCTCCTCGCCTCCCCAATCATCAAACGTGGTCAGGCTGAGCACCGCGGCAGGTTCCAGGTGAGAGGTATCTCGTACTACCGTGATGTAGGTTCCATATCCTAAACTTCGATTGAGTACCACTTCTGCACACGACCATCGTCCAGCGCGTTTTTTGATACGCAGATGAAGGGCTCCCCTTGGATCGATCCAGGCATTGTCAGGGTCGTATAGGTTATTCATTCCCCCGCGATCAGACGAAATCGTCCGCACATGCCAATCGTATCCACTGAATGTTAGCGGCTTGGTGGGAGCTAACTGAACTGTGCCTGTACCCTTGGCCGTACTCACCGCAAGCACAGACCCACCCGCCACAGGAACTGTATCCATAGTGGGTGGAGGGTGGTATCCGGGTTCAACTAACAAGGCTGCGTATTCAAAACCGAGGTGAGTCGGGGTACTCCAGGTAGAGTCTGCCTTGATCGGAATAAAAGCCTTATCGGGCCAGGGTTGCACCCACCATGGCCCACTCCTGGCGTACACGACAATTTGTTGTCCGGGACGCGCACCAGAGACGCGTCCGGCGATTGTATCCACTCGTTCGCGGCCGCCTTGGGCTGCAGGGGGGAGGGTGGTGAATTCAACCACCGGCGTGCGTACCGGGTTCTGCGTACGGCACCCGCTGATCAATGCAGCGCCGGCCCAGGCAACCAGGAACAACACGACATGCAACGGCCATGCGCGAGTCTGCAACGGAACCGCCTGGTTTAGACTGACGCTACGACGGCCGGTTGTACTTGCGGTGCTCTGGCAAAGTGCTACGTCCTTCATGCGCAATCAGGAGCCTCAACCAGGGGTTAGGGCTAGATTACTTGAACCAGCAGTTTTTCTCACTCCTCGTCCGATCGTGACTGCGAGGAAAGGCGAGTCTGCATGTCCCTGGAAGTCGATAGCGGCCCAGTGCCGCAGCCCGGCCTATGGTCATCCATCCGCGAGGCGCTCCGCGGATCTCACCAGGATTACACCACTGGAAACCTCAATCGCGCCATTCTTCTGCTGGCCATTCCTATGGTCCTCGAGATGGTGCTCGAATCCCTCTTCGCCGTCGTAGACGTTCTTTGGGTAGGCCGTCTCGGAGCCAACGCAGTGGCCACCGTAGGTCTCACTGAGTCGCTATTGGCCCTGGTCTTCGCGATCGGTATTGGCCTTGCCATGTCCACCACCGCCATGGTTGCCCGCCGCATCGGGGAAAAGGATCCTCAGGACGCCGCGATCGCCGGTGCGCAAGCCATCTTTCTCGGATTGCTCGTCTCCCTGGCCATCGGAATTCCATCCTTCATCTACGCGCCTCAGCTTCTCCGCCTCATGGGAGCGCCGCCAGAAGTCATCGCCACCGGCACCGGTTACGCGCGCATTGCGCTTGGCGGATGCGGCGCCATCGTCATGCTGTTTCTCAACAATGCTATCTTCCGCGGAGCAGGCGATGCGGCCATTGCCATGCGCCTTCTTTGGGTATCGAACATCCTCAACTTGATCCTCGACCCCTGCCTCATCTTTGGCCTCGGCCCATTTCCCCGTCTTGGCGTCACCGGCGCCGCGTTGGCCACCTTCAGCGGCCGCAGCCTGGGCGTTCTCTATCAGTTCTACCGCCTCATGAAGGGCACAGAGCGGGTGCGCATTCCGCCCAGCCTGCTACGGCTCAACCCGCGGGTGATGTGGCGGCTGATCCGTGTTTCTCTCACCGGCATTCTCCAGTTTGCGATTGCCAATACCTCCTGGATCGCGATGGTTCGCATTGTCAGCGTTTTCGGAGCGGCCGCTCTGGCCGGCTACACCATTGCCATCCGCATCGTCATCTTTGTCATCCTTCCCTCGTGGGGACTCAGCAATGCCGCTGCCACATTGGTTGGCCAGAATCTGGGCGCGCGGCACCCTGAACGCGCCGAGCAAGCTGTATGGCGCACGGGACTCTACAACATGCTCTTCCTGGGCCTGATTGGAGTAGTTTTCATTTTTACTGCAACGCCGCTGGTCCGCCTCTTTACTCACGACCCTGCCGTAGTCCCGCTGGCTGCCTCAGCCCTGCGGATCCTGAGCTATGGCAACATCGCCTACGCCTATGGCATGGTCATGCTGCAGGCTTTCAACGGTGCAGGCGATACGGTCACGCCGACAATTGTGAATTTCTTCGGCTTCTGGGTTCTCGAGGTCCCCCTGGCGTGGTGGCTTTCTCTCCGCCAGGGGCTCCATTCGACCGGAGTCTTTCTTTCCATCGTGATCGCCCAGGCTGCCGTCGCCGCTACCGGAATGCTGCTGTTCCGGCGCGGCAAGTGGAAACGTCAGCTGATCTGATCCGCTCTCTCAAATAAAGCTGCAACCCGCAGACCTGGGCCACCCACTCAACTTTCGTCCGCGCCATTTCACCTTCTTCGGTGACCGCAGGGCCATGGACGCTTCAGGCGGCCGTTTCAACGCCGTTTGCGCCAACCCAACACGATGCCCAGAAGAGTCCCCGCGAAGACGGCCCCCGCCATCTTTTTTCGGTTAGTGATCGGTATAAAGCGGGTCTGCTGGTCGCTAACCTCGATCACTCCCACAGGAATAGCGCGTACGCCGGCGCCCCCGCCACCACCTTCGCCTTGCGCGCTCGAATTACCTACCCCACCTGTGCCCGCGCCGCCACCGTACCCATAGATCAGTTTGGCTATTGGGATAATGGTCTTTCCCTGGGCGGAGATGGGTTCGCCAAAGATCGTCTTCACCCCTGCCTGGCCGACAATACTGTCCTTAAGCGATTGCAAAAGAGCGACACTGCCCATAAGAGACCCTCGGACAAATTATCCTCCTAATGGCCGTCGGTGGGAGTGCTAATTATGGAGCCACTAAAGAGTCTATTCAGGTTTGCACTGCCGTTTTAGACTCGGTGAGTGGGCGTGCGTAAAAAGTCCGTTAAGAGTCAATCCCAGGAAGAATCAGCGGTTGAAAAAGTTCCGCTTTCCAGCCTGAGGTCGAGACGGCGTGGTAAGCACCATGAACTGATGCAGCAGGTTCTGAGAGAACTGACCGAACTTTCCAGCGATAGCGCGCTCAAAGTTCCTCTAGGGGATTTTTCAGCCAAGGACATAAGATCGGCAGTTTTTCGTGCGGCCGCCTCGCAGAACATAGAAATCTCAAGCACTTCGGACGACAATAACCTGTATGTCTGGAGGCGTCGCGCTTGAACCTGGTCCGCGCGGCAGCGTTGTTTTCCACCGCCGGCGGTCGCGCTCGAATCTCGGCATCTCTTACAGTTTTCGCATTGAATAAATCGCAGGTGAATCACCGATCGGTCGTCACAGCCAAAGCGCAAAGAAGCAAAATTTTCTTGGACGATTTGTCCAATTTCAGTCCGGCCGTTCGACTATATCGTGAAGGCCGGGCAATCGGCCTCGCCTGAAGACCGTTAAAGGATAAAGGAGAAATCATGCCGCAGTATCTGGTTGCTATTTACCTCCCCGACGACTACGACCAGTCCACACAGGACGAGGCAATGGCCCGCGACGTCGCCACGCTCGAAGATGAGATGGTGGCTGCCGGTGTCAGGACTTCTTTTCGTGGCGGCCTCTCCCCCGCCCGCAGCGCGCGGTCGGTGCGGGTGCAGCCCGGTGGTAAGGTGCTCATCACCGACGGGCCGTACCTGGAGACCCATGAGCACATAGGCGGTTTTTCGGTGATGGAAGCCGCTAGTCTGGAGGATGCACTTGCATGGGGGGGCAAAGTTGCCGTTGCCTGTCGGACGCCGGTCGAGGTGCGCCAGGTTTGGAGACCCGACGAAGGAACTGAGTGGCAGTGACGACACCGCCGGCGGCCGGTCTGACGGCCGCCGGGGTACCGCCTCAGATTTCCACTTCACTCATGTGGACGCTGTCCACTTACGGCTGATAAATTGTTGACCATAGCCCGGCGCAAAATGGAGCCCGAAGTGGATCAAAACTGACGTTGCCGGGCGAGCCTGCATATCTGGAGTCGGCATGGCATTTCTTCGCGATCTAAAAGTAGCAGTTCGTTCTCTGGCGCGGGTTCCCGCGTTGTGGATTACTGTCGCTGTCACCCTGGCTCTCGGCATCGGCGCCAACGCAGCCATCTTCAGCATTGTTCGCGGTGTGCTCCTCCGGCCGCTGGCAAACCGCGACGAAGACCGCTTGCTCTACGTGCGCCAGAGCGCCCCAGGCATCGGCGTCGAAAACGCCGCCTTCTCCGTTCCGGAGATCAAGGACCTTAACGACGGATTAAAGAAGACCATCACGGAGCTTGGTACTTTTTCACCAATCGACTTCACCCTCGAAGGACTCGGGGAACCGCGTGAGATCCACGCCGGAGTGGTGGACGGTAACTACTTCGACGTGATGGGGCTGCGACCGATCATTGGCCGCCTGCTCAACCCTCGCGACGATGGCCCCGGCGCCGCCGGCGCAGTGGTTCTGACTTATCGGTTCTGGCACACCTCGTTAAACTCCGACCCCAACGTGATTGGAAAAACCCTTCGGCTCGGGAGCGACCAGCAGACCCGGTCTGCAACCATCGTTGGAGTCCTCGAGCCTTCCGTCCCATATCCCGTAGAAACGGAGCTGATCTCCAACGTCGTCACCAGCCCGCATCACTTATCAGCCACGATGGTGACCGGCCGCGAGCATCGCATGACTGAGGTGTTCGCCCGGCTCGCTCCCGCCGCGGATCTCGATTCTGCGCGCGCCGAGCTGCGAACCGTTTATGCCGGGATGCTCTCCGCATACCCCTCGGTCTATAGATCCCACGACCACTTCCAGATCGATGTAACGCGAATGCACGACCAGATCAACTCCCGCGCGAAGACCATCTTATGGGTGCTATTCGCAGCCTCTCTGCTGCTGTTCGCGATTGCCTGTTCCAACGTCGCCAATCTACTACTGGCACGGGCGGTCCGGCGAGAGCCGGAGATGGCCGTCTGCGCCGCCCTGGGAGCAACCCCGGCCACGCTGCGCCGTTCGCTTCTCGCGGAGGGTCTGGTGCTGTGCGGCAGTGGTGCCTTAGCGGGCGTAATCATCGCCATTCCCATGGTGGCCGTGCTGGCCCGTTATGCGGCCCGCTTTTCCGTCCGCGCCCTCGACCTTAAGCTGGATTTCAGCATGATTTGGATTGGGGTCGTGTTGGCGTTGCTCGCTGCCGTCTTCCTCGCCTTCGTCCCCCGGCTCCCCTCCATGGACTCTTCGCGTGGTTTCGGCCTGACCAGCAGCGGAGTCCGCGCTACCAGGGGAAGCAGCCGCCGGCTGCGTATGTTCGCTGTTACCCAGATCACCCTCTCGTTCCTGTTGCTCGCCGCTGCGGGCGCCCTGTTGAAAACACTCCTGGTTCTGGAAGAGACCCGGCCGCCATTCGATACCGCGCACGTTCTGGCGATCAACCTGCCGGTGATGTATTACGGGAAAACCCCGGAACAGGTGCGTGATTTTTATAGCGAAGTAAATCGCCGGATCGGTGAGATACCGGGAGTCGAACACGTCTCTTCCGGCTTCGGTGTTCCCTGGCGCGACGCGAACGCACTGAATATCGCCTTCACCTTCACGGTAGAAGGCGCGAAGCGCGAGAATGGCCAGGACGATCCGCGGGCAAAGTTCCGCTCCGTATCCTCGGGCTTCTTCGATACTTTGGGGCTACCGATCATCGAAGGCCGCGATTTCAGAGACACCGACAAAGATGGCGCGGAACGCGTGGTCATCATCAGCAAGAGCCTGGCGCAACAATTATTTCCGGGCAGGGAAGCGGTGGGCCGGCATCTCGAGTGGACCGACGGCGTGATGAAGTTTATCGGGATCAGCACCGAGCCGAGACGCATTATTGCAGTGGTGCCGGACCTCGACGATGAAAACATCATTCCGTCACCAACCATGACCGTTTACCAGCCTGCGGTTCAGGAAGGTTGGACAGGCCGCCTCTTCGTGCGCACGCGAAATGATCCAAACGCGCTCGTTCCGACCATCACCCGCACCATTCGTGAAATGGCAGCAAATCAGCCGGTGGAGCGAGCCGCCACACTCGAAGATATTCGTGCAGAAGTCCTCGCGCCCAATCGCCTCAACGCCCTTGTATTTGGCGGATTCGCTACCCTCGCGCTGTTAATTTCGATCGTGGGAGTGGCAGGCGTGCTCGCCTTTTCGGTGAGCGGGCGCACCCGTGAATTCGGTATACGCATGGCGCTGGGCGAACTGCCACGCAGAATTCTCGTCCACGTTCTGTCTGACGGATTGGTGATCGCAACCGAAGGTGTTGTGGCCGGTCTGCTGATTGGTTTTGTCTTGGCGCGCTTGATCGTCAAGTACACAACCGAGATGCAGATGCCGGGGGTGTTGCCTCTGGTCGCGTCCGCCGTGGTCATTCTCGCTGCCGCCGCGATCGCTTCTGCTCTTCCGGCGGCTCGGGCCGCCAGGATCAACGCAGCGCAAGCCCTGCGCTCAGAATAGTCACCGCATAAACCGGCGCACACCCCGTGTGCGCCAGACCAAATGTACGAGTGGGTGGCCCAGGTCTCATGCAGACTTTAGCCGCAATCAGTTAATCGATTTGCGGCCGGTCAGCGGTAGCAGCACCTGAAAACAAGTTGCCCCTGGGACCGATTGAACCGTGACTGAGCCGAAATGTTTACCCACAATCCTCCGCACCGTATCCAGACCGAGACCAAGTGCCTGCCCCAGAGGCTTGGTAGTAAAAAAAGGCTCAAAGATGCGAGTAGAAAGGGCAGGGTCGATGCCCACTCCGTCATCCCAAATCTCCACAAACGCCATCTCCCCTTTTAGTCCGGTCGTTAGCTTGAGAGTGCCTTTTCCGTTTGTGGCATCGATGGCGTTTTCGATCAGTGCGGTCCACACCTGGCTCAGTTCTCCTCCGTAGGCGGTGATGGCAGGCATTTCGCGGTCGTAATTACGCACCACAACCATCTCATGCAATCGTGTACCGAGCAGGGCGAGCGCGTTTTCCAGGGAGTGCACGAGGTCGACCTTCTGGATCGGGGTCTGATCCATATAGGAGTAGTCCCTGATGGCATCGACAATGCGGAAGATACGCGTCGAAGAATCGGATATAGCATCGACCAGGTTGTGCGCATTCAGGGTGGTGGAGAAGCTGACCACTGCGGCGGGGAGCACGCCGGAGCTGATCATAGTGGCCAGCTCATCCAGCAAGCTGAGCGGCAACTTCGTTCGTGCAAATGCCGGCGCTACGGACCATGCGTTGGGAACCCCGTGCGCTTCAAGCCATTTGAGAAGTTCCTCCTCCCGATCGCTCTCTGCGAGGGAAGTAACGTTCCCCGCGGGTTCCGCCTGGATAGCCGCCAGCGACTTCCTGGTCCACTCCAGGTACTTCGATAGTTCTTCCTCTGAGGGGAACAGTCGACCCAGGCGGCACAATTCCTGATCTCTGTCGATGGCCGATCTCAGACTTTGCGCCGCGCGCTGGGCCGCAGACGCCGGATTGTTAAGTTCGTGGGAGAGATTGGCCGCCAGCTTTCCCAAAGCATCCAGTTTTTCCGCCTGTTGATCGGCACGGGTGAAGTCCCGCACCCGATCGAGCATGATGGACACAGAGCGCTGCGCCATAGATGGGATCGCAAGTAGCATTGCAGGGAACACGTCCTCATGGATATCGAGTATCCACAAGTGGCCCGAGCTGACGCCGTCTCCGGCCCAGGTAGCCATGCGCGAATAGGGTAACCTTCCCGTGATCTGCGCGGTGCGGCCGATGAACATGTTTACGGAACCGGAGTTCCTTCGATGGATAGAGATCTCGCCTTCCAGCAGGATGCTGAGGTGGTGGGCAGGATCGTTCTGACGGAAGACGATTCGCTGGCCATCCCCCATCCGCTCCGTTCCGTTTGCGGCTAGCCAGTAGTATTCCTCGTCCGTCAATCCCTTGAGGGCTTCAACAGCACGCAGCGCTGCGATCACCTGGTTGATCGGTGTCGAGCGCGCAGGCGCGCCCACCGTGTCGGCTGCCTGGTGAGTCTCACCAGCGGCATTCAAATTAATGTCTCCTCGAAGTTCAGACAGATCCGCAGGAAACTACCGGCAAATAGCATTCGCATCATTCAGTATCTGAACCCGGATGAAGAGCCGGTAGTCCGATGTGAGAATGGCGAAGCCGGAACTGGGCTGCGCCCGACTGCATCAATACTAGGCCTCACCCGCCTTTCGAGCCAGACTCGAAGGACCTATTTATGACTAGCTCCTTCGAGCGTATTCGCCATCCAGGAACTGGCGACTACTCGCTCCGCAGTGCCACCATAGGTTCCACGCTTGCCGCGCGCCGCGCCGGGATCAACGAAGCCGCAACACCGAGCAGCACCGTAGCCAGCGTAAGCATGACCGGATCCCATGGCTTGACTCCGAACAATTGATCGGTCATCAACCGGCCGGCGCCGATCGCCGCCGGAATCCCCAGGGCAAGTCCGATGCTTATTGGTGAGACGTCGCGCTCATTTATCTTTTGACCACTCCGCTACGGACGACTACCCCAAAGTGTGATTCCCCGTAAGGGATTCTCAAGGTCAACTAGAGGAGTGAACTTTCCGTCTCTTTATGGAGTGAGGATTCTTGCCGCAATCACCTTGCTGGTGATGGTGGGGTGCTCCCGGCATTCGCAGCGTTTCGTGCCATTCGTCGAAGACGATACCATTTTGGCACTTGATACCAAGACAGGTCAGACCTGCGTCTCCTATAAACAAGCATCGATGCCGAAAGGCGGAACTCCGATGCCTTACTGCGTCGATCTCTACAATTCAAAATAGGCTTCTGTCGAAAATAAGCTGCAACCCGCAGATTGAGTGGGTCACCCACTCAACGATCAATGATGGCAATCTGGGTGCTGACGGATCTCCAACAAAACCTCTGCCGCCCGATCCAGGTACTGTTGCTGCTGTTCAGGGTTTCCGCCGCTATGCCTGGCCAGATAAACCAAATTCGCAGCCATCTCAATGCAGACGTACAAAGGCCTGCCCTCAACATCTCCACTTAATCGGGCATCGGCAGCAGACATTTTTGTGCGTCCTCCGTGACGCGGTAGGCAGCAGAGCTGCTGCTGGCCGCGACCCGCATTCAAATCATTATACTTTCCGAACAAAACGGCGGTAGGGAGCAATATGCCGTTTTGCCCTTTATAATAGCCAGTATCGTTTTGGGCCCCGAACGTGAGGGACTGAATGCACTCCAGCTCAGCGCGCATACTATGTATCGGCAAAGATTCTGGCCTACTGCGAAGCCGTTGTGCGGTTCTAGCGCACGCCGGTTACGATGCTCGCGACGTGATGTACCCGGACGCAGAACAGGTGTTAACTCGTGAGCCGTTCGATCTGATCATTCTCTCCGCCATCCTCAGTCAAGAAGAAAAAGACAATATTTGGACCATCATCGGAGACACGATACCCATTCTGGCCTTGAAAAAATTAGTATTTGCTTCCGAGCTGCTCAGAGATGTCGAGCAACGGCTGGGCCAGGTTCGTCAACCCGCCTGACTCCGACAGGTGCCTGGCAACGATTTCGAAGCCTTAGAGACAACCGCCAACAACTAAATCACTCCGTCGGGGTGCCCCATGTTCGCACCGGCGTTGCCCGGATTCCTACTACGCAATATCAGCGACAACCACGTGAGCGGCTTTCTCTTAAGGAAAGCCGCATGAAGTCGCTCAACGCCACCAACCTAGACAGGAAATCCGGGATACGTGGGCCGAAAACGAAATTCTTCGAATGCTTTCGCTGTCCCTCACGCGAAGCCCGCGCGCCATTCGGGTGACACCTAGTCTCCCCTTCGTCTGAAAAAAAGAGACGGCGTAAAAAGCTCGCCGTCTCGCTGGGAGACTCAAAATTAAAAATCAGAATGTAATACGGGCAGACAATTGCAGGCTGCGTCCGTCGACCGTCAACGTGGTGATCTGACTGCTGCCCACCCCGCCGGCAGGTCCTGTAAAGGGTGAGCCGGCTCCAGTCGCACCGGTGAGATTAGTCTGATTCCCGGTTGGCGGACCAAAGCTGGGATGATTGAACGCGTTTGACGCATCACAACGAATCCCGAACTTGATCCCTTCCGTGACTGAGAACGTCTTACCCGCGGACAGGTCAACCACGTTCAGTCCCGGTCCAACCAGGCTGTTCCGCGGAACATTGCCGAAAACACCCGCGCCCGGATACGCAAAGGCTGCCGGGTTGTACCAATGCTGCCAGTTCTTGCCCCCTGGAGAATCCGTGCTTACCCCCGAAATCCGGCTGGGATACTGGAAGGCGTTGGCGGACGTGTAGAGGGGGCCAGGCCCGGTTATGGTGAACGGATTTCCGGTCGACTCAACGATCGTGCCGGAGAGCTGCCACCCGCCGATCGCCTCGTCCAGCAATTGGCTGTGGTTCAGAAACTGCTTGCCCATGCCGAACGGCAATTGGTAAACCAAATAACCCTTGAATGCATTGCGGATATCAAAATTGGATGGTCCGTAATTCAGGTTTGATTGGTTCAACGTCAGACTGCTGGCATGCTGCCATAAGATCGGACCCGCGTGGCTTCCCCATCCAGAGGAGTCCTGATCGTCCAGGAAGTGCGACCAGACGTAATTGAAATTCATGCTGAGCCCGTGCGTAAAACGTTTCGTGATCGATGCCTGCAGGGAGTTGTAGTTGGAAATCCCGTTGTGTACAGGCGCGCTGCTATTGCCGCTGGCGCCGATGGGCCCGGGATAAATCGGATACGGACGGAACTGGTTATCGCTCGCCGATGTTGCCTCGTTTTCCGGTACCGCGTTGATGTCAGTTGGAAAAGTGAGATTGAAACCGTGACTGCCCACATAGGTAAGTGTGGCCACGTAGTCGGTCCCTAACTGCCGCTCGACCCCGAAGTTCCATTGATAGATTTTCGGGATGGGTGTGTGGTACGGGTTATAAATCAGCGCCCCTCCACTTTGCCCGTTGAAGCGAGTGGGATCTGTCGACGCAGCGGTGTAGGGGAGTGCGGCTCCAGCGTTGTAGCCACCGGCTGGATTTTTGACCAACGTGGTACCCGCTCCGCCGAACTGCGTGACCGGCACAATGCCAACGTTGTCGGTGAGACCGCCCGCAGACGAGACCGAGGCGCCCATTCCTGCTCCGTAATTGTCCAGGCTGAAGTTATACGAGTACACGCCAAAGCCTCCTCGCACCGTGGTAGCCGAGTTTTTCAGCCAGGAAAACCCAACGCGCGGAAGAACCGTGCTGTAGACGTCTGCTTGCATGGAGTTCCGTCCGTTCGCATGCGTTTCCCCAAACCAATAGGCGCCCAGGGTTCCGGTGGCGGGGTTGATCACGGTAGGGTCGAAGCTGGCCATGTTGTTCTTTACTTCGTTAAAACCGTGGCTGATCTCATAACGCAGGCCAAGGTTCAAGGTGAGGTTGGGACGAAGCTTCCAATCATCCTGGACGAACATCTGTGGTTTCTTCAAACGTGCGCCGGATTCAGGCGTGACCGCTGCGTTCCACTGATTGGCAGCGCCCAGCAGAAAATCTGCGTATTCTTCACCCGTGGAAGAGCTGTTGGCGGTACCGATCAGTACGCCTTGTGCGTTCGGTTGAAGTGTCCACTGTTCTGTGTACACGCCTGAGAACTGAAAGCTCCCTGAATTGAGGTTGCCCCAGGGAGTAGCGTCGTCCCGGTAAATTGCGAACTCGCCTCCGAAGTGAAGCACGTGTTTGCCACGGATCATGGTCACCACATCCGACGGGTCGAAGACGAACTCCTTGTACTGTGCGTTGGTTCCCGGGGCAAGGAAATTTCCATTCACCGGCTGTCCATAAGGATTGTTGCGAGTGTAGTTCACCGCCGGCAGCACATCGGCCTTGGCGAATTGCCAGCCCAGCGAACCCGGTACACCCTTGCCCGAAGCCGCATCGGAAAAGAAGTTCAGCTGGCTCGTGTAGCCCATACGCGCTTCGTTAATGGTATGTGGACTAATGTTCCATACGTCCGTAATCTGCGCGTTGTTGTTGTCCACATCCCCTAACTGGCAAGCGATGGGGCAGGCGACAATCGAGTTATCGCCGTTTTCTAATTCATTGCCCTGGGTATCGGACACGGTCAGGCGATTGTTCGGCGTGATGTCATAGTCCAATCGCCCAAAGAACCTCTTCCACGGCCTGGGAATCGCATAAGCGGAGTAAAAGTTATTTTTTGCTACCCCACTCGCTGGATCCACAGCGGCAGGCACAAAGTGACCATAAGGAATATGGCTGGAGTCCGTTGGATAGTATTGCTGGTATTTCAGCGCCACCGGGTCCATGAGGCTCTGAGGAACCTGGTTCACTCCATATTCTGATAGGAAGCTCTTCCTCACGGGATAGGTGTTGCCCGCCCCATCCGTCGCATACGTCTGCGTAGTCGGATCGTAGAGCAGGTCGCTACCAAAGATGCCCGCCATATTCGCGGCTGTCGGTACAGTGTTGTAGCCCGCTTGAACGCCGTTGTTGACGATCTGGTCATAGCCGAAGAAAAAGAACATCTTCTTCTTCAGAATAGGCCCGCTGATAGTTCCGCCGAAGTCGTCGTAGCGAAGACGAGACACAGGAACCTTGTTTCCGAAGCCGAAGTTGGCAGCGTTCAAGGCATCATTCTGAAAATATTCGTAGGCCGATCCGTGGTACTTTGCGCTGCCACCCTTGGTGATCTGGTTGATGATCAGTCCGCCCACGCCGTATTGCGCGGAGAACGAAGAAAGCGAGACCTGCAGCTCGTCCACATCTTCGAAGGCTGCAGGATTGGCGTTCTGGCTGCTGGGCAGCGTCGTCGATGCCCCGTCGGCAAGAACATTGCTGAAAGGAAGGTTGCCGTTGGTCGAAACCGACATCCCGGGGTTAGACGATCCTGAATTCGACATTGGAGTACCAGCAGCTCCGGGCAACAGGATCATGAAGTTCTGCCAGTCCGGTCCGTTCGATCCGCCAACGTTAGGCAACTGAGCCATATCCTTCGAACTCAATGTGCTGGTCTGGTCGCCGGACTCAGTATTCAGCAGCGGCACATCCGTGGTCACTGCGACCACCTCGTTAGCAGAACCGACACGCAACTGGCCATTGACGGTCGTAAATCCGACCTCCACAGTAATCGGCCCGCGAATCACGGTTTCAAAACCGCTGCTTTTGAAGGTCACCTTGTAATTGCCGGCTACGATGGAAGAGGTGTCGTACAGACCTGATTCATTGGTGACGAAATCCTTTGACACCCCGGTGTCAATGTTGAATACGGTTACCGTCACGCCTGGGACCAACGCGCCGGTCGGATCAGTTACCGTTCCACGGATGTCGCCGGCATTTGTGCTCTGTGCGTATCCTGAAACTCCAGCCACCCCGCACAGCAGGACCGAGATAAGTAACAAGCGTCTAAACGTCATTTTGTTGCCTCCAAGTTGTTTGACTAAGACAATCGATTGTCTAATTTGGGTCTGTTCTTGCCTTTGCTTTGTTGAGCTGCCTTCTATCTGGTTTTGTTTCTTATGAACGAACATCAACCGGCGATCGCCGGTCGCTTGCAATCAGCGGCTTGCTATACCGGTGCCCCCTTGGTTCTCGAGAGCGGATGCCGCCCCCACGACCTTCCCCGAACCAGGTTCCTGGACAAAAGCGATGATCCGAACTTCACCAGGTTTAGTACCCGGTTTGAGCTTCACCTGGAAGTCCTGAGAAAAGCTGCCTTTCTTCTGCACCTTACCCACTTTGACTATCTCTTGAACGACGGCAACGTGGGTCAGTCTCTGCCCCTGGTTTTCGCCCCTGAGTACTTGAGTTTCGACGTGGTTGAGAGCAACTGCAATGTAAATATCCGCGTTATGGTTTTCGGAGCCTGCGTCCACTTGCAGGTGGCCCCGAACTTGAGATCCGTCGAAGTTCACAGAATCGAGGCTGGTCGGGATCTTTGCATCTTTAAGCGCCTTCTCGAACGCCGAGTGGAGCTGCTGCGGATCGTTTGCGTGCAATTCAGCGGTACCATCCAAAATGATCTGCGGAGTGTATGCGGTTGACAGCCCTAGTTCGCTCACGTAGGACTTTTGCCGGTCCGTTAACTCACGGGATGAGTACTGATCTTTCCAGCCCTCCTGATCCCAATAGTCCACATGCTCGCTCAGCACGATCAACCGCGCCCCCGGAACCGGTTGAAACGCGTCCAGCTTCTGCAAAAGAGCATCTGCAGGTGGGCACGAGGAGCAGCCCTCCGAGGTAAAGAGTTCAACCAGAATGGGGGTGGGGGCGGCGGCGTTTTGTCCAAGCCCGGCCACAAAACTACACATTATGAAACCAGCGCCGGCCGTCGCAAGCAGGCCGCGCTGTTTGAGCATCCGATTCAGGCACACCACCATATGCCGATGATCATGGATGCTCGAGAACACCGATGGCAATAACCACTCACCAAAAATTACGCCGACCACTCCGGCATTTGGCTCCGAACCGGCCCGGGAGCGCGGGTGGGCCCGGCCCACCCAAGGTGATGAAAAACGGTTTCTGTTTTCTGGAAGCCCTCCCTCCCCCTTGTCATCCCGACCGGAGCGCAGCGCAGTGGAGGGACCTGCGGTTCGGCGGCTCTTTCTTGGGAATGTTTTTCGACAGAGGAATCATGGGCCTTCAGCCACCCAAGGCGATGAAAAACCGCTTCTCTTCAGCAACTACCCTTTCTGGAAGCGCCACCCTCCCCTTTGTCATCTCGACCGAAGCGAACCCGGATTTCCTACTTCGCGCTGCTGGCGACGACCACGTGTGCGGCTCTCCGTAGAGAGAGCCGCATGCAGATCATCAAAGCCACGGCTCTCCACAGGAATCCGGGTCCGCTCCGGTCGAGATGACAAAGGGGAGGGCAATGATGGCCCAGGGCAAAGGGTTAAGGAAAGAGTGCTCTGAACTGGTACCCGACAATGAAATACTGATTGCGCCTGACCGTACACGCCGAAAGGAGATCGACTTGAACTCGGAACCTGAAGTCTCCCAGGGAGACACTTCGCGAGGGCTCCGGCGGCTGGACGCGGGGGATGCCACGTCCGGCCCGGGCCAGGACACTCCCTATCTGCGTATTTTCAAATCCAATGTCTTCGTACGAGATCACGAACGAAGCCTGAAGTTCTATGTCGATCAACTCGGATTCAGTGTAGTTGCTGATGGCCGTTTCGAGTTTGACCGTTGGGTGGCGATCGCGCCTCCGGATGGCAGTACTATTTTGGCGGTGCTTTCACCCAAGCGCGGCTCGGAAAACTACAAACTCATTGGCAGGAATACGCAAATTGCTTTCATCGCCGAAGATATCTATGCCACTTACGAGTTGTGGCGCAGTCGCGGAGTAAAGTTCCATCACCCTCCACAGCCCCAACTATGGGGCGGAACATTTGCCGCTTTTTCCGACGTGGATGGAAACTCTTTTGACCTGATCGGCTCCGATGAGATGAGCCGGGAAATCGAGCGCCAGCGCCGTACGAACGCTGAGAAGCTGGAATTCGAACGCCGCACCAGCCAGGAATTGGAAATTGCCAAGCAGGTACAGGCCAGGCTCTTCCCGCAGACATTTCCCGCCCTCAAAACCCTGGACTACGCAGGCATCTGTATCCAAGCCCGCCATGTCGGGGGCGACTATTACGATTTCTTTGCTCTTGGTGAAGAACGGCTCGGGTTGTTTATCGGCGACATCTCAGGAAAGGGTATCGCTGCCGCGCTCTTAATGGCTAATCTGCAGGCCAATCTCCGTAGCCAGTTTGCTCTTGCCCGCGAGCAGCCGCAGCGCTTCTTGCAGTCAGTGAACGGGCTCTTTTTCGAGAATACGATAGACAGCGCTTATGCCACCGTCTTCTTTACCGAATATGACGACGTCTCGCAACGCTTACGCTATACAAATTGCGGACACTTGTCGGGCCTGCTACTCCGCCGGGATGACACTGTGGAATGGCTCCACTCCACCGGCACCGTTCTGGGACTCTTTAAAGAGTGGGCCAGTCCGGCGGTGGAATGCCAACTCCAGCCCGGCGACATCCTCGTGCTCTACACCGATGGGGTCACGGAATCCTGCAATGACACGCAAGAGGAATTCGGAGAACAGCGTCTGACCCAGTCCCTGAGACGGCACCGCGAGCAGGCCGCGCAGTCGATCGTCGCCTCGATCGTTGCCGACGTCCAGCGGTTCAGCTCCTCTGAGGAGCAACATGACGACATCACCCTGATAGTCGCGAAATGCAGGACCAATTCGTAGGCGGTTGTACGAAATAAAGTTTTTCCCCATAAAACCTTTGCCTCGCCGATAGCCATCCAAACAATCTTGGAACTTTCTCTCGTCAAACGGAGTTTCCTGCTGGAGTCGTCATCTTGCCCTATGCACGCAAACGTCCATCCCCCGGATCGCCCACTGAGATGCCCAAGGGAACTCTCGATCCGCGGTTTCACCTGGCTGCCATTGTCGCATCTTCCGATGACCCCATTATCAGCAAGGATTTAAACGGAATCATCACCAGTTGGAACGGAGCCGCCGAACGTACCTTCGGGTACCAGACGGATGAGATTCTCGGCGAGCCCATTCTTCGACTCATTCCCCCCGAGCTACATCACGAAGAAGCCCAGATCCTGGCCAAGCTGAGAGCGGGCGAACGAATCGACCATTACGAAACCATCCGGATGAAGAAAAACGGCGAACGGTTTCCGGTTTCCCTAACCATCTCTCCGGTGAAGGATGACACCGGTCGCGTAATCGGTGCGTCAAAGATTGCCCGGGATATATCCGATCGTACGAAGACCGATGAAAGCCGATTTCGCCTCGCGGCTGTTGTCGATTCCGCAGACGACGCAATTATCAGTAAAGACCTGAACGGCATCATTAACACTTGGAATGACGGGGCGCGCCGGATGTTCGGCTACACCGCTGACGAAATGATCGGTCAATCGATTCTTCGCCTGATCCCCGTCGAGCTGCACTATGAGGAAGCAGCAATTTTGTCCAGGCTTCGGGCGGGCGAGCGCGTCGATCATTTTGAGACAAGGCGGACGAGGAAGGATGGCTCAACCATCGAACTGTCGGTGACCATCTCGCCCATCATGGATGGGGCAGGCCGCGTGATAGGCGCCTCAAAGATCGCTCGGGACATCTCAGACCGCAGACGGATAGAGCGCCTTATGCTGCAGTCTGAGAAGATCGCAGCGACAGGTCGAATGGCAGCCGCAGTAGCCCACGAGATCAACAATCCTCTCGAAGCCGTGATGAACCTGATCTTTCTGGCGCGCCATAATTCCCCACCTGCCGGCAAAGCTTACCAGCACTTGAAGATGGCAGAGGAGGAGTTAGAACGGGTCTCTCACATCGCAAGGCAGACGCTGGGCTACTATCGTGACGCAGGCTTGCCGGCCGAGGTCTTCTTCCACGAATTGATCGAGAATGTACTCACGATCTATCGCTCAAAACTACTTGCTTATGGAATTTCTGTTGACACCCAGTTCAATGACTTGCAAAAAATATTGGTGAGCAGAGGGGAGTTCATCCAGATTTTTTCAAACCTCATTGCCAATGCCATCGACGCGATGCCCAACGGTGGAGTGCTTCACTTGTCCGTTCGGATCGTGATCAGCTCCGCAGGAGGTGGGATTCAGACCGTCATTCGTGACAGCGGAACTGGGATCAAGTCCGAGCATTTGGATAGGATCTTCGAACCCTTCTTCACCACCAAAGGCGATCTCGGAACAGGCATTGGCCTCTGGGTCACCAAGCAGCTTGTCGAAAAGCGCGGTGGTCAGATCTCAGTCACGAGCAACACCGCACCAGGCAAAAGTGGTACCCTCGTGAGCTTGTTCGTTCCCTTTAGCATGCCGGCCCGCGAGGAGAGTGCGTAGCTTTATGCTCCCGGCGAAGGTAGATTCCCTCCGGTTTTCAGACAGCGTCGGTCGGAATTCGATTCCCTCGTCGTCTCTGACCAGCAGCTCCAAAGAGCCTAAGGCACGCCGTCCACGCATCCTGGTAGTGGACGATGAAAGGATCATTGCGGACACTATGGCTGAAATACTGGAAGGAGCGGGTTTCCAGGCTGCCACAGCCTACGATGGCTGGAATGCCTTGCAAGTGGCCGGTATCTTACAGCCCGACTATCTCCTGGCGGATGTCCTGATGCCCAGGATGAACGGCGTCGATCTCGCCATGGCGATCCGAAAAATGTATCCCGCAGCACGAATCCTGCTCTTCTCTGGGCAAGCCGGCATCACGGAGATCCTTCGCGCTGCACAAGACCAGGGGTTTCAGTTTGAGTTGATTCCCAAGCCCATTCACCCGCTCAGTCTCATCGCCCGTCTCAAAGAACTCTAGTTCCCCTTGGCAGGCCAACCTTCCGTGTGGATTCTCTTGGCCAAACCCAGCTGGCCCATCACCCAGATGCCATAGTAGTTGACATCAAACTCATACCAGGCGAGGCCGTGCCGGGCTGAAACCGGGTGGGCGTGGTGATTGTTGTGCCAGCCTTCACCGCCACTCAGCAGAGCGACCCACCAATTGTTCCGCGAATCGTCGCGGGTAGCGAAGCGCCGCGAGCCCCACATGTGGGTCGCCGAGTTGACCAGCCAGGTAGCGTGCAGCCCCAGCGTCACGCGAAAGAAAATACCCCAAAGTACCATCGGCCATCCTCCCATCGCCAGCAAGGCAAACGCAAGCAGGGTGAGTGGAACCCAGTGAAACCGGTTCAGCCAACGATAAAAACTGTCCTTTATTAGATCGGGAGCATACTTGGCGAGCAGTTGGGGTTCTTCGTTTGCGCCTGCTCCATAGATCACCCAACCAGCATGTGACCACCATCCACCTTCCCTTGGAGAATGCGGATCGCCCGCCCGGTCGCTGTGCTGATGGTGAACCCGATGGGTGGCAACCCAAACCACCGGTCCACCTTCCAGGCTCAGCGTAGCGCATACCGCCAAAAGATATTCCAACCACTTCGGAACCTGGTAGCCGCGGTGCGTAAGCAGGCGATGATAACCCATGCCGATTCCGGCATTGATGGCGACGACATGAAGCACCACTGCGACGGCCAGCGCTGACCAGCTAAAAAAGAACAACGCCGCGATGGCCCCCAGGTGGAAGAGGAGCATAAAGCCAAGCACCAGCCAATTGACTGATGACCTTTGTGCATCGCGTGAGAGCGCAAGCATCTTAAGGTTCAATTTCAGCGCCAGATCGCTCTGGCGCTGCTCCGATTTTCGATTGCAACAAGTGCCTGGGGTTGGTTCACAACTCTGATTGAACGCCTGTTTGCTCCGCTTCCTTGTCATAGTTTTGTAATGCAAGCGACAACCAATGAATAGACGGCTCCAAATTGGGGCTTTCTTCATGTCGATTCGACCACTTCCCGGTGGCAAGATAAGGGTAGAACAGGCTACGGAAAAGCTCTGTTTTGTGTCAGGGCACTTCGATTAGGCAAAGAACAAAAGCCCAAATTGGAGCTTTCTTCGAGTCGAATGTCGGCCAAAAACCGTCGACGTCAATAGACTCACGTGAGTCCGGGGAGCAGTTTTTCAAACGCGATTTAAAAATTGAGGGCTTTTCCGGACTCTGCTCGCCGATCTATCTACTTGCCCGGGCAGCATGGCGACGATAGTATTTGGCCGGTGACTATCACAAAGCTGGCTTGGACCGCACTTTTTAGCCTCTCCACTTTGTCCATGCAGACGCCTGTAGCAAAGGCGCGTCCTTTACCAGCGTCTGCAACGGCCGAAAGGGTTCTTGTGCTCAAAGCGAAAAGGAAGCTCTTACTGCTCAACGGCGGCAAGGCCCTGAAAGCCTACCGCGTATCACTCGGAGGCCATCCGGTCGGCCGCAAGATAAGGGAAGGCGACCGCAAAACGCCTGAAGGCAAATATGTCCTGGATTGGCATAACCCCCAAAGCGACTACTACAAGTCCATCCACATCTCTTATCCCAATCCGGAGGATGTGGCACGCGCAGGAAAGCTGGGTGTGCCGCCCGGCGGAGATCTGTTCATCCATGGCCAACCCAACGACTACCAGGGTCGTGGCAAGAAGGCAGGCGATTGGACAGACGGCTGTATCGCCGTGAGCAATGCGGAGATGGACGAAATTTGGCGAGCCGTGGCAGACGGCACGCCCATCGAAATCAAGCGTTGAGCACTCATCTGAAACGCGTGTAGGCCTTAGCTAGCTCCTTCTTAAGCACCGCATCGCGTCCATAAATATCCTGAAAGAAGTGGATTTCTCCGTTCTCGTCCACCACGGCGGTGTCGTAAACGATCAACACCGGAACTGGTGAAGCAAGATTGACGCGCACGTTATTTTCGCCCTTATGCATGGCGTACTCAACTCGCTCCAGGTCCCAGCCGGGCGTGTTGCGCAGCAGCCACGCAGCCAGCTTGGCTGGCTCCTGCACATGGATGCAGCCATGGCTGAACGTCCGTTCGCTATCAGAGAACATGTGCACACTCACCGGCGTGTCGTGGATATATACGTTGTATTTGTTGGGAAAGACAAATTTGACCAGACCCAGCGCATTATCCTCGCCGGGAGGCTGCCGCACCGTTAAGTCTCCTGATCGCACCTGCTGCAACATCGCAGACGTAACGTTTCCCCTGTCGATGACTTTCCCGCTCGCGCTCACCAGTTCCAGGTCATTGTTTTCGAGCGAGGGATCCTCCTTGAGGGGAGGAAGGATCTCACTGTGCAATATGCCTCGTGGAGGGTACCAATAGGGTCGAAAAACGATATACCGGATGGAATCTTCAAATATGGGAGTTTGAAAATCATACTGCTCGCCCACGTTCACGTTCATGGTGAGACCAGGTTGATTTCCCTCCTTGAGGCCGTACAGGCGGAATTCCGGAATATTTACGATAATGGGTGGCTCTTTGAACTCGTAAGGTAACCAGCGGAATCGTTCTAACGCCATCCGAATCTGTTCCACGCGGTCACTTAGCGGCACATTCATCTCAGCAACGGTTTCGGAATCAAGCATCCCGTCTGGACTCATACCATGACGCTCCTGAAAATGTTTCACCGCAGCCACCAGTGCTCCTTCATATATCTTCGAGTCAGGCGAAACCGAAGCATTCTCCGCCAAATCACCCAGCAATCGCAAACGCCTGGTCAGCGGAGCGATGCCCGCGTACTGTCCCCCAGGCAGCCAATTGTCCAGGATCAGGCAATTTCTTCTCCATCGTCACTTTTCTCGAGTTCGACGTAGTGCTGCAAGGCATCGCGTAGCCGCTCGTAGCCAGGAAACGACGGCGCAACCCCAGCCACCACCGAGCGCAGATCGGAGCCGTTGACCAGTTCCTGACGGACGAATTGGGGCAGGTCGAGTTTCTTTTGCGACACGTCAAACTCGAAACCCAGATGCTGCGGGTTAATTCTTCCCACGTGCAGATCGGAAAGATAACGCATCACGCAGATCGTGAGAGCAGCATCGAAGGGCGCTTCCACAAGTTCGCCATACGGACCCCGCACCAATGCCAGCCTATCCGTCCAGCGCGAGGCGTCGTAATCCTCAGCGCGAAGGCCCTCCCGATCCGCATCCTGCAAAATCTCCACTAGCGCAACCGCTTGCGCTGTAGGCTGCCCATCGCGCACCCAGGCCGGCTCGAATCCGAAAGGGCGGTAAAAGCTGGTCAGTTGCGTCCGGTAGTTGGAGAAGTCCGGCCAACGAAGATCCGCCAGACGGCCGGACGCGACGATCGCGCTCAACCGTGCAGCCGGCGTCGGCGGCTTGTGCGCGGAGCTGGTTTGTGCAAACCCAGACTCGTGGTGCGATGCGCACCCGGCTACCAACAGAAGCGCAAGCGTAAGCCTTCGCCCGCAACCCGCGACCGGAACCAACATCGCTAGGAACTCAAAATCCCAGCTACACTCCTCTTACTGCCGTATCCTCTATATCGCAACGCAGGAGCTCCCATGTCCGCATCATATCGTCCCTACCCATGCTTCGTTCGTCTACTGTCTTTAGCGACAGGAGCGCTTGGTCTCTTGTTCCTGGCACGTCCGGCTACAATCACTGCCCAATCCGTGCCGCCGGCCCTCGAGTCCCCGCCGGTGCAGGCGCCGCAGACAGGTCCACACGGCGAGAAGATCCCCGGTATGCCTAAATTTCATGATCCCGCGCCCTATGACATCGACGAGCACACGGGCTACAAGCAGATCTTCGACGGTAAGAGCTTTACCGGATGGGACGCTGACCCCAGCATCTGGCGCGTCGAGGACGGCATCATGGTAGGCGAAACCTTGGAGGGTAAGCCAAAGGGCAACAACTACATCGTGTATCGTGCCGAAAAAACTCGTGATTTCGATCTGAAACTGCAAATGAAAATTGAAAAGGGCGGTGGTGGCGGCATTCAATACCGCAGCCTCACCGGCATACCCTGGACCCGGCCGCAGCCCGCCGGGCAGCCTCCCTATGACCTGAAGTTTATGATGACTGGTCCCCAGGCCGACTTCTGGTTTCCAGTCCGTGTACAGGCTGCGGACTACACCGGCCAATGGTATTCCGAAAATACCATGCAGGGCATCCTTGCCTATCGCGGGCAGGTAACCCAGGCGCTCCCCGGACAGACCAACCGGCTGGTTGCCAATATCGGTGACAAGCGCGCCCTGGGCGGGTACGTCAAGGTAAACGAGTGGAACGATTACGAGGTCATCGCGCGGGGCGGTGTAATGATGCACATTATGAACGGTCAGCTCATGGCGGTCTTCATTGATGACAACAAAGACTCCGTCAATAACCAACCAGGCCTGATCGGCTTCGAGATTGAGAGCCAACCCTGCAAGATCTCTGTGCGCGATATATGGCTCCGAACATTCGATTAACTTCGAATCACTCCGGCTAACGAATGACCTAAGAGGAAACTAACTGGCTGGCTACAATCCTCCCCGTTCAGAGCAGAGGTTAAAGGAAATACCGCAGAACTTTACACTGCTCTCTGCTTGGTCAAAAATAAGCTGCAACCACCCACTCAACCTTCGTCCGCGCCATTTTCAGCTAGTGCACCTGCTGTAGCGGACGAGGCATAGCCCGTCCGTGGTGCCAGCCCCCGACTTCAGTCGGGGGGAGCGGGTTTTAAACCCGCGAGAACGCTCGGTATATAAATCTCGGGGCTTTAGCCCTGGTGGCTGCTTGTTCAAGCGGTTTTCAGCTTCTTTAAAAGAAACGTTGACGGGATAGTCGGAGTCCGATATAGTCGAAATGCGATATGTTAGCGAAGACTGCCAAAAACCCGCCGCTCTCCTCCGCAACCCTGCACATCCTGCTTGCGCTCGCAGGGGGCAATTTGCATGGCTACGGAATCATCAAAGAAGTCGCACGCAATTCGGATGGTCATTACCGGTTAGGGCCAGGTACGTTGTACGACAACCTGAAGAAGTTAATCAGCGCCGGATTGGTCGCAGATGTCCCAACTTCTTCCTCCTCTAAGCGCAAGGCTGCCTCGGCACAAGAAGATGATCGGCGTTTTTTTACCTTGACCAGGGAAGGGAAGGACGTTCTCGCCAGAGAGGTAGATCGCCTACAAGGCGTGGTTACGAAAGCCAGAGCACGTCTTCAGGAAGCGAGGACCGGAAGAGCATGAAAAGAGCCGTTTCTCGCCTCGCCTATCGACTTATTTTGCGTCTGCATCCCGCTTCCTTCCGGGACGAGTTTGGCGCTGAGATGCTATGGATTTTCGACGATTTCGAACAGGAACAGCAACCGGGCGCGGCCGCACACTTGTTCCTCGATGGAACACTCTCTCTCCTTCGGCAGCGTTTCAGATCTCAGAACAGCCACGGTCAGTTGTCGATTGCTTCCGGAGTGATGATCACCGGGCCTGGAATCGCTCCGGCGCGGTTCCTTCAAGCTGCTCTCGCGCTTTCCCTGTTATGCTTCGGCCTCATGCTCTTGAAACTACCGAATCCGCTCAACGCCTCGGTTATTTGGGCGGACCGGATGCCTTGCTATACCATCACGCTACAAGCACCGTCACATGCCGAGGTAGTTCTTCAGACCACGCCGTAGGACTGTAAGTAAGACCCTAACCCTCTTCCTCACTCATCTCCTCGACCGTTATCCGGCTCAATCCCGCAGATGTTAACCTTGACTGAGTCTTCATAACGCATGGG
This sequence comes from uncultured Acidobacteriaceae bacterium, assembly GCA_963790935.1. GTDB lineage: Bacteria > Acidobacteriota > Terriglobia > Terriglobales > Acidobacteriaceae > PALSA-350. The sequence goes on along the minus strand of CAWBRJ010000054.1, from coordinate 15,117 downwards.
ATTTCTGAGCCATCTGCTATACCCCTGGGGCTTATTGCTCCAGATATTCGCAATCGTCCACTTCATCCGGCGACGGCCGGACATGTATTGGATCTTCATCATCCTCTTTCTCGGTCCCCTCGGCGCAGCCATTTATATTCTCGTCGAAGTAATTCCCGACGCCGGACTGCTCGGCCAGTCATTCAAGGTATTTCCCCGTCGCAAGCGCATTCATGAGCTCGAAACCATGGTGCGAGACAACCCATCGTCGGGGAACTACGAGGAACTCGGTGATCTCTACATGGATGATGGCAGGCTCCAGCCGGCACGAGTCGCGTTCGACAAGGCCATCGCTGCCCGCGCTGATACGCTCGATCCCTTTTACCGGCGTGGTGTTTGTGCCCTCCTGCTAGGGGATGCAGTCGCTGCCCTGCCTGATCTGGAACGAGTAGTCGCGAAAGAACCCGACTACGATTTTCATCGCGCGGCCGGACTGCTCGCTCATGCCTACGCGCAAACCGGTCAAAAAGAGAAAGCAGAGGCGCTCTTCCGGCAGGCAACCGGCGCATCGACATCATCGGAGACGTACTTGAACTTTGCCGCCATGCTGGCCGCCCAGGGGCGCACCGCGGAAGCCCGCGAATGGGCGCAGAAAGTGCTCGACAAGAAACCAAGCATGCCTGCCTACCTGCGCCGCCGTGAACGGCCGTGGTTTCGCAGCGCACGGGACATATTGAAAAAGCTGCCTGCCTGATTCTGCTTTACTTCTCCACATCTTGGTTGAACCCGGGCATCGCACGCGATTCTCCGCGAAACATGTGATACCCCGAGTACGTGATATCGTTCACCAACGTGGACCAGGGTCCATAGGAACAGCATGGCGATGGACCGCATCCTCACAATGGAAACGCTTCTTTGCTGGAGCCCCTACGCTCGCCCTGCCAATCCCCCTTTAGCAGGTATTAGCTTGATCGGAGGCAGTGCGTTGGTGAACGCTCGGGCTATCTAAATTCAGAAGCCCTGGTGGCTGCTGTCTACCCCAACAGCCTCTTTTCCCGGAGCCCGTTGTCGGTTCGAAGGGACTTTGGACACTGCAACGAAGCCAGTCCCGCAGGGACGGAACAACCTGTAGCCCGGCACGTCAGTGCCGGGTAGCATTAGGTTTATGAGCGAGTCCCGAAGGGACGTCACAAAACTCCATCGCAGACAGCTAGGATTTCACGCGAAACCGGCTTTTTCCGCAGCCTCTTTAGTCGGGCCGCAAATGGTTGAGAATACGTTGGGCTTTAGGGTCTGCGTGAGAACTCGGTCGTAAAGGAAGGGCACGGGTTCAGCCGTGCCGTAGATCACACCGCCAAACCCGGCTTTAGCCGCTGAGGTACGTTTTTCCATCCACCAGATTCGCTTATGCGGTGATAAAAGATGCCCTCAGGGGCTTTACAGGCTGCAGAAAAACTCAAGCTTTTGAAGGGTACGACCTTTAGGTCGTACATAACTAATCTAGAATCACCACGGCTTTTAGCTGAGGGCTAGGGTTTCACGCGCAAGCGGCTTTTTCCTCAGCCTGTTTAGCCCCCCTGCGGGTCTCAGCACGTCCAATCATCGCAAGGCGGCCGCAACTTGATCCTGTGCCAATGCGTTTGGTGCCAGCCCCGGACTTTAGTCCGGGGGAGCGGGTTTTTAAACCCGCGGAAACGACCCGGCATATAGATTGAGGGCTTTAGCCCTGGTGGCCGCGAATTCTCGAAACAAAACAGGCATTAGCGTCTGCATGAGAACTGGGCTTTGTTTGTGCGACCGGGGATGTCGGTAACAAAAGGTACCGGGGATGTAGGTAACACTTTCGTCGAAGTTGAAGTTAAACGAGCTGGGAGAAAAAGGGAAATCCAAGTCGCCGCCGAAGCTGTGGGAATGTGGGAAGCTCGCGGTTGTTTGCGAGCTTTCCAAGGCGGTGTGGGAAGAGAGGGAAAGGGCTTTTTACTTTTCCTCTCTTTCCATACCGCCGGCATTTCCATAGCTGTTCACTCCTCGATGGCCATGGGCTGCAGGACGAGCTTATGGCTATCGAATCGCGCTAAGGGGAAGGTTGCAAATTGAACGTCCCAGTAGCGATCATCGATCGGCTCCATGCCGATGGATTCTCCTCCCAGACACTTGCTGATAAAGATCTGTGTGCCTTTCCAGAAGAAGGTTCCGTCCGGATAAACCCGCTTGGGTTTGATGTTGCTGTCGTATTCCGGTTCAGGAATTCGATCCGGGTAGATACGCGGCGAACTCTGGTAGCAAGAGGCCGGTGTCTTCAGCTGCAGCGCCTCGTGCGGACGTTCCTCGTTGAATTGTTGACGGAACCGATCAAAAGCCTTTTGTTGCGCTCTCCGGTTGGCCGCCGGCGGTTTAGCCGTCTCCGCCTTCAACGTCCGATGCATGCGCTCGTGACGCCCATTCTGCTCCGGATGACCTGGCTTGATCCGCTCCGGCGCGATGCCCAGCTTCATCCAGCAGATCGATAAGCGCGAAATGCCAGCGATGGCTCGGGAGGCAAACGGAGCTCCGTTATCGGTTCGGATGCTCTGCGGCAGACCGTATTCTCGAAAGGCTGCCGCAAAGATGGCTTCCACCTGCTCGGTATTGGTCTTCTCCACGCTCTGACAGCGCAGCAAATAACGGCTGTGCGCATCCGTCATCGTCAACGGATCAATCCGCTCTCCCTTTCCAGTCCGGAACCAGCCCTTGAAGTCCGCACACCATATCTGGTTGGCCTTTTCTACCTTCTCAAACGGCTTGGTATACAAAGGGACCCGCAACCGTTTGCGCTGCGGTGCGCTCAAACCTGCCCGCCGCAAGATCTCTCCAAAAGTGCTCACCACAGGCCACTTGACTCCTTTTTTCTTCGCCAACAGATGGGCCCGTAGCTTCTTGGCTCCCCAACTCGGACGCGCCTGCTTCAGTTGCAAAACCTGCTCCTCGATCCCAGAATCGGTCTGGTTGGGATGATTACCGGCTCCATAGCGACGGTCCTTCAATCCAGCTAATCCCTCTCCCTCATACCGCTCTACCCAAACGTAGCCGGTCTTGCGTGCTATGCCGTAGATACGGCATAGCTCCGCCATCGTGAAACTTCCGCTGTCATACTCCAAGACAAACCGTGTCCTCTCGTCCACCACATCCTTCACTCTCCAGGGCATGCTCTCTTGTACCTGCCCTACGCTCTGGACGAAAAGTGTTACCCACTTGCCCGGTACTTTCTGTTACCTACTTGCCCGGTCCGTACCTGTTGTCAGGGCACGACTTTAGTCGGGCCGTTAACAATCGAGAATATATCGGGCTTTAGCCCCTGAGGTACGTCCTTTTCCGCCCGGTCCCGGAGTTTCCCCCAGCCTGTCCGAGCCCGAAAAGAGGCGCAGACGCACCTCGAATAAATAACGATCTGAGTGACGCACTACACTAGTTGACGATCTATTGCAGTCTGGCGCGAGCATGAATGTGTGATGATCGGGAGGTCGTCTATTCGGAAAATGGTGCATTCGCGACGACATCGGCAAAGTTGGGGGATGTGTACCCCTCGACATATCGAACGCCGAAATCCCGAACGATGTTGTCAAAGGTGGACTCCGGCTTCCGGCGAGCGATGTTGCAAAGGCACTCTTTGAGTCCGTTTTTAAGTGCCAGGCGCGGAAATTCGGCTAGGATCGCGCCTTGTTTGTCCTGCGGAATTCGATCAAGGCCTGCCCCCAGAACATCCGCCGTTATTCCCGAATGGGTCATAGCCACTTCGGGCTCTTTGTGAAGAGCGATAGATCGTGTGGTATGAAGCGCGATGGCATCCCAAACAACTTGCATCTGCTGCGTCGAGATGCCTCGCCCCTTCAGAAACGAGCGCGCCGCATTGGCGCCATCCACCTCGAAACGATTTTCCGCCGTATAGCAGTCAGTCAAGCCCAGATCATGCAGAATCGTGGCTACTGCCAACAACTCGGCATCCGGAGCAGGTTCAGCGCTTTCTGAAAGCAATACGCCGAATAGCCAGGAGCGCATCGCATGGTTGAAGAGAAATGGCTCTGACGCGCTCCGTGACAAATCAATCGCATCGCGAACCAGAACTGTGTCGGGTACTTTGATTCCTGCTAAAACCATTCCCTACCTCTCTCGCTTTCATATAGTCCGTGGTCGGCGATTGGCTTAATCCGCCGTTCAGTTCGTGCACAGATCAGTTATCAGTACCCAACCGTGAATCGTTGGCGAGAGTGCTTCGGCTGTTCCAACTCATCCACGAGTGCGATCGCAAAGTCTTCGGTGGATATGCGGCTTTGGCCCTATTGCGCCGTCTGCACAGAGAGCGAGCATGCCGTCGACATCGTGGGCGTCGTATGCGGTGAAAAACTTTTCGGCGATCGGCAGGAACTTTGCGGTGTTCGTTTTCATCTCAGTGCTTTTTGGGATCGCTTTTGTTGTGGTCTTAGTGGCCTAGTATTCAAACCACTGGCTGAGCGCCTTGACCTTTTCCTCCGTGTAGGGCGGGAACAAATGTTCGATTGCCACGTCAGCCGGCGAGATGAGAACCGATTTCGCGTGCGTGAGAGCGTCAAAACCGGCCTTACCGTAGTAGTGGCCGATGCCCGAGAATCCGACGCCTCCGAAAGGCATGGTTTCAATGAACAGATGAATGTTCACTTGGTTGATCGCGCCACCGCCGAAGGACAAGCTCGAGAGGAAGTGGTCGATCGCCTTCTGGTCACGGCTGAAAAGGAAACCGGAAAGGGGTTTTGGATGCTTCTTCACCTCACGAATGGCCGCATCCATGTCTTTATACGTAAGGATTGGGAGAATCGGCCCGAAGATTTCGTCCTCCATGATCGGGTCGTCCCACGTGACCGGATACAAGATCGTGGGATCGAGGTAGCGCGCTTCGCGGTCGGCAGAACCTCCGGCCACAACCTTGCTCTGATCAATTAGGGATACGAACCGGTCAACGGCTTTCGGGCTGATGATGCGCGAGTAGTCGTCGGACCTGCTCTTCGGGTCGGTTCCGTACAACTCGATCACGGCCTTCTTGGATTCGCTTACAAACTCCTCAGCAATCGATTCGTGCACATAGGCGTACCCAGGAGAGGTGCACCACTGCCCACCCCAGGCTGTTGCGCCCCAGACAATTTTCTTGGCCGCATCCGGGATGTTCGCGGTCGGATCAACGAAAGCAGGATTCTGTCCGCCAAGCTCCAGAAGAATAGGAGTCAGGTTCTTTGCAGCCGCCTCCATGACGATCTTGCCCACCTTGACGCTGCCGGTGAAAAAGATGAAGTCAAACGGGAGCTTGAGAAGTTCCGCAACTTCTTCTTTGCTTCCCGAGACGGCAGTGACGGCCCGAGGATCGAAATATTTCGGTATAAGATCCAACAGGAGCTTACTCGTGGCGGGCAACCCTTCAGAGAGTTTAAGGATGCACGGATTGCCTGCCGCAATGACCTGGACCGCAGGATCGAAGAGCAGCGTCAATGGCCCGTTGAAAGGTCCGATTACCAGGGCGACGCCATACGGCTCTCGATAGACTTTGGCGGTGTGTCCGCTTTCCCGAAGAGCCTTGGGAACGACTACATCTACCGGCTTCATCCACTCTTTCAACTCAGCTTTCGCGAAAGCTGCGGTCCCCACGGGAGCCATGATCTCGAAGACTTTTTCCTGGCTGGCGGTCTTGAAATCACTGCTCATTGCAGCCTCTAGACCCTCGGAGTTCTCGTTGCACAAATTCTCAAGACGTGTCAGCTGGTCGATACGCCACTCGTACGATTTGGTCGCGTCCGAATCGAAGTACGCCTTCTGTTTGTTAAAGATTTCCTGGAATGAATTCATCCAAGTCTCCCTCTGGGACGTTCGGTTTGCGCTCCGTTTTGCCGCAGGCTTTTAAACTTGTTTAGGTCATAGTGAGCACCACTCGGAAGCGTGCCTTGCCATCCATCATTCGTTTGTATGCTTCCTCGGCTTTTGCAAGCGGAAGTGTTTCGATCATCGGACGGACATCTGTGAGTACGCTGAAATCAAGCGTGTCTTGAGTCTCGATCGCTCTTCCGGTGAGACTGCCGGCAACTGTCCGTCCGCCGAAGATAAGCGGTACGCCGTTGACTGGGATGGCATCACCTGAGACTCCGACAACCACAAGTTTGCCCCGAGTTTTAAGGCCGGGAAGCAAGCTACCGATTGCGGCCCCGCTTGGCGCGGTCGCAAGGATGACATCTGCGCCTCCGAGCTTTTCGAGTGCCGCCGCCGCGTCTTGTGCCTTGGCATCGATGTAGATGTGCGCTCCGAATTTCTGCGCCAGGTGCTCTTTGTCGGGGCCCCCACCAATCGCCACGGTGCGCAGGCCCATTTTTCTTGCAAACTGCACGCCAAGGTGGCCAAGCCCGCCCACTCCCTGAATGGCAACGGTGTCGCCGGCACGTGCGGCGTTACGAAGCGCGTTGAAGGTTGTTATGCCGGCACATACCAGGGGGGCCGCATCTTCTGACTTGAGTGCATCCGGTATCAGCGCAAGCGCGCGTGCCTCCGCAATCATCGTTTCCGCGTAGCCACCGTCAGTTGTGATGCCGGTCATAATTGCATTTTGACAATAGGCGGTTTCACCACGGCGGCAGGCCTCGCAGGTTCCGTCTTCACCTCCGAAAAATCCAACTCCGACACGCTGGTCGACCTTCCACGCTGTCACGCCAGGACCTACTTCCTCTATTCGTCCGATAACCTCGTGGCCAGGCACGCGCGGATAAGAAAGGTTGGGGAATTGCGCTTCCACAGTTGCCGCATCCGAATGGCATACACCGCAAGCCTCGACGCGGATACGCACCTGTCCGGCGCCGGGGACGGCAACCTTTCTTTCCACCAAGGAGAAAACGCCCGGTGAAGAAATCTCAACGGCTCTGTATGTGCTCGCCATCCTTATCCTCCAACTTCACATTCCGCCCAACAGAAATGATTCGATCTTGAGTGTCAGTCACTCTCTTACTTCGAGGTCCCTTCCTGCGAACGCAACAAGCGCGAGAGCGCGGTTCTACACCGCCCCATTGACTCGGCGTATCTCATTATTTCGGAAGATGAGAGTTCGGTCTTGATTGGAACTGTCGCGATTTGGACTTTCCGTCCGGTCCGAATGGCAGGTCTGCCGGCAGAGAGTCTCGCTTCGCTTCAGGAATTGCTTGTGATGCTTCGGAAAGTCCCGAGTTGCCTTATGGCAAGCGGTTTTGACCCTTACTGCTGGGCAAGCAGTTTGAATGCCTTTGGCATCGGCGCATTTGCTCTTCGCCACTGCCCCGGGGAAGTTCCGGCAATCTCACGGAAGCTTCGATTGAAGGCTGGTTGATCAGAGAACCCCACTTCTAATGCAACCGTGAGCAATGATTTATCGGAGTGCAACAACATCGACTTCGCGGCTTGAATTCGTCTCTGAAGCAAGTAGCGGTGTACTGGAACACCAAATGACTTCTTGAAGGCGCGCATAAAACGACCCGGCGATAGACCGCATTCTTTTGCTAAATCGGGAAGTGCAAGATCACCATCCATGTGCTCGTGCAGTAGTTCGATTGCTCGATCTTGCTGCCAGACAGCTAGTCCTCCGGTGACAACTTCCGGGAACTGAACCGAATCCTGATAGGTCCTGGTCAGATGAGCGCATAGCAATGTAATCATTTCATCGAGGACCAGGCGCGGAAGATGCAGCGCACGATCAAAGTAGGGCATCATCATCCGTGCCCAATGGAGAATCACGTAATCCTTGGTTCCCGGAGTGCAATGCAAGTTGCGAACCCGGTTCTGCTCGTACTCGTCGCTAAATCGATTGATAACTGACCGGGGTATATAGACGTGAAGCGAGTCGAAACCTGAAGTTCGCAGTGCGACCGGCTCCGACTCCATATCGAATATCTGAATCCCGCCGGCATCCCATTCGGTGACCCGATGAAAGCGTCCGTCGAGCCAGGTTCCCCAGCCCTTAACGCTGTCTGGACGGCGCAGGTGCACGGATATCGAAAAAGCCTTTTCTGGCGGAATGTGTGGCGTGGGTCCAGGAAAGCCGTTCGGCATTCGCATGCGTGTCAACGCAACCTGAGAATTTCCTCTGGGACCAAGGACGAGTGAGGAAGATTCCAGCAGAGAGAAATGCTCCGCCATTCTTTGCCCAAACATGCCTTGAAGCATACATTCTGCCTCGTACCGAATTAGAACTTACCGTCGCTATTTTTCCATTGATCGCGAGGTGGGATCGCTTCGAGCGTATCCCAGTGCTCGGCGATCCTGCTCTCATTGCAATAATGGACCATTTGGTCCGTTATTTGCAAGCCTCCGCGGTGAATTGACCGATAATGCTGCAATGGGACGACGAAAACTTTTCACCAGAGAAGATGTCCTCAACAAAACGATCCCCGTCTTTTGGAAGCATGGCCTTGCCGAGACGAGTGTTCAGGAACTTGAGCAGGCCACGGGAGTGCGCAAATCCGGCTTGTATGCAGAGTTCAAGGACAAAGAGGACCTGTTTGTCGCAAGCATGCGCCAATATTTTGACATGCTGACGGCACGCGGAGCCCTGACGAAGCAGCCTTTGGGTTGGGACAACGTCGAGGGCTTTCTGAAGGTCTGTTACGGGAGTTGGGGACAGAAGGGGTGCTTTTCCGTGAACTCCATGCGCGAGTTTGCGGATCTTCCCCCCAAAGCCCGCCAGATCATGATTGCGAATATGACGAAAGCCCACCAGCTCCTGATCGACAATTTAACCGCTGCACGTGGAGAGGCCGGCGACAACGAATCCCTGGCTGACCTCATCATCACGTTCTTTTGCGGAATTTGTTTGCAACAAAATCTTAGCCCCGATCGGGCACGGGTTACGAAAGAGATTGAACATTTCATGAAGTTGACTCGTGGAATGTGATCATCAAGCCTGAAGACAGGCCTCCGATCTGCTGACACAGATAAGCAGTAACAAGAAACTAAATCCTGGTTAGCACTCGACAAAACCACCTCAAACTGCATCCTTACCTTGGGAGATTTGTCGTCAGGGAGATTTGTCGTCGGAGATTTGTCGTCGGAGATTTGTCGTCAGACGGGACTGGAACTTTGCCGGAAGTGGAGCACACCTTGTATCCACAGCATATTTTCTTCTTGCTAGGTGACAGTCCCGTCTGACGACAAATCTCCGAGAGGGGCGGTGTGTATTTCGCCTGACGCCTGAGCGATGTGCAAAGCTGAGACGCCCACTTGCGGGTCGATCAGCGCACCAGCAGCTTCCATGCTGCAACAGCGAGAAAGACGACTAGACCGAGGCTATAAGCAGCGACTTTTACTTTGTTGACTAGCTCTTGTTCTCGCATATCACACCTCACTACTGAGGCAATCTCACACGGATCATTGAGGACTGATGCGGATAAGCGCATTGGGAATTGTGCTACAGGCCCCTGGAGAAGGGGCCTGCCATTGGGTGCCGTCTGCATACGTAACCGAATCCAAGTCGATGGAGGTTATTATGGCAGTGAAGTGGGTCAGAGAAAGCTCACTGGAGGCGTGGCCTTTTCCCTGAACGTCCAGTGCGACATCAACCGTCCTCCAAAGGTCAGGTGCATTGGAAGGGTCGGATGGGTTAATGAGTCTCAATTTTCTACTAAAGCCGTGAACGGTGAATTGCGCACCCACAATATCCCGAGTTGAGGGATTACTCACATCGAGGTGGAGCTGTAGATAATCCTTTGTAACCTGTTGTCCCTCCAGCCTCGGCTCTTTCTGCTGAAGCGGTTGCCCGTTTATCGAAGGCCCAGCGTTTGATACTGATGGCAATGCGACAAGATTTGCCTCAACGCCGATAGGACAGTTGGTTCCAGCCGAGCGCACCTGAGTCAAAGATGCGCTGCCTGCGTCCTGCTTGGTGAGCTGTTGTTGTCCGAGGAGAAAAGCATTAGAGAGCAGGAAGACGAGCGAAAGGATGCTGGCGCGACCCACGGTAGTACCCCCGGATTCGCAAGCTGGCATCAGGGTACTCCCGTCCGATCAGTGGTGCAACAGCGACAGAGGGAGCGGATGTTGTAAATGGTACGGTAGACTTTCGGTGCTATGAATTCTTGTCGAGAATGCGAAGCGATTCTGCTGGAATACCGAAGAGCCTATGCTGACTTCTGGCTCAACGCGAGCCCAGAGACACGTAACGTGTACCAATCGCTTGCAAACCTTATCGGAGGGACCGAGGAAGACGTGGTTCACCTAGAGGGTTTGGTTCCGCCATTTCGTACCGTGAGCGCAGAGCAGCCTTCCATGGAGCATCGGCGCGAGGGTGGTCCCTACCTGGGGACGTCGGGTTCTGAACGGATACGTGAAGTGATGGGCAGGAAGATCAAGTCCGGGCACGAAATCCGACGTCCAAGCTAAGTCGCCGCTTGAAGACGTGATGGCCCAATCCCCGATTATTGCTGGAGGAGACCCGCCTTCGACCTCTGTCCACGTAACAGTCCCGGTCGCCGTGTCGCCATCGGACATAGTGACGGTCAAGCTTTGCGACGCGGCGGCGATTGGAAAGTTGGTCCCGACCTTGGGACCGATGGTGAAGCTCGCGGAACCGAAGGTATAGGTCCCGATGTCGCCGGCGAGGGCTCCGCCGCCGAAAGCTTCATTGAATCCAGTGAACCCGGCCGATGTTACCAAGATAGGGCCACCCTCCCATACATAGGAATAGGCGGTTGCTCCGCTTGGGGTATTGTTGCCCAAGGCGATTTGATCGGCCATCGCCTGCCCGGCAACAGCGACAATGGCAAGAGCCGAAGCTGCCGCTGCCAACAGGTTCTTCCTCATAGAGGTATTCCGTTTTCGCTGGTTCCTGACAATGCACCCTTAACGGGAAAGTAACTATCTGTCAACGAATTTATAAAATATTAACTATTATTTTTATATATTGCTCGGGTAAACAGCGAGGCGGAACCGCCGAAACCGGCGGCTGGCGCGGGTTTGAGCAATGAGCAGGGGTGGTGTCGATTTGAACGAGGTGGGGTCTCCTGTTCGACGCGGGGATGTCGCGGTCGATGTTAAAAATGTGAGGTAGGCGTTGCCCGCCTTGAGCCAGTAGGCTCAGGGTGCTGAATCCGCGAAGGAGAGCAACGCGATGGAAAAGTCTACCACAACGGCCGGGGTTTTCCCGGCGGCAATCGTCGAAGAGGCTTGGCAACAAGTCGGAGCGAGCTTCGAGCAATTCTGCCTGACGGCGGGAATCGCGGCGCTCGCTGGCATGATGGAGGGGGACGCGGCTCGAGGTGACCGCCTTCATCGCGGCGCCGATGCCTGCCCCAGGCTAGAACTGGGGTCGGCGGCGCTCTCGATCGGCGGCAAAGCCTGCGGGTCAACGCCTCGGCCTCCCCGTGAGGAACGCCGCGGCGGCGATCGTCGTCTTGTTGCGGCAGCCGACCCGGCGGCCGCCGGGATTGCCCGACCGTCCCTTTCGAACGGTCGCCCGCGCGGCAGCCTCGGCGGTCTCGGTGTAAACCCATCAGTCACCGTCATCTCCTTGGTTTCAACCCGGCGCGCCCTGTGGGCGCCGCGATCGACGTGAGATGCTATTTAAAGTCATTTTATATTTGTCGTAATAGCAACATCCTGGGTATTTGTCGAAACCCCGGGTGAGACCCACCGTATGATGGCCGAGTTGGAAGCCGCCCACCCGTAGCGGCCCGAGCGCGGCAAACATCACCCATTCCGAGAGGCCACGCGAACCTACATCTTGTGGCCGAGTGCGTCGAGTAAAGGCACATCCGGCCAAGTATTCGACGCCGTCCTGGCCTGCACCAAGATCAAGTCAAAACGGGTCGCGGGCGCATAATAGCTGAAGGTGAACACGATGACTTTCTAACTACTTTAAAATAATTTTCATAATGTATAATTATGCGTCATTTGCTTAGATTGCAGCCGGAGCGATCGGACACAAGATGTAGAATACTGACGCGCCGGGTGCACCTCACGCGGGTTTGGGGACCACTTCCACAGCGATACTGGCTAGGCAGTCAAAACCCTGCGGTAGCTCTTCCCGTACCAAAATGGGCGACCAGACCTTTTTTTCACCGTGCAATTCTTTTACGTCATTTAAGGTCTTAGAAGACTTTAAATAACTCTCAGTTGTTATCGTCGCAAGATCGTTCGTCTTGACTATATGTACCCTTTGATGTCCAGCGCCATCGAACCACGTTCGAAGGGTATACGTATCATCACTTACCTTTTGGAGCCTCTCACTTCTTGGCCACCACGTATTTCCCTTCTGGGTAAAGACGAATGTGTTGGGACCTAGCGCACTGGTCGATTGGCATGTGATCCTCTGGAATCCAATGTCGAGCCGAGCGTTTGGTTGAGGCTCAACGAATTTAACGGCGACCCACATCACTTTGAGTTTTTTGCGCACCTCTGTGCAGAACGGTGCAACAGCAGCTCGCATATTCAAATCGCGGCGGCCGGTCTCGTACCATCCCGCCGTCATTCCCAATACGTCGCTGGGGAGGTGGATCGGGGTACCTCTTGGGGTTACAAAAAAACATCGCTCAGGTCTCAGAGCGCCGCTAAACAGGCCAAGCTCGTAAACGACATTGTCACGCGGAGCGGCGAACAGATGTCCCCGCATTTTTAGTTGATCGTCGGGCGAAAACACAAAGATGCCAAACTCAGACGTCTTTACTTGCGCCATTAGGCTCTCAGTATTACTGTTCGAAAGTTCGAATACGCCCTGTGTCCAGACCGTGCATTCGGCGTCTTCTTGTAGGTCGGCATGAATGGCGTCTGCGACTTCCTTGCCCTCAGTCGAAGACCCAATGAAAATCTTTGGTTTCATTTCCCGCATTCCTCCCGAACTCGCCGCCGCTGGCAAAAGGTTTCGCCCTTCAAAGCGCTGACATGGTTTGCCATCGCGGTAGCCTTTTCAAGCTTGCCGCCGTTCCTGAGGTAGGCGCTGACCGATGTCGCCAAGTGTACCGGCTGAGGCATGGTTTACCCGTTCGCCCGAGTGCTCGCCCGACGCGCCGAGCGGCGGGAAGCCGTAGGTTCCGCGCATAAATCAACACTTCTGCAACACGCAAATCACCCCTCAAAAACGGTCGTTTTTGAGAAGGATCGGCGAACCGGAAAATAGGTCTCTGAAAACGTAAATATATTCTGACATAGCGCTTAGTATTATGGTGTCGTCGTCACTAAGACGGATTCCTGCCAATACAGACAGATCAACAAGTCGATGAATATTCTGTGCAGGTCGTGCGAGGCCCTTGCATATGCCTTTGAGCAATACTTCAAGCGACAGGCCAGCGAGAAAAGAAAATACCGGGTGATTTTCGACCTTGTGAGCATTCCATATAATTAGCGCGTCGCCGCGTAACTCCTCAGCTTTGTTGTAATAGGGCAGTAAGGCCTCCTTGTGCATTTCATAGCGCGTGCGCGAGTTTATGCGGCGAATCGTGCCGCGAATCTTTGAAAGGTGATCCTCAAAATCCTCAGGCATAGGCTGCGGGCCTCATCCAATTGATACAGGTGCGGGCCACTCCGGAAAGCCACGCCTGTGTTCATAATGTACGTACAGTCTGCACCGGTTCCCATAAGCGGCCTTCTGCGGCGATTTTCAGAATTTCCCTGTTGTTATGCGCCCTTTTGACAGCGGGCCGGATATCACCAGTTTCAGCTCTAGACGGCGCGATATGGAATTTCAGTCAGACGCGCGCAAGGCGGGTATCCGTGGGTTCGCAGCAGGTCATTGACGGAAATTTTCGATATTTCCTTGTGGCGAGACGGGCCTACAACAATGCCAGTTAGCGGCAGGCATGGGGTGCCATCCTCGCGCACCTTTAGCTGCAACGGCACGTGTTGCGTCATCATAGAGCTTCTCTGCAAATATTTTTTCCGCCTAATGCCGTCATCATCAAGGCAATAGACAAGACGCCATTCCCGCTCGCCGCTAAATTTCGGGTGCTTGATGAAGGGTGCAAAGACCATCGCGAGATTAGACCAGTACAGAAGAAAATCAGCGGCCCACTGTTGCATGGACGGAGCGCGTCGTTTCTGTAACCCATCGAGAAAGAATGAAATGCAATTTTTCAACAGGTCATCGATAAAGCCACCTTGTCGTTTAGCGTCATACTCCACTTTGCCTAATACCATCGTCGGATTTTGAAGGCGGCGAATATATCCAGAGTCAAATTCGATGGCATACCCACCTTCACCGCCCGCGTAAGCTCGCCATTGGCTAAGATCGTCTCCATCTTCGCTGAAACACGCCACAAACCGCCCCTCTGTGTCGATTGTCGGGTCGGCAATCCCTTGGTCGATTTGCTTCAGCAGAAAATCGACTTCGCCAGAAATTGAAGATGCAGATTTTGCGCGCACTTTATCGTGCAGCAATTTAATAGGATACAGAAGCTCCGACAAATCATTCAGACAGGCCACCTGCGTTGACCACAGTTCACCGCTCCTGATGATTTCGATCAGACCGTTCCCGGTAGTGTAGTGATATAGCGGAGTTGACGGCATCGGGTTAAATACGCCGACATGAGGTGTGCACCAGTGCCCATATGCCTCCAAGTCCTCACCAGTGATGTACTGATATTCCGGTTCTCTGGCACTGTCCGGTCGCTGTGCGAACATCGCGGCTTTTCTCTCCTCAGAAACCTTTAACATAATCCTGCTACCCGACTTTTTGACAGTGATTTCCATAAATCGGGTTACGCGTCTCTTTTTTGGGGCGTGTCCCCGTGGGGCCGCGTGCTAGGCACAACAGCGTCCCGAGCCGCGAGCGCGTCTCGCCATCCGGTGACGCCGGCTCACGCGGTGACGCTTGAGCAATGCTTTTGCGGCAAAAAGCTCGGATGCCTGAGGGATCAAACGACCGCGTCACCTTGCGCCAGATCGATCAGGCGCGCGGCGACCTCTACGCCACCCACGACGAGCTGGAATTCGTGCGCCACCAGCTCGCCCGGCTGCCGACGCGCAGCGAGATGCTGCGCCTCGACCCCTAAAATCACCGAAGCCAGCCAGTGACGGGCCGTGCTGTCTGGCACGAAGCCGGGAATCTCGTGACCGTGGCAAGCGCGAGGTTCCCAAAATCAGAGCTTGCGTCAAGCGGAGGTAATGACTCCAAAGTAAGTCACTGCCGAGGTTTCTGGT
>CAWBRJ010000053.1:0-131681 GCA_963790935.1 uncultured Acidobacteriaceae bacterium | reverse complement strand
TCCAAGAAAGGACCGTTGAACCGCAGATCTCTCCACTTCGCTGCGCTTCGGTCGAGATGACAAAGGAGAGAGGAGGCGCTTCCAGAGAGAGTAGTTGCTAAACAGAAGCCTTTTCCGCAACTACTGTCGATGAAAGCACTGCCCTCCCCTTTGTCATCTCGACCGAAGCGCAGCGAAGTGGAGAGATCTGCGGTTCAACGGTCCTTTCTTGGAGATGTTTTTCTTGCAGAGCAAAGCTGGAGTCCATTCGGCCAGTACTCACACACGCTCTAAAGCCCCGAAATTTGTATAGAGTGCGTTCTCGCGGGTTTAAAAACCCGCTCCCCCGGCATACGAAGGTATCGACGATACCTTCGTCCAATAGGTTTCTTTTCGCGCTCGTGATGTGATGGCTTATGTGCATCGGGTGTCGCAAGACTCAATACCGCAAACATGCGTTTATTCGCCAATCGTGCCATTGAGATGACGCCAGCCTAAACCCAGCATCAAGGAGACTAACGATGAGTATTATCGATAAGGCGCTAGCAGCAAACCGCAATTATGCAAAAAACTACGACCCGGCGCTGGGAAAGCGTCCCGCCCCCAAACTTGTAGTCGTGACCTGTATGGATCCTCGCCTCTCAGACCTCCCTGGAATTCTGGGTCTGCCGCAGAGCGATCTCGACGTTATCAGAACCGGCGGACCCGCAGTAACAGAAGATGTTCTCGGTGAGCTTGTTGTTTCCACCCGTGTACTGGGAACCACAGAGATACTGCTTCTCAACCATACCGGCTGCGGGTTCACGACATTCACAGATGACGAGCTGAACGCAAAGTTGAGCGCTTCAACCGGAGATGCTTCGCCGGCTCCCATGCGCTTCTTCTCCTATAAGGACCCCGAGGAAAATACCCGGGAGCAGATCAAGAAAGTCACATCGCATCCCTGGATTGCCAAAGACATCCCCGTGCGCGGCGTCATTTTCGACGTGGAGACCGGTGCGCTACGAGAAGTGCAGCAAGTTGCCCACCAGGCTGCTGACTGAAGAAATCGCGGCTCGCAAGATTTGAGACTCCAGAGCGTCGTTCCCAAGGAGCGACGCTCTGTTCGTGCGTCAGTTTCCAGGAGAAACCCAGGTCTCAAAAGCGAGACCTGGGCCACCCACTCAATGTCCGGACGTTGCAGCACTATCAGAGCCCGATCGCGGGGCACCTAACCCTGGTAAGAATACGAGTTAGCACTCGTTGCGTAGCATGAGGAGAGAGGAGACCATCTTCTGACAGATATCAGTGATAGCCTGCGAGTTCGGGGAGCTGTGGTCCTCGAAGGTTTGCTGTAATAACCGGATGGAATCATCGGTGATGCGCGCCGGTGCGTCCTCTTCGTGTCCGATCCATGCGGCCAGGTGCATGAGTTCATCGCTATATTCGTTTAGAAAATGGTCCAGCGCCTGATTTTGCTGCTGGGTCAATTCGGAGTCGACCTCTCGTCGCCCACGATGCGAGAGAAGACTGAGTTCCAGCAGGTAGATCGAGCGCAACGCTGGCTGAGCCCTCTCAATCCGCTCACACTCGGCAATGTCTTGCTCGCGCCGATGGCGAAACTCAAACTCAAACCGCGCGGCGTCCGTCTGCGATTCCAGACTGGCGAAGTTGTCATTGATCTGAGTGCGGAGACGGCTGATCTGTGAAACGGCAACGGCTCTGTCGCGTACCACCGGACAAACTCCGAGTTGTGCCAGCATCCGTACGTTCCGCAGCAGCAATTTCTGCAGCTGCTCCGTATCGCTCTTCGTCCCGAAGCGGTCGAAGATAAAGCCCATGGCGAGAATACCCACAAACACGCCAATTACCCTATCGCGCGCGATCGTGAGGTCGGTCTGGATCTTGAAATCCTGCAGGTTGACGAAGTAAAAGGGGAGCGCCATCTGCACACCAAAATAGGAAAGCCGCGGGCTGGAGGTGGCGAACCACGCGGCGATCGCGGTCCCCGCCGCAAAGAAGAGAGCAAATCCGAAGACGCTGTCGAGAGCGGGTAGGATCAGAATCTGCGCCGAAATCCCCAGGACCAGCCCTCCGAAAACAAATCCGGCAAGGCGGAGAAACTGCGCCTGGAGCGAATTGCCGATGGTGCCCAGCGCAGTAACGATGCAAGTAAGGACGGCTGGGAAGATGCCGGGCCAGTCGAGCGCGTTGTAGAGTACGTAACAAGCGCTAGCAGCCAGGCATCCGGCAAAGGCGAAGCGTAGATATTCCGGGTTCTGGAATGCATCAGGCAGAAACAGAGCGCGCCACCAGTCCCCTCCGGGCGCCTTCTGGGAACCATCTACGATCTCGCCTTGAAAGACCTCGGTGATGAGTGCGACGGTTCGTTCCATCTCTTGAAGCACGGGGAAGCTAGAGGACGGCTGCCCCTCGAGCGCAGGAGGAGATGCGGAAATAACCCCTGACTCGCGGAGCTCCCTGCGGATTGCTCCGAGCCTCGCAGAAAGTGCGCGCAGGCGGATCGCGTCGTCGTCGCCTGGCTGGGGGAGAGTGCGCTCGAGATCCGCGGCAAGACCAATGAGCCGGCCGGCCAGCGAAATCAGGGCGCTGCGCTGCGCCCGCTTGGTCGGGTCCAGACCTTGGCGCTGCAACGTCATTCTGAGCCGGCCAGTGCCGATCATTTGGTATTGAAGAATTCTGTCGAGGACAGGCTTCGGTGGAGGTTGATGAGCGGCAA
Organism: uncultured Acidobacteriaceae bacterium; assembly: GCA_963790935.1. Lineage (GTDB taxonomy): Bacteria > Acidobacteriota > Terriglobia > Terriglobales > Acidobacteriaceae > PALSA-350. The sequence goes on along the minus strand of CAWBRJ010000053.1, from coordinate 128,983 downwards.
TGCTTTCCGCTACCTGCTGCACCGCGAGCAACAGATCGTCGCCGAAGGTGAGGAGCGGATCGGAGCGATCGAAGATGCGGTATAGCGCTTCGGTTGCCACAGTGGCGCCAGCACCTACGGCGATTACCACGATAGGCCAGAGAGTACCCTCCACCTGGACCTCGCTAGGAAAGGCGCGGTCCCATATCGGCAGGGCAACGCCGATCGGAATGGCGAAAGCCAATGCGGCTGCGTAGTTAGTCGTCGTGCGCAAAACGAAAAAGATCAGATACAGGCTTCCAATTACCCAGAAGAAATGAGTAATGGGGTAACCGCGGAACAGCATCATACCGAGCAGGGTGTAGAGGCTCGCGAGGACGAATCCAAGGACGATGAATTGCCCCCCGCGCCAGGTAACGGCGAGATTTTCGCGAGCCAGGAGAATTGAAAATACGCCAGCCAAGGCCGCGTTAGGAATGCGGAAGGTCACGACGATGATCATGACCAGCGTAGCCGCGATCGTCATGCGGATGACCGTGTTCACGCGTCCTGGATACGGAGCAACTTCCCAGCGGATGAATTCGCGAAACCAAGGCCAAGAGACGGTCCGGCGGGCGGGCCGGTGGGGGAGCTGAGTGGCTCGGGTCGCCATATCAAGGCTTCCGTTTGTATCCGCGGATAACTACTACTGCAGATTCCCCCAGACGAATGACGTCAGAGGGCGGTGACTCAATCCGGATGCGGACGGGGTAGCGGCTAGCCAGGTGTACCCAGCTCAGAGTGCGTTCTACGTCGGGCAGGCCGGACGTAATTCGGCCCTGGAGCGAAGGATCGGGTACAACACCGTAGCCGGTGCTCTCGACGACGCCCGTGAGCCGCAAGCCCGAGTCAGACATAACGTACACGTCCGCAGTCATCCCCGGTTGGACATACTTCAGCTGCGTCTCGCGGAAATTCGCAACCACCCACCAGACGCGAGTATCGATCAGCGTGAAAATCTGCTGGCCTATGTGAGCATAGGCACCCTCGGAAATGACGAGGCTGGTCACACGTGCGTCGAATGGAGCGTAGACGCGGCACTGGTTGTAGTTGTATTGGGCGTTGGCGATTGCGGCGGCCCGTCCCTGCCGTTGCGCCACAAGAGGATCCAGGGTAAGTACGCTGGACTGCGATTGGTGAAGCTGCGCGTTGCTCTGCTCCGACGAGGCCCTGGCCTCCGCCAGGGCGGCCAGCATGGTGTTGAGGTGGGCTCGATTGAGAGCCAATTGCGATTCAGCTTCGTGCACGGACTGCGCGCTGGCCCGCTCGGTCGTACGTGCCTGGTCCACCTGGTCCACGGTAACGTACTGCTTGGCTAGCAGAGGCTCGACGCGGTGCAGGTTATTTTCGGCGTACGCCGACTCAGCCCTGGCCCGATCGAGCGAAGCCTCAGAGTGGGCGACATCGGCCTCCGCCTCACGGATCAAGGCTTGCGACCGGTCGACGTTGGCGCTGGCGCTGCGGGTTGCCGCCCCGGAGGCGGTGACGGCGTGGACCTCGGCCTGAATGCGCCGCTGTTCGTCGATGACCTCGCCTTCGAGGGTGGCCTGATCCGACACTGAGCGGTCGAGGGCGTACTTATAGGGTCGATCGTCGATCTCGAAAAGTAGATCGCCACGTTTAACGCGCTGATTGTCGGCAACGTTCAGGTGCAGTATGGGCCCCTCGACGACGGGGGCCATTCCGATGTAGTTGGCAAGGATTTCGGCGTCATCGGTCTGGGGATGCCGAGTTGTGACCGAGTAGACAGCAATCAAGCCGACTATCGCCAGCAGTACCATGGCTGCGGTGAAGACGCGACCGTACCATTGAAGCTTTGCGAGGCGATCGTCTTGCTCGGGTTGGCCAGTATCTTGGGTCGCCATCGTGTTCACCTAGCTGTAGAACAGGAGCCACAACATGCACGTGAGGAAGGTTGCCATGCCCAGATAGAAAAGTACAGGTGCGGCGAGGTGTTCGGCTATAGCAGTGCGAGCGATCAGGGCGCGTGCGCCCGTCGCCAGCACAAGACCACCGACCGAGCAGAAGATCCACGCCGGGAAAAAGGAGCCGAAGATGCTGTATTCGGGCGCGTGGGAGCAACCACTCAACACCAGCGACGCCGCCAGAGATACGCCAAGTGAGGTCATCCGGCGTCGATCGCGCTTCGTCGATTCGGTGTTCATGTCCGGCAGACCTCGTACGTCCCGGTTTGATTGAGCCACAGAGTCAAGGACCGAATCTATTGGACTAAGGTATCGATCAATACTTTGGTATCAGACGATCACGTTGGGGCCGACGTATCTGGTGAATTGGACCAATACGTTCGTCCAATAGACTCGTCTTCGCACATCTGCCTTAATGGCTATTCAGGGCGAAAGAATCGTTTTCCAGTTCGGCGTTGGGGACGGGTTGTTGGGAATGAACCGGAAGAGGTTTCGATTGATCGAGTACAAGCCATCATTGAACGCTCTATGTTTGTCGCTGCTTCTTGCTTTGTCCGCGGCGCGAACTCTGGGGCAATGTGCCGGCAAAGTGTCTTCTCCAGCAGCTGTCGCCGACTGCGCCGCTCGCGAAACGCCTCGCGAGGGAGCAGCGATTCTCGATCCAGTTCACCCCTACACCCTGGCCGAACTGATCGACATTGCCGAGCATCACAATCCCAGCACGCGCACGATCTGGGAGCGCGCAAAGCAGAAAGCACGTGAACTCGGTTTGGCAAAAGCGGCTTATTATCCCGAGTTAGACGGTTTAGCTGTTTTCGGCGACGAGAGATTGATCAATCCGTTCCCGGAGCCGCTGGCTCCTCGCGGCTACGTCATGGTCGAGGTACCCATCGTGCGGCCTGAAGTCGCGCTCCAATATCTGATCTTTGACTTTGGTAAACGCGAAGCGAGCGTGGATTCCGCCAAAGAGGAGAAGCTTGCCGCGGGTGCAGACGTCATTCAGCTCAATCAAGCGCTGGCGTTTCGCGTCGCCAGTGCGTATTACCAGCTGGTGACGGCACAGGAAAGATTGCAGGCCGCTCAGGACACGTTGCGCACTGCACAAACCACGCAGGATGCAGCTGAAAACAGACTGAACAACGGACTTGCAACTCTTCCCGATGTTCTCAACGCCCGGGCGGAAACGTCACAGGCTGTGTTCGACGAGGAATCCGCGGACGGGGACGAAAAGATTGCGCGCGTGACGCTGACTGAAGCGGTGGGAGCTGATCCGTCTCCCTTCATAGTGATTGACAGCCAGAGGAGTGCGCCGTTGCCGGAGAGCCTCACAATGTCCATCGAGAAGCTGATCGATCGCGCGATGAAGAATCGTCCCGAACTCATGGCGCAAGCTCTGCGAATCCGCTCCGCCGAGGCTGGCATTCGCGCAGCCAAGGCAGAGTACAAACCGCAGATCGTTCTCTCGGGATCGGGTGCGCAGACCTCGGTGTGGCCCACGGCGGATTACGGCCAGCTCGGTGCCGCGAGCGAGCCTACCTGGTCCGTCGAACTCGGCGTCCATTGGCGCATCTTTGACGGAGGTGTGCGCAAGAACGAAGTGTTGATCGCCGAATCGAAACGCCGCGAGGCACAGGACGAACTTACAACGAAAGATGATGAGACGACGCGCGAGGTCTGGACCGCTTACATAGCATTCCGGACGGCGCTGCGAAAACACGACGCTGCTGTGGCGCTTCTCGAATCCGCCAACGAGTCTTACTCGGCATCGCTCGATGCATACAAATATGGAGTCAAGAATCTGGTGGATGTTGTTACCGCGGAGAATCAATTGGCCCGAGCTCGACTATCCAGTGTCTCGGCACGATCAGAATTATTTCTAGAGGCAGTCAACCTTGAATTCGCCACCGGAAATCTGCTGAGGAATCAACCGCCAGCGACAAGACTTCAATCTCAGGACGGACACCCATGATTGGTCTGCCATTGAGGCCAGGAATTGAGTCTTTCAAAGTGGTATCACAGAAAACACCTTAACTGGATCTTTACCACTACCACCCAGTTCAATATCCTGAAGCGGCATTGGGAGTATTGAATGAAGAAGAAACTTAATCAATATCCGATCTACCTGTTGATTTGCACCTTTAGCCTGTATTTCCCTGTAGGATTCGCTCAGACACAATCCGAAACCGCGAAAACGACACGAAATTCCAGGGACGGACAGCACGATTTCGATTTTGAACTGGGAACCTGGAAAATTCACTTAAAGCGCTTGGTGCAGCCCCTGACTGGCTCGTCTACCTGGGTTCAATTTGACGGTACATCGGTGACCCGGAAGGTTTGGGATGGACGTGCTCAGCTGGAACAATTTGAGACCGATAACCCAACGACCGGGCATATTGAAGGCTTGACCTTACGTTTATACAATCCCGAGTCCCATCAATGGAGCCTCTATTGGGCCAGCGGCAAAGACGGTGTTTTGGGCATCCCACCTAATATTGGCGAATTCAAAAACGGACGGGGAGAGTTTTACGATCAAGAGCTGTATCAAGGCAAGGCAATCTTGGTACGTCTGGTCTGGTCAGGCATCACACCGAATTCGGCCCACTCTGAACAGTCATTCTCCGAGGATGGAGGCAAGACCTGGGAAGTAAACTGGATTACAGACCAAACACGGGCGAACGACGAACCTGACCGCGCGCACTAACGTGCATCTCTCCCTCAGCTCCAGTCGCCACCGAAGACGTGGGGCCGCTCGGATGCCAAACGCATCGTCAACTCGCCAAAGAGCGTATTGGCCCACGCAAACCACGCCCGTGTAAATATGCTGGGGTCGTCCTTCTGGAAGGACTCGTGCATAAAGCCGGTGCCGGCTGTGGTGTTGCGCAGCCAGCGAAGGCATTGACGAATTTCCGCGTCATCGGTCGATGTGAGGGCGCGCATGATGATCGACATCGGCCAAATCATATTGAGCCCGATGTGCGGGCCGCCCACACCCTCCGCCGCTGCACCCCGGAAGAAATAGGGATTGGCATCGCTCTGCACAAACTGCCTGGAACGGCGATAGATGCGGATCATCGATGCTGCAGCAGCCGAGGTAGGGCAGGCTCAACAGTCCTGGCGCATTGGCATCGTCCATCATCAGGATGTTTCCATAGCCGTCGACCTCATACGCCCAGATTTCTCCATATTGAGCGTGCTGCGTTTTGCCATATCGCTGAACCGCGATTTCCACTTCCGCAGCCAGCGCCTGCGCTTCCTGGCTCAAGCTAAGATCCTTGAGAACCTGGCTCGCCAGTGTCGCCAGCTGGCGAAGGCTTACGACCGCGAAGAGATTTGCGGGGACGAAGAGCGGATAGGTGCAGGCGTCGTCCGACGGGCGAAACATGGAGAAGATCATGCCTACCGGGATCGCAGGATTCCCAAATCCATCGAGTGCTAACGTATCCGTCGGTGTTGCCGATGCGCGCTGAAAGGAGTAGGGGCCGCGACCCTGCTTACGCTGTTGGGTGCGGAACGTGCGCACGATGGTCCACGCTGCTTCTTTCCATTGGGCATCGAAAGGGCTTGTATCCCCTGTGTGTTGCCAGTAGCTGTACGCCAGGCGGATGGGATAGCAAAGCGAATCCACTTCCCACTTGCGCTCGCCAACGCCAGGATAGTGTTTCGTCTTATCGTTCACTGCCCAGCTGAGGGGCGCCGCCGTAGCATCGCGCATGAATGCATTGGCATAAGGGTCGATCAGGATCATCCGTGCCTGGCGGCGAATGACTCCTTCCAGCAGCTCGCGTAGCCGATTGTCCTGCTTTGCCAGGGGCAGGTACGGCACTAGCTGGGCAGAGGAATCACGCAGCCACATGGCATCGATGTCGCCGGTCACGACATAGGTATCTGGCTTACCATCGTGGCTGCCCGGGAAGACGGTTGTGTCCAGCGTATTGGGAAAGCAATTCTCGAAGATCGTGGCCAGCGGCCGGTCAGGAATTTGCTTTTGTACTTTTTGGATGGCTGTCTCGACCGCTTCACTGGTGAAATGCCGTGCTCCAACGGGTGGCCGCGCACGCGGTAGCTCCTGCGGGTTTGCTGTGGCGACGGCCACCGCACGGGCCCACGTGGAAGAGGTAAACGCCAGGGCAGAGGCCCTCTGTAGCCATGCCCGGCGGGTGATCGCGACCATTTTCATTTCCTCCTGAATTTAACTTCTTATCATTTAACCCGGTGACAGCCCGCATGTACACGCATCCAGCATTTCCCATTCACCTCTTTCCGTCCCGACCCCTCCAGGGTTCCTCCCGCAAAACTTGGAATACCCTTCTGAGATTAGAATCTGAGCGATAAAAGGAGCGACAAGATTGGTTCGAATGACCAATAAGGTTCAACGAGGGGCATCACGCCACTTGCTATCGATTATCCTCCCGCAAGCATTGGGCATTTTTCTTACGGTCTCTCTCTGCGCCCAGCGATCCATATCGGCACCTCCGGCAGCGCCCCAGGCGCACGAGGTCACCGAACGTTCCTCGCCCACATTTGGCCCGGCGGAAGGCCGCATCAAGCTCGATGTTGTCGTGACCGATCAGTCAGGAAGCCCCGTATCCGGCCTTGGGCGCGACGAGTTCGCGCTGGTCGATAACGGCCAACCAAACAAGATCCTCTCCTTTAGCGCCTTCGACAAACTCTCTGCGAAGCCCGATCCTCCCGTGGAAGTCATTCTGGTCATAGACGAGGTCAACCATCTGGCCCAGGACGTACCCGATGTGCAGCCGCAGGTCGAGAAGTTTCTTCGGCAAAACGGCGGACACCTCTCCCAGCCGGTATCAATCTATCGGGTTTCCGATGCGGGGTTGTCTCTGACAAACCAACCTTCGACCGACGGGTACACCTTGGCGGATGAAATCTCTCATAAGAACGGACTGCGCCAACTTTTGCTGGACGAGGACGATAACACCTTGTACGACGGCATGTTACGCGATAACCAGCCCTTCCGAAGCCGGCCACTCCATGTCCAAACAGCTCTCAGAGCTCTCGGTTCCATTGTCCTGGAAGAACGGCGGAAGCCTGGCAGGAAGTTACTCGTCTGGGTCGGCTATGGTGGTCCAGATGGAGCACGATCTTTTGATTGGACGACCGAGTTCTCTACTCGCATCCGTGAGGCTCGCATCACGCTTTGCAGCGTTACTTTCTGGCGAAAGCCGCCTCGCGGTTTTCCCTATCAGTTCTTTCTACAAGGTGTAAAATTCGCGGCGCAATCGGATCCACGCGACCTCGCTTTGGAAGTGCTCGCAACGCAGAGTGGCGGTCGCGTCCTCGAAAATACAAGTGACCTGGCGCGAATGATCGGCCAGTGCGTTGAGGACGTAAGCACCTTCTACACCATCTCCTTCAATCCCCCACGCACAGATGCAGTGGACGAATATCACGACATTAAGGTGCAAGTCAGCAAGCCAGGCTTGGTGGCGCGCACCAACACCGGGTACTATGATCAGCCGGTTTATTACGATCATTCTAATCTCGCGTCCAGGCGCGTCACTGTCGAGCAGTTGGAGCGAACCCTGGCGGCGGCTCGAGGCGATTCAGCTGCAGACATCTCGCGGCAACTTTCTGGCTTGGAGTTGACGGAACGGATGAGCAGCGCAAGCCTCTTGTCGTGGAAAGCCCGATTGCCTGGGGCGAAAGCCTGGGCTGCACTTGTGGCTCTAGCCGATGCTTCGGCGTTTATGGACCCTCCGCCTGCCGAGGTGGGCGCCCGTGCGCCGCCAGATCTCGCTGCGCAACAACAGATGCAATCGCGAACCATCGACTACCTGCTGCAGACGATTCCAAAATTGCCGAACTTCTTCGCGACGCGCACAACGCTTCGCTATCGCGAGTCGGCGCTCAAGCCTGGCCAAACCTGGAAGACAGCGATGGGCGATTCGTCGTTGTATCTGGCGGGTACTTCCCGAGCAACCGTACTCTACCGTAATGGTGACGAAGTTAAAGAGTTAGTGAAGGGAAAGGAGCAGGAAAAGGGAGAAGCGAGCCTAAAGATGAGTGTCAAGTTTGGCCCCGTTCTCACCGCAGCCGTAGACGCCGCTCGCGGCGATTTGGTCTGGGATCACTGGGAGCAGGGTGCAACCGGACTCCAGGCTGTCTTCCACTACATGGTCCCGAAGGAGAAATCGCACTACCAGGTAGCTTACTGTTGTCTTTTGGATGATGGTGACGGGAGTGGTCCTTTCCAACGCTTGGCCGGATATCACGGGGAGATCGCGATTGATCCAGAGAGCGGGGCCATCCTTCGGCTGACGATAGAGGCAGAGTTGCAAGACAATCTCCCGATTCTCCGCCACGGCATCCTGGTCGAATATGGCCCAGTGGAAATCGGGGGCAAAACCTATATTGGTATCGTGAGAGGCATCGCCATTTTGAGAGCGCGCACGATTGTGGGAATCCATGAATGGGGTGAGAGATTCAACAGCTTCGGCCCCTTTCAGACGACGCTGGACGATAATTCCTTTGCGGATTACCACGTGTTCCGTGCCTCTTCGCGCATTTTGCCGGAATACTCACCGGCTACACCTCAAGACGAGATAAGGGGACAGCACACGTATCCCCGAGAATCGCCGCGATAGGTATGCTTTCCCACTTATCACTCTCCTCATCTCTCTCGGCGGAGCTGCGCCGATCGGCCTCGATCACTCATCCTGCGACAGCGTCTGCGCCGTATCGACAGCCGGCATCGCTGCACGAAAGGCTTCTCCTGGAAGCCGGGACAGCAACCAGCCGATCAACACGCATACCACAATGCTGATAAGCGCATCGGCTGCGAAGCTGCTGCGCACCCCGCCCATCGAGTAAGCCCGCCCGTCGAGGTACAACATGTAGGCCACCGGAACGTTGGTGGCGGCGATAAGAAAGGTAAACGTGGTAGCGGCCAGCGGATTATTTTCCCCGATGGCCTCAAACGAAAGCGCGACCGTGCCCGTATAGGAGATCGCCTGGAACAAAAATTCGCCCAGAAGAGCGGCCGCAAAGGTCCACGGAGCGTGGGGCAGCAGCAGCAGGATCAAGGTGAACAGGCCCCCCAGTGTCCCGTTAGCCAGGTAGAGAAGGCGCAGCGGCATCCGTTTGGCGAGCAAAGGAAAGAGCAGGCACCCCACCATGCCGGGAACGATTGCCCCCACTCCTCCAGCCAGACTTACCATCCTGGGTGAGGCGCTGAAATCGTTGCCCAATCCTCCCAGCATGTTGGTCAGCGCGAAGGAACCGCAGGGAGTAAGGAAAAGCAGCAGGGTGATCAGCACTTCGCGCCGGCGCAAGAGCAACAGGATCTCGCGGCTGAACTGGGCGAAGCTTTCGCCTGCCAATCGCCGGTCTGGCCCTGGAGCAGGAATAAAGAGGAAGATGGTCGCGGGGAGAAAGACGATCGCTCCCACAAGACCCGCTGCCAGCCAGAGCGGCAGATTGCGCACCAACTCGCCCACCAGTCCCATGCTCAAGCCCATGGCGGCGATGTATGCGAAGTTAAACCATGCGCTCAGCTTGTTCTCGTCTTGCTTGCGCGCGACGGTCGAGAGCCATCCGCCCAGCGCTGTCGTCGAAAGGATCGCCGCAGCAGAGCCTGTAACCAGGGCGATTTCGAGAATGACAAGATGGTGGAGGTTGAGCAGCGCGATGACCGCCAGCAGAGACGCCAGCGCGGCAAAGAGAGTCGCATACCAGCGGCGGCTGAAGCGCACATCGAGCATCGGTCCAAACACGACCGCCCAGAAATTCGGAGACAGCGCCGCCGCCGTAATGGCCGCGATCCTCGCCTCGGAAACATGCTGGGCGGACAGTATCTGGGGTATGGCAAAAAACGCCAGGCCACCGTACAGCCCAAACGATGAATTCGATAGCCCCATGATCCAGATCGGCGGCGCTGTTCGGTCCGATTTCAAGCAGGTCTCCGGCGTTGTTTGATCCGGTCTTCATGCTACCCGGCTTCAGGCAGGGCAGCCACCGCTTGAAGTGTGTGGGATTTATGGAGCGGTTACTCCCGCCGCAGAGAGTCTTAGCTTGGTTTGAGCACCCGCAAACCGCTGAGAGGCAGCCACCAGGGCTAAAGCCCTAAATCTTATATAGCGAGCGTTCCCGCGGGTTTTGAAAAACCCGCTCCCCGGACTGAAGTCCGGGGCTGGCACCTATCCGCTCCCCGGACTAAAGGGGCTGCGGAAAAGTCGCTATTGGGAGTAGCCCTCAGGGGCTAAAGAGTCTGCGTGAGAATTGGGCTACTTTACACAGGCTCCGATGCGGGCTCTAGTGAAAACTGGAATACGGCGACAGCATGCGTATCCCCTTCACGGGAAAAGCAATGTAGGCTGGTGTTCGAACAGTAGACAAGCATGAAAACGAGAATTTATCTTGCACGGATGCTCGCATTGGCGCTCCCTGTGATGGGCGCCACGTTGACGATGACACAACAGGCCGGAGCAGCGCCCCATGTTCCTGCGTCCAGGCCCAAGGGCCCATGCGACATTTACGCTGCCGCCGGCGACCCCTGCGTGGCCGCCCACAGCACCACGCGCGCGCTGTACGCCTCCTATAACGGCCCGCTCTACCAGATCCTGCGCCAGTCGGACGGCAAGACCCTGGACATCGGCGTCGTCCAGCCCGTCGCATCTGATGCGGGCGGATATGCCGACGCGGCAGCACAGGATAAGTTCTGCGCCAACACGTACTGCTGGATCACCACCATCTACGACCAATCCCCCAAACATAACAACCTGACCCAGGCGCCCCGCGGCGGATTCAGCGGCCCGGCCATGGGTGGGTTTAACAACCTGCCGGTCGCCGACATGGCGCCGATTACCATCAAGGGCCACAAGGTCTACGGCGTCTTCATCGCGCCGGGCATGGGGTTGCGCCAGGACGACCCAAAAGGCACCGCAGTCGACGACCAGGCTGAGGGACAGTATTGGGTCATTAACGGCCAGCACTACAACTCCGGCTGCTGCTTCGACTATGGCAACGCCGAGATCGACAGCCGCGACGATGACAACGGCACCATGGAAACCGCCTACTACGGCAACGCGGTGCCCTGGTTTGCCGGGAGCTCCCACGGCCCGTGGATCATGACCGACCAGGAAAACAATCTGGTCGGTTGTGTCAATCCTGATGGATCTAAACTCTGCGCAAACTTGCCGGCGATCACATGGCGATTCGTAACCGCCATGGCCAAGGGCGAACCGCACCGCTGGGTCAGCATGGGCGGCGACGCGCAGCACGGCGCCCTTTCGGTCATGTTCGACGGACCGCGCGTTAATTCCACCTATGACCCGATGCGCAAGCAGGGCGCCATCCTTCTGGGCAACGGCGGTGACAACAGCAATAGCTCGCAAGGCACCTTCTATGAAGGCGCGATGACGGCCGCAAACACCTTCCCGGCCGACGCCACCGACCAGTTGGTGCAGGCCAACGTGGTGGCTGCCGGATACGGCCTGCCTCTGCTAAGCCTGGCCCCGGCGGCGGCAACCGCCACTCCGCCAGGACTGCAGACGTTCTCCCCGGGGTCCTCGCAGGACACCACGGTGACATTCACGAATGTCACGGATGCGCCCGCGGTGGGTGTGAAGTTGAGCATCTCCGTGCCCAGCAAGCAATGGACCTCCTTGCTCGCGGGCAGCAGCGAGACGTCGAAGACGTTCGCTGACCCGGTCGCGCCGGGTGCGAGCGTGAGCGCGACCTTCAAGGTCACCTCGGGGCCGCAGGCCTTCAATGGCGACCTTATCGGCAACGCCTGGTGGACCAATCCTGCCACCGGCAGTAAGCGATCCGAGACAACCGTCGAGAAGGTGCGCAACGTCAGCCCGATCAAGATTAACGAGTTCCGCATTAGCTCGGCTTCTTCGACTAACTCGACGGACTCATTCATCGAGCTTTACAACGCCGGCTCCAGTAGCGTCGATATCTCCAACTGGACCCTGACCGAGCACCCCGGCGAGCAGGCTATCTTCTCGACGGTGACGCTCCCGCCCAAGACAACTCTCGCGGCTGGCGGCTTCTACTTGCTGGGGCTTTCCAACTCCGGGCTGGCGGTCCCCGCGCGCGCGGGTGACACCACCATCCACGTCAGGAACACGACCGGCATGTCGGCCGGCGATACGATCCACATCGACACCGGCTCCAACGTGGAGACCCGCAAGATTTCAAGTATTGGGACGGCGGCCGGCAACAGTACAACATTGTGGCAACCTCTGCCCGATGGTCAGGTGATCACCATCCCCGCCGGCTCGACCAACGTGCCGGTGACGAGCGTGGCCGGCTTCGCGGTCGGCGAGAAGATCGCGATTGGCTATGGCGCCACCTATCCCGCCGTCGCAAAAGCTGGGGAACGGTACGAAGTGGCCACGGTCACTGCGGTTGGCAAGCCGGGCACGCAAGCTTACCTTGCAGCGGATGCCCCAGCCGGCGCGACCAATCTCAAGGTGACGTCGGTCTCCGGCATCTCGGCTGGTGACAAGATCAGGTTAGACATCGACAGCGTCGGCCATGGGATCGAAACCGTTACGGTTACCCGCGTCGGCACGCCGGCGATCCGCACCAGGCTCCTGGCGAAAGCGAGCGCCGGCGCGACCAATATCAATACTCCGCAGCGTGAACGGCTTTGCTGTGGGCGACAAGCTGACCATTGGCACTCCTGCGAACAAGAACACGGTGACCATCACTGCCATCAGCGTCGCGGGTCCGGCCGGCACCAGCATCGACTTCACGCCAGCGCTCGAACAGCCGCATGGCGACGGCGAGGATGCGGTAGTTCCGGGCACAGGCCTCGATCTGGCCGCCCCGCTGCGGTTCACCCATGCGTCGAACCTCCCCTTCAGCGACCGGGGAACGGGGATCAGCTTCCAGCCGGCAACGGCGTTTGCACATTCGAGCAACGAGCCCGTCCAGGCGCTCGGCGCCGGCATCACGCTCGACAGCCCACTGACCTACGGCCACGCGATCAACGCGGTGGTGCATGACGCAGCGGTCACGACCGCGGGCTACCAGGGGACGCCGGCACCCGACCAGTGGTTCGGCGGTCCCGAGCTCACCGCCAACGGTATCTCCTACGGAAATAGGACGCTCTCTTTCCGGGAAGGCAATATGGTGCTGCGGGACGCCTCTGGCCTGGTTGTCGATAGCCTGAACTACGGCGGCGTGGTCGACCCATGGGCCGCCGAGGGTTATCAGGCCACTTCCGGATCAGAGCAGAGTGGCTGCCACGCGCCTGCGCCCGGCGCGGCCGGGTCGGGGCCGCCCATTGCGCCCGCTGCCACCACCAACACAAGCGCAGGCCGCTTCCCCGACGGCGCTGACACCGACAGCAACTGCACCGACTTCCTGGTGCAGGCTGCTGCCACCCTGTCGACCCCTTCGGCCGCCGGCGCGACCAATATCAAAGTCGCCAGCGTGGAGGGCTTTGATGCAGGCGAGAAGATCATGATCGATACGGGCACGGACCTCGAGACCGCCGTCATCGCGACGGTTGGCACGGCAGGCGCTACGACGGTGGGCACCGCCACCGACGTGGGCGCGACCGTTATCCCTGTCGCCAGCGCGATTGGGTTTCGCGACGGCCAGATCATCACCATTGACACTGGCGCGAACTCTGAGACGGCGGTCATTGTCTCTGTCAGGAGGTTTGGCACCGCCACGATTACCGTTACCGCGCCGCTCACTCATGGGCACGCGGCAGGCGCGCAGGTCTCCGGCACCGGCATCACGCTGGCCGCTGCATTGACACGGGAGCATGCGGCCGGAGCGCAGGTCAGCGACAACGTTCCTACTCCTGGCGCGCCCAACCAGTACCACAGGAGAGTTCGTTAGGCGCGGTGCAAGGCCGGATGTTCACGCAAATGGGAGGTGACTGCAGAGAAGATCGGGAGGAGATCTTCGACTGCATTGCAGGTGTAGTCCGGATGAGCCGATTCGAGCTCCTCGGAGGTGCCGTAGCCGTAGGTGACAGCGATCGAAGTTACGCCGTTCGCGCGGGCGGCTTCGATATCGAAGTTGCGGTCACCGACCATAAACGTGGTGGCGGGATCGAGGGACCGCTCTTCGAGGAGACGACGGAGCAGTGCCGTCTTGGTGTGATCGAGCGATCCAGCCGTGTCCGCGTAGAGGGCAAGAAAGTAGCGGCTGAGGGCGAATTTTTCGAGGATCCGCACGGCAAAATCTTCGCGCTTGGAGGTGCAGACGAAGAGTTGCCAGCCCGAGGCCTGGAGGCTCTGCAACACCACATGTACGCCGGGATAGACGGAGTTCTCCGCCCAGCCGGTGGCGTCGTAGCACAAGCGGTAGTCGTGCCGGAGAGCTGCGCGGCGAGCATCGTCGCCATGCGGCATGAGGCGGCGCCAGGACTCTTCAGCGGGAGGGCCGATGAACCAGTCGAGAGACCCGGTCCAGGCGACGCCATGGGCTTCGAGGGCTTTGGTAAGGCATCCGAGAATGCCTGGTTTCGAGTCAGTGAGGGTGCCATCGAGATCGAATATTGCAGATCTGCGCATCATCATGTGACCAGTAGAACAGCGACCCGCAAAAACAGATATGCATTTTTCCACCGTTAAAATAACGCCAGCCGGAACCAAGCGAACTCAGGTTGCTGCTTGTGGCAGGCACCCGGAAGTACAGAGACAGCGAGGAACCTGGTGAGAGTCGCGACGTTCAACATCAACAACATCAATAAACGGCTTGATAACCTCCTGGCCTGGTTAGCCAAAGCTGAGCCGGACGTGGTTTGTCTCCAAGAGCTGAAGGCGGAGCAGGAAGAGTTTCCCGCGAATGCCCTTCGATCTGCCGGGTACGAAGCAGTTTGGCAAGGGGAGCGGTCCTGGAACGGCGTAGCCATTCTCGCGCGAAACCATGCTCCCGTGTTGACCCGTATTAGCTTGCCAGGAAATCCTAAAGATCACCAAGCCCGCTACATCGAAGCGGCGGTTGAGGGAGTTCTGATCAGTTCTATCTACCTCCCCAATGGGAATCCGCAACCTGGACCGAAGTTCGACTACAAGTTGGCCTGGTTTGAGCGCCTCATTGCCCATGCCGCCGACCTCATGGCGAGTGGCGCCCCGGTGGTGTTGGCCGGTGACTATAACGTCGTACCGACACCGCAGGACATCTATCCGACGCGATCGTTGGATAACAACGCATTGATCCAACCCGAAAGCAGGCAAGCGTTTGCGCGTTTACTGGCTCAAGGCTGGACCGACGCGCTGCGGAGGCTACATCCGGATGGGCCGCTCTGGACATTCTGGGACTACAAGTTTGAACGGTGGCCAAAGGACAAAGGCATGCGACTCGATCACTTTCTGCTTTCGCCGAAGGTGGTGGACCGGCTGGTGGACGGTGGGGTCGACCGATGGGCGCGTGGACAGGCGAACTCGAGCGACCATGCGCCAACATGGATCATGCTCGATGATGTGATCAACTCGTGAAGCAGAATTCCGGTAAAACGGAGCCGATGCAAGGAAAGCTGTGGATTATCTTCTCCTTTTATTCGCCTATACTGGTTCTCATGTTCCCCGGACCGGAAAGCTCGAAGCGGGTGGTGGTTCAGTGTAAGGGTTGTGCCGAGAATATCCCGGCCCCGGTGGAGACTATGCCGTCGCAACCCATCGCTGCCAAGTGTCCGCTCTGCCATGAGCATAGGCGCTACCTGCCGTCGGAGGTGTTCCTCGGCCGGCTGTCGCACCTGATGATCCGCAAACGCGTGACCACGGCAGATGGGCGGGTGGGATGATGACACCGCGGTTCAAGCCGGCATGGCCTCCACCACACTCACCGCCGAATCCGTTGCCACTACCCGCTCCATCACGAAACCCGCTTTCTCCAGCAGCACCCGGTACGCCTCCGCCGTCCGCTCCTCACCACCCGGAATCGCCAGCATCACCATGTCAGTATTCTTGCCGGGATGGAACACGTTGCCCTCGGGCAGCACCATCTCCACAATGAGCAGCTTGCTTTTCGGCCCCATCGCTTTGCGGCAGTTGCCTAAGATCGTAAGGCATTCCACCTCGCTCCAGTCGTGGATGATGTGCGACATCAGGTATGCATCGCCGCCTTCTGGAATAGTCTCGAAGAAGTTCCCTGGCACAAATGTCACTCGCTCCGTCATCTCCCGCTCCGCCAACAGCGCGGCTGCGTTCGCCTGGTTGTGGGGCAGGTCGTAAATCACTCCGCGCATCCCCGGATTTCGTGCCAGAATCTTCGTCACCATGTTCCCCGTCGCGCCTCCCACATCGACCAGCGTCTTCACGTCAGCGAAGTCATACGCCGCGGCCACCGCCGCCGTCTCCGGCCCGTGGAACCCAATCATCAGGTCGCTGAACATCGCTGCATCAGCCGGTCGCGTGGATAGATACTGGAAGATGTTGCAGCCAAATTCTTTTTCAAACGCTGTCTTTCCCGTCTGGACTGAGTACATCAGATCGTGAAACGTCCGCGCAAAATAATCGCTTAGAATCATCACCACCGAGGTCCGCACCGAACCCGGCACACCCGCGCGTAGCGGCTCACTCAGTGGCGTCAGAGCAAACCGCCGCTCACCGTCCTCCATAAAGAGCCCATACGCCGACAGTGTTCGCATCAGACGGTAAAGCGCTGGTCCATTCGTCCCTGTCGTCCCCGCCAGGTTCTCCGCTGTCCGCGGCCCCTCCGCAAGATGGTCCGCCAATCTCAAATCAACTGCCACACGCAACATGTCCGGCACCATAAACCCCATCGCCATCTGCATCAACTGCGCCTGCGGAGTAACACCGGCTCCGCCCATCGGTGTCATGTCTGCCATCTCGTTCCCGCTTTCGATTGTGACTGTGAAGTCAGGTGAATATAGCTGAGAAAGGAAGAGTGAATCAAACGGGTTAGAGCTAACCCAGTGCCGGGAATCCTCACCTATCTGCTGGACCTTTCTGGCGGGCGTAAAGTTAGGACCATTTCAAGCTGAGACACTACCTCCCAAACCTCAGCCGATGGCCGAAAGATAGGTCAAATTGTCTGGAAATTCGAGGGACAAATGGCCCCTCCGTAGGGTAGAGTCTGAATTCACGACCTCGATCCCTCCCTCCGAGCGAGCAAAAGGCTGAAGGCCAGAGTAGAAAAAACCGCAAAGATTAGCTTCAGACAACGCCTGGCGACTTGCTCACTACTCTCCCCCGACACAGACCCTCATTCCGGGCGGCTTTGTTTTCCGGAATGAGTCGCCGGCTGCCTTGGGAATCGGCTCCAGCATCATCGACCCGGAATTGGTGCACGTTCGTCGCGACAGGGCCCAGCGGGCGCGGTTGGGGAGAAAGAGGCAAAGCTCAAAATGACGATCAACAACAAACGGACCGAATACGACGGGATGCAATTGAATCCTGAAATGGATCAGCGTCGGGTGTCTGAATTCACTAAGTTTGTGGGAGAGCTGTGTGCCCGACGCGAAATCGATATCTATCAACTGGCTGAGCGCATGACTATGGATCCAGCCGAACTGCTGAAAATAGTTAATGGCAGATTGATGCCCACGGATGTGGTCCTCTCTGGCTTGTCGAAGGCGTTGGATAGTGATGTGGACAATTTGAAAAAGTTAGCCGAGAAGATGAAGCAGGGGAGCTGAGACGGGTGATCTCAGCTGCCTTCTGCGCGGGCATTTGCCGTGATTGCAAAACTGATGCTCGCTGCGTGAAGCCACGGAACCTTTGCAAGTCGTCCCACGTAGGTTGAGTTGGAGGCCATCGTGGACGATCATTCAAGAGCTGCAGATATTAATGGGGCGGCTTGGTCAAAAGAAGGACAGGAGCCGACATGGGTCAAAGCAATCGCGCTCCTTATATGGCTGCTGGCAGGCGTTGTTGCATTCCTTCCCTTTGCATTGGACACGTCACCTTGGGACGCTGTGACGCTACGGGTTCCGGGTAATCAGGGCAATTGGTGGCACGTACTTGTCGGTGCCCCGTTCTTTCTCGCTTATCCGATGATCTGGCTCCGGCTACGCTCGCTTTTTTCAATCCGACCTTCGACGGCGATCGGACGACGCTTGATCTGGAGTGCCGTCGCCCTCTCTATCGGTGGCACGACATTGGTGCAGGTGCCGTTTCTGTTGCATCTCGCTGGGACCAGTGAATGGCAACGCCTCTCGGTCCTAAGCCTGGGGTTCGGCATAGTCGTCGCGAGCGCTTTCATCCTGCTCCTACGGCGCCGTCACCTATCCTCTACTCAGGCGTGCCTTGTGGGCCTTGATACCGCTTATCTCGCCAACGCTGCACTTTGCCTCGTCGTTTATGGCGGAGCGGCCGGGAACCTGCGGTCAAAATCGGGCTGGCTGATATCGATGGTGATCGTCTGGCCAATCGTTTTCGAGCTGATTTGGTTTTTCGGGCAGACCTTCCGAACACAAAGGTCCCAACTCAATCCTCGTACCGCCTAACGCGCGGGATGACTCCTGTCGTTCAGGCGTCACCAGCGCAGTCCTTATGGAGCTTCATTTGAAGAGTGAGGAGAGAGGGCCTGCACTCCCGGGGCCGCCAACCGGCTGCAACTTTGGGACTCTCTGCTCCACCGGGGGTAGGGGTGGCAAGGGGTCGCTTGGCTCAGCCTGATACCAATAAGCGACGGAGTAGAAGTTGTCTGAGCGGCCATTGGCATTTCCATGCTCAATGGTGGCTTTGAACGATTTGTCGAATGGGATCGGCTGGTCGAGGTGGAAACGATAGACGCTCGACTTGCTGCCCGCCTGCTCCGCACCCACTACGGGCGCGCCATAGAGCTGATAGGAAAATGGTTTTCCTCCGAAGTCCCACGCCCCCAGAAAATAGTCCTCCGTGCCCGTTCCAACGATCGACGGGGTCTTCGCTCCGTCAATGAAAAACATGTCGTCGCCTTCGCCCCACCACTTATCCTGGTTTTGCAGCACAGACATCGTCACACCCATGTACTGGCCGTGTCCTCTAGCCTCCATCCAGACATAGTTGCCCTTTCCATCGAGATTGGTCTTGTCATTGACGATAGCGTCCTGGTTGGATTTCCAGTTATTTGTCCAGCCACGGTTTGGTTGGGCCTGATTGTACTGAGCGTGAAAGTACAGGGTGCCGGGGGGCAGAGGGTGGGAGTAGGTACGGTAGTCGACGTTGTAGTAGAAGGCATGAATCGGCTCCTCGCCTTGATTGGTAATCGTGATTCGCGCGTGATGCTGGAAGGGCATGGAAAAGAAACAGTTCAGACTTTTCTCGCTTCCCACGGAAAGCATCGCCGACTGCCAGGAATGGTATTCTCCTAGGCCGAGACCGAAAAAGTCACCGATGGGAGTTTCGACGCTCGCTGATGCGTTGCCATCCCAGAACATGCGTAACACAATCCGTTTCAGGTTGTAGGGCTCATTATCTGCAATGGTGAACCAGATGTGAGCAATCACCCCTGGCCCATCGTTATCCAAAACCGTCAGCGTGGCGCCGGGAGCCACGGTGCGAAAGTCATGATTCGCGCCCGTAGGGTCGGTGCTGGACGCACGATGCGGAGTGTAGGTCTGCTGCTGCATCGGGTCGGGCCAACCAGGAGTTTGCGCACCGCACGCGAGTGTCGTCCCTGCCACCAGAACCAATAGGAGAGCGAATTGTTTCATAGTCGCCTTTCAACTGCGCGGCCTTTGGTCAGGCCAAAGGAACTTTGCCGCACACATGCACCTGGACTCCAAGTGAGTGCAACATCGCAGACTTCACGGCCAACGCATGGATGGCCGACTTGTCGTCTTCTGCGTAAGCAATATTCACGTGGTTTGCCCGGTGCCTGGCCATGAATTGGTCGCGGGTAACGCCATCGAAAACGGCGCTCACCAACGGCCATTGCGGAGTCGTCTCTTTCCAACGGCGCTCCAGCTCACCTTTGGGAAGCTCAATCACCGAGCCCAGCCCAACATCTACATGCAGCTGACCACCTTCCACGAACACGCGGCTCCAGACGATCTTTCCCGGACGCCCAACGCCCTTGAAGGTTCCTCCGCCAAGGGGAAAATACATGGGTGGCTGTCTCTCACTGGTTACTCCGCCATAGCCGCCAATGAAATGACCGGCCGGAGCGCCACCTGAGATTTGGAGTACCCAGACAAAATCGTCGATGCCTTCTCCACGGTAGTGCTCACCCCAGCGGACATCATGGAGCGTTGTAGCCGGGTCAAGTCCAAGAGCTCTCCAGCACCGATTGGTCACGAGCGCGTCCACCCCGGCACACTCATCCACCTCGTTGAAATGAGGCAAGGCGCCGTCTGGATATAATTGCTGCCCTGACTCACTGTAGACGGGGGGACGATCGGAATTGTTGAGCAGGGCCTCCACGAGGTCGGAGGCCGGTACCAGATCTTTGAGCCCCTGTTGGTACTGGATGCCGATTGCATCGCATCCGAACTCGTGAGCGATGCGTACTGCGGCGATGTACATCTTGCACTGCTGATGGATCTGGGCATCGGTGAGTTCCGTCGCTTCTTCCTTGCCGGTGACAAACTTTACTCCCTTCGCGTCGAGCCAATGGCGCACTGCTTGCGCTTCACGATCCGCGATTGTGCTCATGCGGGCAATCAAGGCCGATTGGCTGAGCCGCTCCTTGAAGACTCCAAGCGGGTTCAGAAGTTCATCATCGATAATGGCGTTGTACATTCCCATACAGCCTTCGTCGAAGACGCCAAGAATGGCTTTCCGGTGCTTTAGTTCAGCTGCCAGGGTGTCCCCCAGACGGCGAGCGGCATGGGGGAGTTTGCCAGGCTCCAACGGCCTTACATGGCTTGCATCGTGAGACACAGTGCCCTGGTGAATCCACTCCCGCAATCCACCAAGGAAGTATTCATCATCGAACCGTTCGCTCCATAAGGTGCTGAACCTGACTCCGGCCTTGATCAGCGAACCATTCAAGTTCAGCAGACCAACCAGGCCGGGCCACCGGCCAGACCAGTTGGCTACAGTCAGGATTGGTCCCCGATGATGGCGCATGCCGGGAAGCACGTGGTGGCTGTATTGCCAGGCCGCGGTAGCGAAGACCAGGTTTGCCTCGGGATCGATTTGAGAGAAAATGTCCATGCCCATTCTCTGGCTGGAGATGAAGCCGTGCCCTTTCGAGGGATCTACGGGAAAGGCTCTGGTTACCTTTACGCCTTCTTCGCGAAAGCACCGCGTGAGATTGCGTTCCAGTTCTTCCTGCTGCGGCCAACAGACCTGATTTGCGGATTGTCTGAGGTCACCGCTTGTGACCATGGTGACCGCTGTTATTTTCGGCATGGGTTAAGAATCTCTCCGTTTGGTTTTCCACTTCACCGGGTACTAAATGCGCTGCTAGATTCGGGGCTGCACAGGGCTCCCAGGGTAACTGTTCCTGCGTGGGCGTGTCCACGCCCTGCTGCGCAAGCTTTTTATATGCGTACGGCGATGCCGCTATAGATACCAGGGGATGTTGATGACGATAATGCGTTGGTTGCCCCTAAGAAGGAGCAGGACCTTGAGCAGTTGAGCTCGCTGGTTGTGCAGTGGCGCCTGCCACCAATGGCGAACTACCAGCTCTGCCTGGTTTTGGCAGATGTGGGATTCCGCAGACCTCCCCTCAAGCCTGTTGAGGGCTACTAACTCGCTTCCGCAACTGTGCCGATCATGGGAATGACCGCGTCCACGTTGGTGAGCTGGAACAATTCCAGGACGCGCTGGCTCACTCCCGCGGCGATAAACCGAACGCCTTTGTCCTGGCAACGGACATAATGCCGGATGACCATGCCTAGTCCCGAGGAATCCATATAAGGCACATCGGTCAGGTCGAAGATGTTAACGTTCGGCGGCTCGCCGTTGGGCAACATCAATTGCAAGTCGAACATTTTGCTCACGGCTTCGGGCGACTGGCATTCAAATACGGTGCGCACGGTCAAGGGCCCTGAGAAATGGAAGATCACGCTGCCGGGAACTTCTCCTACCTCGCGTTCGACGGTAAGAGGAGGTTGATTCGAGACCTGGGCTTGAGTCATGGCATCAGATACTCCGTATTGAAGTTAGGCCGCCGTGCCTGGCCATTGCGAGCATAAGTGAGGATACCGGATAGCAGCGCCGGCATGATCGGGCTGAGGCCTGTGGGATGAGAGTATACCGCCTACGCAATTGTTCGCGCCAAATAAGCCTAATTCATTGAGAGTCCGCATCTTTACCTACGGCCATCGATGCTCCTCGCTCCGGCACCGAATTGGGTCAGGAGAAGCGCTGCACCGAGCATCGATAGGTTTTTCACGAACATGGCTTGCTGCATGTAAATTTACTGCAAAGCAGCGGTGGAGAAAACAAAATGACTGGACTCATGCATGATCTTCGCTACGCTCTGCGGCAGTTGCGCAGAAATCGGGGGTTCACGGTCGTTGCTGTGCTCACTCTGGCGCTCGGCATTGGGGTCAATACGGGGATCTTCAGCGTGGTGGAAGGTGTGCTGCTGGCTCCGTTGCACTACTTCGAACCGGATCGCCTGGTTATGGTGTGGGAAAACAATCCTCGCTTTCCGCGTGTCTGGGGTTCATACCCAAACTTTCAGGACTGGCAGCGTAGCGCTCACTCATTTGAGCAGATGGCCGCGTTTCGGCAGCAAGGGATCGATCTCACAGCTCCCGGCACGCCTTCGCATCTGAATTCCGGTCAAATCTCGCAGGGCTTTTTCCGCACGCTAGGCGTGGAAGTGGCTCTGGGACGGGAGTTCACTCTCCAGGAAGAGCAGGGCGGCGCGGGGCCTGTGGCTATCATCAGCAATCATTTGTGGCAGGAGCGGTTCGTTGGGAGCCACCAGGTATTGGGCAAGAGCGTTACCCTGGATGGAGTAAACCACGTGATCGTGGGCGTTGCCCCGCCTCGATTTCATCTCGAATATGAAGCCGATGTTTACACCCCACTCGGCCAACTCGATCCATTGATTCTGAACGATCGGGCGGCTCACGACGGACTGTTCACACTGGCCCGTCTGAAACCTGGAGTGAGCGTAGCTCAAGTTCAGTCGGAGATGAGTACGATCCAGAGTAGACTTGACCGCTTGTACGCCAACGACAACCGCGATCTGGGGATTTATGTCGAACCTCTCAAGCAAGCCATCGTTGGGGACGCAGGGCAAATCCTCACGCTCCTGTCAGGAGCAGTTGGCCTGGTGCTGCTGATTGCCTGCGCGAATGTTGCCAATCTGCTGCTGGCCCGTGCAGCGGGGCGAAACCGAGAGTTTGCAATTCGCTCCGCGCTGGGTGCGAGCCGCACACACGTGGCACGGCAATTGGTCACGGAAAGCGTACTTCTGTCGCTCGCCGGTGGGAGCCTGGGCATCGCGATTGCATTTTTCGGAATCAAGTCTCTCCTGGCGGCGATGCCAGAAGTTTTGCCGCGTAGTGAGGACGTTCGCGTGAATGCCGCCGTTCTGCTTTACACACTGGCAGTGTCGCTCCTGGTTGGAATTCTGTTCGGGATCGCACCCGCACTCAAGGCCTGGAAAGCCGATCCGCAAGCATCGCTCAAGAAGGGGGGCCACAGTACTCCCGTCCATCGACGGACTCAGAGCAGTTTCATCGTTATCCAAGTGGCGCTCACGCTCGTGCTGCTCGTCGGCGCCGGCCTGCTGCTGCGGACAATTCTTCACTTATGGAGCGTTCCTCCAGGTTTCGACACAAACAATGTCATCACATTGAAGGCCGGGGTCTCGCATTCCCTGACCAAGACACCTTCGGACACGCGCGTCGCTTACCAACAATTGATGGACCGCATTCGCCAGATTCCCGGTGTGCAGGCGGCGGATTTTACTACCGCCGTTCCATTAACCGGAGAGGGGGGATACCTGCCATTCTGGCTCGATTCCCAAAGGCCCGCATCGCTCCAAGGTGCGGCACGAATGGAAGCGTTTCTCACCGGCCCGGATTATTTTCGAGCCATGGGAATACCCCTGCTTCAAGGGCGTTTTTTCACCATGGAAGACACCAGCAACTCGCCATGTGTCGCCGTCATCGACAGCGGATTCGCACATAAGTTCTTTACCGATGGAAAGGCTATCGGGCACACGATCACTGCGGGATTCGAGGCCTTTGGCCCTTGCACAATTGTGGGGGTCGCAGCTCACGTGAAGGATGCGGCGCTGAATGACACGGCCGTGGCCAATCAGTATCAAACGTACTATTCGCTTTATCAAGATCCGGACCAATGGGTAGCGCTCAATTATCCGGAAGCAAGCATAGTTGTTCGCACTCCACTGGACGCCGCGACCCTCATTCCTGCGATCAAGGCAACTGTTTACCAGGCAGGCAACGAGCAGCCGGTATACCACGTACAAACGATGCGGCAGATTGTTGCGGATTCGATGTCTGAACAGCGTTTCCCCATGATTCTGTTAGGAACGTTTGCGGGGCTGGCGTTGCTGCTGGCAGCAGTTGGAATATACGGCATGATTTCGTATTCCGTAACACAGCGGGTGCAGGAAATTGGCATCCGCATGGCGCTCGGCGCAGATAAGGGAAATGTTCTTCGTCTGTTTATTGGGCGAGAGCTGAGGGTGGTGCTGGCCGGCATCGCGGCCGGTGATAGCCGGCGCACTGATACTCACGCGAACGCTCCCGAGCTTGTCGCACCTGCTCTATGGGATTGGATCGAGCGACCCGCTGACCTTTGCCACCGTGTCGCTTGTTTTGATCGGAGTAGCTGCTTTGGCTTCTTATTTCCCCGCGCGCCGGGCGGTCAAGGTTGATCCCGTGGTGGCGCTGCGCTATGAGTGATCGCTTCGTCAGTCGACTCTCAGAGGCCAGGAATGCGCGCACGGAGTACTCGCGCCTGTCGCTCACTGACCTCGATTTCTGAGCTCTTCGCATCGTTCATGACGAGCACAATACTGCTCCGCGGATCGAGGCGAAGCTCTTTCACGCGAGCCAGGTTCACCAGAGAGGAGCGATGGGCACGAAAGAATCCGCGCTCCTGCAGCGCCTCTTCCAGCTCACCAAGCTGATAGTTGACCCAATAGGTTTCATTCTCGACCCGCATCCGCACAATCCCGCTTTCCATGTAAAAGTAAACTGCATCAGCGGGATTTATCAGGTACACCCGATTCGCCTTTCTGGCGACAATCTGTTGCAGTGTACTTGCCGGGTTGGCGAGAAGATTGTTCACCTTCTCATCCTCTGCTTGTCGAGAGGACTCCGATTGAATGAGAATTGTGGCGCGGATCACCATCTCACGCAGGTGCTCTTCCTCAATTGGCTTCAGCAGGTAGGCAATCGCTCGCGCGCGGAATGCTTCCAGGGCGTATTCGTGAAATCCTGTAATGAAGATTGTCAGCGGGCGAGGGACGTCCGCCGAGAGCCCCTGCAGTACCTCGAAGCCATTCAGTCCCGGCATTTCGACATCGAGGAAAAGCAGTTCCGGACGCAGTTGTTCAATGCTTTCGAGCGCATCTATACCGTTTTCAGCTTCACCCATGATGCGAATTTCAGGATACTGGCCAAGCAGCCTGCGCAACCGTGCCCGCGCTGCTGGTTCGTCATCCGCAATCAGCGCCTGGATTTGCATCTTTCGCTCCATTAACCGGAATCGTCAGGGTAGCCCTGCATCCGGCATTTTCGAGATCAGTAAGGATGAGCCCGGCGGCCGAGCCATAGAGAGTGCTTAACCGCTCTCGTATGTTGTGCAGACCGATACCTGTACTGTTCGCCATTCGCCGTAACTGGCGGTCACTGACCGCATTGTGACGCAGACCGACCCCGTCGTCATCAATGTCGACCCGAATCATGTCATCCACGCATCTCGCCCCTACGGTGATTCGGCTCTTGCCAATCTTGGGCGCGATTCCGTGTTTGATGGCGTTCTCGACCAATGGCTGCAGGATCAGCGATGGAATCATCAGGTGCCCTGCTGCAGGGTCGACCTGGAATTCGACGGATAGCCTCTCTCCGAAGCGGATCTGTTCAATTTCAAGGAACGTGCGAAGGAATTCTACCTCTTCGCCCAAAGAGCTAAACGGCCGATCCGCGTGAATCAGGACATAGCGAAAAATACTGCTCATGCGGACAGTCATCTTCTCCGCTTTCTCCGGCTCAGACGGTATCAGCGACGCTATGGTATTGAGTGAATTGAAAAGAAAGTGGGGATTAATCTGCGATCGAAGCGCACGCAGCTCTGCTTCCACCAACTGCCGGCTGAGATAGCCTTCCTTGCGGACCCGCTCTATTCGCTCTTGTTCGCGGTCAAGGTCATCCAGCCGCCTTCCAGCATGCAGGGCGATTTCGTTCAGCAGATCGATTTCGGTTGTGAGCAATGTCCTGCGATCGCCCCGCAAAGAGACCGCGAGCTGAATCGAATTGTTGCGCGACGGAATCGGAATGAGCACATCGGCCGGAGATCCGGAGCGATCCAATGAGTCCGGCTCAAGCTCAACGTCCTCAGGCCTCATCGCGAGAGCTTCCGCGGCCACGGAGCGAGCCAACGACATGAGTGGCTCCGGGGAATCCAGCGATCCGATCTGTTGTCGAAAGTCCTGGATTACCCGACGAGGGTCACGCTTGCCAAAGATTCTGCGCTCGACTACCAGGTCTATCCAGTTTCCAAATCGCAGGTAGACCATGATGGTTGCGCACAGGATTGCCGCAGCCAGCAAAGTGGCGGTTGCCTGCGGGAGAGGAGACTTGCGAACAATGGAAGCAAACGGGCCAAACAGCAGGAGAGACCCAACCAGCGCCAAGGCGGCCTGCGAGAAGGACTCGAAGTGCGGATTTTGCGAATACATCGGCAGCCTGGAAGTGGGAAAAATAAAAGAACGCTCCGATAACGAGCAAGATGATGCCTTGAAATCTCGCTACCTGGGCTAATTGAGCTATCGTACCGGGAGGATGAATAAAGAGCATGGCCACGGCGCCGGTGGTGCTCACGCAAAGTCCTGTGATCATCAACGCCACCGCAATCAGATCCTTTGGCCCCTTTAAAGTGCCTGGCAGCAGTACCGCGCCTCCCAATACAAGCGTTACCAGCCCGTTGTATATGGCCAGATTTCCAATCCCGTCCTGGCTGGTGAGCAAATGCAAATCCGGGCCAGGAACGGACCGCTGTGGGGCCCATGCTTGCGCGATCACGGCAGCCGCGATGAGGCCACCGCTCACCGCCGCGTACAGAACAAGCCAACTACCGGCCCGGCGGCGAAAGCTGCTGATGGCGTTCGTCCGCCAAACTGGAAGGATGCCGCAAGGAACGAGCGCCCCGGCCGCAAAGCCAATGGAGCGTATGCGTTGTTCGAGGACGAGATTCAGATTCGGGTCGGCGAGCAAGGCAAGATTCTTGAACAAGCCCGCACCGTTGGCGACAAGGATGCAGGCTGCGAACAAGATTCGGGAACCCCGGTTCTTTCCGCCAGGGCGATGGACCAGAACCAGAAGCAACGCAGACAACGCGGTTCCGGTGGCAAACCCGAATGTCTGCGCGATGATGTTCGCTTCACGGTAATCCATAGCGGCGCGTCCTGGATCTCCCCCTGTTTCACTCTCAGATAATTCTGGCAGGAAGCGCAGAGAAAAGGAACGAACGCGGAAATTTGGATCTAAGCGCCGGAATTGCCTTCACACCGTGGAGAATGGTTGCTCAACACGATTGTCCCGGCTAGAGGACGATTGGAAAAGGCAACATCCTCTTTCCTCGCTTATCTGGGTCTTAGACGCGCTCATGCGTAAAGTTGCCGCGCTTATCCGTTCAGAATTGGCCCAACAATGCCACCCGGAGGACACTGCGTTCAGAAGGAGGGATCATGGTCTCCGTCGCGCAATTGTTCGCAATCCTGGTTTGCGCTGCCAGTGTCACTGCACACGCCCAAAGCAATTCAGACTCACCTCAAAGTAGTCAAACCGGCTCTCCGATGGCTCCGGCCGCCGCGGTCTCCAGCGGCCCGGTTAGTGCATATACCTTTCCTGACCATAAGCAGCAGTTGCGAAACTTTCTCTACTACGCATTTGGTCCGCCCGGGTTGATCAGCACGGCGATCGGCGCCGGCATCGATCAAGGCAAACCGGCGCCGCCTGAATGGGATTCCGGACCTCAGGGATATGGGGAACGATACGGATGGAGGTTCGGCATGAATCTGACCACAAAGACTACCGAGTACACACTGGGAGCCCTGATTCACGAAGATGTTGCGTACCATCGATGCGATTGTTCCGGATTGTTTCCGCGCACGGCTCACGCATTTGTTTCGGTACTGACAGCAGAAACCAGGACCGGGCGAACCGTATTCTCAGTGCCTTCCCTGGTGTCCCCCTATGTGGGTTCCTTTACGGCGGTGAACGCGTGGTACCCGAGCCGCTACGAGGCCGCGGATGCCTTTCGGATTGGAAGCATGTCGTTTGTCTTCAAGGCAGGTGGGAACCTGATCGGAGAATTCATCGCTCCGCGACGCTGATCGATAAGCTCGCACCGCGCACAACGCAGTCTCAAGCAGGTTCACTCGGAGTTGACCACAAGTATGAAGCAGCGCTCGCCACGATCGGTATCTTCCCTTTGCATCCCAGCGGTAGTCTTGATAGCTTTGGCTGTCCTTGGCGTAACGCCGCGACTTTTCGCACAGGACGCCGGCAGTTCACTCACTATCCGCATAGTCGGAGCGAAAAGCAGCAAGGGGCAGATCGCCATTGCTGTATTCAACGGAGAAGCCGGATTTCCCGGTGACAAATCAAAGACGGTCCGCACGCTCCAGGCCGGGATCGATCCGCAAACCTTGATCGCGCAAGTGACGCTGAAGAACCTCCCGCGCGGGGTCTATGCCGTTTCAGTCTTTCACGATGAGAATATGAACGGCCGGCTCGACAAGAACGTCTTAGGCATCCCGAAAGAAGGTTATGGCGCCTCGAATAACCCCAGGAAGTCGATGGGGCCACCAAAGTTCGCTGAGGCGAAATTTCAATTGGATCAACCGGAGAAGGTTCTTGAAATCAAGCTGCTTTACTAGCAGCACCGAAAGCTACCGAAGCGGCTCCGGTCAGATCATGTCCCCGAAAACGAATGCAGGAGAAGCCCATCCATGCCTGAAGACACAAGTGCAATCCTCGACCGGCGTACGATGCTTGCGATGACCGCTGCAGCAATGACTGGAGGGATTGCTGCATGCACGCGTGGGACTGATCAAAACGCAGCTGCCCCTCATATAGGCCCGCGGCGTCGATTTGAAAACAAAGTGGTTCTGATCACGGGGGCGACCTCGGGAATTGGGCGTGCAGCGGCAATCGGCTTTGCCGCCGAAGGAGGAATAGTTGCCTTTTGTGGGCGGCGCGAGCATCTTGGACGCGAAGTTGAGGCGGAGATCAAATCGCACGGTGGCAAGGCGCTTTACGTTCGCGCCGATGTACGTGATGAGAACAGCGTGAAGGCTTTTGTCGACCAGGTTGCGCAGACGTATGGGCGGCTGGACGTGGCCTTCAACAATGCTGGGATCACGCTTGAAAAACCACTTCATGAATATAGCTCGGCAGAATGGGACGACGTGCAGAACACCAATTTGCGTGGTGTTTTTCTGGCGATGAAGTATGAGATCCCGTATATGCTCGCGAATGGCCGAGGCAGCATCGTGGTGACCTCATCTTCCAATGCGATCGCCACAACAGAGAACCGCTCCGCTTACACGGCGAGCAAACGGGGGCTCGTTGGTCTTGTCCAGTCTGCCGCACTCGACTACGTCGATAAGGGCATTCGCATCAATGCCCTCATTCCTGGCACGACTGATACCGCGCTTGTAAGGCGGGTGGCGCACATGGAGAATGTTCCAAACGCGGCTTGGGAGACAGCGGCGTCGATTTGGGCGAGATCTCATGTTCCGATGAAACGAATGGCGACTCCCGAAGAGATCGCCGCTTTTGCTCTGGCGCTTGCATCGGATGATTTTCCGTACATGACCGGAGCACAAATGGTTATCGATGGTGGCAAAACCGCGCACGGCGGTTAGGTTGGGTCAAGGCTCTGGATCGACGTGGCCAAATCCGGCAGGCTCTGCGGTGTTCCTTTATTTCTCGATGGTTTTGCACCCGAAACGCTTGTCAGGTAGGGCTTTTTATGCAAAGCTTCGAACTGCCAGAGGCCGACCTTGTCTGCTCATCCACATCTTCGATATCTTCGCTGGCTTTGCGTTTCGTTCCTTCTCCTTGAATGTTGGTCCTCCCCCCGCGTCCGTGCGCAGACAAACGTAGAAGCTCCGGCGACGTTTAGCTTTGATCGTGACCGGGACCCCATCATTTCGCTCGACGGAGTGTGGCGTTTCCATCCCGGGGATGACCCGGACGGCAAACTGGGATGGGCAAAGCCGGACTTCGACGATTCTTCGTGGCCTCTGCTTCGTTCTAACACTGGCTGGGGAGAACAAGGATATAAGGGCTACAGCGGCTTTGCCTGGTACCGCTTCAAGGTTCTGCTGCCCGAGGAACACAGGCACTGGGCCATCAGCCTACCGCGGTTGCTTACCAGCTATCAAATCTTCGCGGATAGCAGGTTGATCGGGCAGTTCGGCGGGATGCCACCGCATGCCGAATACGTGGCCGGATTTGATCAGATCTTCGTCCTTCCCGCCGACCTTCCCTCGCCGGGCCATGCGGTTACGTTCGCCATCCGCGTATGGCACTGGCCGTGGTTCCCTAAGGGGGTGAGCGGCGGCCCCACCTCCACCACACGTGTAGCCGAAATCGATGCTCTCAGAACTCAACAGACTTATGACGCCTGGGGCAGGTTCTGGTCCAGCAGTTCGGGCAATGTGCTGATGCTGATGAACCTGCTGGCTGCGTTTGCGGGGCTGTTTCTGTTCTCAATGAGGCCACAGGATCGCGAGTACCTCTGGTTCGGTATTTATGAGCTGCTGACCGGTCTCGACCATCTGGTCCTCGACTATTACCGCTTTCATCCTACGCCCCAATGGATCATTTTCTGGCTGGATGCAGCTTTATCGGCGGCCAGCTGGCTTTTGTTCCTGCTCTTCATCTTCACCATTCTGAATGGGCGCAAGAACTGGCTCTTCTGGGCCGCCGTAGCGACGCCAGTGGTGACGATTCTGGGGCAGCTAGCATTCAGAATGGGGTGGATCGACCTGGTCCAGTTCGATCTCATCTGGGCCTTGGCCTTGGTTTCCTACTTCTGCTACATACTTGGGCTCTTGTACCAGAAAGCAACCCGAGGCGTGCCAGACGCACAGCTGATGCTGATGCCTGTTGCTTTTTGCTATCTGTGTTGGCTGGCCGTCATTCTCCTGACTGCCTTGGGCGGATCAGGCCATACCTGGGTTTACCGCGATCTCCACTGGTTCTTTCAAAT
Organism: uncultured Acidobacteriaceae bacterium; assembly: GCA_963790935.1. Lineage (GTDB taxonomy): Bacteria > Acidobacteriota > Terriglobia > Terriglobales > Acidobacteriaceae > PALSA-350. Next base: position 97,776 of record CAWBRJ010000053.1, on the reverse strand, counting down.
CTCCCGCCGACCCTTTCCAATTTCGGTCAATGACCTCGCAGACATGCTGATGCTTATCGCGGTGGTCGCTGTGCTGCCCTTGCGTTTCGCGCGATCCCGCCGTGACGAAGAACGCCTCGCCGGAGAAATGGAGTCGGCGCGCACGGTGCAACAGGTCCTGATTCCCAATGAGATTCCACCCGTACCGGGGTTTCGAATCCACTGTGTTTATAGGCCTGCGGGCCAGGTGGGCGGGGATTTTTTCCAGGTCATCCCAATTGCATCCGGCGGCGCTTTGATCGCCGTGGGCGATGTGAGCGGGAAGGGCATGCCGGCGGCGATGACGGTTTCGCTTCTTGTCGGCACTTTGCGCACGCTGGCGCATTACACGGATAGACCGTCGGAGATTCTCGACTCTATGAATCGCCGAATGTTGTCGCGCAGCCAGGGCGGTTTCACGACTTGTGTGGTTCTGCGTATTGAACCACAAGGAGCAGTCACTGTGGCGAATGCAGGCCATCTGGCTCCCTACCTGGGAGGACAGGAGATCGCAGTCGAAAATGGCCTTCCCCTCGGAATCACGGCCGAGACCGATTACCCGGAAGTCAGTATTCCCTTGCCTGTCGGCGCCCAGCTTACGCTGTACACCGACGGCGTGGTCGAGGCCCGTGCCCGGTCAGGGGAACTGTTCGGCTTCGAGCGGGCCGCTACCCTATCCACTCAACCGGCGGAGGTGATCGCCCAAACAGCGCAGAGCTTCGGCCAGGATGACGACATTACTGTACTCACCGTAATGATGGAAGCGTCAGCAAGAGCAGCCGAGACTCCGCCGGGTTCAGAGTGGTCCGCCACCGCGGTGCTGGAACGGCGGGGGGCACAATGAAATTGCCGGGAAAGCAGATCGCGCTTACAAGCCGCCGGGCGTTTGTCAAAGGTGCTGCAGCCTCTTGCATCGCGCTTGCAAACATCGATGCGAAGGGGTTCGACGGCCCCGGGCTTCCCAACTCCATCTTTGCCTACGAGTTTGGCGATATCAGTCCTGAGCAGCAAGCCGGATTTACGCACGAGTATGGATTTGAGGGGACCGTCTTCGATCATGCGCGGCAAATCCCCGAGCGATTGCGGGCGCTCGACGAGGCACATCTCCAATTGTTCTTTCTTTGGCTGACGGTGGACATCAGTAACGGGCAGATCAAATATGAACCAGGGATGGAAGCCGCGATCGCAGCGTTGCAAGGGCGTGGAACCATCGTATGGGTCGCTATGCAAGGGGAAGGCGCCGGAGCAGAAGAGCGCACGATCCAGGCGGTCGATCGAATTTCTGATCTCGCGTCACGATCCAACCTTCGCGTCGCGCTCTATCCCCACTATGGCTTTTACCTGGCCCGGTTCAGAGACGTTGTGCGGGTCGCCGAGCAAGCCGGGCGAAGCAATGTGGGCGTCACGTTCAATCTCTGCCATGAATTGCGCTCCGGGTTTGATCCGGAGTTCCCTCAGTTACTGGACAAGGCCATGCCACGACTGTACGGCGTCACAATCAACGGAGCAGACCGGCAGGGCCGGGATTGGAACACGCTGATTCAGCCTCTCGGCCGCGGTGACTACGATGTCAGCGAGTTGGTCCGCACGATCACAAAAGCCGGGTACCGCGGGCCCTTCGGTATACAGTGCTACGGACTGACAGGGGATCCTGGAGTGTATCTGAAACAATCGATGGCGGCGTGGCGTGCCATTTCCGCGGGTGCGGCCCCTCGGAGCTAAAGCGGCTGCGGACAAATTCGCAAACCGCTTGAGTAGCAGCCACCAGGGCTAAAGCCCCGATTTTTTATATACGAGCGTTCCCGCGGGTTTAAAAACCCGCTCCCCGGACTGAAGTCCGGGGCTGGCACGAACCCGACCAAAGTCGCGCCCTGATACAAAACCGAGTTTGCCGCAGCCTGGTCAATTCATAACAGACCAACGGTCTACCATGCGACGTTTCAGCAGCCTTGGCCAACCGTCTTGGCTGCTTGACACCAAATTTATATGAGCATTTAATTCGCCCACGTTCCTTTTTTCCAAGCTCGAAACTTTATGCGCCTGCACATCTGTTTCCTCGTCGTTCTGCTCATCTCCCTCGGGGGCTGCAAAAAATCGACTCCAATAGCCGTCCCTGATGGCGCCGACTGGACCACCTACGGAAGAACCAACGACGAGCAACGCTTCAGCCCCCTGACGTTGATCAACGAACAGAACATCAGCCAGCTCGGCCTGCTCTGGAGCAGAGAGCTCGGTACCACACATGGCCTCGAAGCGACGCCGCTCGTCTCCAACGGTGTGATCTACACCACCGGTCAGTGGAGCGTCGCGTATGCGCTCGACGCAAGGACCGGCAAAGTCCTGTGGACCTTCGATCCCAAAGTATCTCGCGCCAATGTTCGCACCATCTGCTGCGACACCGTCAATCGCGGAGTCGCCCTCTACGAGGGCAAGGTATACCTCGGCACGCTCGACGGCCGGCTCATCGCGCTCGACGCGAAATCCGGCAATCCGGTGTGGGATATCGTCACCGTCGATCAATCCAAACCCTACGCCATTACGGGCGCTCCCCGCATCGTCAAGGGCATGGTCCTCATCGGCAATGCGGGCGGAGAGTTTGGAGTGCGCGGCTACCTCTCCGCCTACGACGCGGACACAGGAAAACTGGTGTGGCGCACGTACACCGTCCCGGGTGATCCCGCAAAAGGCTTCGAGACCAAAGCTCTGGAAGAGGCCGCGAAAACATGGCACGGGCCGTATTGGGTCGCAGGCGGAGGAGGCACGGTGTGGGACTCCATCCTCTATGACCCCAAACTCGACCTGGTCTACGCCGGCACCGGCAATGGAAGCACATGGTACCGCGATCTGCGCAGCCCCGGGGGAGGCGACAATCTCTATCTCGCTTCCATCCTGGCCTTGCGCGCCAGCGACGGGCAGTTGGTCTGGCACTACCAGGTGACCCCGCAAGAGAACTGGGACTACGACGCCACGCAGCCATTGATGCTCGCCGATCTGAACATAGGGGGCACTCCGCGCAAGGTCATCATGCAAGCGTCGAAGAACGGATTCTTCTACGTGCTCGATCGCCAAACCGGCCAGTTTCTTTCCGCGAAACCCTTCGTTGACGAAGTTACCTGGGCAACCGGAATCGATCCCCAGAGCGGACGGCCCATCGAGTCCAAAGCCGCGTATGACGGGCTTAACCCGGTCCTTGTTTCTCCTGCGCCCGGTGGCGCACATAACTGGTATCCCATGGCATTCAATCCCACCACAGGTCTTGTTTACTTACCGGCAAGACAGGGCTCCTACGCGCTGCATGCTCCAGACAAGGGTTGGATCTCAAATACCAGCAATTGGAACCGCGGTGAGGATGCAGGCTACCACGGGCCACTGCTGGCAAAATTCATGGCGCTTCCTCCGATGACTGGGCTATTAGTCGCCTGGGACCCTGCCCAGCAGCATGCGGTCTGGCGCGTCTCTCTGCCCCAGGTAGAAAGCGGCGGAGTGCTCGCGACTGCGGGCAACCTGATCTTCCAGGGCCGCTCCGACGGAGTGTTCTGCGCCTATCGCGCAACCGACGGCAAGAAACTTTGGCAGTTCGATGCCGGCACCGGCATCATGGCTCCTCCGGTCACCTATCTGCTCAACGGAGTGCAATACGTAACTCTCATGGTTGGCTGGGGCGGGTCCGCGGGACTTAACAACATCCCCGGCAGCGGCGTGGTGAAACCCGGCTTCGGCCGCGTGCTTACTTTCTCTCTCGGCGGTAGCGCGAAACTCGAAGTTCCTCCATTCCGGTATCAGGGGCCGCCTTCTCCCGCGATCCATATGAACGCCACGCCGTCCATGATCTCCGAAGGTGCTGTCTTATACGCGCAGCAGTGCTTCTACTGTCACGGGGTGGGAGTCGTCTCCAGCTCCGGCGTTCCTGATCTTCGCTACGCCGGCGCTGCAACCCATCATCAATTCGAGTCCATCGTGCTGGGAGGCGCTCGCCAGCAATTAGGGATGCCATCGTTCAAAGACGCGTTAAAGCCTGATCAAGTGCGAGCGATCGAGGCCTACATTTTGTCCCGTGCGGCCGAGACGAAATAGACCGGCGCTTTTGATATAGTTTTGCGCATGCGGCGCCTGGATGTTCCTCAAAACCTCAAGCGAAGAATTCTGAAGGATGCACTGCGCAAAAATGAACCACGCGATGCTGCCTTTCGCCGCATCATCCGTTCCGTCCCCAAAGGCAAAGTTTCGACCTACGGCAAGGTTGCCGCTGCTGCAGGCTACCCGCTGTATCACCGAGCCGTGGCAAGATTACTGCAAAAGGAGGCGCTCCACTCTGTACCTTGGCAACGCATTGTGGGTGCAGGCGGCGAGATCAAACTACGCGGAGAGGCTGCCGCGGAGCAGCGCCTTCGGCTCAGCATGGAAGGAGTGAAGTTTCGCGGTAAGCGGGTGAACATGGAACTCCATGAACATACCTTCCGCCCGTGGGAAACGCTGTAAAGTCCTAACCCTCAGCTCAACGCCTTTGCCAGTCGAACCAGTTCTCGCCCAATCGTAGCCTCATCGAAGGCAGCAAAGCCGAGGAGCAATCCCTTTGGGTCAGGACGTCTGAAGGTAAATCGATCAGCGGCAAGAACTTCAATTCCCTTCTCTGCTGCCAGCTTCTCCGCGCGGCGTGAATCCATCCCATTCTTGAGGAACCCCATGGTGTAAAGACCGGCCCTGACTTCGGAAAGTTCAAGCAACCCATTGAGATGTTGCTTTCCTCCTTCGATCAACGCTGCGAGGCGGCCGGCGTACAGATTACGCATCCTGCGCAGATGACGCGCCAAATGCCCCTCAACGATGAAGTCGCAAAGCACGGCCTGATCGAACGTCGAATTCTGAAGGTCAGTTCGATAGCGGAAGGCTAGAAAATAGTCGACCAATGACGGAGGGAGTACCACGTAGCCCAGGCGTAAGGATGGAAATAGCGTCTTGCTGAAGGATCCAACGAAGATGACGCTGGAATGATTGTCGAGACTTTGCAGCGCCGGCACAGGCTGTCCTTCGAACCGGTACTCGCTGTCATAGTCATCTTCGATCACAAAAGCGCCAGCGCGTGAGGCCCAGTTGAGAATGGCCATGCGGCGCTCGAGAGACATGGTTACACCCAACGGAAACTGGTGAGCCGGGGTCAGATATACTCCCTTGGCGTGCGGGCAGATTTTCATGCCGGCGGTGACGGACAGCCCCTCTTCGTCCACCGGCACACCGACGATTCTCGCCCCTGCGGTGCCGAACGCGATGCTGGCCCCGAAATATCCAGGATCCTCCATCCATACCGGGTCGTGCGGTTTCAGGAGAAGCCGTGCCAACAGGTCGAGCGCCTGCTGTATTCCAGAGACCATCACGATTTGTTCCGAACTGCATCGCACGCCGCGGGACGTGCGCAGGTACTCGGCAATCGCATCGCGCAATGGCCGATATCCGCGCCCGCCAGCCTCTGTCTTCAACCATGTCCCGAAGTTTCGCGCCCGATGGGCTGCAATGCGTCCCCAGACTCCGGACGGAAATTCAGTGATGGCTGGAGCCCCAACGCGAAACGGCCGTACGCCCTTTGGAAATGCCAAGCCGACGAAAGGTTTTGGCCGTGTGTACTCCGAAATTACGCGACGAATGTAAGCCGGAGGAGTTGAGGTCATCCGCCGGGATTGCGCGGGCGCCGCTATGTGATTCACCCATGTACCTACCCCGACGCCGGAGGATACGTAGCCTTCGGATTGCAACCGTTCGAGCACGGTGACCACTGTTCCCCGCGAGAGCCCGTACTGGCTGGCGAAGTCTCTGGAGGCGGGCAGTCTTGTCCCAGGGCCAAGCCGGCCTTCAAGAATGGCACGTCGCAGTTCCAGGTACAGCCAACTGGTTAGCGTTTGATGCTGCGTGCGGCTTTTGAGAGTGAGCTCGAACGAGCTGATGGTTTTTGGCACTGCTTCCTCATTGGTCTAATGAAATTATCACAAAATGGCTCTGTTCAATGTACCAATGGCGACCATACTATCAGTCTTGAAACTCAGAGGAGATCGAAGAAATGAGAGTCGGAGTTTGGTTCTACGGCCTGGCAACGATTGTTACCGGGATCCTGGATCTTGTTTGGGGAGCATTCGAGGCTTCTCACCAGCCGATACAATCACTCGGCCATATTCCTGGCGAACGTGTGCTCGCGTACCTCGCGGGTGTCTGGCTGGTCGCGGCCGGCATGGCGATCTTGTGGCCACGTACCGCACGGTTGGGAGCAGCGGGATCAGCCGTTGTCTACCTAATCTTTGCCTCGTTCTGGGTGCCTCGGTTGTTTGTCTTGACGCATAAGTTTGGTTTTGGAATCGGGGTCATCGTTTTCGTCTTGGGCGGGGTCGCTGCACAGATACTGTTTGTCTCCCCGGCAACGATTGTTTACGCAACAACCGCAGTCCCCGACGCGGTATGGCAAGAGAGAGCAGCGACCGCCGCTCGGTGGATGTTGGGAGTGCCTCCCATCCTGTTCGGCTTAGGCCACCTCATCAGTCTTCACGCTTACGCACGCTTCGTGCCGCATTGGGTGCCGTTTGGATTGTTTTGGATAGTGCTGACGGGTATTGCATTCCTGCTTGCAGGTATTGCGATCGTGTCGGGTGTTCAGGACGTGCTGGCCGCAAGACTTCTTGCGCTGATGCTGTTGGTGTTTGAGGCTACGGTAGAAATACCTCCTGTTTTTGTCCAACCACATAGCCAAGGGGCATGGGGCGGGGCGGTGTACAACTTGACTGCGATTGGCGCGTGCTGGATTTTCGCGGAGTTTGTCCTAAGCCGGCGTCAGGCAGATCGAAGAGAAATGCCGGTTGCCGAACAAGTCGTCACGTCCTAGTAGGAGCCGGGGGAGTTCTTAATTTCGTTGGTGCGTTACGCCCGGCCACTGGCGGAGAAAGCAGGCGACGTTGCTCCGTGAGTTTTCCGCCAACGATCGCCGTGCGCTTTCACGTAGTGCGCAAACACATAGGACCAGGGGATGGCTAAATAAACGAGCACGACCATGGATACGGCAAAGATCGATGGCTTGAGCGCCTCGTCGATATGGCCGGCCCTCCATTGCGGTAGCGGAACGAGGATGAGCCAAAGCGTCTTCCAGAGCACTTCCCACAGCAGGACGGGCAACATCTGCAGCGGATAGCGCAGTCCGAGTAGGCAGAGCAAGGAAAAGGCGGCGAGCATGCAGGATTCCATCCCCTCCATCAGTTCCCAATGCTTTTGAGGATTGAGTACGCCGGGCCAGAGATAGACGCCGAGGCCGGCCACGATAAACAAATACATGGCGCGCAAGACATATAGGCGAAACGATGACACTTCGTTCATGGGTATTCCTCCTCTTATATTTCTCTGCTTTCCGGCGGGAAAGCGATCTACTCAACGTCCTTAAGAATCTTTTCGACAACGGCGAGCCGGGATTGTATTTCCGCGAGCGCCGTGCCGAAGGATGAGAGCGCCGCTGCCGTCTCGGCTTGTGTGCCCGCGGCCCTGGCCGCGAGTTCGCGATACGCTTCATCCTGGCCGAGGCGCACTCTCGCCTGCAGGACGGCAGAAACATATTTCATGAAGAAGACGAGAACAGCTGCGGCACATGGGAAGAAGAAAGCCGCTAGGAAGATGTCTTGTAGGTGGTCGGGCATGGAGTCCTCTAAGGTTCGAATTTGGCCGTGAGGGATTTTGCCGCCGCGGCGATTGCGGCCGGCGTGAGTTCGAAGTCGAAATTGCGGACTTCGAAGTAGTTGAGTGCCTTGCCATCCTGTGACAGCTCGAGTTGGCTGATGACAAGGCCCGCATCTTCAAGCTTCTGCAGGTGCAGATGCAACAATGGCCGGCTGATGCCAAGTTCCCGCGCAAGCTGACTCACGTAGTTGCGTCCGCCAGAGGCAAGTGCGGCTATGATTCGTAGCCGATGGGGATTGGCAAGCGCCGCCAGCATCGCCAGCAGCTGGTCTCCTTTCGAAAGGGAGCCTTTTTGTTTCACATGTAATAAATATCTGACATGTGAAATAAAGTCAACCAAATAATCGGTGGTCGCCTTTTTTTGATAAGCTCGCGGAAGTCAGCATCCATGGAGCTACTCACAGTGCTCAGGACCATCGTTCTCGCCGTTACTGTCATTCTTCCGAGCCTGGTTTCGGCTCAACCTGCATCTTCACCGCGACCGGCCATCACCGGTATTTCGCATATCACGCTCTTTGCCGACGACATCCCGAAGTCGCAAAAGTTCTACGCGGAGTTGCTGGGGTGGGATCAGGTGCCTTCCAACACGGCCAAGCCGGGTGTCCGGTTCTATGCGAACCACTCGCAGTATGTAGAGTTGATTTCTCCCCCTTCTCCAGGACTGGCTGATCGTTTGGACGCCGTTGCTTTTTCTACCAGCGACGCAGAGTCCCTGCGCAAGTACCTGGGCACCCATGGCGTTGCCGTTCCGCAAACTCTGACCGTGGGGGCAGATGGGAGCCGAAGCTTCCTGGTTCGTGATCCGGAAGGAAACAAAGTCGGTTTCACCCAAGAGGGCGATCACCCGCCGGTTGAGCCGGCCTCAGCAACACAGAGTCTGAGTTCCCACATCATCCACACTGGCTACGTGGTCCGTAATCGCGCGGCTCTCGACCACTTCTATAAGGACCTACTTGGCTTTCATTTGTATTGGCAAGGTGGAAATCCGGATACTCGCGTCGATTGGGTGATGATGCAGGTGCCGAATGGGACCGACTGGGTGGAATATATGCTGTACCTTCCCGCTAATCCTTCGCTGGCTCAACTTGGGAGCGCAAACCATCTCGCGCCCGGAGTTACCAGCGTCGCCCAGCTGCAGGCAAAGCTGGAGGCACGAGGTTGGAAGCCCGCACCCAACAAGAATCCGCAGGTGCTCGGTGTGGATGGAAAGATGCAGCTGGACCTGACGGATCCAGATGGCACACGGATCGAATTCATGGAGTTTGAACCGGTACAGAAGCCGTGCTGCTCGGCCTACTCCGGAGCTCAGCCCAGCCCATCAGCCAACTGGTGAAACTCACGCGGGAGAAAACATCGGGATCTTCGAGCCGGTCATGGGCCGTGATCATTCATGGTTGGCCCGGCAGGTCAACTTCTTGCTTGAGGGGCAACGATTGAGAAGATCCGCCGACGGCGAACGAATAGCGCCCGGGCAGCACGCGCATATGACTCTCTTGCTCGTCGTAGATGGTGAGGAAAAGAGGATCGACATCGATGGTGACTTCGCGGCTCTCGCCAGGAGCCAGTATCAACTTTTCGTAGCCTACAAGACGCTTCGGCGGTTCCTTTGCAGCTGAGGGCAACATGGCGTACAACTCGGCAACCTCGGCCCCGGACCTGGCGCCTGTGTTCTTCACAGTGAAGCGAACCTGCGGCTTTGTCCCTCCGTCAACATGCAAGCCAGAGTAAGCGAAAGTCGTGTAGGAGAGTCCGAAACCAAACGGAAACAGCACCGGTTTTTCTTCGGCGTCGTACCACTTGTAGCCTACCTTCAGACCCTCATCGTAGTTCACCGAATAACTGGAATGGGCATTACCGCCCGCACTCACTGCGGCCGAGCCTGCGCCACTGTCTTCGGCTGGCAACGGAGGAATCACCGGGTGCGGCAGATCCGCATCACGGAGTGGGAAGGTCGCGGCCAGCTTGCCTGATGGGTTTACGGCGCCGGTAAGCACACGGGCCAAGGCCGTGGCGCCGCGAGCGCCGCTATACCAGGCCTCGACAATACCCTGGACCTTTCCGGCCCAGGGCATCAGAGCGGCTGTGCCGGTTTCGAGAACGACAATGGTACGCGGGTTCGCTGCTGCGACGGCCTCGACGAGGGCGTCCTGATTATCCGGGAGGGCTAGGGATGGCAGATCCATTCCTTCCATCTCCCATTGCTGCACGAAGACGATCGCGATATCGCTTTGCCTGGCAAGGGAGGCGGCTGCGCTGAGGTCATCGCCGGAGGCGAACTCGACCTTAGTGTTGGGAAGCATGGCCCGCAGCTGCTTCAGCGGGGAAGTAGGGAAGTAGACGTGCGAGTGGGTTGCATAGCTAATGGCGCCTTCAGACGGGTTGATGGCGTTGCCCCCCGGAGGATCTACCTGGGCGGACCCGCCGCCCGACAGCATTCCCACGTCAGCGTGTGCGCCCACGATCGCTAAAGAGCGCGTGTGTGCTGCATCCAGAGGCAAGATGGAGTGCTCGTTCTTGAGCAGAACGATGGAACCTTCTTCAATTTGCTGGGTGACTTCAAGATGGCCTTCCACGTCGATTACTCTTCGGTTCACGGGATAATCCATGACGCCGTCATCGAAGTAGGAGCGGAGCATACGGCGGGCGTGATCGTCGATCTCAGCCAGAGACACCTGCTTCTGCTCGACGGCGGCCTTCAGCGCGGGCCCGAAGAAATCGTCCATCGGCTCCTCGTGGTCCAGCCCGGCGTGAGAGGCCTGTAGCGTGGAGTGGGTTCCGCCCCAGTCGGAGTCGACAAACCCGGGGAAGCCCCACTCTCCTTTGAGAACCTCGCGCAGCAGATAGTCGTTTTCGCACGCGTACTCGCCGTTGACGCGGTTATACGAGCACATCACCGCGCCTGGCTGGGCGTCGCGAATCCCAATCTGGAAGGCAAGCAGATCCGACTCGCGCATCGCACGCTTTGAAATGATGGCGTTTACGATGTCTCTTCCCGTCTCCTGATCGTTCACCGCGTAATGCTTGATGTCGGAGATGACGTGTTCGGCTTTCTCAGCCGCCATGAGCTGCCCGACAAGGGTTCCGGCGAGCACGGGGTCTTCTCCGAGATACTCGAAGGTGCGGCCATCGCGCGGTTCCCGGGTGAGGTTGATGCCGCCACCGAGGGACATGTTGAAGCCCTGCGCTCGAAGCTCATTACCAATCAGCGAGCCGTAGGCATACGCGGCATGACGATCCCAGCTCGAAGCGGCCGCAAGATTGCTGGGCAAGGCGGTTGCATAGCGGCCCATGGCGCCGGCGGCGCGCACGCCGTAGGCAGCGTCGGAGATGTCCACGGCCGGGATTCCCAAGCCGCGGTATGGGGTTGATGTAGCCGGCGCCTCCATTGGAGTCGCGGGTAAGGGGGCGTTGCCATTGAGGCTCACGAGCCATCCCATTGCCATGCAGAAGCGACAGTTTTTCGTCCAACGTCATCTGCTGCAGCAAAAGATTGGCGCGTGCATCGGGGGAGAGACTGCGGTCCATCCACGGTTTCGTGGCCGCGTCCTGGGATACTTGGGCGCCCGTCTGCGCCCGCATTGTTGTTGAACACGCGCCCAAAACCAGAGTTAGTACGGCCGACGAGGTAACGCTTGCTGGCAGATTTCTGCGCCGAATCATCGAGGATCTCCACCGGTGGTTATGTAACCGCAGCGCAACCTGACCCGACAGACGCCGGCCAGGCAGATCAGCTAACGCAGTTTATCGCTTAGGACTGGGCAGTGCTGCTGTTACATACTGGCAGGCACAGAGGCATGAGCCTCTGGGCCTCGCCGAGTTACACCTAGAAGAGAAATTTAGCGCCGAACTGCAACACACGGGGATCGTAGGTGCTGGTCACCTGCCCGAAGTTGCCATCGTTGCTTCCGCCATCCACCGTGTTGAACTCAGTGTGGTTGAAGGTGTTGAACGACTCTGCACGGAGCTGCAGATGGATAGCCTCGTGGATGGGGATGTCCTTGAACAGTGCAATGTTCCAGTTAAAGAGCCCAGGAGCTGTGACGATGCTCCTTACTGGCATTGCCGAACCCTGTCCCGCCCGCACCTGCTGCGGTCCAGGGTGCGGCCGGCGCTGCGAATGAGCTCTGACTGAACCACTGTTTCTGCGTCTTCGGATGGGAAATCGGGGGCGACCACGTTCGGGCCGGTTGGTTGTGTTGCCGCCGAGCCCCTACAACATCGGGACCGTTATAGTTAAGCTGTGACCCAGCCCCCGCGAGGGGCGATCCGGTCTCAGCGACGGTGACTCCGGATATCTGCCAGCCCCCAGCAACTGCCGCGTTCAAGGAAGCTACCGGAGTGGTTGAAGAATGGAAGGTCGTAGACGTAGTTCACGTTGAAGATGTGGCGGCGGTCAAACGCTCCCGAACCACGATCGTAGCGGAGGTCGTAGGGATTTGAGGCAGTTTGAAGATCCTGACTCTGCTGTTGCGCGTCGATCTCGTGCGACCAGGTATAGGCAACCTGTAGAGACAAACCATGCCTCTTTTCCATGCGAAGCGCAGTCTGCAACGAGTTGTAGTTGGAATTCACCACATTTGACGATTGAAGTATGTTGGAGAACCCCAGATACGGCCGGTATAAGTTTGCGTTTCCGCCCGTGGCTACTGTCTGGCGATTGGCAAGGTTGGCCAGAGGCAGGTCGTTCTGCTCTACCCTGGTCGTTCTGGTTCCAGCCGCTGGTACCGACATACTGCATGCCAAAAACGACGGATGGAGCCAGCTCTCGCTGGACGCCTAAGCTAAATTGAGCCGTTGCCGGGTTTGGATAATAGTTGGCGATGGAATTGACGCCAGCCGGGGCAGCGGGCAATGCGGTCGGAGGGGTGACCACCCCGGTCCAGCTGGTCGTGGGACTGGAAAACCGAACGTTGCTGGCCTGAAGGTTGGTACGAGAACGGGGGATTGGTATCTGCGTCGTAGATGTCGTTCCCCTGAACGCGCTCGTAGAATACTCCTACACCACCGCGCAAGATGGTCTTGCCATCGCCAAACAGGTCATAGGCAAAGCCCAGACGCGGCTGCCAGGTGAAATAGTCGTTCTTGACCATGCCACGGGGAACCCCGTTCGACACCGGCAAGCTCAATACCATTCAGGTAAAAGGGCGCGCTTATCCCTGCGGGTTGAGCAAATCCAGGACCGGTGGGGATCAAATTGCCAGTACCAGCATTGGGCGCCTGCTGCATTCGCAGGGTTGAAAAGCGGCTGGGATTGAAGTTAGCAACCTGGTTATTCTTCTCGTAGACTCGCGGAAGTCCGTCATAGCGAATCCCCAGATTGAGTGTCAGCCGCGGCATAACATGCCAATTGTCCATGGCATAGCCGGAATAAGTATTGTTGAGCCAATGGTCTGTCTTGAGATCGTTCAACTGCTGGTAGTTGCTTGCATAGCCGAGTCAGGAAGTTGATATAGGGATCCTGCGAAGCAACGCCCGTGCCTCCGTTGAACGTGTAATCGCCTTGCGTGTCGGCCTGCTGTTGCTGGTTCTTATCTGAGCGCATGTAGGAGAAGCCGAACTTCAGACCATGCCTGCCCCTGGTCCAGGAAAAGTCGTCACGGAGTTGGTAGTTCAGATACGAATTATGCCAGGGCCAATAGTTGGTTCCCCAGGTGGTGTTGAGCTGACCATTCGCGAATTTGACCTGCGGCAGGCGGTTGAGATCGTTGTTCCCGGTGAAAAAGCTGCCGGCGCTCCAACCGGAAGGCTCGCGCATAGATGCCCTGGGGCGTAGTCGTAATGGTGTTCCCGTTTACGCAGAGGCAAACCTCATTGAGCATGGTGGGCGAAATCGTCTGGCTCAACTTCACTACGGCAGCCCATGACGGGTTGGCGAAGATGTTGCCGACTGTGGTGTAGGTGGTGCCGCTCCACAGCGGGGGGAAGTAGGTTTGCGACATCTGGTCGTGGATGTAGCTTCCCATCAGGTGGAACTTATCGGTGATGTTGTGGTCGATGCGAACCGTATCTTCCCGGACGTCGGTCGGCTGCTTGGGCGAGGCAATGAACTGTGGGGAGTTGCCGGTTGGGTCGACGTTTGGTTTCGGGATGGCGCCTGTGCCCATGAAGAGCACGGCATTCGGATCCAGAGAGGCAGCCGGGATGACGTATGTATTTCGCTGCCGGCGCAGCGGAGTGCCACCGCCCACGATCGGGAATGGCGTACCTGTGGCCGGGTTGAGCACAGCGGGACATTTAGGAGCGCAATTCCACTGGGTATAGGTAAAATTAGCCCCGGCAGTGGGAAAGTCCTCAGCCGGGATTGTGTTTTGGGCAGCAGCGTTCGCACCCTGGATGTACTTGCGCCACTCTTCAGACCAGAAGAAGAAGGTCTTATTCCTGGCGCTGTTGTAAAGATGCGGAATGATGACCGGGCCGCCGATATCGCCGCCGTAAATATTCAGCCGCAGCTCGGGGCTGGGAGTGTTTGCCTGCTTGTTGAAGTAGTAGCCGGCATCCAGATCGTCGTTGCGGACAAACTCCCACAGGCCGCCGTGGAAGGCTCTTGGTGCCGCTTTTGAGTTGCATCACGATCGTGCCGCCGGAGTTAATGCCATAATCCGGCGGGTAGTTGCTGGCCAGTACCTGGAACTCTGCGATCACGTCAGGAGCCGGCAACACGTCCAGTTTGCCGCCCGAACCGCGGTCATACACTTCGCCGCCGTCGATGAGCCAGTTATTATGATTCGGATTTGTGCCGTTAAAGCTCAGGTTCGCGTTGCTGCCCTGCGCGGTAACACCGTTAAACGAGGGCAGGTTGCCGGAAACGCCGGTGCCCAGTGAGGCCAGGGAGGTTACGTTGCGGCCATTGGTGGCCAGCTGGGAGATCTGTTGGCCGGTGATCAGGGTACTCACTTCACTGGACTCAGACTGCACCTGAAGGGCGTTCGACTGTACGACCACCTCCTGGGTGGAGGCGCCGACCGCCAGGGCGATATCTTCCCTGAGCGTTTCGGCGATATTCAGCACGATCCCGTCCTTCCGATAGGCCTGAAAGCCGGTGGAGCTCGCCTGAAGGTTGTAGTCGCCATTGTCCAATCCGGGGAAGTCGAAGATGCCGGCACCGTTTGTTTTGGTGGCATGCGAATTGCCGGTTTCGACTGAAGTGATCTTCACATCTACGTTGGGAACGACGGCGCCCGTTGGATCGGTGACCGTTCCTGTAATCTCACCGCCATTCTGCGCATGAGCGACCCTGAGCGAACCGGCAAAGATTGCGATCAGTAGCAGTGCGAGAGAAAGCGCGAAACGCTGTTTGCTGAAATGGCAAGGCTTGATAGTGGCTAGGCGAAGAAGTGGTAGGACGGTGGTTTCTGCTCATATGGTCTCCCTAAAGGTCGTTCCGCGTTCTATTTTTTACGGTTCGGGCTGGTAATCAGCTCCATCGAAAGGTGGAGTTGGTAACCGACGAGCAAACTAGGTGAGCAACAGCATGTTTGGGCAGGGTATTTCTGGTATTAGCGGGAGGTAAAAACCGCAACGCCTTATGATTCGGACACTTGACTGGTATAGGTAAATACCGGTAAAGAGCTGTTGTCAGCCCTGTGAACGCTGGCATACACTGGTGCACGGGATGGATGTACACTCTTCTTGGGTGCCGAAAACTGAGGAAGAGAAAGATCAGGTCAGACGCCAAATGGAGCGTCTGCTAGAGACAGCCCATTTCAAGAACAGCCGGCGGTATCCCGCGCTGTTCAGGTTCATCGTAGAGGAGACACTGGAGGGCAGAGGCGAATTCCTGAAGGAGCGCCTGCTGGGGGTACGTGTATTCAACCGGCCTCCGGATTACGATACCGCCGATGATCCAATTGCCCGGGTCACGATTGCGGAAATCCGGAAACGGATCGCGCAGTACTATCACGAAGAAGCACACGAATCGGAAATGCGGATCGAGTTGACTTCAGGCCGTTATGAGCCTGAATTCTACCCTCGCAAAGCCAAACCCGCGGCTCCGGTCGAATCCTTAACACCAGTCGCACTTGCGGCCCCGGTCACCGACACCGCGGTCGCTGCTCCGCCACAGAAGGTCAGCAAACCCTGGCTGTCTCCCCTCCCTTACTGGGTAATCGCCACTGCGGTGCTTCTTGTTGGCCTCGTATCCACCTTTTTGTGGCGCTTCGACCCGCCTTCTGCCCTCGAACAGTTCTGGAATCCGGTACTTAAACCTCACCTTACTATCACGTTCTGTCTGCCCAATAAAGATGCGTCAGGTTCGCAGATCGCGGGAGCTGCGGGGATCCTGTCCTACACCGCGCCTACAAAGCCGAAAGGCGCCGGACCGATCGCCGCTTCCGCCGACACCGCCAGTCCCACTTTCTATGATTACGAGAAGAATGGTGAGAACGTCTCTTTCTCGGACGTGCTGGCAGCGACGAGGATTTCTAACTGGATCGCCACGCGTGGCAGCGAACAAAGATTCCGTTTGGTTAAATCAACCACACTTGATGATCTGCAAGAGGGGCCGACCATTCTTATCGGCGGGTTGGACAATGAGTGGACCTTGCGAGCGCTCGCCCACCTGCGGTATCAATTCCGAGGCACGGATCAAGAGCAGTATTGGATAACAGACACCAAAAACCCTGGCCGCAGGACATGGGATGTCGATTTGAAGACCCAATATCCTGCGGTCAAGCGCGATTTTGCGTTGATTGCACGAGTGCACAATGATTCGACCAGGCAGGTCCAGGTAATTGTCGCCGGCATCGGGATGAGCGGAACAGCGTCTGCGGGCGAATTTATGGTGGATCCAAATCGGCTCGAAGAGCTCCGCAAGCGAGTAGGTCCCGGATTCAAAGACCATGATTTTGAAGCTGTGCTGGGAACAGACGTAGTAAACGGCATTCCGGGCTCGGCAAATATTCTGGCTGTAGAAGTCTGGTAGGCGGCTTTGCGCTTTGTTGGGCAGGTCCAGGAGCCGCTCGGCCCTCCTGCTACGATATACAAACGGATGTTCCGATGCGAGACTTGACTTGGTTTGGGGCCGCTCATGCTGAGAATGTTTAAGCCCAGCAATATGCGTAGACTCCATGCCCCTGGCTGCATCGTATTTGTCACCACAGTGCTGCTCCTTTCTGCGAGGTCTTCGCCGGCCCAGGCAATCGATAAGCAGCAGGCGATGCTGCTGACCCAACAGGGAAAATTTCAGGAAGCAAAAGAGGCCTGGTTACAACTCGCCGCACACGATCCCAACGACTATGTCGTCCAGGCAAATCTGGGTTTAGTCCTGGCGCAACTCGGTGACTATAAGGATGCGATCGCTGCTTATCACAAATCTTTGGCTGCCCACCCGAATGAACCAGGTGTCCGGATGAATCTTGGGCTGGCGGAGTTTAAACAAGGCAATTTTGCCGCCGCGAGCTCATCCTTCAGTTCCCTGGCTTCGACCACACCTCCAGACCCCCGGCTCGAAACGCTTCTCGGCCTGAGCTACTACGGTCAACAACTTTACGAAAAAGCGATTCCACATCTCACCATCGCCAGTCAGAATGATCCCTCCAATCCTCAATTGCATTATGTTCTGGCCGAGTCATGTCTCCATGGCAGGAAGCCGGACTGTACCCTCGCTGAGTCGCAAAAGCTCCTCCAGCTCAGTCCCGACTCTGCTGCGGCCCACATGCTTTTGGGCGAGGCCTACGATGGGACCAAACAGGAAAACGAAGCCATCACAGAATTCGCCGCAGCAGCAGCAGCCAACCCGTCGCAGCCAAATGTCCACTTCGGCCTGGGTTACCTCTACTGGAAGAAGCACGATTACGATCAGGCTGCTCCCGAGTTCAAAGCGGAGATAGACCACGATCCCAAGAATGCGCAGTCCCTCACCTATCTGGGCGACATAGCTTATCGAAACAATAATGATGACGAGGCAGCGGCCAGTTTGTTGAAGGCGGTTCACCTGCAACCAAATATTCGGCTGGCCTATTTCGACCTCGGTTGCGTCTATGCTCGTGAGAACAAGAACGCAGACGCGATCACGGCCTTCAAAGAGGCGGAACGGCTCGATCCCACGGAGCCCGATGCCCACTATCGTCTCGCGCGCGTCTATCTGGCCTCAGGACAAAAGCAAAAGGCTGACGCCGAATTTGTTAAAACCAAGTCGCTCCACCAAAAAGAACAGGAATCGATCATCGAGAAGATGGCTGCAAACACTCCTGCCGATGCTCCGGCGAACTAATTTGGCAGCAATGCGTAAGCCCGGTGCAGCAGAGTTTAATCGCCGTGAGTTCCTGTTGCTGGGGACAGCCGCATCAACCATGGCACTGGCTCAGGGAATTGCCTCTCGCGGAGTCAAACCACAACCGCGCGGCAAGCCATCCGGGCTTCCGTTCCTGGCCCACTTCACTGATGTTGCCGCCAAAGCAGGCCTTCTTACCCCAACTATCTACGGTGGAAGTCGACCATAAGCAATTCATCTTCGAGACCGTTGGCTGCGGTGTCGCTTTCTTTGACTACGATAACGACGGCTGGCTCGATATCCTTGTGCTTTGCGGCACGCGGGCCGATTTACCTCCCGAAGCAACCAATCGGCTCTACAAAAACAACAGAGATGGAACCTTCACCGATGTAACCGAGAAGTCTGGACTTCTCCGTACTGGCTGGGCCAGCGGCGTGACCATCGCCGATTACAACAATGATGGTTACGAAGACATCTTCATCACGTACTACGGTCAGAACGTTCTTTATAAAAACAATGGAGACGGAACCTTCACGGATGTCACCGAGCAGGCTGGTCTCGCTTACACCGGCCCGACGCGATGGGGATCAGGTTGCACCTTCCTGGATTACGATCGAGACGGTCATCTCGATCTTTTTGTCGCCAGCTACCTCACGGTCGACCTGAATAAGATTCCTAAACCTGGCACCAATCCCATGTGCAGCTACAAAGATGTGCCAGTGAATTGCGGCCCCAATGGGCTTCCCTTTGCGAAAAATTTCCTTTACCGAAATCAGGGAGATGGCACTTTCCGCGACGTGTCGGAGACGAGTGGGATCCGGAAAGCCACCTCTACCTACGCAATGACCTCCGTCGCAGCAGATTTTACCGGTGATGGCTGGACTGATCTGTACGTCGCATCTGATTCCACGCCCAGCTTGCTCTTTGTCAACCAGCACGATGGGACTTTTAAGGAAGAAGCAACGGAACGCGGCGTCGCCTTCAGTGAAGATGGTATGGAACAGGCCGGTATGGGTGTCGGTATCGGAGATTACACACTTCGAGGACGACTGGACATCTTCAAGACCCATTTTTCCGACGACACGGACGTGCTCTATCGCAACGACGGCGCCGGCCAATTTACAGATGTAACGCTCGCAGCTATGCTCGGCGTGGAAACTCGATTTATTCAGTGGGGGACTGGGTTCGCTGACCTGGATAACAACGGGTGGCCCGACCTTTTCATAGTGACCGGTTCCGTTTATCCGGAGGTCGAAGCAAAATTTCCGCAATATCCTTTAAAGTCGCCCAGGCTGATTTTCCGTAACCTGGGCAACGGCAAATTTGAAGAACTGATCGAAGAGGCTGGGCCTGGAATAAGTGCTGCGCACTGTAGTCGAGGATGTGCTTTCGGCGATTTCGACAACGACGGCGACGTCGATATGGCGATCATCAATTTGAACGAGCCGCCATCTTTACTGCGCAACGATTTAAAGGGTAATCATAACTGGATCAAGGTCCTCCTTGTCGGTACCAAGAGCAATCGAAGTGCAATCGGTTCCAGAGTCATCGCGCGATATGGCGGTAAACTGCAGGCACAAACCGTGACTGCACAATCCAGTTTCTATTCCGTGAATGACCGCCGGCTCCACTTCGGACTGGGAGCCGCCCAACTAGCCGACCTCGACATTCACTGGACCAACGGAAGCGTAGAGAAACTGACCGGTGTCAAGGCGCGCCAATTCATCATCGTCAAAGAAGGCCAGGGCATAATCAAGACCGAAACCTGGGCCGGCCCTGATATTTCATAGCAGAGCCAGAGAAGCTACCAGAAGATAGGCTCGGGATCTTTGCCGGAAAGGTCAATTTTTACCGGCGCGGCAATGAGACTCAAGGTGTTGATATCGAAGTCCCGATAGAGATCGAGGCACATCAACTCCGGCGCTTGATCATAGCCGGGTGGATGCAGGAACAAATCGCCCAGGCTTTCCATCCCGTGGCGCACCTCAATCGAGGAGTAAAGTTCGGGCACCATTGCCGCTGAGACGAGAGCTACCGTCTCGCCTCGCGGGCCGTTCGTGACCACACGCAACGGTGCGGCGGCGCGGTCCGGAGAGACTCGAGAACCTGGCGTTCCACTGCCATCCACCGAATCTGCTTGCAGCCAGCGGGCAATCGCGGCCACTTGCGCCGCTTCCAGCCCAAGAGGCCGCTCTCCAACGGTGTTCAGCATCTGGGCATAGCTCGAAAGGTCATCGACCGAGCCGGGAATGTTCTCGCCGAACAGCAGAGGGTCCAAAACCAGGACCCGCTGTCCACGATCTACATCGTTGCCGGCCTCCACCGCCATGGACGCCCGTCCCGAGTCGGAGAGCAAGAGAGTCGTGCCTCCGTTGCGCGGCCTTAGCGCAGACTCGATCAACACCCCGGGCGCGGACAGGCCATTGCTGAATTCAAAGCGATACCCGCGGCTCTCCAGACCTTTTTCGTGTGTTTCACTGATTGGCCACGCATGGGTCACCGTGACGGGAGCAAATCGCACCACGTCGCGTAGTTGATTGCGCTGCTTCTCCACCCATTGCGCGTCCGCTTGCGCCGGAGGATCGTGATGAATCGACTCGCCTAGTTGGCGTGCCAGACTGACGATCGTAAGATTGTTAGCCGGTAGGCCAACCGCAAGATCTGCGAACGACTGCACCTCGGAATCGAGATCCTCCTTGCCGCCGGCCGGCAGATGAAAGGCGCGGGTGAAGAAACGATAGGACACCTCACGGCTGTCAACCTGGTAATTGTGTGTGCCCGGGTTCTCATTCTCGTACCACTCCAGATTTCCCGGGCTGCCCATCAGCGCAAAGAAAGGCTGGATGTCGGAATAGACACCCTGCTTGACCACGCCGGCGCGAAAGCAGCAGTCATCCATCGCGTTGTAGATCAACAGGGTTGGCCGTGGAGCGCGCAAAGCCATTAACTGCGCGTAGTCGGCCACGGCGCGCATATCCGGGGCGTTCTGTTCCGCATCTCCCGCGTACTCCGGATGTTCGATAGCCGTGGTCAGCGAGCTAAAGCCCGCCACCGGTACCGCAGGGCCGACCCGGGTATCCAGAGTGCTGAGCAACATTGTCTGCCACCCGCCGCCCGACAGACCGGTCATGCCGATGCGCGTTCGGTCCACCCGTGGGTCGTCATACAAATAGTCGAGGCCGCGGCGCATAGCCAGGTAAAACAAGCCGACTCCATTCGACCCGGCCAGATCGAGCAGCCCGATCTGGTTATGCTCGTTCCCTGCCCCACTTAACTCGCCCATACCGATCCACTCCAGGCTGAGCGCCAAGAATCCCGAGGCGGGCCTGTTGAATGCATCGTTTCTGCTTATGTTCGACGGCCTTTCCGCCTGCGCCATGACCGTTCACGTTCAGAATCGCGGGCATCTTGTCGTGCATATGCTCGGGCTCGTACAGCAGCGCGGTGGACGTAAAGCCAGGGACAATTTCATAACGAAGTTTCACGATGCGATAACCCGGCCGCGCGATCTCCGCCACCTTTTCGAATTTGGGCTTGGCATCCACCCAGGCTTGCGGCCAGCCATGGTAGATCACCGATAGCTCGTGCGTCCGCAGCCGCTCAGCCTCCTTCTGCCAATCCTCGGGAGTGCTCGGACTGGGGAGTTCGGGTACGCGCTTGAGCATAAAGTGCCGCAGCTGTTCGGCCACCAGGATCTGGTTGTCGAGCGGCTGCTTGAGCAACGGATCGATTGCGCTTCGCGTTGCCTGCGCCGCTGCATGCAACAGGCAACCGCTGATAAGAATGGCAAACATCGAGGTATTTCTCATCGCACCAACGTTAGCATTTTCGGAAAGCACTGCCAGGTAAATCACGCTTGCATTAAGATGTCTGCACCACAAATCCTCCACGACTGAGTGTCAGCCCAAGATGCGTATCGCAATGGCAATCGCCCTGCTGGTTGGTTTTACGGGAACCGCGCTGGCCCAGGCTCCCGCTACAAATAAGGCCCACGCCGATGGCCCGATTTCGTCACTTCCCTACACTCCTGGACTAAACACTGAGTTCATGGATACCAGCGCCGACCCCTGCGTGGATTTTTATCAGTACAGTTGCGGCGGGTGGATGAAGAAGAATCCGATTCCCGCCGATCAGCCCGGGTGGTCCGTCTACGCCAAGCTGGCGCAGGACAATGAACGGTTCTTGTGGGGCATTTTGAACGACCTGGCCACCAAGTCCCCGGACCGCAATGCCAATCAGCAGAAGATTGGCGACTACTTTGCCGCTTGTATGGACGAGTCTGCAGTTGAGAAGCTTGGCGCCGCTCCCATCAAGCCCTACCTGGAACAGATCAATGGCCTCGCGTCTAAGAAGCAACTACCCGCTGTTTTGGCCCAAATTCACCTGCGGAGCGATAGTTCCGACATGTTCTTCGGATTTGGCTCAGGCCAGGATTATGGTGACTCGAGCCAGGTGATCGCCTTCGCAAACGCCGGAGGACTTGGTCTCCCGGATCGGGATTATTACACCAGGAGCGATCCACACTCGGTCGAATTGCGGCAGAAGTACCTTGCTCATGTGCAGCGGATGTTTGTTCTGCTGGGCGACGCACCGGACGCGGCACAACGTGAAGCGGTCAGGGTGATGGCGATCGAGACCGCGCTGGCGCAGGCTTCGCTAACTCGCGTACAGCGGCGCGACCCACGCAATCTTGACCACAAAATGGATTTAGCCCAACTGCAGACACTCTCTCCCAGCTTCGACTGGGGGGTGTACCTCAAGGGACTTGGCCTTGGCCAGCAAAATGTCTTCAACGTGAGCCAACCGGCGTTCTATAAAGAACTGGAAAACCAACTTCAGACTGCGAGTGTGGATGACATCAAGGCCTATTTGCGTTGGCACACGGTTCACTCGGCTGCGCCGCTTCTGTCGCAAGCCTTCGTCAATGAGGACTTCGAGTTCTTCGGTAAGACACTTCGCGGCACACCGCAATTGCGGCCCCGCTGGCAACGCTGTGTGCGGCTGGTCGATGACCAGCTCGGCGAAGCTCTGGGCCAGGAGTTCGTCAACCGGGCATTTAGTCCGGAGATGAAGCAAAGCGCGCTGACCATGACCAGGCAAATCGAACAGGCCATGGCAGCGGACATCGAGCAGCTGACCTGGATGAGCCCCGAGACCAAACAGAATGCGCTGGCCAAGCTGCACAGCATCAGCAATAAGATCGGCTATCCGGACAAGTGGCGTGATTATAGTTCGATCACGATCGAGCACAACGACTTCGCGGGAAACGTTGAGCGGGCCACAATGTTCGAATCGAGGCGTACTCTCAATAAGATCGGCAAGCCCGTAGATCGTGGCGAATGGAGGATGACCCCTCCCACCGTCAATGCCTACTACAGCTCGCGCATGAACGACATTAATTTCCCTGCAGGGGTATTGCAGCCTCCGCTTTACGATCCCAAAATGGATGACGCGCCCAATTACGGTGACACCGGGGGAACCATCGGTCACGAGCTAACCCACGGCTTCGATGATCAAGGCCGCAAGTTCGACGCGCAGGGCAATTTGAAGGACTGGTGGACCAAACAGGATGGGCAAAACTTCGAGGCTCGCGCGCAGTGTGTGGTCGACCAGTACGCCAAGTACGTCGTTGTCGACGAGGTGAAGATCAACAGCAAGCTAACGGAAGGGGAAGACATCGCCGATCTGGGAGGGCTTATCCTCGCCTGGGTAGCCTGGAAAGAGCAAACCAGAAACATGCATCTGGAAAGCCGGGACGGGCTCACCCCAGAGCAGCGCTTTTTTGTGGGAAACGCACAGTGGGCTTGCGAGAATGACCGGCCGGAGAACTTACGCATGAACGCGATCACAGATCCGCATTCCCCCGGCAAGTACCGTGTTAACGGCCTGGTGGTCAACATGCCGGAGTTTGAGAAGGCATTCTCGTGCAAGGCCGGCCAACCGATGGCAAAGGCAGACCGCTGCCGGGTTTGGTGACACAGCTATCTGCTCCGCTCTGCAAGAAAAACAAGCTGCAACGTCCAGACTTTGAGTGGGTGGCCCAGGTCTCGCTTTTGAGACCTGGGTGTTGCTGCGAGGACCATTTGCGAGGCCACCCACTCAACATTCGTCCGTGATCGGCTTATCTGCGGGCTACGGCCTTTTCCGACGGAAGCTGCGAGGTATCCCATCCGCCGCCCAAGGCTTCAATGAGCTGAACGCTGCTGGTCATCTGTTGGACTTGCAGAGTAATCGCCGTTTGCTGATTGCCCAGCAGAGATGTCTGGGCGGTAAAGACGTTGAGGTAGGTGTCGACGCCGGTCTTGTAACGAATGAGGGAGAGGTCATAATAACGCTGGGCAGCGGCAATGCTATTCTGCTGCTCTCGTCTTTGCTCGCCCAGCCAGCGGACGGAAGCCAGGTTGTCTTCGGTCTGTTGAAATGCGGTGAGAACAGTCTGCCGGTAGGCTGCTGCATCGGCCTCGTACTGCGCCTTGTATTGGGCGATGAGCCCTCGGCGAAGTCCTCCATCAAATAGTGTCTCGGAGGCGGAGGGGCCAGCGGAGAAGAACCGGCTGGGCCAGGTAAACAGATTGCCTATCTTCTCGCTCTCGAGCCCGAGGTCACCGCCGATAGTGAAGGTCGGATAGTAGGCTGCCGTTTCGACGCCGATCAGAGCATTGGCTTCGGACATCGTCCGTTCCGCAGCGGCAATGTCTGGACGGCGCTCAAGGATCTGGGAAGGCACCCCAATGGGAATCGTGGGCACGTTGTTGGTCAACTGCCGTTTGGGTATGGAGAATGACGACGCGGCCTGCCCTGTGAGGACCGCGATCGCATGCTCAAACTGGGCGCGGGCAATGCGGAGATTGGTAGCGGATGCGATGGCGGTGTCGAGGTTCAGCTGCGCCTGTGCCACCGATTGCTCGGTGTCCACTCCCGTCCTGCTGCGGACCTGGGTGAGAACGAGGTCTTTCTGATAGGCCTCGATGGTTTGTTGATAAAGGTCTAAGAGGGAATCCTGCCCCCGCACTTCGAAATAGAAGACGGCAAGGTTCGCCTGCTCTGTCAATCGTTCGTTTGCCAGATCGGCAGCGCTTACCTGGGCTGCATTGGCGGCCTGGCGAACTGAATTGCGAATGCGTCCCCAAACATCGGGCTCCCAGGAAACGTCAAACGGCAGACTGAAATCGTTACTGTTCGGATTGATACCGGGGAAAGTCTCAGACGTATTGGCAGACGTGCGCCCCCTGGTATAGGCAGGGCCAACCGAGACCGTCGGGTAATACGCGGCTCGCGCCTGCCTCACTTGAGCACGGGCCGCCATGAAATTCTGAAACGATTGCGCGATGTTCTGGTTTGAGATGTTGAGCTTCTCTTCCAGGGCATTCAGCTCCGGCTCCTGGTAGATCTCCCACCAGTTCCCTTTCACGGTCGCATCTTGTGGAGTTGCCGGCACCCAGGTGGTGCCGTCGGAGGATTGTTGCGGCTGCGGCACAACTTCCTTATAGGCGGGCGGCGCCTGCGTAACCGGAGCAACGTACTTGGGACCCACTACACATCCCTGGAGCAACAACAGGCACGCGCCAATGGCGATGCTGCCATGTGGCTTTACGGTTCCGGAACTGAGCGTTTTGGCGAGCTTCATACTGTCTTCCTAAATTGCTGGATTGCTCGCCGCCCCAGTGTACGGAAGAGCGCGGCGGCGGCTGAATCGCTGACTGAGGCGATCGAAATAGAGGTAGATAACCGGTGTGGTGTAGAGAGTCAGCACCTGGCTGAAGATGAGGCCTCCGCAGATGGCGATACCGAGAGGGCGGCGCAACTCTGAGCCGGTGCCTCTTCCCAGGGCAAGCGGCATGGCTCCAAAGAACGCAGCCAGCGTGGTCATGAGAATTGGCCTGAAGCGCAACATGGCTGCTTCAAAGATCGACTCTTCGGTGCTCATTCCCTGCTCACGTTCCGCCATCAGCGCGAAGTCGATCATCAGGATCGCGTTCTTCTTCACAATGCCAATGAGCAGGAAAATGCCGATCACAGAAATGACGTCGAATTCGCTGTGGAACACTAACAGCGCAAGAACAGCGCCCACGCCTGCGGAGGGGAGGGTGGTCAGAATGGTGATTGGATGGACAAAGCTCTCGTACAGGATTCCCAGGACGATGTATATCGAAAGCAGAGCCGCGAGGATGAGCATCGGTTCGGTCGAAAGGGATGCCAGGAAGGCCTGGGCGGTTCCTGCGAATTGCTCGCGGAGTGTCGGCGGTGCTCCGATGCGCTGCTGCATCTGGTTGATGAGCACAGTCGCTTGTCCGAGCGAGGTGCCGCGCGCGAGGTTGAACGAAATGGTCACCGAGGGAAAGAAGGACGAGTGATTCACCGCCAGCGACGACGTAGCCGCATGCGCCCTGGTGAAAGCCTGCAACGGTACGGATGACTTACCGGAGGCATGAACGTAGGTTGATTTGAGGGTGCTGGGATCGCGATAGAACTGGGGCGCAGCCTCCATCACCACGTAGTACTGGTTCAGCGAGGTGTAAATGGTCGACACCTGCGACTCGCCAAACTCGTCGTACAAGGATTGATCGATAAGCTGAGGGGTCACGCCGAAGCGAGCTGCGGTTCGCCGGTCGTAGTCCAGGAACATCTGCATGCCGCTGTTTTGCTGATCGGTGGTGACGTCCTTGATCTGCGGCATCTTCAGCATTTCTTTGTAGATCAACGGTCCCCAGGTTGTGAGGTCGCTCACCGAATCGGCCGAGATCTGATACTGGTATTGCGCGTTGCTCTGTCGTCCCCCGACACCAATGTCCTGCGCAGCCTGCAGAAAGGCGGAAGCTCCAGTCAATGCGGCAAGCCTGGGGCGGAGTCGATCGACCACCATACCGGCGGTGACGCCGGGGCGCTGCGCCAGCGGCTTGAGGGACATAAAGACGAAAGCGGTGTTGCTGGCCCCACCCCCTCCGGTAAAGCCCTGGACTGCTTGAACCGCCGGATCCTCCTTGATGACCCGTTCGGTGTCGAGCAAGGAAGCTCTCATGGCTGAAAAAGAGGCGTCCTGCGAGCCTTGAAGACCGCCAAAGATGAGGCCTGTGTCCTGCAAGGGAAACAGGCCCTTGGGAACGTAGACGAAAAGAACAACATTGAGAACGACGGTTCCAAACAGGCTGAGGATCACGAGTCGCGGATGTTTGAGAGCCCAGGTAAGGCTGTGCCGGTAGAATTCAAGCAAAGCGGAAAAGCCACGGTCGCTGAGACGATAGAAATAACCGTGCTGCTCCTGATCGGTGGGCCGCAGCAGGTAGACACACATCATGGGTGTCACGGTCAGCGAGATAAACATCGAAATGGCAATCGATAGGCAGAGGGTCACGGCAAACTCGTGGAACAAGCGACCAATCAAACCGCCCATAAACAAGAGCGGCACGAATACCGCAACCAGGGAAAGGCTCATCGAGAGCACGGTAAAGCTGACTTCCTGCGCTCCCTTCAGGGCTGCATCCCAGGGAGACATTCCGTCTTCGATAAAGCGGGCAATGTTCTCCATCACCACAATGGCGTCGTCGACCACGAAGCCGGTGGAGACGGTCAACGCCATGAGCGAGAGATTGTTGATGCTGTATCCCAGCAGATACATCCCGGAAAAAGTTCCGATCAGCGAGGCGGTCACCGCCACCCCAGGCACCAGCGTGGCTTGCGGGCTGCGCAGAAAGACGAACACCACCGCCACCACCAGCAGGATCGACAGCCCCATCGCGGTTTCCACGTCTTTGACCGAAGCTCGAATGGTGGTGGTGGTGTTAATGGCGATCCCGAGCTTGTCACCAGCCGGGATGGACGCGTTGAGCGCGGGCAGCGCCTTGATAATGCGATCGGTTGTGTCGATGGCATTCGCGTTCGGCAGACGATAGACAAGAAGAACCACGCTCGGCTTGCCGTTGGCAAAACCGGCAGAACGAGTGGTTTGTATCGAATCAGTCACCTGGGCTACATCCCGCAGGCGCACAATGCTGCCATTGCTGATATCGGTGCCAATCACTATGGGCGCATAATCTTTGGCTTTGGATATCTGATCGTTGGCGGTGATGTCCGCAGTCATTGAGTCGTCGCTCAGTTGACCTTTGGGACGGTTGGAGTTTTGTCCGGACAGCACCCGGGCCACGTCCTGCGGGCCTAAACCGTAACTGTTAAGTTGTTGCGGATCGAGATCGACGCGCACTGCCGGAAGGGAGCTTCCGACAACCTGCACCTGGCCGACGCCCGAAATTTGCGATATCTTCTGCTGAACAATCGAGGATGCAGTGTCAAACATCTCCCCCTGGCTATGGGTGTCAGAGGTCATATTGAGCACCATCAGCGGGAATGCGGACGAGTTCACCTTGCGGTAGGTCGGATTAGACGGCAGATTCGCGGGCAAATAGGTTCGGGCGGCATTGATGGCCGCCTGAACGTCGCGCGCTGCGCCATCCACGTCCCGGCTGTAGTCGAATTGCAGGGTGATCCCCGTGGTGCTGAGGGTGCTCGAAGAGGTCATCTGCGTGACGCCGGCAATGCGCCCGAACTGGCGCTCCAACGGAGTTGCCACCGAGGAAGCCATGATCTCAGGGCTCGCTCCGGGGAGCTGCGCGGCAACCGTGATGGTGGCAAAATCCACCTGCGGCAAAGAGGCAACCGGGAGTTTCACGAACGCCATGCAACCCGCAATGACGATCGCCACCGTCATCAGGATGGTCGCTACAGGCCGCTTGATGAAGAAGGCCGACAGGTTCACAGAGGTTCCGCCGTTCTCGGGTTGTTCAAGACGACACGGCTCCTCCACGAGAACCGCCGCGCAATCCTATCGAAAAACACGTAGATGACGGGAGTGGTGTACAAGGTGAGGACCTGGCTGACCAGCAGGCCGCCCACCATCGCAATTCCCAGAGGACGGCGAAGCTCCGAGCCAATCCCTGAGCCGAATGCCAGCGGGAGACCGGCGAACAAGGCGCAGAGCGTGGTCATCATGATCGGCCGGAAGCGGAGCAGGGACGCCTGAAAGATTGCGTCCGTAGCATTCATGCCCTGAGTGCGCTCCGCATCGAGTGCGAAGTCCACGATCATGATGCCGTTCTTCTTGACGATGCCGATCAACAGGATGATGCCAATGATGGCAATCACATCCAGGTCCTGGTGACAGATACGAAGCGCCAACAGGGCGCCGACACCCGCCGACGGCAGGGTGGAGAGAATGGTGATGGGATGAATGAAGCTCTCGTACAAGATGCCGAGAACGATGTACACGGCCACCAGGGCGGCAAAGATCAGCAACGCTTCATTGCTGCCGATGGACTGGTACGCCGCGGCTGTTCCCTGCAGATCGCCCTGAACGCTGGCCGGCATCCTCAACCGGTCCTGTGTTTTTTCGAGCGCCTCAACGGCCTGGCTCAACGAATGGCCCGGGGCAACATTGAACGAGATGGTGACGACCGGAAACTGTCCTTGATGGTTGATCGTCAAGGGGGATGGAGTGGTGGTGAAGCGGCTAATTGCGGAAAGAGGAACGGGGTTAGAGCCCGATGACGAGGAGCTTGAGGAGCTGGACGACCCGCCACCACCGCCCTGGCTGCTGGAGGAGGATTGGGTGATCGCCGTGGCAGGCGTCGAGGACGCCAGGTTGATGTTGCCGGTAGTCGAGGACGAAGTCGTACTGCTGGTTGAGGAAGTTTGATTTCCAGGCGTATTGGTGATGGAACTGGTGGGAGTCGACGACGCCACGCCGCTGCTGGACGAAGGACTCAATGTGCTGACGGTGCCGTTGGAAGCGGCCGAGGTGCGGCCGGAAGTACTTTGCGCAGCTCCACCGGAACTGTTCGCGCCCTGAATATAGATCGCCTTGAGCTTGTCGGCGTTCTGCTGGAACTCGGGAAGGGTTTCCAGGATGACGTGGTACTGATTCGACTGCGTATAGAGAGTGCTGATTTGGCGTTGTCCAAACGCGTCGTAAAGGGTCGAGTCGATCTGGTCCGGCGTGATGTTCAGGCGCGAAGCGGTGGCGCGATCCATGTCGAGATGCACGCTGACGCCATTGTTTTGTTGATCGGTGGTGACGTCGGCCATCTCCGGCAACTTGCGAAGTTCATTCACCATTTTTGCCGTCCAGACATTCAGCTCCGCGACGTCGGGATCTTCCAGCGTGTATTGGTATTGCGTCCGGCTGACGCGATCATCCACCGTGAGGTCCTGGATAGGCTGAAGATAGAGATGAATCCCTGGAACCTGGTCAACACGCTTTTGCAAACGAGCGATCACTTCGGTTGCGCTGAGATGACGCTGTTCAACCGGTTTGAGATTGATCTGGATTCGCCCACTGTTCAAGGTGGTGTTTGTGCCATCGGCTCCGATGAAGGAGGAGAGGCTCTGGACTGCCGGATCTTTGAGGATTTCCTCGCTCAGCTGCTGCTGCTTGTGCGACATGGCGGCAAAGGAGATGGATTCGGGCGCCTGGGTGACGCCCTGGAGCGTGCCAGTGTCCTGCGTGGGGAAAAAGCCCTTGGGGATCTCAATGTACTGATAGATCGTCAGGACTAATAAAGCGGCTGCCACCAGCAGCGTCGGTGTCTCGTACTGCAGAACCCAACGCAGGCTCCGGCCGTAGGCTGCGATGATTCGTTTGAAGCGCTCTTCCGTCCAGCGATAAAAGGCGTTCTGCTCGGCTGGGGGAGTGTGCCGCAGCAGTCGCGCACTCATCATCGGTGTGAGCGTCAGCGATACGAAGGCGGAGATCAGAATGGTGATGCTGAGCGTGACGGCAAACTCGCGGAACAAACGCCCAACCACGTCGCCCATGAAAAGCAGTGGGATGAGCACG
The DNA here is from genome assembly GCA_963790935.1 of uncultured Acidobacteriaceae bacterium. GTDB lineage: Bacteria > Acidobacteriota > Terriglobia > Terriglobales > Acidobacteriaceae > PALSA-350. The sequence goes on along the minus strand of CAWBRJ010000053.1, from coordinate 67,021 downwards.
GCGATCAGTGAGATGGTGAGCGAGATGATGGTGAAGCCGATCTGGTCAGCACCCTTGAGCGCGGCTGCGACCGGCGACAGGCCCTCTTCGAGGTAGCGGGAGATGTTCTCAATCATCACGATGGCATCGTCGACGACGAAGCCGGTGGAGATCGTGAAAGCCATCAGCGTGAGGTTGTTCAGGCTGTAGCCCAACAGGTGCATGATGGAAAAACTGCCTACCAGCGAAAGAGGCACGGCGACGGCTGGGATAAGTGTGGCAGTAAAGCTGCGAAGGAAGACGAAGATGACCAGCACCACCAGTCCGATGGTCAGCATCAACTCGAATTCCACGTCCGCTACCGAGGCCCGGATGGTGTTGCTACGGTCGGTCAACACCTTCAGCTTGACGGAGGCCGGTAATCCAGCCTGCAGTTTCGGTAGCAGGGTCTCAATCTCTTTGACCACAGCGATGGTGTTCGCGCCAGGCTGCCGCTGCACATTCACAATGACGGCAGGGGTTTGATTCATCCATCCGGCAAGCCTGATATTTTCGATGCCGTCGGTGATTTTCGCCACATCCGTCAGCATCACCGGCGCCCCGTTCTTGTAGGCCACGACTACATCTTTGTAGCCTTCGCTCGATAGCAACTGGTCGTTGGCGTTGATCTGGAAGTTCTGCGCCGGGCCATCAAAACTGCCCTTGGCGCTGTTGACCGATGCGTTGACCAGGGCGGAACGCAGATCTTCAAGATTGATGCCGTACGAGGACAGCGCCACCGGATTGGCCTGAATACGAACCGCCGGCTTGTTGCCCCCACTGATGGTGACCAGGCCGACGCCGCTGAGTTGGGAAATCTTGGGCGCGAGGCGCGAATCGACCAGGTCTTCCACCTTGGAGAGGGGAAGAGTTTCCGAGGTCAGCGCCAGCGTGAGTACGGGCGCATCCGCCGGGTTCACTTTGCTGTATACCGGAGGCACGGGAAGGTCTGTAGGCAGATAACCCTGGGCAGCGTTGATCGCGGCCTGGACTTCCTGTTCCGCTACGTCGATGTTCAGGTTCAAAGAAAACTGAAGCACGATGATGGAGCTGCCATCGGAGCTGGTGGAGGTCATCTGCGTCAGGCCTGCGACCTGACCAAACTGCCTTTCGAGCGGTGCGGTCACCGCCGAACTCATTACCTGCGGACTGGCCCCGGGATAGAACGTCTGCACCTGGATGGTTGGATAGTCGGCCTCCGGCAGGGCAGAGATGGGCAGCGTGGTATAAGCGACCAGACCAATGACCAGGATCGCAACCATCATGAGGATGGTCGCGATCGGCCGCAGAATAAAGGTCCGCGAAGGACTCACTGGCCGCTCACAGCCTGACCGCCCTCGGCCTGTCCGGATGCGGAGGGGGTCTTGCCACTCTGCCCCTCGATGTTGATTTTGGAGCCGTCCTGCAGTTTGTCGAAGCCGGTAATGGGGACGGTTTCTTCGGCGTTAAGGCCGGTCACGGCAGCCATGCCGTTTTCCGTGGTCAGCTCGTTGATCGTCCGTATGTGGACAGTGTTGCCTGAAACCACATAGACGAAGGCCTGGGTTCCGTTGTGCTGCACGCCAGCGGTGGGAATAAGGACCGCGTCGGTCAACGTCTTCACCAGCAGGCGCGCATTGACGAACTGGTTGGGATAGAGCTTGAGGTCGGCGTTCTCGAACTGACCACGAAAGCGGACCGTGCCGGTCGAAGTATCAATCTGATTATCGAGTGTGAGCAGCTTTCCGCTAGCCAACTTTGTCTGCTGGGATCGATCGAAGGCATCGACGGTAAGGCCGGTGCGATGAAGGATCTGGTCTCGCACCTGGGAAAGATCGTCTTCGGCGACGTTGAATACGACGGTGATGGGCTGCAATTGGGTAATGACGACAAGCGGGTTCGAGCCGCCGGAGAATACTGTGTTGCCGGGATCAATCAGACGGAGGCCGACACGGCCAGTGATGGGTGACGCCAGGTGGCAGTAACTTAGCTGCACCTGGGCGTATTCGACCGCTCCTGTATCGTTTTGCACCGTTCCCCGATCCTGTTCGACCAGCTGCTTCTGGTCTTCGTAGGTCTGGGCCGCGATTGCCTGCTGGTCAAAGGCGTCTTTATAACGGGCCTGATCCATTTCGGCTTGCGCCAGCAGACCCTTATCGCGCTGCAAGGTTCCCTGGGCTTGCTTCAACTGGGCTTCATAGGGCCTGGGATCGATCTCGATCAGCGGGTCGCCGCGATGGACCATCTGGCCTTCGACGTAATGGACGGCCACAACCTGGCCGTTGATCTGGCTATATATGTTCACTGTTGCCACTGGCGTGACGGTTCCCAGCGCTTCCACGTAATATCCGATCGACCCGAGGTGCGCGGTGGCCGTTTTGACGGTTGGAATTGCCGGCGGCTCAATCGCAGCCGTCTTGTCTGCCTGGCTCTTGCGTATGCCGCGGACCACACCGGCCACGACCACTGCTGCAATGGCCAGCACCACCAGCCATGTCCAGGTGCGGCGCTTAGCGGCTGATCGCGGCGGTGTGAGTTCGGCCTTTTCAGCAGTGCTCATGATTTGTTCCTTCGCCCAGTGCTGGAAATGAAATTGCGGCTGGGGTGAAAAAAGTATTACACGAAACGTAACGTTCGGTACGGATAAATGATAGACTCAGGTGGTTGAAACAAAGATACAAAGAAAAAAGGTACTTTGGTCCCATGGCACCTGAAAGTACCACCTTGAACGGGTCTGCACGCACGAAGTCGGAAATCCGTACAGAACGGGTGACCAACCGGCTGCTGGACGCGGCGAGCAAATTCTTCATGGAGCGCGGGTTCGAGGCCACCAGCATGGGCGAAATCGCGCGCTATGCCCGTGCCTCGAAAGAAACGTTTTATCGTCACTTCCCCGGAAAAGAAGATTTGTTCAGAGCTGTGGTGATCCGCGGGGCTAGGATGGTTGCGGGCGAACTTTCAGCCGTCCTGCTCACCCATGAGACGCCGGAAAAGGCTTTGGCTGCGTTCGGCGAACTGTTCCTTGATCGCATCCTCTCGACGGATTCCATTTCCTTTCAGCGCATGATGATGATGGAAAGAGAGCGCTTTCCCGGACTGGGCCAGAGCCTGCGCGCGGACGGTCGTGAGCGAGTGCGTGCCTCTCTTGCTCGTTACCTTGAGGAGCAGGTGGCAAGAGGAAGATTGCGCAAGATGGATCCGGCTGTCGGCGCACGCCAGTTTCTAGATCTCGTTGCCGCGGAAATGATCTTTGCGGCTACCCGCTGCGGCCGACCCAAGCCCAGCAAAGCGCAAATCCGGCAAAGAGTAAAGGAAGGTATCGACTGCTTCCTTCATGGCTACCGGGCTTGAACGAAGGCTGACATGTTCCAAGTCCGGATTCCTACTTCATTGCTGAAAAATCGGTCGGACGCATAAAAACTTCTTCCACGTTGTACTCCCCGTTCACTTGTTCGATTAAGGGCGCAGCCGCTTTCCGATACGGTGGAAAGGCCGGATCGGCATGGAGTGCGTCCCAATGGGTTTTGGCGTCCTCTTTGCTGGCCTGAGCCACAAGATAAACGAATGTGTTCTTCCAGGGCGAGTCCTCGTCCGGCACCCAGTAACCGACGACATTGAGATCGTGTTTGGCCTGAAGTTTGGAAACGTCCTGAAATATAGATGCGAGCTCCGGGACCTTTCCAGGCGCGGTGTGATAGACCATGAGCTCAAAGACGCGGTTGCTCTCCGCTCTCACCTCTTTTACGTGTATCCAATGGGCGGCAATGAGCGCTCCACAGGCAAAGGACAAAACCGACGTAACGCAAACTTTCCAGCCTTGCCAGTTGGCAAGGCGTGTCACGAACGCCCCATGCTTCGTCCCCATAGAGGGTTCTCCTTCTCGGTTTCGTCTCTGGGTGAGTTGTTGCAACTGGAGCACCCTCGCCTCGTGTACTGCCATAAGCAGATCTAAACGACTTACAGCGCGTGACAGGCCGGTTGACTGTCCACAATTGGGAATGCTTGTTCAGGAACGGACACCCCTCTTGAGCTATCCGGATGGCTGGAGAGTCCTGCTTCATGGGCGGCTGGCCGGCGGCACCACGCCATTCATGCGCAGGTACTCCACCATTTGTCCGTAGTGGTTGAAGGCATGAACGGAGGCTTCGACGACGAGTGCCAAGCGTGTTACCGTATTGGCCGATAAAGGCGAAATCGGAGAAGATTTGACTGCCAGCTTCTCGTCGCCGATCGCATCGACCGCTTTCTGAAGATGCGCGAACGACCCGTTCAAGTAATCGATAATCTCCGCTTTCGTCCGGATTGCTTCAGGTCCAAGCTCGTCCCCGGCATCAGCGGGTGGTTCCTCGCCCAAGGCAGCCGCGGCCAAAATGTGGTTGGTTGCCGCCAGGTGTTTCACCTGTTTCCCGAAGGTCCGCACGCCTTTGAATTCACCGTCAGTTGGCGCGAATCCATATTTGTCGGCGGGCATGGCATCCGCGGCCGACACGATTTCCTTCGCCATAGATCGCAGAAGAATCTGGAGCGCACGTCTTTCCCGCTGTGCGTCGAGAGTAGCGGGATCCTGCTGGCCGGTTTGGTGAGTTGGCGCCACAGAAGTCTGCGCCAGAAAAGCCGTTCGGCCCGGTTTTTCTGTCTCTGCGGGCACGATGCCGGCACACACCAACAAAATTGAAGATGCGCATATCCACTTCGGATGTTTCATAAGTTCCTTTCTGCACGGACAAATAGGCGATCTGCCGCTATGAAGAACTTACGACTTAAAGTCGACTTTAAGGCAAGAGGGTTTTTTGTAGAATGTTTGTCACGAAGTTCGAGGCTAAGTCGATGGCGGAATTCACTATTTCAGAGGTAGCGCGACAGGTTGGAGTTCAGTCTTCCGCAATTCGCTATTACGAACAGATCGGATTGCTCCCTCCGGCGCGGCGAGTGAGTGGACAGAGACGTTACGACTCAACCATGCTTTACCGGCTGGCAGTCATCCAAAGAGCGCGCCAACTTGGTTTTACGCTCGATGAGATCCGGCAGCTGTTCTTCGGTGTTCCTAGTGGCGCCCAGGCGTCAGAACGATGGCAGCAGTTATCTCACAGGAAGATGGCTGAGCTCGACGATTTGATGGCTGGGATCGAGTCGGTGCGACGTTTGCTCCGAAGGATGATGAAAAACTGTCGCTGCGAAAGTCTTGAGCAATGCGGGAAGGAGATATTTCGGAGTGGTCGTATTGATTTGGCAGGTTCTGTCACTGCGAATTATCGACGAAGACAGTGAGTCGTCTCTTAGAGATGGGAGTGGCACTTTAGAAGTAACCAATAAAGTGCCACTCCGTCTGGCAGGCGTCCCAGCGCGCTCGTTTAGATACCAGGACATGGATCGCTCAGTGTGCAGTTTCAATCAGAGCCACCTCTAAGTTTGTGGGTGCGGTTTTGCTTGCGGCGATCTGCCTCTCCATCTGCTTCTCCGCCTTCGACGGTTGCAATTGAAGGTGGCGACTCTCTCCTGTGGCCGAGATTTCATTTAGAAAGTAGCGGCTGCCGTACCTATGGAAAACCGCTACGCCGCTTTTTGCCGGATGGCCCCTATCCTCCACGGTTTTCATCATCGCTACCCCGGAACCCGATACTCCCCTAATCATCAGAACGGACGGCGTTTCCATGCGAAGGGTGTAAACGCCAGCGGGGTAGTGACCGGAACCAGTCTCGAACGCGAATGGGACGTTCACTCTGGCGAAATCTTCCCCAGACTGCGCGTGAGATGCCGGCGACAGTGGAGCAATAGCGAGAATGGCGGTGAAAATACTAACGCGAAACTTCAACATCGAAAGTGTGCTCATGGCGGTTTCTCCTTTGGGAAGGCGTCTTGTTGAACCGCCTTCACTTACTAAGGCGGAACCGTTCTCCGAAAAGGGCCACGACTGTTGAAATTATTTTTTGCCCTCGGTATCCACGTGGAGCGATGGCGACTGAAAAGGTAAGATAGCGGCGTGGACACCGTCGATTGGCTACTCGATTCGGACCCCGCCATCCGCTGGCAGGCGATGCGCGATTTGACGGATGCCTCCCCGGTGGAGGTCGCCGCGGAGCGCGCCCGCATCCCGCACGCGGGACTCGGCGGCGAGATTCTCGCCCGGCAGATACCGGACGGCTCGTGGCGCCGGGCCGATTCGCCCGTGTGGTTGCCTACCCTCTTCACGCTGCTCCTGTTGCGCGCAACCGGCATCGACCGCGCCGAACCTGCCGTTGAGTCGGCGGTGTCGCGCCTCGAGGCGGGCTTGCGCTGGGATGATCAGGCGAGGGGCTGGGAATTGCGTGGCCCGGAATTCGGCGGAAAGCCGTTCTTCGAGGGAGAAGTGGAGCCGTGCATCAACGGAGGCGTGCTCGCGCTTGGGGGCTACTTCGGGCGCCCGAGTTCGAGCCTCGCACGCAGGCTTGCCAGCGAGCAACTGGAGGACGGCGGTTGGAATTGCGAAGCGCCGCAGAGTGCGCGGTCGTCTTTCCACACCACGATCTGCGTGCTCGAGGGGCTGCTCGAGTACGAGCGTGCCGCCGGATCCTCGCCGGAGATCGCGGCGGCCAGAATGCGAGGCGAGGAATATCTGCTGGAACGTGGCCTCTTCCGGCGGCGCTCCACGGCGAGGTTGCGAGTCCGGCTTTCCTGGAGCTCGCGTTCCCTCCCCGCTATCACTACGATGTGCTCCGCGCACTCGATTACTTCAGGGCGGCGGATGTTCAGCCTGACGCGCGGATTCGCGATGCCATACAGTTCCTCGAAAGCAGGAGGCAGGCGGATGGTCGATGGCTCCTTGATCGCGCTTACGACGAGGCGCTTCCGTTTCCGTGGGGTGAGTCGGTGGGTGAGCCAAGCAAATGGAACACGCTCCGGGCGCTGCGGGTGCTTCGTTGGTACGAGCGACAAGGGCTTTAGAGCGGAACCAGGGAAAGAAACCAAGCTCCACTGTGCTCCCCCGGATTTCTGGAAGAGGCTCCGCTGGCCCGGAGAAAGCGGCCAAGGGTGATTGTCCGCGCCATTTTCATCTTCTTAGGCGACACGCACTCCAGAGGACAAGGTGTCGGGGACGGACTGAGTGCCTGCTGTGTGCCCCCTGGAGTAGGATGGTCGCCACGGAGGCCAAGAACGTGACGAAAGCAGAACGAGACCTGGGTCGGCGTTGGTTTGACGAAGTCTGGAATCAAGGAAGAAGAGAGGCCATCGCCGAAATGATCGCACCCGAAGCCGTGCTCCATGAAGGCGGTGCAGACAGCAAGGGGCCTGACGCCTTTTATCCTTTTTTCGATCGTATGATCGCTACCTTCTCGGAGATACGTGTGAACGTTGAGGACACGCTCGCCGAAGACGACAAGCTGTGCGTTCGATGGTCCTTCTGCGGCAAGCATACCGGCAATGGATTGGGCATTCCCCCGACCGGCAAAACAGTAAACGTCACCGGCATTTCCATCTTGCGCGTCGCCGGCGCGATGCTGTTAGAGGGATGGCAGAATTGGGACATGCTGGGACTCATGGAACAGGTGAAGGATGTTCGTCCATCCCCCACGTATGTCGCTACTCTCTAGCTAAAACTCTGGGGTCGGCATTCCCTTTTGCAGGAAGAGGTAGCGATCCCGCAGCGTGTCGGGCCCGGAGGTAATCACTGAATTCAGGTGAATGAGCGGATAGCCCTCGTCCTTGTAGTTCGGCCACTTGGGCAAACTGCCACCGTTTGGGTCACCGGTTTTTGCGAAGTTCGTCCAGTAGGTCATCATCTGATCGCTCAACGTGCGGTCTTCCGGCCGTACGTTAAAGCCAGGACGGGTATCGAGTGTGCCGAAGACGTACTCGATGTCGTCAGAGTGGAAGGCAAACGTGCCCTCGTGGAACTTGCTGGGAGTGGCGGGCAATTCGAAGTGGTAGCGGAAAGTTGGCGCATCCCCGGTCCTGCGGTGCTCTTCAAGCCATGTCCACGTACCAAGCGCGATGAACTGATCACTCCCGTAATCGATCGCGGAACGCCGCGCCTGGGCGTCGGTATCGCCGGGATAGAGCTTTAAGAACTCGGCCGCGCGATCGCCAAAATCCTTCTGAGCCTTTAGCTTCCACTGGTCTACCGTTCCGAACTTCTCAAAGGAGCTACCTTCGTCGGCGTTCCATCCAGCAATCAAAGGGACGTGGGCCTGCTTCCCTGCTGCATAAGTTTCAGCTACCGGCTCGGTGAGAACCTTACCGTCAACATCGGGTGGAAAGTCGACACCTGGCTTCTTGGCAGCGTCCAGAATGGCCTGCGTGGGAAGTTTGCGTAATTCTGCAATCGAGCTTACGTTGAGACCGGCGACCCACGCGGCATCTTTTGTCTCGCGTTCGGTCAGCGTGTCATACGAGAGAGCAGAACGGCCGAGAGCCGCACCGCTTTCTCCAATGGCCTTATGGAAGAGTCCCTTGGCCAATGGGGATGCCATCAATGTGCTGACCGCAAACGATCCGGCGCTTTCGCCGAAAATCGTCACGTTGTTCGGGTTCCCGCCAAAGTTCTCGATGTTTTTGTTGACCCATTCGAGCGCGGCGATCATGTCCATGAAACCGTAGTTTCCCGCGGTTCCGTTTGCCTCCTTCGCCAAGTCAGCCGTGGCAAGAAACCCGAACACGCCGAGGCGATAGTTGATGGTGACCAGAATGACATTCTTCAGAGGAAGGAAGTCGCCATTGTGGCGCGGCTCATTGCTGGCCCCACCGTAATAACCACCACCGTGAATCCAAAACATGACAGGCAGCCTGGCTTTGCCTGTTGCCGTGGCCGGCGCGTAAACATTCAGGAAGAGGCAATCTTCGCTCGGTCCATCATCCTCAAAAACCATGTCGTCGAAGACGTGGTTTTGCGCGCAATGCGCGCCGAATTTCGTGGCATCGCGCAGGCCACTCCATTTCGCAGGTGGCTGTGGCGCCCTCCAGCGCTGATCGCCCGTCGGAGGCGCCGCATACGGTAGCCCGAGCCAGGCGAGAACCTTACCGTTGTTGAGCGTCTTGCCCTGGACCTTGCCCTGTTTCGTTTTGACCACGAGCGGATCAGCTCTCATCGTGCTGGTTAATCCCAACAGAAGTCCCAGAACGCATCCCTTAATGAGTAGACCCATTGACTCCATCCTCCCAGGTGAACGAAGCACGATGCCGTCATGCTGCCGGATGCTTGAGGATATCTGCCAAAGCCTGCAGGCGTTTCGAGTCTGCTGGATTGCTGGCCGTGCCAGCGCTTTTTTCCAGGCTCGGCGCCATCGCCTGTAGCTTTGCCAGCCTGCTCTGGCTCTTAGGCGCGCTCTCGGCTGCCTGGATTGCCTTCTCGATCGCCGCGATTTGCTTTTCTGGTAACGCCTGCGACCGCGCTAACTGATCCACATATGCCTTAGCCACGACGAACTGCGCGGGCCACTCGAACTTCTGTTGGTTCTGCACGTTCAGTTCCGCCACCCGAATCGTCTTGGCAGCGTCAATTTCGTTCTGCGTCAGGAATTTGGTCGGCGTCAGCTCAAAGACATCCAGGCCGCGCGCAATTTCCGAAGCGTAGATCGCGCCGTTGTACCAATACGCCGACCAGTCACCACCCAACACCAGCATTTTGGCGTCAATGGGTCCACGATCGAAGTAGGCAATCTCAAACGGATGCGCGGGATCGGTAAAGTCCATCACCGAAACGCCACCCTGATACCAGGCCTGCACCTCGATGTCGCGCCCTGGAACCGGGATCAACGTGCCGTTATGCGCTACGCAATTTTCGGTGTCGCCCTGCGCCGCCGGCAGCTTGTAGTAGCCAGCCAATTTCAGCTGGCCGTCTTTCAGCCTGAAGATCGCATCGGCTCCCCAGGTGTTGGGATCGGTTGGACGGCAGCGGGCTCCCAGGCCTCCACCCCACTCGTCCGTAAACACCACCTTCGAGCCATCGTTAGAGAACGATGCTGAGTGCCAGTAGGCGTAGTTGGGGTCGTTCACAGCATCAATACGCCTGGGGTGCACCGGGTCCTTGATATCCAGCAGAATGCCGTTGCCCGAGCAAGCTCCGGCGGCCAGCCCAAGGGCGGAGTACACCGTAATGTCGTGGCATTGATTGGTATCCGCCGGCTTCTCCTTGCCCTTGTCGTGGCTGCCGCCGTTGTTCAGGCCGTTCATCGCGCCTGTTTTGGGGTCGATAAATAGCCGGGGACTGGAGACAATCTTCGCGTCCTGCGGAGCGGCCACAGGCACCTTGATCACCTCGATGCGAAACAGGGCTGTGTTTGGATCCTTGTCCGGAGCCTCGCCCGAGCATCCAGCCAGCTCTTCCGGCCGGCGCACAAACGATGTGCCCGACACGTAGATATACACGTTTTCCTTATCGTTCGGATCCAACACCAGGGTGTGGGTGTGCGATCCGCGACACGTCTGCACCGCCGCCACTTGCCTGGGGTTCCGGATGTCGGAGATATCAAAAATCCTCACGCCGCGGAAACGGTCCTTCTGCGCGACCGGCGCCGGGCGTTCCTTTTTTTCGCCCGCTGCAGGAGCAGGCTGCGAGGGCTCTGGAGGCTCCGGCGGAAATGCCTGGACACCACAATCCAGGCGTCCATTGGGCATCTCGACTGACATGAAGAGCAGGTTCTTGTACACCGATACATCGCCCTGACCACCCGGGCACACCAGCGAGGTCAACAAAGCCGGCTTGGCGGGATTGGCGATGTCGAAGATATCGATACCGTAGAAGTTGCCCTGAAACAGGTGGTTGCCCTGGAACGCAAAGTCAGAGTTGGCAAACGCAAGCTGCGCGATCATCAACTGTACCGGCTTGGTCATCTTAGGGGTGACATGCATCGCCATCTTGCCCAGCATGGCTCCGACCGCCGGATCGTCGGGGGAGGTGGCTGGAAACTGAAACACGTCTGGCTTCTTCACAAACGCGATATGTTTCATGCCGAGGGCTGCCTCTCCCGCGTTATACATCCCTGGCTTCAGGGTGTAGCGAGGATCGTTCGTGTTGGATCCTGTCATCCCTGGCGGCAACGGCGGAGCCGGCTGGATTGCAAACCCATCGTCTTCATCGTCGGCCGCCTGGGCGGGTTTCTGAGAGGCTTGCGTTGCAGCTGCACCAGTCTGCGGCGTCTGCGCTTGCAGCAAGACCACGCCAGAACAGAAAACAACAGCGGCTACGACGGCCGCAACGTTCTTCACCTGGATCAAGGTTTCTCCTTAAGCATGTTCTGCATAATTATTATTTCTGCGCGTTGGGTATTGTCCGCATCGGTAGCGAAGTCGAACAGGTCCGCGTCCTGCCCTGCACCCGGCGTATCGAATAGATCCTTCACCATGGTCAGAGCGCCCTGGTGATGCTGGATCATCCCTGTCAAGAAAAGATGGTCGAACTCCGCCCCCTTCGCGTTCTGCAATGCTTCCATCTGCTTCGGGGTCAGCATCCCTGGCATGGGTTCAATTGGATTGCCCGACATATCCATATCCTCCATGCCGGGCATTGCGATGGAGACCGGCTCTCCGCGAGCCACCAGCCAGCGGCGCATAAAGCCGATCTCGTCTGCCTGGGAGCGACTGATCTTTTCTCCTAGCGAGCGCACATCCTTATCCTGGGTGTGCGAAGCGATCAGCGCTGTCATCTCGACCGCCTGGGAATGATGCATGATCATGCCCTGCATAAACGCCACATCCGCGGCCGAACGTTGCGGCAAAGTGGGCCTGGTGGACGCCGGAAGCGTCTTGCTCGGTTGGCCTGGAGCCCCGGGTTGTACCACAACCGGCGGGGAGTTGGCTTGCTGGGCGGAAGCGCTGGCGGCCATGAACAGGCCAAGGAGAGCCAGAGCTGTTCTCGCAGACCAGGGCTTAGAGTTGCGGGAAAGAGGGTGAAACTTCAACTTGCGTGGATAGCCGAACATTCTCGATAAATCTACGCTACCACGAAGCAACACGCTCCCGATGTCGAGGTCCTCAGGGATCCTGGGTTCAACGGCCACAGTCGAAACCATTTTTTCTTGCGTTGCCACCAAGGATCGGGTGCCCCACGCGGATAACTACCAATTAGATCTGTCCCTGGTTTTCAATCGCCTTGTAAGCCGTAGGCTCATGGGCCACCGCTGCGCTAATAGGTACTTGCGGGTAAGGACTCGGGCTTCGCAGCCAGGTGATCGTAGAAGCTTTCGGGGTACCAGGCGGGCTTGTTTGGTTCATTGGCGACGCGCAATGCCAGCTGCGCGAGGATATGCGTGAATTGCGCAGCCGCCACGGTGTCTACCGGCTGCTCGAGGTCGTCTGACGGCGCATGATAGCGATCGTGAATCCAAGTGTTAAAAATCTTCTGTTCCGGCGAGTCGGGGGTCCAGCCGAATTTGAATCCCAGGCCGGGAATTCCCTGGCGTACAAAGCTGGCTTGATCGCTGCGAATGAAACGGTTTTGCGGAGGCTGCTTGTCGAATTGCACCTCCACGTCGTTCAGCTGCGCTACTCCGCGGATGTCGTTGCCAAGAGTCGACTCTCCCAGGCCCTGCACCTCAAGGTAGTGGAGAGGAAACAAAGGCAGATACATATCCATATTGATGGCCGCGACAATGTCTTTGAGTTTGACGGTGGGGTGGGCAACATAATACTGGGACCCCAGCATTCCTTCTTCCTCGCCGGTGAAGGCTATGAAGAGAATCGAACGCTTGATGGGCTGCGCGCTGAGAGCTTTGGCGGCCTCTATCAGAGACGCGACTCCGGCCGCATTGTCCATGGCGCCGTTGTAGATGGCATCACCGTTGATGGGACGCCCAATGCCGAGATGGTCAAGATGCGCGGAAAGAACGATGTATTCGTGCTTAAGCTGTGGGTCATGACCCGGCAAAAGGCCGATAACGTTGACCGATTGAATGGCGGGTAACTGGGTAACTCCCGTGCGGGTGCGAAAGCGAAAGGCAAGAGCAAACTTCGGCAAGGGCTTTCCCTGGTCGGCCAAAGCCTGTAGCTCAGCGAATGAGTGGCCTGAGCCGGCGAGAAATTTATCCGCGTATGCGGGGTTGATGGTTCCACTGAATTTGAGGCCGCGCAGACCGTCAAGCTCCGGATCAGCGAGTACCACGGAAGTTTTTGGCTTGCTGGCCTGGGCTCTCTCCCAGGGAATGTCTGTCTTTGGATTGGCGATCATGACCAGGCCGACGGCTCCGGCTTTTTGCAACTGCTGCCATCGTTCCCCCGAGGACTGATAGAAGGAGCGAATGGGGCCGGGAATGGAATTTGGACCGCCGGTGATGGCGACCGCTACCTTGCCCCGCAAATCAAGACCGGCTAACTCGTCAAACCCACGTTCCGGCACGGCGAAACCATAACCCGACAAACACAGCGGGCGCATCCAGAGGACCGCCATCTACTCCGCGAATGTTGATCGATGCTTCCTTGCCGAGAACGACTGGAGTGGTCTGCTGATCGCACACCAGTTCCCAGCTGGATTGAGAAGGATCGGGCTGAGTGACATGGAAGGCAACGCTCTCAAAGTATCCGGCGGTGCCTGCGGGTTTTAATCCCGCCTGTTTGAATTGATCCTGTACATAAGCGGCAGCAAGCTCGAAGCCATGGCTTCCGGTTTCTCGTCCTTCCAGCGAGTCACCGGCGAGATATTGAACGTGGGCCCACCAACTCTTGGCAGCAGCATCCCAATCAGGGGTCGCCACGTCAGCATGGACGGCGATTGCCCATGCGACTAAGGAGATTACGATCCATGGAGCGTGCTTGACCTTCATGCTTCCCTTCCTCAAACGACGGGTTAAAAAATGAACTTGGCGATTAACTGAATCTGTCGTGGCGACGAATCGCCTCCGAGCCCTGAACCAAGCACGCTGGTGGGAGGGGAAACAGTCTCGATGATCCTTCCGAATTGACCGGTGTTGGAGACATTGTTGACGGGCTGGTCGAAGTTCGGATGATTGAGGACATTGAAGAAGCTGGCACCGAAGACGAACGATTGGCCCTCGGCAAAGAGATGCACTTTGGTGTTCTTCAACACACTCAGATCGCTATTGAAATAGCCTGGTCCGCGGAACTGGTTGCGGCGTTGCTGCCCGAATCCGGTGGCAGCCGGCGCAAAGTCCGCAGAGACCAGGCAGAGCTGGTTTGGATTGCCGCAGCTGGGTTGTGTCCCGCCGGAGTAGTTGGCAAACACGGTTGCGCCATAGTTGGTTGCGGTGAGATTGCCTGTCGTGCCGCCGTCGATGACGGTAAACGGAAACCCGGAGCGGGTAATAAACGTTCCGGCAACGGACCATCCAGAGGTCAACAGTTGGGGCGTACGGCCGGTCCAGGCCTCGATGGCAGGAGTCCACACATAACTGGCAGTGAACGCGTGGCGGGCGTCCGCATCGTTGTTTCCATAGTTGGCATGCGGGTTGGATGGAATCTGGGGATACTGCAGGCTCGCGGCTGTGCCGTAACCCCACGCGGTGAAACCGTTATCGGTAACATCGTCGAGGGCGTGGCTCCAGGTATAGGAGCCGGTCGCCTGAAAGCTGCGGGCAAAATTATGCCGAACTGAGACCACCAGACCGTGGTATTGGGAGGTGCCGTCTGACTGCAGTTCGGTCACTGGACCGAAGCGCGAGTCTGGAACGGTCGAAGGCAAACCGGCAAACCCAGCGGCGGCGTAGGCGTTGAGGCTGGGATTGATAAAGATCTGATGCACTCCGTGGTTGCCTACATAGTTCAAGCTCATGGTCGTAGATTGCCCCAGCGCATGCTGCAGTTCGAGATTCCACTCCAGGTAGGTGGGGTTCCTGGTCTGCTTTTGAGCCCCATAAAGGGAGGGAGGAGAGAAGCCAGGATCGGTCACGACCAGTTCGCCCAGCGTCGCCCCTTTTGAGAATCCGTTCAGAAACGTGGTGTTTGAAGTACTGGCGTTGGAAAAGATGTTGTTGGCAACATCCGGAGAAAGATTTCCGGTCACGTTGAAAGGAATTTACGTTGGGCGAGTTGAGGGCAAATCCTTGCAGAGACTGTTGGGGAATGAAGTCGCGAAAGTTTCCGATACCGCCGCGCACCACGGTATCTTTGCTGCCAAAGGGCGACCAGGCAAAGCCAAAACGAGGTTCGACGGCAAGCGCGGTTGCACTGTAGAAAGCTTGTGAGACCCCGGTCTGAATGGCCTGGTTGTAAGGGATGGAAGGGTCGTGATCGGTGTCTTCGAAAGGCGCGGCCAGGCGGGCAAAGCAGTTGGTGGGGCAATTCGTATTCGATTGGCGATCGAAGCGCAAGGCCAGCGTCAGCTTCAGGTCCGAGCGCACTGCCCAATCATCCTCACCATAGAAGCCGAGGTCATACGCATTAAAGCCACGGTGCAGGGCCTGGGGGAAAGACTTGTTAAAGGAGGTAGAGGGTCCCTGGCCGTTATAAAAATCATCAAGTGATGTGGTGATGGTTCCGGCCGTCTGGTTGCCGAACTGGAAGACGTTGAGATCATCGCGCAAGAAGTCGACACCGGCCTTCAAGGTGTGCTTGCCGAAGGTCTTGGAGAAGTCATCCACGAATTGATATTGGGTGATGTGGCGACCCACGGGGTCGGCCTGATTCTGGCCGAGATAGTGCAAGCTTCCATCGGAAAAAGTCAGCTTGGCCGGAAAAGCGGCCAGGGCGGCAGGGTAATTGGCGGGCCCAAACAAAATGCCTGACCATTGAAAGGCGGCGATGAATTGGTTGACCGCGCGGCTCTGAAAGCTGTGGGTCTCATTCAACTGACCCTGCCATTCAGGCTGCGGGCTGGTTGCATTGAAAACCTGGTTGATCACATCGGTGTTGGTCGCTTGCACCCCATGGTCGGTAAAGATGTGCAAATACACCTGATCCTTGGAGCTGAGAATCTGGTCGATTCGCCAGGAGACCAGCCACTCTCCGGTAAAGTTGCCGGGCGTGGCCTGGAACTGCAGGGCGCATGGCCCGCCAATCGTCTGTTCGAAAGCAGCGCTTCCGCATCCGCCATAAGTTAAAGAATTGGTGGCGCGAGCCGCTCCAGGGGCGCCGTTGTAGAGGGCAAAAATCTTTTGGTAGAAGGCCACCGAACCGGGATTTACGAGCTGCAGGTTAGCCAGAGTCGCGGCCTCAAATTGCGGGCTGGGAATATTGGCTGAGGTGGAGGTGGGCAGCACGATTCTTAGCCCTTCGTTATTTACAAAGAAGAAAGTGCGGTCTTTCCAAATGGGGCCGCCGATCGAGGCCGCCCATTGATTCACGTTGTCAAAGGGGCGCGGGGTATCGTTTCTGTTGTTGAAAAAGTTGTTGGCATTGAGCGAAGAGCCATTCCACTCGTAAATGGCATTGCCATGAACCTGGTTAGCGCCTGACTTGGTGACAAAATTGACGTTCGACCCAACGAGGCGTCCGTAGTTTCCTGAGTAGCCGTTGTTGACTACCGTCACACTCTGCATTTCGTTGGCGCCGAGACTGTTATTGGTCGCCCCGGATTTGTTGTTATCTCCAAAGGAATTCAAATAGTCCATTCCATTGATGGTGAACATATTTGAGTAGCCCGGCAGACCGAACGAGGAGAAGTTACCGCCTCCGGCCTGGGTATTCATGACGACTCCGGGAGCCACCTGGGCGACGTACGTCAAGTCCTGCCCTGGGTTAGGCACATACTGGATCTGCTTCTCATTGAAGTTGGTGGAGACGTTTCCATCCTCGGTCTCGATCTGGGCTTCTCCGGCTGCGACTTGCACCGTGGTTGCAGATGATGCGATCGAGAGCTGCGCGTTTGCCGTTGCGGATTGGCCAACCGTCACGGTTAAGGTTTGTTCCCACGGATTGAATCCGTTTGCCTCTACGCGGAGTTTGTAATTGCCGGGAGGAACGAAGTCAAAGTGATAGGCGCCGTCATCACCGGACGTGGCCGTCAGGCTGAGCGACGTGCCGGTATTTTCGAGCTTTACCGCCGCGCCCTTGATCAGGGCTTTGCTGGCGTCGGTAACACTTCCTGTGACATATCCGGAGGTGGTCGATTGCGAGTAGATTGCCGGAACGCATGCGAAGAGGGTGACAACCAAGATCGTTTGCCAGGAGTGCCGGGTGAAGCGCATGTCTGTTCTCCTATTGGTGCTCATTCTGTTGGTGACGGCCTCAAACAAAAAAGCCCACCTGCCTGGAAATGCTTGGCGGTGGGCGACTCTAGTGCCTTGTTCTTTGGCGTCTAGATATGGTCAGCTCCCATCGCTACGCAGCCCCGCACAACACCCCCGACAACAGGTGATGGTGACAACGGGAGACGGACAGGTATGCATACGCATGGAACTTATCGACTCGATGACGAGCGGGATTATTTTTCCAAGACTCCGCACAGATGCGAAGCGCAACATAGCTCAGCTGCGGACGACGGGGTCCATTGGTATGGTCAGCTCGCTGGACTACGCGAGGGGCGAGCGGGGCCGGAAGCTACATCGAGATTGAAACGCGGCAAGGACCGGATCGGCAGGTTTTTCGCGACGCGAGTTAGGCAAACTACCGATCATTTGAATGTCAAGATATCACATATCAGATGCCAGTCAAGAAATTTTGCGCACAGTAGAGAAACCGCAGGTCCCTCCACTACGCTTCGCTCCGGTCGGGATGACAATTCATTGGAAAACGCGCAGTTGACTCTATTCCCCGCGACCAAAACCGGGTGCCCCACACCCCCGATTTCCTGTGGAGTTTCGTGGGTTCCCTGAACTTCATGCGGCTCTCCTTAAAGAGAGCCGCACACGCGGTCCTTTCCAGAGATGCATACAGGAAATTCGGGGCATCTCGCTCGTTTTTCGCGAGATGTGGGATACCGCAGGCCTCCCCCTCAAGCCTGTCGCGGGCCGACAGATCTACAGGGGTGCCCCATGTTCGCACCAGCGTACGTGGGCCGAAAACGATGGGCGAAGCCCTTCGACAGGCCTTTCGGCTCTCCTTTTGCCGCTAATCTATCAACGCCACGGGTCTCCACAGGAAATCTGGGGAAGCCCCACCTCAGCCTTTCGCTCTTCTATGCTACGACTGGCTTAAGGAGGGAGCCGTGTTCGAGGAAATCTATCAAGCGGGTCCGCACATGATCGATGTGGTTGTGCATTGCAGTTTGTGCCGCTTTACGGTCGTCTGCTTCGAGGGCCTTCAAGATCGTCAGGTGGGCATCTGACGCAGTAGACGAAGATAGATTGTATGTTTTACAGCGACAAAGCCAGATCTGGTCCTGGATATTTTTAAGCACGCGGCAAAGTTCGTCATTTGTTGTTGCGGCTGCGATCGCCGCGTGAAACCTGGTGTCTTCTTCTATGTGTTTGATCTTGTCGTTCGCCTTCACGAACCTGCGCGTGCGCTCGACACTTTTGGCCAGATCGGCGAGCAGGGCGGGAGTGACCTGGGCGCGGGACACGGCATAGACCTCCAGCGTCTCCCGCAGGTCGTACAGGTTCTTCACTTCTTTCACGGAGAATCGTCTGAGGCGTGCGCCCCGCCGCGGTTCGATATGGATCAATCCCTCTGTCTGCAGACTATTCAGGGCTTCGCGCACCGGCGATTTGCTGATGCCCAGCCGGTTGGACAGGAATTCCTCGGTAAGACGCGTTTCCTCATCAAGCTTGCCTTCCAGGATGTGCCGCTTGATGCTGTCATACGCGAGCGCGGTGAGGTTTTGCGGCGCAGTCAGCTTTCGGATGCTTGTGACCATGCTGCTCATTTTTGCACAAAGCGCCGGGAAACTTATATGGTATATGAGATATCAATTAACATAGACCGGAGTTTGCGTGCCGCCGATTGATTTTCTCGAATGCTCCCGTTGTAACGCGCGCCTGAGCGCGGACACCCCGCAAACGATATGCACGCAGTGCCCGCAACCACCCGCCGGGTCGCTCTACGTTCGCTATGACCTGAGCCACCTGCGCGGTACCTCTGCGGCTGAAGTCATCGGCCGTGATAGTGCCCGCGCTCCGTGGACCGGCATGTGGCGCTATCGCTCAGTACTCCCCGAGGTGGATCCGGTCACGCTGGGTGAGGGCTGGACGCCGATGCTGCGAAGCAAGCGGTATCCCAATCTGTATCTCAAAGAAGAAGGGTCCAATCCCACCGGCACCTTCAAAGCACGCGGTCTCGGGCTGGCCGTCACCATGGCGAAGCACTACGGTTTACGTAAACTGGCGGTGCCGTCCGCCGGCAATGCTGCCGGCGCGCTCGCGGCGTACGCCGCCGCGGCGGACATAGAAGCTCATATTTTTATGCCCCGCGATGTTCCCTTCGCCAACTATGTAGAGGCAGTGGCCTATGGGGCGAAGGTCACTCTGGTGGACGGACTTATCTCCGATTGCGCGCGCATGGTTGCGGAGCGAAAAGAAGCGGAAGGCTGGTTCGACATTTCCACCCTCAAAGAACCTTTCCGCATCGAAGGCAAGAAGACGATGGGTTATGAGTTGGTGGAACAGCTTGGCTGGGAATACCCCGACGCAGTTTTCTATCCTACCGGCGGCGGCGTGGGCCTGATCGGGATGTGGAAGGCGTTTGAAGAGCTGGAACAACTTGGCTGGGTCAAGGCGGGGAAACGTCCACGCATGATTGCAGTGCAAGCAGCCGGCTGTGCGCCGGTCGCGCGTGCATTCGAGCAGGGTGCCGGCGTCAGCCAGATGTGGGAAAACGCGGCGACGTTTGCGGCCGGTCTACGCGTTCCCAAGCCTTACGGTGATGCGATCATGCTCAAGATTCTGCGCGATTCCGGCGGAATTGCGCTGGCCAGACGGACGAGCAGATTCTTGCCTCTATTCTGGATTGGGCGCGCCACGAAGGGATTTTTCTTTCCCCCGAGGGAGCGGCAGCAACTGCAGCTTACGACCGGTTGCTGGAAACAGGCTTCCTGAAGCCAACCGATCGTGTGGTTCTCTTCAATACGGGAGCCGGCCTCAAGTACACCGACGTTACCGCCGAAGCAATGAAACTGCAGCGACCTGTGCAGCAGGCGCAATTGGTTTAAGCGTTGGTCATCCTTATTTCGTAAACCAGGCCTCGAACCCCATGCGCGAGGTATCAATTTGCAGTTGATCCCATCCGGCCTCGATCGCCATGCGGCGAAACTGCTCGAGCGGATAGGCTCGCTTGATCAACATGTGGCGGAAGACGAAGAGCATGAACCAGCGGTTCAGGCGGCTTACGCCTAAGCCCTCCACATACTGTTTTACTTCGGCCATCGACGCGTCGCGGCGCATGTCAATCAGGAGCGCCTTACCGCCCGGACGCAGCACACGACGCATCTCCCGTAACGCCTTCAGCGGCTCGGTGAAGTTCTTGAAAGCCGCGCGGCAGACCACGAAATCCACGCTTGCATCCTCCAGCGGCAAAGCCGCGGCGTTGCCCAGTTCGAAGCGAACGTCCACGCCCTCCGCCGCTGCGTTACTCCGCGCAATGTCGACGAACGTCTTGCTGATGTCGAGCGCGCGCACGGGCAAGCCGCGCTTGGCCAGCTCGATTGAGAGAAAGCCCGGTCCCGGGGCTACTTCGAGCACCTGCGCCGACGATGGGATCGCCGCGGCAATGCGTATCGCGAGGGACTTGATCTCAGGCAGGTCTTTTCGTGTGGTGCGGTCGTACCAACGGGCCGTGCTCCCTTCCATGCCCATTCCCTTGTATGCTTTCACTGTGGCAGTCATTTATTTATCCTCCATGTATCTTATTTACTAAGATACATGGACAGTAAACCATAAGAGGGTTTCCATGTCTACGTCTCAAAAGGGAAAAAATCGCCGCGCCGCGGCGCACAAAACAGACCTGGTGACGGTGCCGGTCACGACCGCCGACCGCGTGGTGCTGGAGATTCGCAAGTTCATTGCGGCCGCGATTTTTTTTAATACCCAGGCGGCAGAGAAGGCCGGCCTGGGTCTGACCGATATGCAGCTGCTGCACATGCTGCAGCTCTATGGGCCCTCCACACCCAGCCGTCTCGCCGCCTGGACGGGGCTGAGCAGCGGCGGAGTCACCGTGGCGCTGGACCGGCTGGAAAAGTCAGGGTATCTGCGGCGCGCGCCTAATCCTGAGGACCGGCGCAGCCTGCTCATCACGCTTGTCCCGGGGCGGTTGCGCAAGATCGCCGCGATGTATGAAGGAATAGAAAAGGAAACACGGCGGTTGCTGAGTTTGCTGCCGCAGAACGATCTGGAGGCGGTGGTGCGCTTCTTTGAGGTGATGCTTAGTGCGCGCACGGATCGCCCGGCGGCTGAGTAGGTCCGGCCTCCAGACCCTGAGTGGGTGGCAATGCGGAGCTAGCGCAAGAGTGCCGACGCGGCCCAGAGGACGGGCGCCTGGCCGTGGAAGTCGCCCGTGCGGCGCTTTCTGGCCAGGTAGTAGTCGTAGCTGTTCTGTTTCCCCGTGCCTTCACAGACGTTTGTGATGTCCTGGTTCTGGTCGATGTAGCCCACGACTGCGATCCAGGCCCTGCGCGCGGCGGGACCGTAGGCCGAAGCGTCGAGCCAGCCGTTTTTTACTCCGGTGACCAGTGCAAAGGTAAACATTGCTGAGCTTGAACTCTCAGGCCAGGCTTCGTCATGGTCGATCAGTTGACGCCACATTCCGTCCTTGCCTTGATACTTGAGCAGCGCACTCATCATGGCCCGGTAGCCTTCCATGATGCGCTTGCGTTGGGGGTGGTCCTGGGGCAGATCCCGCAGCATCTCCGCCATCCCGGCAGCGACCCAGCCGTCTCCACGTCCCCAATAAAAAGGCACGTCCGGTGCGTGAAAGAAAAGCCCGTTCGGTTGCTGCAGCTTATCGAGATAGGCCGCCATCTCCAGCGCATCACGATCGAGATACTTCCTGTGCCCGGTTGCGCGGTACGCCTCGAGCTGCAGGAGCGTGAGCATATACATGTCGTCGATCCAGAATCGTGTTTCGGCTGAAAGCCCATCGGGGCGCGGATTTTCCCACTGCCGATCCGCCCAGGCCTTCCCAGTGGCGAGGTATTTCGGATCCTTGGTTTCGATGGCAATTTCCAACGGGACAACGCCAAAGATGGAGTCGTCCACGTGGTGCCGCACCGGAATACGAGCCGCTTCCCCTCCCCCGGGCATGAGCGGTTCGAACTTGTGGATCAGCTCGCCGCGCAACGCGTCGTCGTGGGTCAGAGTGGCAAAGGTGAGCGCGCCATACCAGGTGGCCACCTCAGAGTAGTGGATGGTTGCTGTGTATTGATGGGGGCTGGAGACGAAGTGCTCAGCCACCCGCTTGCCCACCTCTTGCGGGGAAACGCCCGATGGCCAATTGCTGAAGTAGGTGTTGTCTTGCGCAGAAGCACTGAGGGTTAGTGCCAGAACCAGGGGTGCAAGGAGGGTGGTGTTTAACCGCTTCATTTGTCGTGTTGGTGGGCAGCGAGGGACTCGAACCCCCGACATCCTGCTTGTAAGGCAGGCGCTCTAACCAACTGAGCTAGCCGCCCATCCTTGCGCGATGAAAAACGAATATAACACCTTTATTCACATCGCGATACCAAATCAGTCTAGCATCTTGGATGCATCCCGTCACAGTTTTTGGCGGCTCAGGCACCAGGTGTGGACATTCCAACAGCCCTGCTTGCAATCAGCTCCGACACGTACTTAAGCAGGTCTCGCGGAAATGTCGAGCAGGCCAAAATCCCCCTAAACAACCCAAAACAGTCACTGACACTGACCAGAACGCAGAGGCGCGTAAAATAACCTCTCAGTGACAGACGACGCGAACCAGAGTGATGCCGAAAAAGCCCTCCCCACAGATTGGGCGGCGCTTCGCGATGAGGCAGCCAAGCTGGGCATCAGTCTGAGTGAACTTCAACAGCGCCAACGGGAGATGAACGCAAGACGAGCCCGGAAGCTACAATCCGGGCAATTTCCAAAGCCTACGGAAAAGTGACCCCAATCTGAGCCGACCACTCACTTTCGAGTGCGCGTGCTGTTGTGTCAGTGTGGTAAGCCGAATAACCCTCTTTCTGAACCGTCATTCCGGCAAATGCAGCGTCGCGCCGGTGAAAGGCAATAGACTTGTTCCAACCGGTCTCATCAGGCAACCGCATCATGTTTGCCCATCGTCGCAAGGTCGCTTCGTAAGCGTCCGGAAGGCGGATATATTCCGGACAAGTCATTTGCAGTGCACATGCCGATTTTTGATGCATTGATCAGACGGGTTTGCGCCTGATTCACCGAAGTTGAGCCGGAAGGGCAAGATGGACAGACTCCTTTTGGCCGGGAGGCGGTTAGGTTCATGAAGCAAAGTTCAGCGCCCAGCGCAGAAAAAGGGCGGCTCACGATCGGCATCGACCTGGGAGGCACGAACCTGCGCATTGCGGCCTTTGACTCGGCCTGGAAGCGGCTGGATTCGATTACCGTACCCACCCGGGTGGCCGATGGGCCGGCCGAGGTGGTCCGCGACATGTGCGATTCAATCGCCCGGTTGATGGCGCAATTGGGGGCGAATTATGAGCTATTGGGAGTAGGGATAGGGGCTCCGGGGCCGCTTGAGCTGCCCTCGGGGCGATTTTACCGGCCTCCGAATCTACCCGGCTTCGACGCGTTTGTGCTCAAAGATGCCATGGAGGCGAATCTGCACACCCCTGTGATTGTTGAGAAGGATGCCAATGCGGCTGCTCTGGCGGAGTGGAAGAGCGGGGTGGGCAAGCAGATGCCTGGGGATTCCATGTGCATGCTGACCCTGGGGACCGGGGTCGGCGCGGGCATTATTCTGGACCGGAAAATCTTGCACGGGATGATTGGAATGGGAGGCGAGGGCGGACATATTCCGGTGGTGGAAGACGGATTTGCTTGCGGCTGTGGCGGCCGCGGATGCCTGGAGCAATATGCTTCGGCAACGGCGATCGGCCGGGCTGCAATCCTGGCCGCGGCGCGCGGAGGCGCCCCGGGGATCTCCCGGCTTATGGCCCGCCGGATTCAGGAGCATGGTGAGTTTACAGCGCGCGATCTCGCCGGGTTGGCGAGGGACGGGGATGTTGTTGCCCGGCAGATTTTTGCCGATGCGGGCAAGTATTTGGGGATGGCGCTGGCGATGCTGGTGAATGTTTTCAATTTGCCCCTGTATGTGATCGGCGGCGGCGTGGTGAGTGGCTGGGATTTGTTTGCTCCACGGATGTTCGAGGAGCTGCGCCGCCTGAGCTACATCTATTGCCTGACGGAGCCTGGGAAGGACTTGCCGTTTGCTGCAGGTAAGACGTATGTGGTTCCGGCCGCTACCGGCCCCGACGCCGGGTTGCTGGGTGCGGCGATGCTCCCGTACCTCGAAGCTGGTTTGCTGTGATGGCGTCGCTCGCAAAGACAGCCCTGGGGCATTCTCAACAGGGCTAAAGCCCTCAATTTATATATCGGAGGAATCATGGGCCTTTGGCCCACCCAAGCTGATGAAAACCAGCTCCTGTTCAGCAACGACTCTCCTGGAAGCACCGCCCTCCCCCTTGTCATCCCGACCGGAGCGCAGCGCAGTGGAGGGACCTGCGGTTCGGCGGTTCTTTGTTGGAAATGTGTTTTCGACAGAGGAATCATGGGCCTTTGGGCCCACCCAAGCTGATGAAAAACGGCTCCTGTTCAGCAACGACTCTGCCTGGAAGCACCGGCCTCCCCTTTGTCATCTCGACCGAAGCGTACCCGGATTTCCTACTTCGCGATGCTGGCGAGTACCACGTATGCGGTTTTCCTTAAGAAAACCGCATGATGTTGATCAACGTCACAGGTCTCGACAGGAAATCCGGGGGAGCGCAGTGGAGAGATCTGCGGTTCAGCGGTCCCTTCTTGGGAATGTTTTTCGACAGAGGATTCACGCGGGTTTGAAGCGGCTACCGAGCGAGGAGCAGATGCCTTTACCCGCGGTATCCGCTTGAAAACCCGCTCCCCCGGACTTTAGTCCGGGGCTGGCAACCCCTAAGACTGTGTTCTGATACCAGCCGATCTAGGTTGCGTGGATGGAGCCTTTGTAGCCGTAGTAGGCGATGTAGACGTAGCAGAGAGCAGGCAGGATGAAGGCGTGGTGGATGCCGATGTGGTCGGCTAGCGCGCCTTCTGCTACCGGGATAATGGCTCCTCCGACGATCGCCATCACCAGCAAGCCGGAGCCTTTTCCTGTGAGCGGTCCCAACCCCTCGATGCCCAGGGAGAAGATGCTTGGGAACATCACGGAGTTGAAAAGGCCGACACAGATGATCGTGCCCATAGCCAGCCAGCCCCTGCTCGCCATGGAGGTCACTACCAGCACACAGGCAACAACGGCAACCGTACCCAGGACCGCCCGCGTAGGCAGCTTCTGCAGTACAGCGGCCCCAATGAAGCGGCCAATCATGGCCCCAAACCAATAAAGCGAGACCAGGCCGGCAGCCACTTTCACTGTCAGGTTGCCGATCTCAGGCTGGGTGAAGTAGTTGATAAGAAAGCTGCCAATGGCAACTTCGGCACCCACGTAAAGAAAAATTCCAAGCGCACCCAGAATGAGTTGGCGCTGCTTCCACAGGTTCCTTGCCGCGGCGTCGGTTTCGCCCATGGGGCGGAATTCCCGGGTGGCCTCGATCTTGGGCAAGTTGAACATCGCTATCGCCAGCGCAAGAGCGGTCAGCGCCAGGGCGATGAAGACGTAGGGCATCTTGACCGAAGAGGCTTCCTGCTGCCGGTAAGCCTGCAGCGCCGGCGCGGATAATTTCCCCATTTGGAGGGACGAAAGCGGGGCTGCGGCAAGGATCAGCAGTCCCCCCACGTAGGGTGCGATCGTGGTGCCCAGCGAATTGAAGGCCTGGGTGAGATTCAGACGGCTGGAAGCGGTGCGCGCAGGACCAAGCACAGTGACATAGGGATTGGCGGCGACCTGTAACGCAGTGACACCCGCGGCCAACACAATCAGCGCGGCCAGAAACAGGCCAAACGAAGGAGCATTGGCCGCCGGCACAAACAATAAAGCTCCCACCGCCATCACCAACAGGCCAACCACCATGGTTCGCTTGTAACCGATCTTCTCAATGACCTTGCCCGCAGGAACTGCGAACAGGAAATAGGACCCGAAGAAGGCGGAGTTGATGAACATCACCCGCGTGTAGTTCAGCTCGAAGATCGCTTTGAGGTGGGGAACGAGAATGTCATTCAGCGAGGTGAGAAAACCCCACATAAAGAACAATGTGGTCACCATCGCCATGGCGCGGTAATTGCTGGGGGTGGAATCGTTGCTGACTGTAGTCTTGGTTACGGCCGCCTGAACCATGTAGTTTTAGCCCCGCCACAAGTTATCACAGCGGCCCACAGGTTAACTATTGACCGGGAGAACACGCCGGTGACCTGCCTTACGGAGAGTCACCATCCTTGGATGACTCGATTTGGCAACCGGCTTCTCCTGTTCTTCCGCACGGTGCTTGTGGCTGCCGTTCACCAGGGATACGGGTTTCAGCCGACGACTACGCGCGCCATCGCCCGATCCAGAATTTCCGGAGTGAAGACCAGGTCTGTAGTTTGCTTGCTGCGTTTGCGATAGAGCGCGGTGGTTTCACAGAGGGCCACAATGTCTTCCACTTCCGCCGGGTTGATCACGTTTTCCAGGATGCGCTCGCAGAAAGACGGCTCGTCGATGCCTTCTAAAAGGAAGCCGCGGCGCTTCGCTTCGTTGAGGTAAAACGTGGTCACGTCGGACAGCATTTGCTGAGCATCTTCCGGTATCTCGACGCGATGAGCTTTGCCAACCTTGGCCCCCGGTAGGACCAGCTTGATCCCGAAGAGATTGTCCAGATCGCTGTTGGCTTCGAAGGACACCGTGGTGGCCGCCACCAGAACATTCTGCCGCTCGGAAGTGGTTTCGATCAGAGCGTCGAGCTCGGTCAGCACTTCCGGATCTCCCTGCTGATAAGCAAGGTCGATCCGGGGCAGCAGGAGCATGACCTTTCGCCCTTTGTAACCCCGTACCAGGCTCTTCGCCTTGGCAAGCGCGTCACTGTCGCGAGGATTGAAAACGGTTACCACACGGTCCATGCCAGCGAGTTGCGCAATCTTCTGCGCCAGGCTCTTCTTTCCCGTCTGGTTGGGCCCAATGATCAACACCTCGTTGCCAATCTTCAAGTCCTGATATGCGGAAGGATTGCGGGCGCGATCGATCAGGTCGGCGATGTTGTTAAGCAAATCGTCCATGCCCGCGACCCGGGGCCGCAGCGAACTGGCCACCTCATCTTCCAGACTCAGGTCAATGCGTTCTTTACGCTTACGCACCTCGGTGACAAACTCGATGAACGCCGGCAGGGCCGCGACCGATCCGACGAATACAGCGAAGACCAGCAGCTGCTCGGTAATAAGTAATGCCGAGTTGGTACCAGCCGCAGGATCATACATATGGGCAGGATATCAGCAAGTGTTACTTTCACCTCTTGGGCAGGATCACCCGCTAAAAGGAACTTGCTCGGAGACTTGGCGGTTCCGTGTGCATACAACATAATTCTTATGGGAAAGCCAATGAAGCCGGTTAAGCCAGTTTACGCACCTGAATTTGATCTGGTGCTGGCCTGTCTTCGCTGGCCGCCAGAAACGGTTGACGGCGCTCGTATCCGATCCCTCGCCCAGCAGCCGCTCGATTGGCCTTATTTGATCGAAATCGTCCACCACCAGAAGGTACTTCCGCTCTTCTTCCGCAACCTTGAAACCTTCGCCGGCGAACACGTACCGGAAGAAACAGCCGCTGCTCTGCGCGCCGGCACGGAAGAAAATACGCGCAGCTGCTTGCAACGCAGCGCGCATCTCGAATTGCTCAATCGACTATTTCGCGAGCAAGCAATCGATGTGCGAATCTTCAAGGGCATCCCACTGTCGATGATCGCGTTTCAGGATCCCACTGTGCGCGACCTGGGCGACATCGATCTGCTGGTAGCAGAGAAAGACATCTTCCGCGCGGGAGACATTCTGCGCGCGCAGGGCTACCAACGCTTCGAACCGCGAGCCCACCTGACACCACGCAGACTGCGCTCCTACATCGCGCACCAGAAGGATTTTTCCTACGAACATCCCGCGGCCGGCGTTGTCATCGATTTGCATTGGCGTCTGTTCCGCAATCAATTCCTTCCCGCAAACGCGGGGTTGGCAGAGGTGGGTGTCGATTGGGTGATGCTTGATTCCGAACGCATACCGACCTTGCCTGTTGCCCGGTTGCTGCTTTATCTCTGCGTCCATGGAGCGCTGGATGGGTGGCTGCGTTTGAAATGGCTGGCCGATATCGCCGCTCTTCTGCGCAGCATGACAGCAGAGCAACTCGCTCAAACTGCGGAAGCAGCAGCACAGCAGCAGGCGCTGCCGCAGTTGAGTGCCGCGGTTTTTCTTTGTCAGGATATGCTCGGGGACGGCGCCGCTTTCCCTATGCCGGCAGGCTGTCTTGAGCGCAGCAACAGAAGGGTCGCGCGCATCGTGGAATTCGGCAAACTGCTCATGACTTCGAACCGGTATCGTCCAGTGCGAGAGCAGATATCTTCTGCACGATGGTTTCTGAATGAGTTCCGGCTTCATTCTTCGTGGAACTATCGCCTGGACCTGATCCAGCGCTCTCTCTTTCGCCCTCGTGTCTGGCGCAAGTTCGATTTGCCTGACGCCCTCTTCCCTCTTTATGCCGTGCTCAGTCCTTTGGAGTGGTTCCACGATCGATTGCAAAAGCTTACGAAGTCATGGCGGTCCCCTGCTGACCTTGTGCTGGCTATGGAAGCCGGCTGCATGCTTATCTTCTTTCGCATTGCGCTCAGCTTTCTACCAGTGCAGAAACTCACTGCCTGGATGAGCAGGCCCGATGCTGCACAAGTGGCCGTTTCGCCGGGCATGGCGGCGGAAATTCTGCGTAGGATTGAGTGGTCGATCGACGCAGTGGTGCGCCATGCCCCGCTCACCTTTGTGTGTTTCCCTCAATGCCTGGCCGCGTACTTTATGCTCCGCCGCAGGCATATCGCGAGCAAGCTCTTCTATGGCGTTACCCGGGACGCAGATCATCTGAAGGCTCACACCTGGGTCAAGGTGGGAGATCGCACCGTGGTGGGCGGCGACGTCGAGTCCCACTTCACGGTCCTCACCACCTTCCCCTAAGAAACCTTTGATGACCTACGGTGCGCGCAGGAACTTTTCTACCGTATCTACGCTAGACTCCAGGTGCTCTAATCCCCAGGGACGGATGAGCCGAAACGCCCTGGCCTGCGACGACACACGGCTGCAACGCAGAAAGCTTTGCTGCAACTGACCCGTTGCCTGCAACACGTAAGCCTGGTGAGTCAAATCCATCAACAGCGGAATTGCCTCGACTGCAGTTAGCTCTTGCATCTCAGTTGCTGATGCTTGATTGGGATTGGTCTCCAGGAACACGAGCCGTCCGATGGGTTCGGGACTCGGTGTATTGGCGAGCGGAAGACGGTATTTGTCGTCCTCGCTGAAGACTCTTTCCAACCCCTGCACCTGGCTTCCAAGTTGCTCGAGTGATGTTCGCCACAGCTTCAGCCAGGGCGCAGTGGGGATCACCATGGCTGGTCCGCTGGAGGCGGAGTCGATGAGACAGACGTCATCGGCCAACACGGAAAAGCCACGCTGTGCGAGGTAGGCTGCGAGCGACGACTTCCCTTGACCGGACCGGGCCAGAAAAGCCACTACTCCTTTTCTTGTGCTGACCGCGCTCGCGTGCAGCGGCAGCAAATGGCGCTGCTGACACAGGGCAACGAAAAGAGTTCCCAGAAGGTACGCTCGCACATCGAGTGGGCGAGCTCCGGGCTCCGGGCAGACGATAATCTCTTCCCCGTTGGTAACCAGATAGCATCCTATTCCGTGGATGCGCAACCAATAATAAGTGGGGGTAGCGAAGCAGTCAGGGTCGATTTCTACAGCCTGGGGCAAACGGTTGGGGACCTCGCCCAGCCGGATATGGACTGGATGCGGGTTGGCACTGTGGTGTTGTACGAGGGGCAGTTCAGGAAGCGCGATTTCAGAAACGAGAGTAATCCCCCCAAACACATACACATCTGCAACCTGTCTCATCCACTATCCCCAAAAAGTGTCAGGCGGGACTATTGCGAGTAAACCTTTGGTATAGAAAACCCGGCCTGCAAGGTTTAGTATCTACTCTAGTAACTATCACGTGGAGGAACGCATTGACGCTCACTACCTCCTGCGTTACGCTCTAGCTGTACCAGGGCGAAAGAGCGATGTTTCAAATTCACGGGATCCAGGGAGCTTTCATGAAGAGCTACGACGCTAAAGATCACGGCGCATCTGACCAGGTTGCGGGGCAGGCGAAGAAGCCGTGGATCACTCCGTCGCTCGAGATCATTGCCCTTAAGAGTGCCGAGGGCGGGACGCATCCCTCGCGAGTGGACGGTGGCGGGGGCCACTTCCAACGTCCCCGTTCCTAGTCCTTTCCATCCTTCCTTTGCGGAGATGTGCATCCGCATTCCTGTTCGAGAAGTTTACTGAAATTTAAAATTTAGGGTATGAGTGCAATCGCGGGTATCTGGTCGTTTGACGGCGGAATCCCCGCTGTTCCTTCGTGCCGTGAGATGCTCCAGGCACTCACCGTGTACGGGGGCGATGATTGCGCCCAGTATGACAGTGATTCCCTCTCCATGGGCCGCTGCCTGCTTCGTCTTCTCCCCGAGGACGGCTTCGATCGACAGCCACTTTCAGCCGACGGCGTCACCGCCCTGGTGGCCGATGTACGTCTAGATAATCGTGAAGAAATTGCGGCTGAACTAGGACTATCCAGGCAACAGACTGCGATCATGGCCGACAGCGAGGTGCTGCTTGCAGCCTGGCTGCGTTGGCGCGAGGAGTGTGTGGATCATCTCTCCGGCGCATTCAGCTTCGCGGTTTGGAACCAAAAAGAACAACATCTCTTTCTGGCGCGAGATCATACCGGGGAGCGCCCTCTCTTCTACGCCTCCAGTGCCAGCAACTTTGCCTTCTCATCGATGCCGAAGGGGCTGCATCGTTTGCCATTCGTGGGTGCGGAGGTGAATGAGGACTACATTGCCCGATACCTGACGCTGGCCAACATCCCGATCGAGCAGACTGTCTTTCGTCACATGCAGCGCCTCCCCGCAGGCTGCTCTCTCAGCGTCAGACGTGACGAGACGAAGCTGTCGCGTTACTGGCGTACGGACCACCTCGCAGATCTTCGCCTGGGATCGGCGGAGGAATACCTGGAGTGTTTCAGAGAGAAGTTTGACCGGGCAGTACGGGTGCGGCTGCGCACGCGCGGAGGCATCGGCGCACAGTTGAGCGGCGGCCTGGATAGTGGTGCGGTCGCAGCCACGGCGGCTCAATTGCTCGCCGGCGACGGCCGCGAACTCACCTGCTTTACCGCCGTGCCTCGCCCTGGATTTAGCGGCGCAAACAGCAAAACTCACTTTGACGATGAGGGTCCTGCAGCGGCCGAAGTCGCTGCACTGTATCCCAACGTGCGCCACGTGTTGGTGGAGTCTAGCGCAACATCGTTTCTGGATGTACTGGATCTCAACAACAATCTTTACGATCATCCTTGCTTTGGACCGAGCAATGAGGTGTGGTCCAACGCGATCATGGCGCGTGCCAGGGAAAACGGAATTACTCTGCTGTTGAATGGGAATTGCGGCAACTCCACCCTCAGTTATGACGGGATGCAAGCCTTCTCGACTTGGTTTCGCTCTGGCCATTGGGGCACGCTGGCGCGGGTTGCAAGGCAGCTCACCCGGGCGGGGAACGCGTCAGCCCGCTCCATCGTTCGCAACGCGGTGTGGCCGTCGCTGCCGTTTTGGCTGCGCAGCATCACAGATCCGCACCTGCGCGGATTTTCGCTCGACTACAGTATTCTCCATCCCGAAATTGCACGGCGGCTTGACCTGGAGCGCACCGCTTTCCGCGATATGAATCGGCAATCGCCAGACGGACGGACCATGCTACGGACGCTGCTTGAGTACGGCGATATTGCGGATACGTCGGTAGCCGCCCAAGGGGGATGGCAGCTTGATTTTCGCGATCCTACCTATGATCGCGAGGTGGTCGAATTTTGCCTCACGGCGCCGTTGGAGGAGTTTCTCCGTGAGGGGCAACAGCGCTCTCTGGCCAGGAGGGCGATGGTGGGGCGGTTGCCGGCAAACACGCTGAGCAGGAAACAACGTGGAAGCCAATCGGCGGATTGGTATGTCAGCCTGGAGGCGGTTCGTGGCCGGATGGCTGCCGAGGTGGAGCGTTTGCGGTGTTCGCCTTTAGCAAGCCGCTTGATTGATTTGGACCGCATGCAGAGATTGATCGAACAATGGCCGAGTGGCGGTTTCGAGCGGTTGGACGTGAATCGCTCGCATCACATCGCGCTCACCCGTGGTTTTTCCGTGGGCAAATTCCTGATGCAATACGACCCTGATAAACCGGACTCGAAGGGTTGAGACTTTTCCCATGGTATGTGAGTACCCGGGAGAGGAAACCGCAGGTCCCTTGAACACATTTTCCAGTTCTATTTGGAAAAGAGTCTCTGCAGGAAGGGCACGGCTTCAGCCGTGCCATAACTACCACTGCTATTGACGGCTTTAGACCGCTGAGGTACGTTTTTGCATCGTCCAAATCCTCTTATGCGCTGATAAAAATGCCTCAGGGGCTATCCCTGGGATTTCCTGCGAGACCAGCGGCGTTGATAGGCAGTCCGTTTCCGTTGATCCGACCCCCTAGGAGGAGGCGGTCACGATCACTGTGACCGCAATCGCGTGTGCAAGCGACGTACCCTGGCTACCCGTAACCACGATCGTGTAAGTCCCGGCGGGAGTTGGCGTGGCGCCGGATGTGGGCGGCGGAGTGGGTGTCGTTGGCGGTGTCGGCGTCGAAGAACCGCTGCCTCCACCGCCGCAGCCAATGCCGGCAGCGAGAACAGCAAGGCAAACCAAGCCCAGCATAGACCGCCATCTGCGCCGCCGGGAAGGCAGACCCAGCAGGAACACGCCGGCCAAGGCGGCTCCGCCGCTGGCCGCAAGCCATTCCATCCGGCGTGCCGAGGGACCGGGAGACTTGACCGAGCTCGCGGGCGTGGATGCATTGATGGTGAGCGTCGCCGTTGTGTTTCCATTCACCGTGACCGAGGTGGGATTCAGAGCGCAGCTCATTCCCGTGGGCGCCGTGCACGCCAGGGCGACCGCAGCATTGAAGCCGTTGATGGAGCCGAGGTTCAGCGTCGCTGTTCCGGTTGAACCTGCCGCGACGGTCACGTTCGGGTTTTGCGCCAGCATCGAAAAGTCAGACAGAGGATTCGAGAGCGACAAGCCGAACTGAGACGGAGCATACGCGGTATCCCCGGAATACGTAATCACGACGGGGTTATTTCCCTGGGGAAGCGAACGAGAGGAATTGTCGAAGAAGTAGGTTGCCGTTGAAGTATCACTGGAGGTTACCGCGGTGAGGGCAATGCCTCCGGGGGTAAGGTCAACTCCTCCTGACTGGATGTCGACTGTGCCGGAGGGTGCCGCCGAGCCGGTCTTCCCGGTAACAGTGATCGACAAGTTGATGCGCGCAGTAGGCGACGCAGTCGAGCTGCTGGCCGTGGCAGTGGTGGTAGTGGGCAGCAGAGTGGTGGGCGCGGTTACGGTCAGGCTCGCGGGCGCCGTGGTGGAGCCGCTGCTGTAGTTGCTATCGCCGGGGTAGGTTCCGGTTAAGGATACGGCGCCGGCCGGCAACGCCGTGCTCTGGGCGCTGGTGATGGTGTAGGTGGCAACCGCGTAGCTGTTTTCGATTGCGCTGAGAGTGCCGGTACCGAGGGTGGTTGAGCCTGCCAGGAAGGTGACCGAACCAGTCGGCGCTACGCCACCACCATCCGTCTGGACCAAAGCGGTGAGGGTTGTTGTTTGTCCCTGAGCGATGGTGGCCAGTGCGGTGCTCACCGCCACCTGGGTTGCTCCCTTAACTACGGTGAATGCTACTGTCCCCGGGGTGCTCGTCGATTTGTTATAGCTGCTATCGCCTGAATAGGAGGCGGCGATCGAGTGCGCACCCACAGCCAGGGCCCCCGTGGTGTACTCCGAATCACCTTCCGAATTGAGCACCACGGTGTTCAACGCGTTCCCGTTGTCGGTAAACGTCACCGTACCAGTGGGTTCGCTGAAGAAAGGACAATTAGAAGTACAGTTGGCTTCGCTGGTTGGGATTGGAAAGGCATTGATAATGGCGGGAGTGCCATAAGAAACCTGTTGCCCGGCGATACTTTCCGTTTGTCCATTCGCATACTCGGAAACCTGAAGCTCGAGTGTGCTGGCCTCCGGAGTCACCGTGATCGGAGTCTTGCTGGACGCGCTGGGAGCAAAGGTGCCGTCCCCGGAGTAGTTGCCCCAAACGTTATAGCTCCCTCCCGGCAAACCGCCGAAACTGGCTGATGCCGCACCGCTGGCGAGGGTCAGGACGACTTGCCCTTGATTGGTGATCAAAGGACTATCGGTCATCACCGCTACATCGCCGGTAGGAGTGCCGCCGCTGCCGGCAACGGAGGTCTTGAGCGTAACCGCCGTTCCATGGGTAAAGGAGGTGGACGACGGAGTGAAGGTAGTCGTGGTCGCAGTTCCATTACTGCGGCTGTTCCAGTTGGTCACCAGCACATTGGCGTCGATCGAGCCTAAGCCGGTAGCCAGATCGTAACCTGGGGTCGCGGCATAGCCGGTGAGTTCCCCATTGGTGCAATTGGGCGATCCAGCCAGGCAGGGCATCTGGTTAGTACCCGCCTGGATGTCATGGAACGCGGTCGGCATTTTGGCAGCCAGAGGATACAGCTCGTAGTCCGCCTGCCCCTGCGGTCCATACGCCTGGTTCACGATCGCCATAATGCCGGCAAAGGCGGGAGAGGAGACGGAAGTGCCCCCGAATCCGCTGATCTGCGGGTTGGAACCGCCCTGGCAATCGCCATCGGCAGCACACACCGCATAGAAGCTTCCGTTTATACCGTTGGCGGCAAAGAGGGAGACGTCCGGTAGATCGCGGGCACTATCGGCGGGCACTCCGGTACCCACCTGCCAGGATGGCTTGGGCGTCGGCGCACACGCCGTGACCGTCGTACCGGTGGAGTCCAGGGTTGGATTACCGCAGGTGCTCGGCCCTCCGCTGCCGCCGGAGATGGAACCGGCCGGGTTGATCAACAGGTTCAGACCAAATTGGCTGTCATTCCAAGCCTGCTCCGGGATGTAGCTGATCAACGAACCGTTTTTGCTGTCGTTGGTGCTGTTCCAGTAGGTGGCGAGGGCTGCCGCGTTAGGGTAATGAAAATCTGTACCGCCAACCGCCACGTTGAAAGCGGTGGAGGCAAATCCGCTAACAGCGAGGCCATGCTGCGCCACGGTCTCGGTGTCCGGATCGTCGCAGCCGGCCGAACCGCTGTCGCCGGTGGAAACCATGACGGTGATGCCCTGCGCTGCCGCCTGTTCCCACAATCCCGACCACAATGAATTCGAAGCGCCGAGGTTGGTTTCGCACTCCCCGAAGCTCATGCTGATGACTGGTGCAATGTTGGAGTAGACGGCCCGCTCGGCGGCTAACACCAGGCCTGTCTCCACGCTGGTATCAGCGGCAATGACCAGGTCAATGGTGGCGCCGGGAGCCACCGCGCCCGACCACTCCACGTCCAGATAGGCTTCCGCGGAGGCGTTATTGAGGCCATCGGGATTGTTGGCGCCATCGATGCCAGGGTCGTTGCCATCGATGATCACCTGGGGAGTGGAAGCCGGCAAGCTGAACAGGGTACGGAAATTGTTAACGAAGTTGATGTTGATATTCGATTCGTTGATGATGGCGATCGTTTGTCCACTGCCATCGAGCGGCTTGGCAGCTGTGTAGAGCGGGGTCACGTCGTATTGGGTAGCGAAATCTTCGGGGCCCACAGCATACGTTTTGCCCAGCGTTCCCCCGGGCAAAGTCCACTCCGGGATCGCCTCATGCGTTTTTGGATTGTATTGGGCGCTCCCCAGGAAGCGGCTGTAGTGGCGGATGGGAAAGTTGTTCAGCGAAACAAAGCCACCCAAAACGGGCGCCAGCGCAACTGGTATTTGCGGATCTTGAGTATTTGAAAAATGCTGCTGGCCGTTGACCGCGTATTTGTGAATGGTGGTATGAAAAGCCTGTTGCAGGGCGCCTACGGTGCCGGCGACTTCCAGCGTTTGTTTACCCGGGTTCACCTTCAGTACCTGGAAGCCTTTTGTCTCGAGCCAGCTCTCGATGGACTGCACATCCTGGTCGCTGGGCCCGAATTGCCGACCAAATTGATCAGGCGTCAACCATTTGTGGAAATTTGCCGTGCCCGGAGTGTGCATGTCGCGCAGCAGTTGCTGCAGGGCGGCTTCCTGTTGCGGGCTGCGCTTGAGAACTAACTGCAACCGTTCGAGTTGCATGTCCGGAGAAGCCGCACCGCGGTCGTTAGCGGGATTCGCTAACGGGTGAACCGTACCGCGCAAGGTGACCAGGGCGTGCTCATTCACCGGTTGGGTCAGGCGCGACTCCTGCGCCGCCGCGGAACGGACCGCTCCGAGCGATACCAGCAAAACCAACGCCGGTAGGATTGCTTTCAAACGATTGCGTTGCATGATCTTCCTTAATGGCCTGATTAGCCGAAGACAAGACAGACCGGGTGGCTCAGCGGGTATTGCTTTCCGCTGGGATTCAGCAGTCCGGACCGCGTGTTGCGCGCGAAGACGACGATATTGGACGAATCCTCGTTGGCAACCAGCAGCCATTGGTTACCGGGATCGAGGGCGAAATGGCGAGGCGTTTTCCCTCCGCAGTCCACGCGCTGCACTACTTTGAGGGTTCCGTCACTATCGCTGATGGAGTAAACCGCCACGCTGTTATCGCCGCGATTGGAAGCGTATAGGAAGCGGCCGGAAGAGTCGACCGCGACCTGAGCAGAGGTATTCGATCCGGCAAAGCCTTCGGGCAGGGTGGAGATGTTCTGCAGCCGCTTCAGCGTGCCATGCTCCCCATCCCATGCAAGGACATCCACGGTGTTGGCTATTTCATTGAGTGAGTAGGCCCACTTGCCGCTGGGATGAAACGTGAAACTTCTGGGACCGGAACCGGGAAGCGCTTCGTAGAAGGGAGGATCGTTGGCTGTGAGCAGCGCCGTCTGCGGATCCAGATGGTAAACCGAGATCCGATCCAAACCCAGATCATTAACCAGCACGTAGCGATTGTCAGGAGATACGGTGGTGCAATGGGTGTGAGGAGCGGCCTGGCGCTCCGGGTCAGCCCCGTGGCCGGTGTATTGGAACGTGGAAACGGGGGTGCTGAGGGCGCCGTTTTTCAATATCCGAAAGGATGCGGCGCTGCCGCCGTCATAATTGGCCACGAAGGCGGCCTTGCCGCTAAAGTCGACGGCGACTTTGCAGGGCCCTCCACCGCCGGAGGGGACCGTATTGATCGCCTTCAGCTTGGCGGAAGCACGCTCGACCGCAAAGGACGTCACGGAACCAGTCTTGCTTCCGCGATACTCATCCACCTCATTCACGGCATAAAGGTGACGGCGATCCGGGGACAAGGTAAGAAAGCTGGGGTTAACCGTAGCAGCCGCCAGTCCCTCGAGTTCGAGTGTGCCCTCATCCGGGTCCCAGCGAAACGCATAAATCCCCTGGCTGGTGCTGCCTTTGTCATTGGTGTAGGTGCCGGCATAGAGGAGGCTTGCTGGTTGGCTGGCCCAAGACCGGGATCGCGAAGCCAGGGCGAGCGCCGAGAGATTCGCCAGAAAAGACCGGCGGCTTGAATATTTCATCCTCGCCATACTACTGTAAGGCGACCCTTTTGCACGAGATTTGGGGGTTGCGCGGGTGCACGACAGGAGGCTGAAAAGTGCGAGTAGGACTCTTCACGCGGGAATACCCGCCGCACGTCTATGGCGGGGCCGGAGTGCACGTGGAGTACCTTAGCCGCGAGCTGGCACGCAAGGTTTCCGTCGAGGTTCATTGCTGGGGGCGCCAGCATAGCGACGAGGGCAACCTGCATGTGCGCGGCCAGGAGCCCTGGAGCGAAATTTCCCAGGGCACGGAAGAGAAGTTCAAGGGCGCGCTGGAAGCTTTCTCTCTGAACCTGACCCAGGTGAAGGCGTTGTCGGGGATTGACGTGGCGCATACCCATACCTGGTATGTGTCCATGGCCGGGTTTATGGCGAAAAAGTTGTACGACATCCCTTTTGTGCTGACGACCCACAGCCTGGAACCGCTGCGCGCCTGGAAAGCCGAGCAGCTGGGAACCGGCTATGCGATGAGCTCGTGGATGGAGAAGAACCGCGATTCTGGACGCGGATGCGGTAATCGCTGTTTCCAGCGGCACAAAAGATGACATTCTGCGTGCCTACCCTGTAGACCCTGAAAAAATCCACGTCATTTATAACGGGATTGACCTGGAGCAGTACCAGCGCACACCAGAGACCTCAGCATTGATCGAATATGGAGTCGATCCGGCGCTTCCCTACGTGCTTTTTGTGGGGAGGATTACACGGCAGAAGGGCGTGACTCATCTGGTGGACGCGATTCGCTACCTTCCGCCCACGACCCAGGTGGTTCTATGCGCAGGCGCTCCGGACACTCCGGAAATTTCCGCCGAACTGCAACGCAAAGTTACTGAGGCACGTGGCTTCAATCCCAGAGTGATCTGGATTGACAAGATGTTGAGCAAGCAACAGGCGATCCAGTTTTATAGCCACGCGACAGTCTTTTGCTGCCCTTCGGTCTACGAGCCGTTTGGCATCATTAATCTGGAAGCCATGGCTTGCAAAGCAGCCGTTGTCGCCAGTGCGGTAGGCGGCATTAAGGAGGTAGTGGTGAACGGGGAAACGGGGCTATTGGTGCCCTTCGATCAGGATCCAACCACCAGCTTTCCTCTGGACCCTGATCGTTTTGCAAGAGATCTAGCCGCTGCGTTGAACAGTTTGCTGGTTGATCCAACAAAGTGCCGGCGTTTTGGGGAAGCGGGCCGGACACGTGCGGAAGAGAAGTTCAGTTGGACCAGTATCGCCAATCAGACGATCGACCTTTACCAGACCCTGATCGAGGCCAGAAAGCGAGTTCAAGTGTGACGGAGGGGTTCAAGAGCAACGGCGCTTCCCTGCTGGACAAAAGCATCCCTTTCGGATTTGATTTCGACGCTTCGAAAGTCAATATTCTCGCGGACGGGCTGCATTTTCCTTTGCTGGTTCTAAAAGAAACTGCGCTCGCCTATAACCTGGCGGCGATGGCTGAGTGGTGCGCCGCGAACCACTTCCAGATCGCTCCGCATGGCAAGACTACGATGACTCCGCGCATTTTTGAACGGCAGATGGAAGCGGGGGCCTGGGCGATTACGGTGGCCACCGTGTCTCAAGCCGCTATCTGCGTGGAGACGGGCATCAAGCGTGTTCTGATCGCCAATCAAGTTGTAGGCCGGGCGAATTTGCGCTCGCTGGCGGCGATGATGAAGGCGGATCCGGCGCTTGATGTTCTCTGCCTGGTTGATAGCCCGGAGGGAATCGAGTTTTTGACTTCGGAGTGGCAGGCCGCGGGCGCAAATCGTCCTTTAGGGGTTCTGGTAGAAATGGGCCGCCAGGGGTGGCGGACGGGCGCCAGGTCGGTTGAGTCGGCCCGCGAATTATGTGCGGAGGTCTTGCGGCATCCGCAGACGATGCGCTTGCGAGGGATTGAAGGCTTTGAAGGACTGGCGCACGCGCCGAATCCGGGAGAAGAAGTAAAACAGGTAAGGCAGTTCTTGGCCGACATTGCGGCGCTGGGAAAAGAGGTGCAAAGCCTCCTGCGGGCGGATAAAGAGCCGCTTCTTTTCAGCGTAGGCGGGAGCGGCTTTCTGGATGCGGTATGGGAAGTTGGGCAGCAGATGCGAGGCGATTTTCAGGTCGTGATACGAAGCGGCTGCTACGTTACGCACGATCATGGGACGTATGCCCAAAGGCTCGCTGCCGCCCAGCAACGAAGTAACGGTGCACATCTGCCGGCATTTCGTCCGGCGTTGGAGCTGTGGTCGCACGTTCAGTCCAAGCCCGAAGAGGGGCTGGCTCTCCTGAATTTCGGCAAGAGAGACTGCCCTTACGATGCAGGGCTGCCGATTCCGCTATTTGCACAAAATCCGAATTCAGGACGTAGGATCGATTTGAGTACTGCTACTGTGTTCAATACAAATGATCAGCATGCTCATCTGAGAGGTCCCGGCAGCGACCATTTGCGGGTCGGCGATCAGGTTTGCTGCGGCATATCTCATCCCTGCACCGCGTTCGACAAATGGAGAGCCTTACCCGTTGTGGACGACTCCTACAACCTGCTCGATATCTATCGAACATACTTTTAGTGGTTGGCACCCGCGGTGCTGCGATTTGGGTCAAAGAGGCTGCGGAAAAAGTCGGGACAGGGGGATGTAAGACGCCCCGCAGGAGCTAAAGAATCTGCGTGAGAGCTCAGTCCTGGAAGGGCACGGCTTCAGCCGTGCCGTAATTGGCTGAGAGCTCCCGGGCTTTAGCCCCTGAGGGCATCTTTTTGCCAGCGCATAAGAGAATTTAGAGGATTGGAAAAACGAACCTCCGCGGCTAAAAGTATGACCCAGCGGTCTGTGCTATCCTCGCGACGTGTCCGCTACGTCCACACTGCGCAAACTAGAGACTCTTCGGGTTTCCGCGGTCGTGCGCGTGACGCACTGGATTACAGTGATCGCGTTCATCGCTTTGGTTATCAGCGGCGGGGAGATAGTGATCTCTCACCCGCGGTTCTACTGGGGTGAGGTTGGCAATGTGAACACCAGGCCCTTGTTCACGCTGCCAATTCCTGCATCGAGACATACGGTTCCTACCGGCTACGGCTACGTGATGCTGGACCAAAATGGCTGGAGCCGGTATCTCCATTTTGAAGCCGCATGGCTCGCGGTGCTGACCGGCCTGGTGTATGTGATCTGGGGCCTTGCGAACGGCCACTTCCGGAAAAACCTGTTCCCTTTGCCGGCGGATCGGACGTGGCGGGCGTTCCGGGAAGCGATCGTCAGGCAACTTCGCTGGGCACCCGCGGGAGCGGCCGAGGCCGGTTCGTACAACGTCCTTCAGAGGACCACATACCTGATCGTGATCTTTGTACTGTTTCCGCTGGTGATCTGGACGGGCCTGGCGATGTCACCGGCATTTACTGCCGCAGTTCCATTGGCCGCCAGCGCGCTTGGAGGGCGGCAGACCGCGCGCACGCTTCACTTCTTTGTTTCGGACCTTCTTGTGGTTTTCCTGGTGGTCCACGTTACGATGGTGATTGTTTCAGGATTCAAACGTCGCATGCGAGCGATGATCACCGGGCGGATTGTGGCAGCCAAGGAGCGCTCATGACCAACTTCTCACGCCGCAAGCTCATCACCGGTGGACTGGCCGCCACTGCAGGGGTATCGGGCCTGGCCGCGGCCGCCCTGGTAGCACAACGTTATGGACTGATCCCGCCTGATAACGGCGGAGTTTGGGGTCCCGGGGAAACGCTGACGTATGCTGCCCAACGTCTTCTGACCACGCATTCGGCAGCGCGCGAATTCTCGCGCAGCATGATTTCCAAGATGCCTTTCGCCAACGAGACCCCAGCTCCCAACGATGCGTTCAAACGCCACCAGGCGAATGGGTTCTCGGACTGGCGGTTAACGGTCGACGGAATGGTTGCCCGGCCGGCTTCGCTCTCGCTCTCCGACCTCAGGAGTTTACCGGTCCGCAGCCAAATCACCGAAGTGGCGTGCGAGGAGGGCTGGTCTTATATCGCCGAGTGGATCGGAACGCCGCTGATCGAGGTCTTGCGTGCCACCGGGCTTCTCCCGCAGGCGCGTTATGTTGTGTACTTTTCAATCGACCGCGACTGGTGGGAAAGCATCGACCTGGCCGATGCGCTGCATCCTCAAACTCTGCTGACTTTGGGAATGAACGACGGCGATCTTCCGGTGTCGTTCGGAGGGCCGCTCCGCCTGCGTGTTCCCCGTCAATTGGGGTATAAGAGCGTGAAGTACATCACGCGCATTACGGCAACGGATAGCATGAAGCACTTCGGCCAGGGGCTCGGCTCCGCATCGCCGGAAGGCGGCTATGCCTGGTACGCGGGGATTTGACAGCTTAGAGGCTGGGAAGAACCGGCAGAGCCATCGGCGAGATGAAACCGCTGCCGCCGCACCAGTCAATCGGTTCCATCAGCTCAACGTTTGAGAAGCGCTCTACCAGGGCCATGGTGGCAGCGATCGCAGCCACCCGCACCAGCGGAGCTCCCACGCATGCGTGCAGTCCCGCACCTAGGTTTACGTGACTGATACGGGTACGTATTACAGAGAGCTCGTCGGCATCGGGATATCGCTCTGGATCACGATTTGCGGCCAGAAGGCAAAGGACCACGCGCTCGCCTTTTCGAATCGATATTCCGTTGAGGTCTATGTCTGCCATCGCGCGGCGAAAAAGCAAACGAGTGAGTCCGGCAAAACGCTGAAGCTCTTCCACTCCACGCGCTACCAGTACAGGCTGCGCATGCAGCCTTCTCCACTCCTGCGGATAAGACGCGAGAGCAAACCACGCATTTCCTAATAAGCTTACGAGGGTTTGTGATAAGGCGACAAAGCCAGACTCCCTCATCGGCTCTGGTCCTCTGTTAAAGAACGGCCGGAGTTCCGCTGTCGCTGCTTTGGATTGCGATTTGAGCTCGGCATCTAAAGGCTCCGCTGCTGCCAGCGAAACCTGTGCTGCGAGCGCAGTGAGACGGCGCACGGAAGCAGTATCCGGTTCGGTCGCGAGCAGGGCAAGCTCGAGACACAGCGGCTGCGCGTAATCGCGAATGAGGTCGACAGGCTGTTTGTGCCCAAACTGAGCAACGAGTTCGCGCCCATGCTGCAGCATTTGTTTTCGCCAGGATCGTAGTTTGACTGGTGAAAGGGCCTCCCTGGTCTCTGCCCGCATTCTGAGTCGAGCAGCCTCATCTACCGAGGGATTTCGCTCCTTGTTGGCACTCCCCACGACCACCAGTTCCGGACAGTGGAAGGCCGCAGTCACGTCGGCATAACGGCTCAGCACCCATCCATCCAACTGTGCATCGAAATATGGCTGCGCAGCCCGCAATCGAAAGACGCCGTCCCGGCCACCATCGTCCCAGGCGGGTCCTGTCGCGAGATGTGGACAAACGCTCAATGCCAGGGGCCTCTACAACCGTTAAGCGAGTAACAGCAAAATTATTTCATAAAAAATTTCAGACGCGCCATCTGCGTGGCCACAACGACCAGTAGCGCAATGGCGACCCAGGCAAACCAGTCGCCCAGCCACTGATACACCGTCCACTCGTGTTCCGCAGGCACGGACACGAGCAAGGTGGCAAACGGAGCTGAGCTGCTGCTCGCTTCTCCAATGATGCGGCCGCGATCGTCGCTCACCGTCAGAAAGCCATTTTTGGCTGCACGCGCGATGCTGAAGCCGTCCTCGACGCCGCGCATCAGCGCGATGTGTCCGTGCCAGCTTGCGTCTACGACGAAATCCCACCCCGGCACCAGCATCAGTCCTGCATCGTCCTTTCCGTAGAGACGTGACGGCGATGTGAAGTCCATGTCCTTGCAGATCGCCACACCCCACTTTTGCTGCGGGTGAGGCAACAATATTCGCGTGCTGCCGATGGTCAGGTTTGACTCGAAGGGCGGTAGCATGTGCTCCTTGTCGTAACGCTGCACGTCTGAGCCAGGAGTGTAGATACGGGCCTCGTTGTATTTCAGCGGTGCGTCCACATGCACCACACCCGTGACGATCGTCGCTCCCGTCTGGGATGCAACCGACTGCAGGATTGCATCGCTTCCCGCAGCTTTGCCCTGGAGCGTTACTCCGAGCTTCTCGGGCATCACAATCGCCCGCGCCCCCTCGCTCGCCAGCGTGCCGGCTTCCCGTGCATAGTCGCGAAATAACCGCTCGGTATCGGCACCCGGATCGGCCACCATGAGATTGGGCTTCTCGTCTGAGGTGATGAGTCCCACCTTCACCATCTGCTTCTGGGTTGGCGCCGCCAACCGAAGGAAGCCAAACGCCATCACCAGTGCGACCACTCCGGCACCCACGCCCGCAACCTGCAGGGCCTGTTTCGGTGCGCTCTGCCGGAGGTAAAGCGCGATCGCAATCGCAGCAGGAAACAGTAGCAGCACAAAACTCATGCCCCATGGCCCGGTGACGGACGCAAGCTGTAAGAAGGCGAGAAACTTAAGCTGCGAGTAGGCAAGACTTCCCGCCGTGCCGTGGGGCGACGTCAGGTTGCGCACGTACTCGCTGGTAACCCAGAGGGCCGGCAGAGCAAGAAGCCCGCTCCACACGGCGCCCCGCAATACCAGCGCGCGAAACAGCAGCACTCCCAAAGCAAAACCGATACTGGCCGCCAAGGAGATCTCCACCCACGCAGAGACCGGCAAACCCAACCTGCCGACCAGGTAGCTCCACAGGTTGAGACTACCGAGCATCATCGCAGCCACTGTGGTTAATGCCGCTACCCACCATGTACTCCTCAGTGCAAAGACGAGCAGCGGCAACGGGGCAAACCACATCAGTGGCCACGACGGCTCAAGGCCGTTGCCGAAGTAAAACATGGTTGCACTCGCGATGATGGCGAGGATCGCTTCCATGATTCGTTGGTAGTTAACTGCGGATGCCATTCAAATACCTCCCAAATGATCGATGGCAGTAACTGCGGAACTCCGAGGGCGACATGGCCATACGTCCTCCGAGGTAAAGCATCACCAGACCATGCATCAACGCACCCGTCTCGAAGACGATTTCCCACACATCGTCTTTCCGCAGGTAGCCCGACTCCATCGCGCTTGCGATGACATCGGCCGACACATTCGCTGTGGGCGACCGCCTGGTCCTGAAATCGTCCGGATATTGGCGCGCGCCCTCGCGCCTGGTAAGAAACATCAACTCAAACAGGCGCGGATGATCGAAGGCA
This sequence comes from uncultured Acidobacteriaceae bacterium, assembly GCA_963790935.1. Classification (GTDB taxonomy): domain Bacteria; phylum Acidobacteriota; class Terriglobia; order Terriglobales; family Acidobacteriaceae; genus PALSA-350. The sequence continues at coordinate 22,179 of CAWBRJ010000053.1, read as the reverse complement.
TGATCGAGGAACACATCGAGAATCTGTAATAATTGGTGATCGATGCCACCCGTAAATTGCAGTTGTGCAAGCTTCGCCGCCAGTTCCACGAAACCTTCATCTGAGAGCGCATTCAGCAGATCCGTCGCGGTTGGGATAGTGCCGGTACAAAGCCATGGGCGTGATGCCAACAGCGCTAGCTACCCTGCGCATAGTCACGCCCTCCGCTCCCATCTTTATGGAGGAGCCGGCGGGCCGCGCGGGCTATTTTCTGTGTCGTCGTTGCCGCCATGTATACACTGTATACTATATAGGTATACAGTGTATACAATTTTCAACCGAGGGGAAACCGCAGATCTCTCCACTGAGCTTCGCTTTTCGGCTCTATCCCCGCACTAATCGCCGGGTGGGATACCGCAGGCCTCCCCCTCAAGCCTGTAGCGGGCCAACAGATCTACAGGGGTGCCCCATGTTCGCACCAGCGTACGTGGGCCGAAAACGATGGGCGAAGCCCCACCAGAGCCTTTCGTCAAAGGCTCTCCGCTTTGTCACCTCGGGGAGACGACTTGCCTGAGGCAAGTTAAGAGTGAAATGAACGCGCTTTTGACTGTATCCCCGTCACCAATCGACGGGTGCCCCATCCTTCGCGTTTTTTGCGAAGGGTGGGATAGTCACATCTCACCCTTCCGCTTCCCACAACCACAGACATATCGGAACCGTGTGGATCCGTGAGGCCCGCGACGGATTTGAGGGGAAGACCTGTGGTATCCCACATCTCGCGAAAAACGAGCGAGATGCCCCGAATCTCCTGTACGCAGCTCTGGACAGGGTCACCTGTGCGCCTCTCTTTAAGGAGAGGCGCAGGAAGTTCAGGGAACCCACGAAACTCCGCAGGAAATCGGGGGTGTGGGGCACCCGGCGACGCTACCGGGTTAGCGCGGCTGCTCGGGATGCGGGTTCTGATGTCTCGGTTCCTCTGGCCTGGCTTGCGGCGCCGGATGCTGCTGCGGAGCCGGACGTTCCTGAGGGGCGGGGCGCGGCGGAGCCGGATGTTGCACTTGCTGGACCGGTCGTTGCACCTGTGGGGCGGGCCGCTCCTGGGGAGCAGGGCGCGGCGGCTCTTGCCGGGCCGGTGCCGGGCGCACCTCGGGGGCTGGCCGTACTTGCTGGACAGGAGCGGGATGTGCCTGCACCGTCTGGACCGGGCGCTGTGGCTGGTTTGGCCTCAGCTGCTGCGGGATCGGCTGATTGGTGGGCCTGGGGGCTTGCCGTATGGCCGGGACCGCCTGCGGCTGCAGGTGCTCCACAGGGAGCGGCCGAGCCATGGCCACTGTTTGCGGCTGGCCGCGGTTCACTGACGCGAACTGCGCACGATTGGTGCTGGCTGCAACCTTGACTTGCTGCTGCACTCGCAACTCCTGTAACCGTGGTTGACGCAGAGCCTCCACTTCGGCCGGGCTCGGGGGAAGATTTACGCCGCCGCGGCCGCCGCTATAGCTCACCCGGTTGTAGGTCGTGACGTTGGTCACATTGGTAATGTAGGTGTTGTGAATGATGGTATTGTTTACGTTCGTGACCTGGCGGTTGTAATTGAACTGATCATGGTTCCAATATCCGCCGTAGTACCCACGGCCAACGTACCCGTTGCCATAATTCACGCCGCCGTAGTACCCAATGTAGCGGCCCCAGAATCCACGATGCCATCCATAGCGGCCTGAAATAAAACCCCAGTAGCCTGGAGTCCATAGAGCCCCGGTATAAGGCGGGGCGGCCCAGACTCCGGGAACCCAGTAGTAGCCGGCCGGAGCGTAGGCCCAGTAACCGGGAGTCCAGAGGTAGTTTGGCTCAGGGCAGGGCGGCTGCTGGTATTCCGGCAAGGGGGGAGGAGGCTGGGGAGCGTAATCGGCGACCTGGTCATAATCCTGGTAGTTGTCACCGCCGTTGTCCTGACTCTGATACTGCTGCTGATACTGAGGTTCCTGAGGTTGCTGTTCCTGAGATTGCTGATACTGGGGCTGCTGAGGCTGTTGGTATTGGGGCTGCGGCGCGGGCGCTGCATACTGCGGCTGCTGTGGGGCTTGCTCAGCGTAGTTGGCGGCCGGCGCAGGCTGGCTTGCCGGCGCGGAATAGGGCGCAGCACTCTGCTGAGCTTGTTCGACCGGAGCTGCCTGGCCGTTGTCGCTGACCGGCGCGAGGTTTCCATTTTCAGCGGCATCGACTGCCTGGTCATTGCTGTGGCAACCGGCCAGTGCCGTCAAAAATGTCAACGCGATGACTGGCAAAAATCCCTTTTTCCCCATTGAGCCCTCCTCTTCGATGCTAACCCGTCCGGAGCGACGAAGTTCTCGCCATCTCACATTCCGGGCAAAGGCGAACCAAAAAGAGTCCCGGGGGCGCCCATCACTGCTTTTCGAAAATGACTGAAGTACTGTCGTAGTCGCTGTGCAAATCAAGATTGATGCCGTGATGCATGAGGTAACCGCCGCTTACGGTCTCCATCTCCTGCACCTGGCCGGGATCAATCGCTTCGATTTTGTAGAGGGCATTCTCGTCAAGACCGCGCAGGAAAACCAAGGGAAAGGCGGTCCCGAATTGTTGTGAATGAAGATAGGCAAAGAGCACCGCCTGGCGCCCGTCGCTTGAGACATATTCGGTCGCAGAGGATTCGCTGCCCTCAGGCGCAATGAGACGATAGAGCGCTCCCCTTTGCACCGCAGGGCGAGCACGCTTGTAGAACGCAACATAACGGGCGGCCGCCTGCAGATCGTCGGGGGAATACTTGTTGAGATTTCCTCCCAGGCCCAAAGATCCGCTCATGGCCACCAGGAAGCGGAACTTGAGGGGAACAATGCGGTGATCGATTCCGCTCGGAACATCCGTGACCCAGGCCATCATGACGCCTGGGGTGTACGCCTGAGTGAATCCATCCTGCAGGGTGAGCCGGTCCAGCGCGTCGGTGTTATCCGAAGTCCAAACTTCATCGGTGCGCTTCATAATGCCGAGATCGACCCGCCCACCTCCACCCGAGCAGGATTCAATCTCCAGCTTGGGATGTTTGGCCCGCAGACGATCAAGGATGTCATAGAGGTTGCGCACATAAGTTACGTAGATTTTCTTTTGCTCCTCCACGGGAACAGCATCCCAACCAGGTTCTGACCAGTTGCGGTTGTAATCCCACTTCAGAAAAGCAATGTCGTTGTTGCTTACCAATTCGTCGAGCCAGTTGAAGACGTATTCCTTCACATCCTCGCGAGCCAGGTTCAGGAGTAGCTGGTTGCGGCCCTCGGTGCGCGGCCGCCCGGGAAAATTGATTGCCCAGTCCGGATGCTTACGGTAGAGGTCGCTGTCGGGGTTGACCATCTCTGGCTCGACCCAGATGCCGAAGTCCATGCCCAGTGCGTGCACGCGATCGATTACCGGCTTAAGGCCGTGGGGAAACTTCTCCTTGTTCACGTACCAGTCGCCGAGGCCTGCGTGGTCATCCTTGCGCTGGCCGAACCATCCGTCATCGATAACGAAGCGTTCTACTCCGAGCTTGCTGGCTTTTTCCGCCAGGGCCAATTGGCCTTCTTCGCTGACATTGAATTCCGTCGCTTCCCACGAGTTGTAGAGGACGGGGCGCAGGCGAGCGCTCTCGCCACCAGGGAGAATGTGTATGCGCTCGAAGCGGTGCAGAGTGCGCGATGCCTCACCCATGCCTTTGCCGGTGAACCCGCCATAGAACGGCGGCGTCTCCAGTTGTTCGCCGGGCTTCAGGCGATAGCCGAAATCGAAGGGGTTGAATCCGCCGGTTACGCGCACTTGCTGCATGGCGGTTTGTTCGACGGTGATGCGCCAGCTGCCGCTCCAGCCCAGAGCTCCGAACCACACTGGCCCGCTCTCCTCAGTGGTTTGCCCGGGTCGATCAATGGCAAACCACGGATTTGCCTGGTGCGATGTGCTGCCGCGCCGGCTCTCCATAACGTGAGCTCCAGTTTGCAACGGCTCGGAATGCAGCTGCCACTCTGCTCCCCAGTGGCCGGTGAGGTAATGCCAGCCATAGCCCTCGCCCTGGCGGCAAGCTCCAGGCGGCGGATTGCGCGCTCTCCAGAGTAACGGCCTGATTGGTTCGATTTTCAATGCGCGACCAGCGCTGGATTATGCCCGTATCTTCAAAGATGCGGTAATACAGATGAACCTGAAGATCTGAGGCTATGTCTTTCAATTGAATATCGAGCGTGTCGCCGTCGGTGTGGGAGTCCACGAAGTGCAGGACCACGTCGCGGTTTCCATCCGCGTAGGTGGCCTTGAGCGCCGGCTCGTTGTAGAGTTCTGCGCCCCAGCCCGGATATTCCTGCGGAGTGGTGGTGTTGGTGAGATCAAACGAAGCCACTTCAGGTCGGCTGTGGGGTGTGGAGAAGTCGGCATCGCGTGCGACGCGCCCACCCCAATAGATCGACTGCAACTCGCCACGCTCATTCACTCCCATAGCGTAGGTGGTTTCACCGGCCTGGAGCACCCAGACTTTTTTCTCGGGTGAATATTGGATGGCGGCAAGTGCAGTCGGCCAATAGTTGATAAGCAGGAAAAGGGTCACGCACCAGCGCAGGATCATTGTGCTTTAAACTCCAGAACTTGGATGGTGTAGCCGGGAACGGTATGGGAAGCAAGATCGTGCAGGCTGCTCTCCACAGGCACGATCACAGCGGGCTGGGTGATTGTATTGGTAGCTGCGGTGGTCCGCGCGGACAGCGAGATGAGCTTTCCGCTGGCTGCGGCTTGGCCGCCGGTGAATTGAATTTTCAGGGGCTGCGGTGTAGAGCTCGCGTTGACCAGTTTGAGATAGACCGTGCCATCGGTTGATCTACGGGTGACGGAATAGAACAACTTTGGCGCAGCAGAGGCAAGATCTGCATTCAGGATTTGATCGCCTATGTGGTCGGAGAACATCACCTGGGCATAGTAGCTCGGGGAGCCGTAGCTGTTCATGGCGTCATACCCGATCAAATCTGACTCCCATTGCATACCTCCCGGGTTCACGTTGACCAGCAGGGGTGCGTAACTTGCCATGATGACGATGTCGCTGTTTCTTTCCATTCCGGTCATCCATGCGGCATCTCCGAGGGCTGCGCCGAAGTTGGGCGTGGGGAGACCTTCCCGAGTGGCCCACTCGCCTACGAAGATTTTAGGTCCGTTGCGATCGGTCTGATCGTAATGGTGCACGTCCTCATAAAACTCCTGGGCGCGGCGGTAATAGTGATCGTCGATCACGTCGGGCTTCATGGTGGTAATCGGCATGGTAGCAATCAGTTGCAGATCGGGATATTTCGCCTTGATGGCTTTGTAGAACTGGGCATAACGGTCGCCATAAGTTCCGGATTTGTCGAACCAGTCTTCGTTGCCGATTTCCACGTAGCTCAGATGGAACGGCGCCGGGTGGCCGTTCTTGATCCGCTCCGCACCCCACTTTGTGCTTGCGTCGCCGGTGACGTATTCGATCTCATCCAGAGCATCCTGCACGTAGGGGTCAAGATCGGGGCCGGGTTTTACGAATTCCTGGTGCATCGAATAGCCGGCATACACGGCCAGCAACGGTTGCATCTTCAGGTCCTCACACCACTCCAGGAATTCGAGCAGGCCCATGCCGTCACTGGAGCGATAGCCCCAGGGGCTGGGATGGGTGGGGCGGTCGACCAACGGGCCGATGGTTTTCTTCCACTCGTAGCGCTCGTTGATGTGATCGCCTTCGAGGTAATTCCCGCCTGGGAAGCGCAGGAATGCCGGCTTCATGGCTGCCAGCTTCTCCATCAGGTCGATGCGGTTTCCGTTGTTGCGATCGTGATAAGTGGGGGGAAAGAGCGATACCAGGGTGAACCAGACTGTTCCCGGTTTGGCGACGGAAAGGACCAGATGATAGTGCGAAGACTGGGTAGCGGATCCGGAGTTGAGGGTGAATTCATGCTGCTGCCAGTCTGAGGTAAGCGTTGGCACGGTGGTGCTGATGGCAGTGCCGGATTCATCCTCGACCAGGCTTACGGTTACCGGCCCGATGGACGGCTCGCTCGCCCTGGCATAGAAGGAACCGTGATAGGTGGTTTGTGGCCTGACGGGAAAGCCCCAGTATCCCAGGTTGCTGATGCCCGCCTGATCGTGCGCGCTTGCGCTCTTGACGGTTAATTGCAGGCTCAGCGGCAGGGCTGCGCTCGGGCCGGTAGTGCGATCGATGGCCATCGATGCTTCGGCACTGCCCTCTTCGAAGAGAAACCAGCTTGGGGGAACTTTGCCCCGGTCCTGAAAAGTGCGGTTTCTTACCAGTTCGGCGTAAAGACCGCCGTCGTAGGAGTAGTTGATCTCCTCAGTCATCAGGCCGTATAGCTGAGGACTGACTTTGGCTTTGGGTTGTGCCAGGTCGATAGTCAAGGTCGGGGCCGTTTGCGCGATGGCGGCGGAGGAGAGGAGCAAAACAGTCGCCAGGAAATACGGTCGGTTCAAAAATGTCTCCTGTGTACGGTCATATTTATACGCCATAGCCCACCCACAGGGCGCTCCGGAGGCTTACGAGACTGTGTGAGAACCGCAGGTCCCTTCCATCCCACGCTGCGCTCCGGTCGGGATGACAATTCTGTTGTCCTCCGCCAGTCCCTTGGCGTGGGATAACCTGACCCCTGCAATATTGTCATCCCGACCGAAGCGGACCCGGATTTCCTACTTCGCGCTGCTGGCAACGGCCACGTGTGCGGCTCTCTGCAGAGAGAGCCGCATGCATTTGATCAACGCCACGGGTCTCAACAGGAAATCCGGGGGAGCGCAGTGGAGAGATCTGCAGTTCTCCCCCGCAGCAAATCCAAATGCTGTTACGACCCCTCCCCTGGGCATCCGACCGAGCTCCGAAGGAGCGTCGTGGAGCGACCTGCGGCTTTTCGCGCCACTCACACACCCTCTCAACTTCAGGTTCGCTTAACCTTGGTTGGGGATACTGCGGTTATGCGGGTGCTGCTGGTGGAAGACGAGGTGCGGCTGGCGGAGAACGTAGCGGCCGCCCTGCGCGAAGGGCCCAACTTCGCGGTCGACTGCGCCGAGGACGGTCTCACCGGTCTTCACCTAACGGAAAATGCCTGCTATGACCTGATCGTCCTGGACTTGATGCTGCCCGGATTGGATGGCATGGGGATTCTGAAGAAGGTGCGCGCTCGTGGAGATCGAACGCCGGTACTCATTCTGACCGCTAAGGGAGAAGCAAGTTCTATCATCGCGCTGCTCAATGCGGGCGCAGATGACTATCTCACCAAGCCTTTCGATCTGGGGGAATTGATCGCCCGCACCAAAGCCCTCATCCGCCGTGGCAAGGGGGTAGCCGACCCCGTCCTTCGCGTGTCGGATCTGGAAGTCAATACGGTCGAGCAGAGCGTTCATCGTTCCGGGATCGCGGTGGATCTTTCGCCGACGGAATACCACATCCTCGAATACCTGATCCATCGGCCTCGCGTCATCGTGTCGAAGCGAGAGTTGCTGGAGCATCTCTACGACTACAACTGGGAACATCACTCCAATGTGATCGAGGCCCACATCTCGAATTTGCGCCGCAAGCTCGAAGCAGCCAAGCCAGAGCCAAGCATCGAGACTCTCCGTGGACGAGGGTACCGGCTGCTGTGAAGTCCTATTCCATCACCCATCGGCTCATCGCCACCATTCTGCTGGTGGAACTGCTCGCCGCCTTGTCGATATCGGGAGCGGCAATGCTCTACGAGCGGCACGTGCGCTTTCGTTCCTTTGACGTGATGCTTCGCGGACGGGCAGATTCCCTGCTGGGCGCGGTGCAGGATGCCGACGACGAGGGAGACAACGTGATGCTCGACGGCACGGAAGCAAATCTTCCGGCGGAGGACATCTACCAGGTGCAGGACGCCCGCGGACAAGTCCTGGGTCATTCACCGAACTGGAACGGTCCAAACCATGCTTTCCTGAACACAAGATCCAGCAGGCCACTCAGACTCTCCATCGGCGGCAGGCATTATCGAGGATTGCGGATCGAGGGCATCCGAGTTGTCGACCCAGGACAGAAAGCCGGCGGTATCACTCGCCACGTAATCATTTTTTATGGATCCCCCGTCGATCGCGTTTGGAGTGAAATTTGGGAAGCGGTCGGTTTTTACGCAGGGACAAGCCTTTGCCTGCTGGCAGTTTCAGGGATGCTGATTTTTTGGCTGCTCAATCGTGGCCTGGCGCCCTTGCGCCAGCTGGCGGCGGAAGCGGCGGGCGTCTCGGTGAATTCCTGGAACTTTGTTCCTCCCGAAGCGGGCACGCATGGTAAAGGAGCTCGCGCCGCTCACGAATGCGTTGGAGACAGTGCTCACCGGGCTGGAGCATGCCTTTATGCAGCAACGCCGGTTTGTCGGCGACGCGGCGCATGAGCTCAAGACGGCGGTTGCCGTCTTAAAGTCTTCGCTGCAACTGCTCACACTTAAGCAACGAACAGCACTTGAATATGAACAGGGGATCGAACGCTGCCAGCTGGATTGTGAACGCCTGGAAGAAACCGTAGCCAAGATGCTCACGCTGGCGCGGGCAGAAACAACGACCGCTTCCCCGAAGATGGCGGCAGATCTGGCCGAAGTACTGCGACAGGTTTCTGAGCAGTTTGAATCTATGGCGGAGCTGAAGCACCTGAAGATCATCCTGCTGGCTCAGGAGCCGGTGATGGTAGACGTCGATCCGGAGCAATTGCAACTCTTATGCTCCAACCTGCTCTTGAATGCGCTGCAGCACAGTCCAGCGGGCTCGCTAGTTCAAGCAGCGGTACAGCACGATGGGACGCAGGCTGAACTGACGATCGAGGATGCCGGAGAGGGGATCGCGCCCGAAGACCTGCCTCACGTTTTCGAGCGTTTTTACCGCGGAGACCCGTCACGCAGCCGCAATACCGGAGGAACCGGCCTGGGGCTCGCCATCTGTAAGGCCATTACTTCCAGGTGGCAGGGCACCATTGAGATAGCCAGCGACTTAGGGGTTGGGACCAAAGTGAGCGTGCGCTTCCCTGCGGCACAGTTACCTTCAGCTCCGGTTAAGGTAGCTGTGCGAAATTAAAGCTGAGCCTGATTGGAGATACTATGACACCGAATCGCATGCACGCCACCTTACTTATGCTGGCTTTGAGCGCACCGTTTACCGCATTTGCGCAAAGCCCGTACAGTGTTCTGACGCAATGGAAAATTGGCGGCGAGGGAGGTTGGGACTACCTTACCTCCGATGCTCACGCGCACCGTCTTTATGTCACCCACGGACCGCGGGTGGATGTGCTGGACAGCGACTCGGGGAAAGTAGTGGGCAGCATCACCGGCCTCAAGGGCACCCACGGTGTGGCGCTGGATGACGCGGGTAAGTACGGGTATATCAGCGATGGGGGCGCAAATGCCGTAGTGGTGTTTGACCGCGGGTCGTTGGCCACGGTGGCTTCGATTCCGGCGGGAACGAATCCAGATGGAATTGTGTTCGAGCCGAAGACAAAAACCGTGTGGGCTTTCAATGGCCGCAGTAATAATGTAACCGTAATTGACACCGCTCAGCGTAAGGTGGTAGCGACCATCGCGCTCTCCGGCAAGCCTGAGTTCCCGGTGGCGGATGGCTCCGGAACAGTGTTCGACAATATCGAAAGCAAGAATGAGATTGACCGTTTCGACGCGGCTGCAAAGACCATTACCGCGACCTGGCCGGTGGCCAACTGCGATTCGCCCTCCGGGTTAGCCATCGATAGGGCAGGCCGGCGGCTCTTTGCCGTTTGTGACGGGGGAAAGATGGCGGTGGTGGATGCGAATTCCGGCAAGACGCTGGCCAATCCTGCGATCGGCGATGGTCCGGATGCGGCTCGCTACGATGCCAAGCGGAAGCTGGCTTTTTCCTCCAATGGCGGAGGCACGCTGACCATCATCGACGCCAGTAAAGACGGCTATCCGGTGGTGCAGAACCTGGACACACAGCGAGGAGCAAGAACCATGACCCTGGATGAAGCCACAGGACGCATTTATCTGGCAACGGCTTCATTCGGCGAGCGGCCGGCGGCAACGGCAGCCAATCCGCACCCACGGCCGGCGATTGTTCCCGGCACCTTCACCATACTGGTGGTGGGGCAACAGTGAGCACTATCCCCGCTGGGAAGAATCGGGTGCCCCATGCGGCTACCGCGGGAAAGAACAGATGTTTTACCCGCAGCAGCCGCATGGGGCACCCGAACAATACCGTGTACGCCATGGTGAGAATTGCCTTCATAAACTTCGCATTGTGCCTGGGCCCGGCATTTGCGCAGCAAGCCAGTCCTGTGCCGGCGGCGCCGATTACATTGGAGCAGGCCATCTCGTTAGCCCGCGGCAACGAGCCGGCGTTCGCTGCTGCGGCCGCGAACGCCCGGGTGGCCGCACTGGACCACTCCGTAGCCCAGGCAGCTCTGCTACCCAATGCCATTTATCACAACCAGTACCTCTATACCCAACCGAACGGCATCCACACCGAGACTGCCGCGGTCGGAGCCCAGTCTCTTCCTGTCTTTATTGCCAACAATTCGGTTCACGAATATACCAGCCAGGCGGTGGTGAACGAGACGCTAGGACTGCAGCAAACCATTGCGGTCTCGCGAACGGCCGCGGCTGCTTCGGTTGCTGCGGCGCAGCTGGAAATTGCTCGCCGCGGACTGGTGCTTACCGTAACCGGCCTCTTTTACCAGGAGCTGGCCGCCGAACACAAAGTTGCTGTAGCGCAACGCGCAGCGGGCGAAGCCGCCAGTTTCACCAATCTCACGCAACAGCGGGAGAGCGCCCGCGAAGGAGCGCATGCTGATGTGGTGAAGGCGCAGCTGCAACAACAGCAGCGCGATCGCGATCTGGCGGAAGCTCTGCTTGGCGCACAGAAATCCCGGCTCGACCTGGCTGTGCTCCTGTTTGCTGACCCGCGGACTGCTTACACCCTCTCGCCGGGTCCCGTTGTACCGCTGCCGGCACGGGCGGATGTCGACGCGAACGCCATGCGGCTCAATCCAGAGTTGCGTGAGGCTATGGCCTCCCTGCGGGTCAACACATTGCAGGTAGCCGCGGCGCGGGCTGCCTATCTGCCTGATCTTGCGCTCAACTTTACCTACGGCATCGACGCGCCGCAGTTCGGCGCCAGAGGACGCTTTAGTTCTTTTGACGGCGTCCGGCCTCAAAACCTCGGCTACTCCGCCTTCGCTACCGTTGATATTCCGGTGTGGGACTGGCTTTCCACCCAGCACAAAGTTAAACAGAGTGAGATTCTGCGAGATGTGGCACACACCACGCTCACCGCAACTCAGCGCCGCCTGGTCGCCCAGCTGGACGAGTCGTACTCAGAGGCAGCCACGGCGCACGATGAATTGCAGTCCCTGGAACAAAGTGTTCAAACAGCGAGCGAGAGTCTGCGCCTTACGCGGCTGCGCTATAGCGCAGGAGAGGCGACTGTACTCGAAGTGGTCGACGCGGAAAACTCCTTGACTGCGGCAGAGATCGCGCGTGAGGACGGTAACATCCGCTATGAATTGGCTCTTAAAAATCTGCAACTCCTGACTGGAGCAATCTGAGCCATGAGCAAGTTATTGCCATTACCTGCTCTCACCCCAACACGGTTTGCTGCTCTTCTGCTCTGCGCCACTTTCCTGCTGGTTACCGGGTGCAGCAAGACTGAGGAGGCTGCTCCGACGGAGGTCAACGTACAGGCCGAACATCCGGAACGGGCTGACATCGCCGAGCAGATCACGGTCGATGCTACGCTGGCGCCGCTGGCCCAGGCCGCCATTTCGCCGAAGGTGACTGCACCAGTGAAAAAGTTCTACGTGCAGAGGGGTTCCCGGGTCAGCGCGGGCCAGCTTTTAGCGACACTGGAGAATAGTGATCTGGAGGCAGCCGCGCTCGACAACAAGGGTGCTTACACCGCGGCCCAGGGTACGTACGACATTGCGACCGGGGCCACGGTGCCTGAAGACACGGTGAAGGCGGAGACGGATCTGGCCCAGGCAACAGCCAACTTGAGCCTGGCGCAGAGTATTGTGAACAGCCGGACCCAACTCTTCTCAGAAGGTGCAATCCCAGGACGCGATCTGGATACTGCTAAAGCTGCGTTGGTGCAAGCCCAGGCCGCACACGATATCGCCAAGCAGCACCTCGACGCCGTGCAGAAGGTCAGCCATCAAGCTGCGCTCGAGAGCGCACAAGGCCAGCTCACTTCGGCCAAGGGCAAGTACCTCGGGGCCCAGGCGCAGTTGAGCTATACCGAAATCCGCAGTCCGATTTCCGGGGTAGTGACGGATCGGCCGCTCTTTGCCGGTGAGACAGCCTCGGCGGGCACGCCCGTGATCACAGTGATGGATACGTCCGCGCTGCTGGCCAAGTTGCATCTGTCACAAACACAGTCGCAGCAACTCTCGCTGGGTGCGCCGGCCACGATCACTGTGCCCGGGGTCACCGAGCCGGTGCCGGCCAAGGTGTCGCTGATCAGCCCCGCGCTTGATCCGGGCAGCACTACGGTGGAGGTTTGGCTCCGGGTCGCGAACGCAAAAGGAACGCTGAAGGCGGGCACTCCAGTCCACACCACGATTACCGGCCGCTCGGCCAGCAATGCATTGGTCATCCCTGCGGAAGCGGTCCAGACGGACCCTGATGGGGTCAGCAAATTTGTGATGGCGATCAAACCAGACGGCACCGCTGCCAAGCGCCCGGTGACACTCGGGATCCGCAACAGCGATTCAGCCCAGGTTCTGAGCGGACTGGCCCCGGCCGATATGGTCATCACGACCGGCGCCTATGGGCTGGACGAAGGGACCAAGGTTAAGGTTGGCGCAGCAGAAGCGGACAAGGCCGGAGGCGACAAGGACTGATGCCTGGGACTATCGACAAGGTCGAGGTCGAACCCGAGAGCTCTTTCTGGCTTGCCGCTGCGGCGAAGCCTATCTTCTTTCTGCTCGCGCTGTTGACGCTCGCCGGCATCTACATGGCCTTCCAGGTGCCCATCTCGGTTTTTCCCGAAACCAATTTTCCCCGGGTGGTGATTGGCATCGACAACGGCGTGATGCCGGTGGAACAGATGCAGGTCACGATCACCAAGCCGATCGAGGACGCGGTGAACAGCGTCCCTGGCTTGGTGATCGTGCGCAGCACCACCAGCCGAGGTTCGGCGGAGATCAGCCTTTTCTTTGACTGGAACGTGGATATGTTTCACACGCTGCAGTTAACGGACTCAGCCTTAGCCCGGGTTTCGCAGTCACTCCCATCGACGGCGCACATCACCACCAATCGCCTGACCTTCGCGACCTTTCCCATTCTCGGCTACGCGCTGACTGCGGATGATCGCGGCAAGGACACCGTACCTCAAACCCGCCTGTGGGAGATCGCCACCTACGACCTGAAGCCGCCTCTCAACCGGGTCAACGGGGTCAGCACAGTGCTAGTACAGGGCGGGCAGGTGCCGGAGTTCCAGGTGGTACCCAACCTCGCCCGTCTGCAAGCCTCTGGTGTGACCCTGCTGGAGATGGTGAACGCAATCCAGGAATCCAACATTATTGACTCTCCTGGCCTGTACGAAGCAAACCATCAACTTATCCTTGGCCTCATCGGAGCGCAGGCGCACAGCGCGCCCGAACTGGCGAACCTGGTCGTGAAGACCTCAGCGGGCGGGGTGGCCATTCGGGTAGGAGATGTAGCAACGGTCGAACCGTCCACCATGCCGGTCTATACGGCGGTCAGGTCGAATGGCAAACCGGCTGTTTTGCTCAATATCACACGGCAGCCCTCGGGCAATACGGTGGCGGTGGCGAATGGGGTGGCGGCAGAAATCGATCAACTGAAATCGAAGCTACCAGCGGGGGTTCGCCTGGAACCGTTTTATGACCAGTCAGAGTTGGTGCGGGAAAGTATTCTCAGCGTTCGCGACGCGATCCTCATCGGCCTGGTACTTGCCTGTATCATTCTGTTCCTGTTTCTGCACGACTGGACTTCTTCGCTGGTCGCCGGGCTGGTGATTCCGGTCACCGTCGCGGTGACGATCCTGTTTCTCCGCATCACTGGCCAAAGCTTTAACCTGATGACCCTGGGCGGGTTGGCCGCGGCCATAGGACTGGTTATCGACGACGCAATCGTGGTGGTCGAGAACATAGCCGTTCACCGGGAAGCGGGTGAGTCGAGAATCGGCTCGGTGCGCAAGGCGATCCGTGAGATTAGCAGGCCGCTGTTCTTTTCCACCATCACGCCGGTCATTGTTTTTCTTCCCCTGGTCTCCGTCACCCAGGTGACTGGGAGCTTCTTCCGTGCTCTTGCGGTAACCATGACGGTTGCTTTGCTGACTTCCCTGCTGCTTGCCCTCACCTTCACGCCCGCACTTTCGATGCAGCTAGGGAGCGAAGGTCATGCGAAGGCCGCGGCCATCGACGAACAGCGGACGAGATTTTTTTCGCGGGTTCGGCAAAGAGGCGGAGAGGTCTTCCGCCGCCTGACTGGCTATCACGAGGGTGCGCTTGCCTGGTCATTTCAACACCCATTCTTACTGATCGCAGTTTGTGCCGTGCTCATGATTGCCGGCTACTTCAGCTATAAGGGGTTGGGCTCTGACCTACTACCAGAGATGGATGAAGGAGCGTTTGTACTGGACTACTTCACTCCTGCCGGAACCTCGCTGACCGAGACCAACCGCATCCTCGATCACGTGGACCGGATCTTGCGGGGCATACCCGAAGTGTCCATTACTTCACGCCGCACCGGCCTGCAGATGGGTCTAGCCGCGGTCACGGAAGCAAACACGGGTGACTTTACCGTGCGCCTGAAGTCGGACCGTTCGCGTGCCATCGATGAGGTGATCGCAGACGCACGCGCTCAAATCCATGCTGCTGAGCCGTCGGTTGATATGGAGTTCACGCAGGTTTTACAGGACATGATTGGCGATCTATCCAATTCCCCTGAACCGATCCAGATCAAGTTATTTTCAAATGACCAGAACCTGCTGCTTACGCTTGGTCCCCGGGTGCAGCAGGCGATCGCCAAGATTCCCGGCGTGGTGGATACGGAAAACGGCGTGGACAACACCATCAGCGGGCCGGCCACGAGTTTCCAGATTGATCCGGTCGTCGCGGGGCGGCTTGGCTTCACTCCGACTGAGGTTGCCGAGGATGCGACTTCCATTCTGGATGGATTGCCGGCAAGCAATCCGCTCATTTCCGGTGGCCGGCCTTACACCATTCGAGTGCGCTTGCCGGACGCCAATCGTGCTTCTCTTGACGCCATCCAGAACACCGTCTTTAACAGCAGCAGCGGTCACACTGCTACCCTCAGCGCGATGGCCACGATGACGCAGCTGCCGCCACAGAATGAGATCCGGCGCGAGAACCTGCAACAAGTGGTCCAGGTGAGCGGCCGTCTTGAGGGCTCCGATCTCGGCGGAACCATGCTAAAGGTGCGAGCAGCGGTGAGCCGCCTTCAGCTCCCGTCCTCTGTTCGCGTGGAGTACGGCGGAACGTATCAGGAGCAGCAACGATCGTTTGCCGACCTGGCCCGCGTACTGGTACTGGCGCTGGCCCTGGTTTTCGGGGTGCTGCTGGCCGAGTTCCGTAACTTTGCTGCTCCCATTTCCATCCTGACCAGTTCGGTTCTGTCGCTGGCGGGTGTGGTATTTGCTTTGCTCATCACGGGGACGAATTTCAATGTGTCCAGCTTCATGGGTTTGATCATGGTTATTGGCATTGTGGCCAAGAACGGTATCTTATTGCTCGATGCTGACGAACAGCTGCGCGCCGACGGAATAGACGCACGCCAAGCCATGCTCAAGGCTACTGAGCGCCGCAGGCGGCCCATCCTGATGACGGCCATCGCCACTATTTGTGGGATGTTTCCTTTAGCCCTGGCGCTGGGAGCGGGCTCGCAGATGTTGCAGCCGCTGGCCATTGCCGTCATCGGAGGACTCTCGATTTCTATTGTGCTTAGCCTGGTGGTCACCCCGGTCGTGTATTACCACCTGACCCGGCGTCGCCACGAGCCTGTCTAAAGAAAAAAACAATCATTCACAGTGTTGCTTTTTGCTTCAGGGCATGGTTAAGACCGCGCTGAGATGCTCTCATTTTTCAGTTGCACTGATCTGGTAATGCAGCTACCTTTAACGGATACCGTCGTAGCTCGCGGTACCAAGTGACATCGCGGTGAACGCCTTCACTGTCGAAGCGCGGGTTCTCACCCGTTTGCCTTTCTGGTCAGAACAGGCCCGTAACACACTTCCAAGTCGAAGATAAGTTAGTCGATTACTCATCCGGCCCCGGGGTTCTGAGGGTCTGGAGATATCTTTTTCGCACGAATTTCTGGGAGGTTGTTTTATGTCATTTGCTGATATCCGGACTCGTTCTTTCTCTCTACTCGCTTTCCTGTCGATGGTGTTTCTGGGCGCGACGTTCGCCGGAGCACAAAACTTTCGCGGTGGCATTAATGGAGTAGTAACTGACCAGGGCGGCGCCTCCATTCCGGGCGCGCAGGTCTCGATCACCAACGATGGTACGGGGGTCACGCAAGCCGCAGTTGCCTCCAGCGCTGGGGAGTTCAGCTTCCCAGACCTTCCTCTCGGCCTCTATACGGTTTCTGCCACATCCTCCGGCTTCGAAACCCTCAAAGTGGAAAAAGTTCAGGTTTCCGCCGGCACGACTTATAGCCTGCCGATCAAGCTCGCCGTGGCCTCGCAGGCGACAACGGTCGAGGTGAATGCAGCCGGTGTTTCGCTGGATACGACCTCTGTCACACAGACAACGGTGCTGCCCACTAAGACGATCCAGGACACGCCCATCAACGGACGCGACTTCACGCAGTTCCTGGGACTGACCCCCGGATTTTCGGGCTACGCACAAAATGGCGGCGCCGGCTTTGCATCGGTAAACGGAACCCGCACCAACTCGGTGAATTGGCAGATTGAAGGCACTGACAACAATGACTTGTGGTGGAACATCCCCGCAGTCAATCAAGGTGGCGTAAACGGGATCGCCGGTATCGTGCTTCCCCTCGATGCCATCGACCAGTTTTCTTTTGTGACCGCATCCTCTCCGGAAACCGGGCGCAATCCTGGCGGCACAGCGAACCTGGTGATCAAATCAGGCACGAATCAGTGGCACGGCACCCTCTACGACTTCAATCGCAATGAGTTCCTGGCCGCCAATACTCCCTTCGCTGACGGTACTCCCAAGAACAAAAATCGCTTTCTTATCTATGGCGGTTCAGTGGGCGGGCCCATCATCAAAGACAAGACCTTCTTCTTTGTGACCTACGAGCACAACAACTTCGTGATCGGCAACCAAAGCCGCTCGACCGAGCCCTCGGCCGCTTATCAGGCAGCTTCTGCAGGTGTGCTGGCGTACTACGGCATTCCGGTCAACCCGTTATCGACGACATTGCTCGCCAACCTGTGGCCGGCAGACGCCCTTACCGGCGGGGCAAACGCCAACAACTACTTCAACACCGCCCCGCTCACCGGGCACAGCTTCAACGGGATCGTAAAGTTCGACCAGAATTTCACCGAAAAAGACCATCTTTCGGTGAAGGCGTTTATGGGCCAGGGAAACCAGGTCGCTCCCACCACTTCCTTCCTGGCGCCCTACTACGAAGAAGCGCCCATCCACGTGTATAACTACTCGATCGTGTACAACCGGGTTATCTCGCCTTCGATCGTTAATCAGCTTTTTCTCGGCGTGAACTACTTCAACCAGGTATTTTCTGATGCGGACCATAGCTTCAACCCGGTAGCGCTGGGTCTCAACACCGGTGTTACCGCAGCAAGCTTGTCCGGCTCCCCACGAATCAATATTGCCGCGGCTGGTGCGAGTTCCGGACTGAGCGCAAGCAATAGCGGCTTTGATCCCACTGGTCCGACCGTCGACTCCGGGCGCAATGACATCACCGGTCACATTGACGATGCTCTCTCCTGGACAAAGGGCAAGCATGAGTTTCGTTTCGGTGGAGAGTTCCGCCAGGCGCAGGTAGATGACTTTTACCAAAGCGGCCAGCGTGGAACGTTCACGTTTGACGGCTCGCAAGGTCCCTGGACGTACGGTTTACAAACTGCACAGGGTTCTGCTCCAGGAGCCACCGCGTGTGACGCGCTGGCAACCAAAAATCTGGGTACGACCGCTCCCGGATACACACCCACCTCCAAGTATGACAACAACGTTCTTTCCCTGGCAGATTTCCTGGCCGGCTGCTTCACCTCTCCGACTAACATTGTGGAAGGAAACCCAAAACGCCAGGTCTTCGAAAACACCTTCAGCCTCTTCGCTCAGGATGCATGGCAGTTTAACCACCAGCTGAATTTGAATTACGGAATTCGCTATGACTACAGCGGCCCGATCCACAGCCAGTATCACAATCTAACTTCCTTCGATCCAACTGCGCCCAACGGAATTGCGGTAGCCGGGGTCAATCGGCCCAACATCTATCAGCAGTTCTGGACCAGCTTCAGCCCGCGTGTAGGTTTTGCTTACCAGCCGTCCGGCACCAACACGGTCATCCGTGGCGGTTTTGGAATGTTCTACGATGCGCCGTACATGGTGCCCTTCCTGAATTTGCGCGGTACCGTGAACGGCGGCCCATTTGGTGTTCAGGACAATCCAGCTGGGACGGACCCAGTGGCCAGTGCGAATGCCCAGGTATCGATCTGGAGCCCCGGCACGCTTATCTTCACTCCGTTGGCGGAGGCGATTGCGGGCGCCGGAGTCACCAACCTTTTTGCCGTGGATAAGAATTTCCGGCCGTCCTATACCTATAGCTACAACCTGAACATCCAGCAGAGTTTCGGCCCGAATGTCATGTTCCAAATTGGTTACGTGGGGACCAACGGCCGCCATCTGCTTGACGTCCGCGACATCAACCAGGCCGCCCTAGGCAGTGGTAATGTCCCGATTGGTATTGGAGCGTACACCTATCAACAAACAACACGGCCTTACTTCAACCAGTTCCCAAACTACGGTGTGATTAACCAGGTGGAGAGCGAGGCTACTTCGAATTACGATTCCTTGCAGACATTACTCCGGACCACAAGCTGGCATCATCTAAGCACCCAGATGACTTACACCTGGTCGCACAGCCTGGATGTGGAATCCGGACTGATCCCTTATTTGCCGCAGAACAGTTTTAACCTCAAGGGCGAGTACGGCAATTCTGACTTCGACGTGACTAATAGTTTCTCCGCTTACGCCCAATATGACGTGCCGGGCGGATCCCGCGGACCAAAATGGCTGACCAACGGATGGCAACTGAATTCACTGTGGACGTTCCACGGCGGAATGCCCTTCAGCGTCACCGCTAGCAATCAAAACAGCGGCAACGGGGAAAGCGCCGACCGCGCCAACCAGATCGGCAACCCTTTCGCGGGCGTGAACCACAGCATCGTCAATGGCTCTGTGCAGTGGTTTAATACCTCTGCATTCGCAGATCCGGCACTTGGTACGTACGGCACCAGCGGGCGCGGTCAGTATCGGAATCCAGGATTCCAGGACGTAGACGTCTCGGTGTTTAAGAACACCAAGCTTCACGAGCGGCTTACCCTCCAGCTTCGGGTGGAGATGTTCAACATCTACAACCACACCAACCTGGCGTTCGCCGGACAACCCTCAACGAGTGACACCTCCGGCACCATCGGGTCGACGTTTGGAGCCTATGCCGGTGCACCGGGTATCGGGGTGGGAGAGCCGTACAACACCCAGCTGGCCGCGAAGATCATCTTCTGATCGCTGTAAAATTCATAGCGAAAGAAGCCCTCAGGACTTTTACCCCTGAGGGCTTCTTTATTTGCGCCCATATCTCACTTTCCACCCTCTCTCTCCCTCTAACAAATGACGGGTGCCCCATATCCCCGATTTCCTGCGCAGTTTCGTGGGTTCCCTGAACTTCATGCGCCTTTCCTTGAAGAAAGGCGCACACGCGGCCCTTTCCGGAGCTGCGTACAGGAAATTCGGGGTATCTGCCTGGTTTTGGCAGATGTGGGATTCCGAGGACCTCGCCCCTGACCGTGCCGGGAGCCACGGGAGCGGTAGCAAGGAGCTCGCATCTTTGATCACGGCCCCAATGACTCGAAAATAAACCTTGCGAGCGCGAGATAAAATGACCTCAAAATGCATCTTTAATGGGTGCAAACTTACCGACCCTACGCCAGTCGGCCGGAACATGGCTCCCTCACCCGTCGGTGCTGCGGAATTCCGCTGTCCCTTGCCCCTCGTCATTGGTACCCTGTCGGGCGCCAAAATACGGAATCAATGGCCTCGGTAGCGGCCGTTACCGCTAACGGCGAGCACCAATCGCCCTGAAAGGGGCAAGATGCTCAAATTAATTAATCAGAAATTTGAGCATCTTGACGAAACAAAGGACTTAGCTGCAAAGCTTGAGCACCTTCGACGAAACAAAGGACTTAGCTGCAGAAGGAAAGATTTTTAGGGTAGCGCGCCGGCAAAGCAGGCGGATTTACACCGTAACCAGAGGACGCCTAGGCATTCTCTCAATTGAGCGGTCTTTGACAACTTGAGAAACGTTTGATCATCGGAAAGCTCAGGCAAACGGAGGAAACAGGACCACGGATGCCGCTTTCCGCGTTCCAGAAGACAAACGGGACTATCGCTAACACTTCGCGAGTACACAGTCACGGTCCCGTTTGTCACCGGTGTTGACCCTACATATCAACCGAGCAGCTTTTCGTTGTCCTGGCCCGCCTGCAGTTGCTCTAACAAATGTCTCGTATAGACACCGGAGGCCACGAACCGGGCTCCGTCGTGGACCATCATCGACAGGACCTCTTCGCCGGTCTTATCGATTGAAGTAACACCATTAAGGTCCACGACGCGGCATCGCCCCGGCGACTGGGCTTTCCAGCTCGTTACCAACTCAGCGACCGAGCGCTTCGTCATCCGGCCTTGAAGAAGCCATGTTTCTTCTAAGGCAGTTTCCGTGACTGTGATTCTTAACATGTCGCAACCCCGGCGTCGAAGCCATTTGGGCATAGACCGCAACTAGCTGTTTTCTGGTCTTTTGCAATCGGCGTGCCTATTTGCAAATCCCGCGACGTAAAAGTCTTAAATAGCCAAGACAAGTAGTTTGCGGATCGCCGAGTGAAGGAATTGCGCCAATACGCTGGCAGCGTGCCAGTAAATTGGCACGGATCGCGGAAGTAGCCGCTCCCAGACTCTGAGTGGTCAGGTTCTTTGCGGACGAGAAATGCCCAGCTTTTGCATGCGGAATTGAAGGGTGGGCCGCTTGATGCCCAGGCGGGCGGCGGCTCCATTGGGACCGGCAAAGACCCAGTTGGTCTGCTCCAGCACTGCCAGGATGTGCCTACGCTCCACTTCCTCCAGAGTCGATGACCCGTTCCCGTTGAGATGGTTCAACTCCGCTCCCCGGGCCTTCAAGTCGGTGAGCGGGACCTTCAGAATCGGGCCCTGAGAAAGAATGACGGCACGCTCAATCACATTCTGTAGCTCGCGGATATTTCCCGGCCAAGGATAGCGGACCAGGGCATTCATGGTTTCCGAAGAGATGGTTTCAATCCGCTTGCCCATGTTGAACGCGAAGTATTGCGCGAAGTGACGGACCAGGAACGGTATGTCTTCCGTGCGCTCGCGCAGCGGAGGAACATGAATGGGAAAAACACTCAGGCGATAGAACAAGTCGGAGCGGAATTTTTGCTCCTCAACCATGGTCCGCAGATCGCGATTGGTGGCAGCGATGAGCCGCGCGTTGGTGCGCAGCGTGCGCGAACCGCCCAGGCGCTCGAATTCCCTCTCCTGCAGCACACGCAGTAGCTTTGGCTGTAGCTCGAGCGGAATTTCGCCGACTTCGTCGAGAAAGATGGTCCCCTGGGAGGCCAATTCAAAACGCCCAATGCGCTGCGCCACCGCGCCGGTGAATGCCCCTCTCTCATGCCCGAAGAGTTCGCTTTCCAGCAAACCGGTAGGGATGGCGGCACAGTTCAGCTTGACGAAGGGACTAGCCTGGCGCTGGCTAAGATTGTGCACCGCCCGCGCAATCAGCTCCTTGCCCGTACCGGTCTCGCCGTGGATCAGGACCGTCGAGCCGGTGGGAGCCACGGCTTCGACCTGGCGTAGAACGCTGCGCAGAACAGCACTGTTGCCAATGATCTCCTGGAAATTCATCTCGCTCGAGAGTTCGTCTTCGAAGTAGAGTTTTTCCTGGGCCAGCTTGTCTTTGAGCTCGGTAATCTGCC
>CAWBRJ010000052.1:0-224099 GCA_963790935.1 uncultured Acidobacteriaceae bacterium | reverse complement strand
ATGGGTCTCGGGGTAAGCGGCGACGGAGACACAGCATCGATCGGTTTGGCGAGTTCGCCCATGTCATGCGGCGCAACCTGCCCCTGATCTACATCATTGAAGACAATGGCGTTTACGGCCTGACCAAAGGACAATTTTCGGCCACCGCCGACCTCGGGTCCACGCTCAAAACCGGGGTCATTAATGATCTGCCGCCGATCGACACCTGCGTGATGGCGGTCGAGTTGGGCGCGACCTTCGTCGGCCGCTCATTTTCCGGCGATAAAAAGCAGCTGCTGGCTATGCTCAAGGCGGCGATTGCCCACCGCGGCACGGTGATGCTCGACGTCATCTCTCCCTGCGTGACGTTCAAAGACCATGAAGGCTCGACGAAGAGCTACAAGTATGTCCAGGAGCATGAGGAGGCGGTCAACGAGGTCGGTCTCCCCTCTTCCGAACAGATTTCGGTCGATTATGATCCCGGAACGACCTACGACGTAAAAATGCACGATGGATCGCACCTCAGGCTGCGCAAGCTCCACGAGGACTACGATCCGACCGACCGCATTGGCGCAGTGACCGCCCTGATGCGGGCGCACCATGAGGGTGAGGTGCTCACCGGTGTCTTCTACGTCGATACCACCAAGCCAAGCTTCACCGACATGCTCAACCTGGTGAATGAACCCTGGCGACTCTCCCCGAGTCGCGGGTTCGCCCCTCACGCCAGGTGCTGGACCAGATCATGCAGAGGCATCAGTAGTCTTATTGAGTGGGTGGCTCAGGTCTCAAAAGCGAGACCTGGGCCACCCACTCATAGTCTGCAGGTTGTCGCTTCATTTTCGATAGAGAGAAGCCCAGCGGACCACATGCGGTTTCTTTGGCATCGGTACTCACCCCCAGACTGGCCTAGGTAAATCTGACACGAAGTTACCTGGGGACAGTGCTTTTTGGGAAACTGGGTACTAATTAGGTGCAACTTTCGTTGTTCAACCGTCCCCTAAAGGTTGTATCATCAGCTCGTTTAGTCGAAACGAGCAAGGTGACGGGATGCGTAAGAATTTCATTCGAGGTATTTATCTGTCTGTTGTGGCGGCAAGTACCTTGGCACTTGCCAGCGATCATCTGGCCGTCCCAAAGTTTGCTCCCGAACTCACTAAAATGGACGTCTGGGTAGGTACCTGGGAGTCGCAGACCCAGGTGATGACCACTCCCTACAGCGAAGCAGCGTCGGTAACCTCTGAAATGACATGCAGTTGGTCACCCCACCACGGTTTTATCCTGTGCGACCACCTAATGAACAGCCCCACCGGCGTCAGCAACAGCTTGTCTGTGTACACCTACGACGAAGCCGCCAAGACGTACAAGTTCTTCGGCGTGGACAAAGACGCCTCGCCGCGGGAAATACCGATGCAGGTTAAGGGAAATATCTGGAGCTTCGGTACCGAAGTGCAGAATCAGGACAAGACCATCATGTTCCTGACCAACGATGAGTTCATTTCCGACAAACTAATGAACTTCAGTACCGAGTTCAGCGAAGACAACGGGCGGAACTGGAAAAAGCTCAACCAGGGTCAGCTGACCAAAATCGGCTAGAGCAGTTTCGCAATTGGTGTAACCCGAAGCGACAGGCTCGGTCGTGGTTTTCTCTCAAGAAAAACCACTCCTCGCGATCTTTACCAGACCACAGTATTGGGAAACTGCTCTAACGAGTCCGCTCCCCGCTGTGCTCCGGGCTCGAACCGGGCTCGGGAAAATCCGTATCCGCATCCTTAAGCATTTCATCCCCGTCGCGGTGGCCTAACTGGCCATGCAGATAAGGCTCGCCGCCCTTGGCGGGCGTGGTGGTTTCTTCTTCAACTGCTCCCTTGTGGATATCGCTGTCTGGGTGTTTTTGTTTTGGCATCGTGCTGGAAAGATGAAGGTTTTCGCTGAGGCGTTGTACCCGGGGTCGGAGATGATCCGACCCCGGGTATCGTTTTGGTCTACAAAGCTGCTGTAACAGCCTTTATTTCCGTGTAGTTATTGAGCACTTCTTCACCCATTTCACGACCCCAGCCGGACTCTTTATATCCGCCAAAGGGGAGCGAAGCGTCGAAGACGTTGTGGCAGTTGATCCACACCGTGCCCGCTTTGATGCGCCGCGCCATCTTATGGGCGGTGCTCAGATCGCGGGTCCAGACACTGGCTGCCAGGCCGAACGTAGTGTTGTTCGCCTCCCGGGCCACGCGATCGAGATCAGCGTCAGAGAAAGACTCGGCGCAGACCACCGGTCCAAAAATCTCTTCCTGGACCACTTTCATGTTCGGTTTGGTATTGGTCAGCACGGTGGGCTGCACGAAATACCCGCGGTCGCCGTACCTCTTGCCACCGGCAGCTATCTTCGCACCGTCCTTCACGCCGGAATTGATATAGCCGGTGACTTTGTCGAACTGCTCTTCGCTCACGAGCGGCCCCATCTGGGTGTTGGGGTCGATGCCGGCGCCCATGTGGATTCCTCCGGCAATGTCGCTTACCCCTTGCAGGACCTTGTCATAGACGCTTTCGTGGACGAACAGCCGTGAGCCTGCGCAGCAGCATTGTCCCTGGTTAAAGAAGATGGCGCTGGCGGTGCCCGGGATGGCGCGTTCGAGATCGGCATCAGGGAAAATGATGGCCGGGCTCTTGCCGCCTAGTTCGAGGCTTACTTTTTTCAGGTTGCCGGCCGAAGCCTTCACGATCAACTTGCCCACCTCGGTGGACCCGGTGAAAGCGATTTTGTCGACGCCCGGGTGCGCGGCCAGGGGTGCGCCGGCGCCTTCGCCGAACCCGGTAAGGATGTTGACCACGCCGGCAGGGAACCCTGCCTGATCGAACAGCTCCGCCAGCCGCAGTCCGGTCATGGGTGTCTGCTCGGCAATCTTGAGCACGACGCAGCAGCCGGCCGCGAGCGCTGGGGCAAGCTTCCACACTGCCATGAGCAAGGGGAAATTCCAGGGAATGATCTGCCCGACCACTCCGATGGGCTCACGCATGGTGTAGGAATGGAAAGCGCCGGGGGTAGAGAAGTTGAGCGTCTTACCGGAAATCTTGGTTGCCCAACCTGCCATGTAACGGAACATGTCAACGGCCAACGGAAGATCGGCGACACGGGCGACGGAGAACGGTTTCCCGTTGTCGATCGATTCAATCTCTGCGAATTCTTCCAGGTTCGCTTCCAGCAGGTCGGCTACTTTCCAGATCAGCTGCCCGCGTTGGGATGTCGACATCTTGCTCCAGGGGCCTTCGTCGAAGGCGCGGCGAGCAGCAGCGACGGCGCGGTTTACATCTTCTGCTTCGGCTTCCGGCACTTGTGCGACCACTTCTCCGGTGGCCGGGTTGTAGACCGGGAAGGTTTTTCCGGATGCGGCGAGAACGAAACGTCCATCGATCAGCATGCGGTGTTGGCGGGAGAAAAACTCCGCGGTTTTCGAATTAACACGTGAGTCAACGGGGATAGTTGCCATGCAAGAAACCTCCGGCGAGCCAACGGCATTTGCCGCCTTTTAACGCCGAAGGAACGATAGCACCGGAGCCGAAGGGCAGTCCAGCGAAGGGCTCACCTTGAGATCCTGGTTTGCGTTTTGGTATTGAATGGGTACTCTCTTGGGATGGCCGGCTTCGTTACCGATGTTTTGCTTTCGCTGCTCTTGATTTTTTCCGTTCTCCCGCTCAGGGCACAGGCGACGGGCACGCCCAGCTTTCCCAGCAACGAGCAGTTGCGACGATTCAAGACCATGAGCGATCCCCGGCTCGCACCCGACGGCAAGGGAATCCTTATCCGGGTGACAGACGCCACGGCAGATGGCGGCAAGAGCCACTTGTGGCTCACGGGAATAAGCGGAGAGGATCCGCGCCAGCTCACCTACTCCCCGGAAGCGGACAAACGGGGCGAGTACGACGGGGAATGGATGCCCGATGGGCAAAGCATATTGTTCCTGGCGAAGCGCGATGCTCATGTTTCGCTCTATCGCTTGCCCATGACAGGAGGAGAGGCAAAGGCATTTTCACTCAAGATCACGCCGGTGGTCGACCAGGCCAAGCTTCCCGATGCGCTACCACTGAAGACCGAGGAAGCCCATCCGGAATCCCCAAAGTCGATGGATACTTCGAGTCAGGCCAAGCCAGGCGAGATAGAAATCGATGTGACCGGCTACCGGGTCTCTCCCGACGGGAACACTATCGCCATCCTCGCCCAGGATCCGGAGACTCCCGGAGAGAAAGCGCAAAAGGAAGCGAAGGCGGATGCCGAGTGGGTGAACCACAATCCTCATGAGACCCGCTTGTACCTGCTCAACGTGGCGACGGGCAAGCTGAGGCTGCTGTCCGTCGCTCCCGATGTGCACGATGCTTCCTGGAGCAGCGACACCTCGAAACTGCTGGCCATCTCCGAGGGCCCGAACGGCGCCGGCGACCTGGCGCCGGCGATGAGCAGCTGGCTGGTCAGTCTCGCCGATGAGAGCCACCCACAGCCGCTTGCAGATTTGCCGCCGACGATCGAAGCCGCCTCCTGGACACCAGGGCGCAATTCGATTCTCTACCTGGCGCAAGCCAAGCACGATGCGCCTCCGGGCTATGCTGACCTCTACTCCTACGATCTGGGCACGAGGGCGACTCACAACCTGAGCGATGGTTGGAAAGGATCGATGAGAGACGATGCTCCGATACTGCTTGGCGATGGGAGTGCCGTTCAGTTGGTTCAGCTCGGGTTCAACGGGAAGGTCGCACGGTATACACCGGGCACGGCCGAGCCCGAATTTGTGCTGCCGGGGCCGTCTCATGTTTCCGATGTCAACACCAACGTCCAGCGAAATGGCTGGGTGTTGTTGGGGAGCGGGGAGGGAATCCGCCGCAGCTTTTCTACGCGGCGGACCTGAAGTCTTCTCTTGTGCCGGTGAAGACGCCGCCGCTCACACCCGAGCACATGCTGAGCGTGGCTCCCAAGCAAGTGGAATGGAAGAGCGATGGATTCACCATCGAGGGCCGCTTGTATCTTCCGCCGGAAGCGGCGACGAAGCACGTTCCGTTGATCGTGGAAGTCCACGGCGGTCCGCTGGGGGAGTATTCCGATGCGCACGCGCCCTGGATTGATTTCCTGCTGGGGCACGGCTGGGCCGTATTGCGAACCAATCCGCGGGGAAGTTCCGGCTATGGCGCTGCTTTTGCGGCTGCGAACAAGAACGATCTTGGAGGCGGTGACTATCGCGACATCATGACCGGGGTTGACTTCGTGGTGAAAACCGAGCCGGTTGACAGCAATCGCATGGCGCTGATGGGTTACAGTTACGGTGGCGAAATGGCGGCGTTCGTCGAGGGAAGGACGACCCGCTTCAAAGCCATTATCAGCGGCGCGCCGGTGATCGACCAGCATAGCGAATACGGTACGGAAGATTCATCGTGGTACGACCGCTGGTATTTCGGCAAACCCTGGGAGCATCCCGAGGACGCATGGCGACAAAGCCCCCTGGCCGGAGCGGGGAAGGCCAGCACACCGTTTCTGCTACTGCAGGGTGAGGGCGACACGACGGATCCGTTGGGGCAGTCGAAGGAGATGTATCGTGCACTGCGTCAGGCAGGGGCGCCGGTCGAGTTGGTGACTTATCCTCGCGACAATCATGGTCCGCTGGGGTTGGCGATTTACGGCTATCCCGTCCCCGAGCCGTGGCACGGCTTCGATGCGCGGCGGCGGATCGTCGCGTTTATTCAGAAGGCGTTCGATGCGGTCCCATAGCAGCGAACGCAGAAAGACGTACCTCAGGGGCTTTAGATGGTGCGGTAAAGTCTCAATTGCGAGTAGAAGACGGCCCTCAGCGGCTATAATAAAGGAGAAGGCAGCCGGGTAATTGAATAAAAAAGTGCCCTAAAAACGCAAAGAGCCCCGACTGACCTTCTGCTTTGATGGCCGACCAGTGCCTTCTGCTTCTTCCTAATCTTTTCAGCGTCTAGTTAGCCTTATTTTCAGAGTACGGGACGGCTACCAGTCTGCGCATGAAATTCGTAAAGTTGCTGAGTCACCCTGCGTGTTCTTGGCGGAACTCGTCTTCATATGGGGATATGATACCGCCAACAGGTCTATGACCACTTGAGGTTTTGAAGTGCCACCTACCGCCGACGACCGGATCATCTTGGTTAGAGTAAAAATTGAAAGGGCCAAACAGAACTTCCGTGACCTCCAGAAGATGCTGGAAGCCGCAAGGGATGACGGCGTCTATCTTGAATTCGTCGACGTAGACCCGCAGACCGGCATGCAGCAAATCAAACGTGAGAGGTTGCCTCTCTTCAACTTTTCGGTCTTGGCTCTGGCTGGAGATGTCATTCACAATCTGAGAAGTGCCCTGGACCATTTGGCTTACGCCCTCGCCATAGCCGGGACAGATGATGTCCCTAAACCGGGAGTGGGTTTCCCGATAGCGAAGGATGAAGCTACTTACGAATCCATTAAAGAGCGAAAAGTAGAGGGCATCCGGCCAGAAGCGGTAGAACTGATCGACTCTTTGAAGCCATACAACAGCGGGAACGATTGTCTCTGGAGAATCCACGAGTTGGATATTGTCGACAAGCATAGGTCCGTACTGACCATCGGCGAGAACGCTATCTATTTCGCCGAGTGGTTGGTGGACAGGCGATTCTTTTTGAGACCCAGAGGCCTCAAAGCAAAGTCCCCATCGTTCGCCCGTATTGAGAACCTTCAGGCAGATGAGGATGTGGATTTCGCCTTTTCCAAAGCGTTCTTTGATAAAGAGGGAATCAAGGGTCAGGCGATTATTGAAACGCTTTTCCAATTCATCGGATATGTGGAAAGCCTTATCCCTAGATTCAAGCCATTCTTGGGGTGACTTGTTAACCATGATTGACCTCTCGGGGCAGACGATCCACCCTTGCGAATAACTTCTGTGCGCGCCGCTGTAATTAGTCGTACTTCTCTGCATCCTTGATAAGACAGGCGATGCTCAGCATATAGCGTGCCTGCCGCTTAAGATCGTTTGCCCTCGCACCGCATTTGGGGGTATTCTCGGCCATGATTTTGGCTGGCAGTTGGTCTACTTCGAGTGACTCCGGCGGGGCCATAGTTTATCAATGTCCTCGTTGCCCAGAACGCATATGGCTCCTAGACGAAAAGCTTGAAGCGCTACGTAGGTGTCTCTCGGACCCCACCATCGGTTACCCGCTGCTAGATCTTCTATGCCCCAGATGCCAGCATGTAGGTAGCGCTCATGCAGACCTCGCTCCTCGACCTCTTTGGGGAAAGGCATTTCAAGACCAACGCGATCGGCAGGTAGGCTACTGGCCGATGCGATGCGAAATGGCAGGCTGCATACCTCTTCGACAAGTGGTCGTATTCGGGACCGCCAATACCACCAGCGAAGAGCTGCAAGAAAAGCTGGCTTTTGCCAAGATACCTTTGGGGTTCTGCTGTTTAAAAGGCCACCAGATAGTTGGCACGTAGGCTGTTCCGTGGTCCTGGCCATTCCCGCGTCTCCATATAACGAGAAATTGGTGATGTACAAACTTTCACACGCGGGAGGGGACTACCGCGACCCTATAGGGTTCCAGCAGGTACCCCGCAGATCGCGGCATTTCTGACAGGCCTGAAGGCGTCAAAAAAGTGCGCTAAAAGAGCTAAAAGCGCTAAAACCCCTACTGAGCATCTGCCGGTGCTTCGCCGTCCGCTACCGCTTCCTCGTTTTCTCCACGTTCGTCCTCTTTGATGGCCGACCACCGGGTAGAGGGTCGACCTGCGGTGGGCTTGTGGTGTGGGGTGAGGGCACCGAGGGCTTCGAGGGTTTCGAGGGCAGCGTCGATACGGTAGCCTTCGACGTGACCGTGAAATAGCCTCCTGATTTGATACTTCGACAGTCCGTCGCCGGAGGCCTCGATGGCTTCGCGGATTCGGTCGGCGATGGCGTCCCCGGTGGACATGCCGAAAAGGAGGGAGGCACTGGTGTAGCAGTAATCCCATACGGCGAGGGCAGCCTGGAGATGGGGCAGGCCGATGACGGAACTGGTGTCGAGCGCTGCGTAAATGGCGCTGAGACGCAGGACCTGGGCTTCGGCGCGGCTGGTGGCGGCGCCGCGCAGGCCGGGACGAAGCTGGCTCAGGCTGGGATAGCAATCGTGCCAAAGCTCACTCGCCGCGGCATCACGGCGAAACAGGATTTCGGGAGTTGCGGAAGCCCAGTCGAGTGCGTGGCGGAGTTCGCGGGCCACCGGGGATAGATCGTTGGCGGTGAGGCTTCCGCCGTCGGGCAGGCAATTGCTTCGCTGCACCCAGACCCAGAGGCAGCGGTTGGCAAAGCCGTTATGCGCTTCGGTAGGGTGGAGATTCGGGGTGAGCTCACGCTGGGTGATGTGGGCAATGAGGCTGATATGGGTTCCGGTGGCCTGCAGAGGCTGGCGCATACTGGAGATTGGGGTAGTGAGATGGCCGGTGTCCCAGGCGCAGCGAAGCAAGGGCGATAAGTGCCCGTTGCCAGACTTGAGCGTACGGAGGACGGAGGCGAATTCTTCAGATAGCGCGAGGAGCCGGCGATCGGTGGACGGCTGCTGATCGCGCAGAGCATAGACAAGGCCACTGGCTGTAAGACGAGCGCCGGTGACCCGGGTGGAGAGCCAAGGCTGGTCGACTTCTGCAAAGAGGCGGGCGATCTGACTCCAACTGGTGCCCTTGCGCGCTTTGCTGGAATCGCCTACGAGCACGAGAAAGAGGTTCAGGTTGTGGCGGGTGGCATCGACCATGCAGTGAGGTCCACGGCCGACCATGTTGCCGAAGGCAGTCAGAAGCTGGAGGAGAATGGAGGCGGGATGGGCCTCGGTATGCGGAGCGATGGTGCGAACGGCGAGTCCAGCGAGGCCATGGAGAGCGGCCACGGGAAGCCTGAGCAAATCGAATCGCGGAGCGGCGGTGGAATGGCGCGAGCCGTGCGGGGCTGCTCCACCAACTGGTGGCTTCGCTGCCCCTCTTGCTGATTGTCTGCCTGATGGTCAGGGGGACCGAGCAGGTCAGCCCTGCGGCGCTGTGTTTCTGCAAGGGTTGGCAGCGCGGGCGGAAGGCCGGTGCTGGTTTGAGTTGTCATATTTTGACACTATTACGGTTTCGGACCATTGTCGAAAACTCATTAGTTACTCCGGGAAAAGTGACTTAAAATCGCAGAAAATTGCAGATTACGACTAGACGTTTTCCGGAGGTGCCAAAAATCGTTAACTATGCAGTTAACGGAAGGGGTCAATTCTCGCGAATGTCAAGCGGGTTTAGCTGAATATTTATTGCATTCGCTTGTCAATATCTGCCCCGCAAGGCGAGTAACTTACTAATATCCAGATAAGCAGGCATAAAAATAAATGCCGATGCCTTGTGCTTTGCTGCGGGTTGGCTGAGCTTGCCGGCACTTACCGGTACCCGTTCACCCCCTGTGGAAGTGCCATATTCTGTCAGGGCCGCCCCCGGGTCAGAGTCAAAGCGCCCAAACCAAGAGAGTGACCAATGCGGTGTGGGTCGCACCTCGAAGTCTTAGGCCTCTCAGACGGTGAGGATGCAGCGTGCGACCTGCTTGGCAGAGGGCAGAACACGCGGACTCAGAGACAATCACTTCGGCAGGGCCTCTCGAAGTTCCTGAACGCTCTCTGCCACGCTTCGTCCAGCGGTGTCGATTATTATGTGCTTACGTTCCCATGGCTCGTATTCACGAGAGATAACCTCCTCCCAAGTTGGCAGCCTGAGCCCACTGATGTCTGCCGATCGTGTTTCGACACGTTGGCGATGAAGCCGCAGGTCGGTACAAAGAACCTCAACTTCAGCGGCGCGTGTATGAGCCCGATGCGCAACGCCGATCCAAGCATCGCGACTCAACTGAATTGGATTCACAGAATCCGAAATCACCGTTCGTCCCAGGCGAAGGTTGTCCTCCGCGACCGCATAGGCGACACGATACCCCTCGTCGCTTATCGGCTGCCTCAGCGTTGTGGAATCGCAGATGGCTTGCTCAATCGTGTCAATTCGCAGATAAGTGGCACCGATTTGTCTCGCCAATTCTTTTGCAATCGTTGTTTTTCCGGTGGCAGGCAGGCCGCCGAAGATGATCAGCATAGGTGAAGGGATGTCGAAAGAAGATGTTTTGGAACTTTCCATCATGCGATCCTACAACCCGATTTTGCAGACACCAGGAATATTCATCGCCGATGATCTTAGCTTTTACACCTGGCTTGCCACTGTCCGGCCTTAACGTACATCCGGATACCCAGCTTCTGTCTGGTCTGCGAGCAACTAGCAACTAAGGAACAAGCACGAAATTCTGGATGGCGATCTTTGAGCCGGCAAGAGCACGGTCGGAAGATGGCTTGATGACCACAGTAATCTCGTCAAAGCGCCTGCCATGGGCCTTTGCAGGCATTTGGAAGCGCAGCGATTCAGGGACGGGCGGACGGTTGAGCGCAATGTGTTGAAGTTGACTTGAAGGTATCGCAATACTTCCCAGCAGGAGCGAGGAGCCGGGTTTACCAGACGTGTCCCTGAGCAGCAGCTCGATTCGAATCGTACCCGGGCGGTCGTCCCCATTGAGAAGGTCGATGCGCATGGCGCGGCAGCAGTCGCCGGAGATTGGATTGAGGAGCGTTTGATGAGCTTCCATCGCAAGCTCACGATAATCAGTCGAGCGTACGTTGGCTTTGATGGGATCGCCCTGCTGGATACGGGCATCTGCCGCGGGGCGAGTGTCCGGTTGTTTGAAGTACCAGTAAACCCCGTCGAACGGAATGATGACGGGCTTTGAAAGAGCATTGGAGAAGCTGGTTTCATCGGAACTAGTAGGCGGCACGATGCGCGGGTGAGGCTTTGCAGGGAGCGTGAGGATAACACCCGAATAGTGAGAGCCCATTGCGGATTTAGTAGCAGGCCTGACGCGGGGCGCGCGGACCGCGAGAAGGGAAGCCAGTGAGCCCAGACCGTATGCCTTCTGCAGGTAAGGCGTGAGTGCCGTCGAGATGAGGAAAAAGACCGCGGCGGTCTGCAGCAGCGAAAAGCGCGAAAACCTGCGGCGGCTTTTTGCCATGCCTTGCACGAACGGATGACGCACCAGGAACAACATCACGCCCGCGGAAACGAGCGCGGTCGCGGACCAGGGATGGCCGGTGACCAGAGACGCCAGCCCTACCTGCAGAGTGACAACCGTGATGCAGTAAGGCAGCAGGGCTCTCCATAAAGGAGGTGTGCAAGGCGGTTGCAGGAAGACGCAGCCGATGGGAGCTACGGGTTCATCGTCCTGCGGAAGCGCGCTCCATAGATTGAGGAATGTGATGGCATTGGCAAAGGCCCAGGGGACGATGCACGAGATCCAGAGAGAACGTTCGGCAGTGAGCGTGGTGATAAGTGGCAGCCACACGACGACGGCCCAGATGTGAACAGTAAGCGTGCCAACGGAGGGCTCAACATATTCGCGTATCAGTCTCCAGATAGACCAAACGGTGACGACGTGAATGCAGACAGCGATGGTGAGATCGAATGCCGCCCGGAGCAATAGCTGCTGGAAACTGAGCGTTGGCCTCGACGGAGGCAGAATGAGAATGGAAGCAATGACGCTGGTCGTGAGTATGCTGCCGAGCATTGGCAGTATAAGGGGAGAAGAAATCTGTTGGGAACGGGCAAACATCCGGCTCACCACCTGTTACGGCTAGGCGAATTCGTCTTCTCGCAAGTGGAAGGAAAAGACGGCGCACTTTTTCGAACGAGTAGAGGGATCAAATGAGCTTCTCCTCATTCGCTTCTGAATTTGCGGACATAAAGGCATTCTTTACTCATTCTCAAAAGGATGCTTTGTGGTAGCATACTACATAGCAGGGCTTGTTCACGCCTTAGGCTATGAATAAGCGATCGTCCCAGGACGCTTTGGACCGTGGGCTCCGCCGCCCACTCGCAATCGTGCGAAGGACGCCGCGAACGGTTCTCCTCGTGCTGGTGGCGTTAGCCCTCGGCCTGGGTATCAACACGGCAATCTATTTTCGTGTCTACTTTGACTTCCTCACGCCCTATCCTCATGCGGATGAGTTGGTTCTGCTAAGGCCCGAGATGCCCGGTCCTGCGCAAGGAGTGATGAGCGAAGACTTTCTCCACTGGAAAGCGCAAACCACGGCCTTCGAAGGACTGAGCGCATCCACCGAAAGGGTCCTGGAAATCAGAACGCGAGGCGGTTTGACAACAGTTGTGGCTAGCCTGGTAACTCCAGGGTTCTACCGGATGATGGGTGACCGCTTCTCCCTCGGCGACGACTTTGCTCCTGTAGAGGACACGCCCGGTAGGAGGCGCCAGGTGATTCTTCCCAATTCGATGTGGAAGCGTCTAGGCTCTGATCCCGCCGTCATCGGATCAACTCTTTTTCTTGATCTAGAACCGTACTGCGTAGTAGGAGTTCTCGCTCCGGGTCAGCGTGACCAAGGTGCTTCCATAGCAATACCGCTGGTCCTTACGCCTGGATTAGCTAATCAGAACGACTTACATGTGAACGTCATTGGGCGCCTTGCACCAGGAGTCAGTATCCGCGAAGCGCGAGCGGAGGTAAATAGGAGCGTGCCTCAGCTACCGCACAGTGGCCCCGAAAGCAACCATGCATGGAGCGTTTCGGTAGAGCCCTTTCGCAGAGCGGCGTTTGCCAACGACCGGAAGTTTTTGATCTG
This sequence comes from uncultured Acidobacteriaceae bacterium, assembly GCA_963790935.1. GTDB lineage: Bacteria > Acidobacteriota > Terriglobia > Terriglobales > Acidobacteriaceae > PALSA-350. Next base: position 211,442 of record CAWBRJ010000052.1, on the reverse strand, counting down.
GCTCCTGCTGGGAGGAGTAGTATTCCTCGTTTTGTTGGAAGGCGCAAGCGTCGTTAATCTTCTCCGCTTGCAGTGGGATAAGGCCTATCAACGCCGGTTAATGGAATAGGGAGGCCACGAGACGGAAATGACCCTAATGGGAACGTCACTGTCTGGGAAGACTTAGTTCTTGCCTACTACGCAGAGATAGGGTGCACTTCCTTGGAGGTAAGAGCGTCCTCTTTAGGGCTATTTCCGTCTGGTCTCGCTGATGCGCAAAGAAAATGTAAAAAGAAAATGAGCGATTTTGCGTCCGTGTCCGTCTAATGGTCTGAATTCACAGGAAGATTGGGACGCGAGGCGAAGCTTAAGTCAACACCGGATTTTACCGAATATATATAGTTATGGTGTTGCGTTAACAGGAGCACGTTGGGATGCAAGCACCTCTTGTTGAGCCTGGCACTGAACCCTCGCCCGCCCTGGAGCCCACCAGAGAGCAGCAAGGTTGGTGGCACAAGAAACGTTGGCCAGTGCTTATCGCCGCAATCTTGTTGTGCACCCTAGCCACATTGTTGTGGCTGGCCGGACACAACAAGGCGCCGGTCCCTGGCAGCCAGATATCCTCTTCTCCCGCTGACATCAATGGAGAGTTGCGCCTGAAGGGTACGACCCAAGCGGTCCGCACGCGATCTATACAAGCCCCACTTCTTGCTGGAGAAAAGGAGGGCACCCTTACGATCACTAACCTGCGAGCCGCCGGGTCCAGCGTAAAGCAGGGAGACATTCTGGTGGAGTTTGACCGCCAGGCCCAACTACGCGACTTCCTGGATAAACAAGCGCAAAATAGCAAACTGGCTGACGACGTATTGCAGGAAGTAGCCAAAGAAGGTGCCGCTCGGGCCAAGGACGAGACCGAAATCAAGGTGGCCGAAGGCGATCTGGCCAAGGCGGAACTGGAGATGCAAAAGGTCGAGTTGCTGTCGCGGATTGATGCCGAAAAAGCCCGCGAGACCTTGGAGGAAGCCAAAGCGACGCTGGATCAACTGAAAGAAACATTCGGTCTGAAGCGGAAGACGGCACAGGCCTCTATTCGCATCCTCGAAATCCAACGGGATCGTGCCCGCGAAACCATGTTGCATGCCCAGGCGAACGCGGCCCTCATGCAGGTTCATTCCCCCATCAGCGGGGTCGTTGTGCTCAACACGATCTGGAAGCAGGGAAATATCGGAGAAGTGCAGGAAGGTGATCAAGTGCGGCCAGGCGTGCCTTTCATGCAGGTCGTCGACCCTTCCGAGATGGAGGTGCAGGTTCCGGTCAATCAGCAGGATGTACTGGCGCTTCACGAAGGGCAGAAAGCGCGCGTACATCTTGATGCCTACCCCGACCTTGTTTGTCCGGCACAGCTGGAAGTAATCGACCCTATGGGAAAGCCCGGTGACTTTTCTCAAAAAGTGCGCACCTTTTCGGCTACCTGGTCCATTATGTGTACCGATCCGAGGCTCTTGCCCGGCCTTTCGGCGGCGGTAGACACGGTGCCCGCGGGCGCCCCCAACATTGCCGGGAATGCGCGATGACGGACCGATTCAAGAATGTGCTTAAGCAGCGCAAGGCCATGATCGTGTTCGCAGTCCTGTTCTTAGGCAGTGCCGGCATCTTTGGCTTGGTACGCCTCTCCAATCGATCCTCGACGATTCCAGCCTTCGAGGTGAAACGAGAAGAGTTCGTCGATAGCGTTCAGTTTCGAGGCGAAGTGAAGGCGATGAAGTCGTTGTCGGTTTCCGCTCCGGCTGAAGCGGGTGAACTGCAAATCCTCAAGATCGCCAACAGCGGCGTCGAGGTGAAGAAGGGCGACTTGATCGTCGAGTTCGACAAATCGAAGACCGAGCAGGATATGGCACAGGATGGATCGGCCCTCAAATCGGCCGAGGCTGCGATCGACCAGGTGCGGGCGCAATCGCGCCTCACCGAAGAAGAAGATATGACTGCCGTGACCAAGGCTCAATACGATGTGGAAGTGGCAAAGCTGGATGCCAGCAAGCAGGAGATCGTATCCAAAATCGAGGGAGCCGAAGCAAACCTGAAAGTGGCAAACGCCCAGCAGAAGCTGCTTGAAGTAGAAGCCAAGTTGAAGTCAGATCGCGCGGTCATTCACGCAAACGTCGATAGCAAATTGGATGCGAGCAAAAAAGCGGCGTATGACCTCGCGCGTGCGCAGCGCTCCCTGGCAACGATGACATTGGTCGCGCCTTCCAGCGGGCTGGTCAATCTGGTATCGGTTTGGCACGTGGGTAATATGGCGCCGTTCAAGCCGGGGGAGCGAGTCTGGGCGGGGGCGCCGATCGCCGAACTGCCAGATGTTTCCACTTTGCGGGTCTCGGCGCGAGTGGACGAAGCAGACCGTGGCCGTCTTGCGGCCCACCAATCCGCGACCGTTCAACTGGATGCGATTCCTGAGCGGCAGTTTAGCGGCAAGCTGGAGCAGATCGGGACCATTGCCACCATGGATTTCTCCGCAGGCTGGCCCATACCCAGAGATTTCAATCTCCAGATCGCGCTCGATCAGAAAGATCCGCGCCTTAAGCCTGGTATGACGGCGCAGATCACCGTAATCGTTGACCGCATTCCGAATGCGATTGCGATCCCGGTGCAAGCCTCTTTTCAGAGATCGGGTCAGACGGTGGCTTATGTCGTCGATGGATCAAAATATCGGGAACAGCCGATCGAGATTAGCCGCAGAAGCCGCGATCGCATCCTTGTCTCCAGCGGTTTACGCCCCGGGGATCGGGTGGCCCTGCAGGATCCTTTAGCCAAAGATTCTTCGGTCAAGGAGTGAGGAGGCACGCATGAAGCTAAAGCCTCTTACGCGCTGGTCGGCCTTGGCGGCAGCTCTTGGCGTGGTCATCCTGATTGGATTTGAATTGAGCCGCTCTCGCCTGGCGATCGCAAGCGATGGCATTCCCCTGGCCCAGGTTAAGCGCGGCGACCTCGATCTGAAAGTTCATGCTGACGGCGAACTGAATGCGACTCATACGATGATGCTCACCGCACCGGCGGTTGGCGGAGGCGCGCTCGAGATCACTCGACTGCTGGCCGGGCGTTTGCCGGTAAAGAAGGGCGACGTGGTGATCGAGTTCGATCCCAGTGAACAGCGCTACAAGCTGGAGCAGAGCCGCTCGGAGTTATTGCAGGCCGAGCAGGAGATCACCAAGGCAAAGGCAGACGCTGCGGTGCTTAAGGCCCAGGATAAAGTGGCGCTGCTCAAGGCCCGCTACGATGTCAGAAAAGCGGAACTGGATGTGCAGAAGAAAGAAATCGTGAGCGCGATCGATGCGGCAAAAAACGATGCTGCCCTGAAGCAGGCAAAGCAGCTGCTGGCCGAGCTGGAGAGGGACATTGAATCGCACGACAAGTCGGGGCAAGCCTCGGTCTATTTAGCCCAGGAGAAATATAACAAGTCAAAACTGGAGATGGATCAGGCGCAGCAAAATATCGACAAGATGAGTGTCACTGCACCGATGGATGGACTGATTTCCATTCAAAAAAATATGGATGCCTCGGGCGGGTTCTTTTTTACCGGCATGTCAGTGCCGGATTACCATGCGGGCGACCAGGCGCAAGCGGGAAGCGCCATCGCCCAGGTAGTCGATCCAACAGAACTGGAACTGAAAGCGAAGATTGGCGAGCGTAACCGCAGTAACGTCAAGCAGGGTCAATCGGTAGAGGTAGTGTTCGATGCATTGCCTGGCCGCACGTATCATGGCAAGGTCAAGCAAGTCGGCGGAATGTCAACCCATGAATTTTTCGACGATGACGCTGGCGCCGGCGGCACCTTCGATGTCACGATGCAGCTTTCCGATGCGGATGTGCGCCTGCACTCGGGGATGACTGCGCGGCTTTTGTTTCTTGGTGACACCAGAAAAAATGTGTTCTATGTCCCTCGTCAGGCGCTGTTTCTCAAGGATGGCAAGCACATCGTTTACGTGAAACGCGGCAAGGACTATGAGCAGAAAGAAGTCGAGATCAAGGACGAAACGGAAAGTCGCGCTGTTATCGAAGGATTGAACGACGGGACGCCGGTTGCCATGATCGATCCGACGCTTCCACGAAAACAGCGAAGCGTTGGCTCTTCCGCAGCCCCCGGTGGAGGGACACCTTAGATGTTCAAGACACAGGGGAGCGTCTCGTCGCTCGTCCGAGGCTTTGACTTCGGCTACCAGCAATGGGTTCGGGATATCCAGCTCGGCATACAGAACCTCATGCTCCACGGGCTTCGTTCACTGTTGACCATGCTGGGCATGATCTTCGGAGTGGCGGCCGTGGTTGCCATGCTGTCCATTGGTGCCGGCGCCAGGCAGAAAGTGATGGCACTCATTGAACAGATGGGTGTGCGCAATCTCATCGTGGAGGCCAAGGAAACCACCGAGTGGCAGGCGCATCAAAAGATGCGCAAAATTTCTCCCGGCCTGACTCTTGAGGACTATCGCGTCATACTTGATGACGTTGACGGCATTCAGGCATCGACGCCCCGCAAGCGCGTGACCCCGTCCAAGACCATCCCAAAATCGCAGCAGGATGTGCCCGCCGTCTTCGGAGTGGAGCCGCAGTACCAGCAAATTGCGGGCCTTCACCTGTTGAGCGGTAAGTTCTTCGATCGTCAGGACGAAGATCGTGGCGCTTCTGTCTGCGTATTGGGCATTGCCGCCAAGTTCAACCTGTTTGGAGCGGCCGATCCGATCGGTCAATACGTAAAGGTGAATGAGCAATGGTTCCGCGTCATCGGCGTCGTGAGCCCACAACTCAGCGCCCAGACCGAGGTGGCGGGAGTGCCCACCGAAGACCCCAACAACGTCATCTACATTCCATTCCAGGCTTCCATCCTTCGCCTGGAAGACAGCTACAGCGAAGTGCGGGATGACATTGATGGAATCTATCTCAACCTGCGAGAGAACATCGACATGACGGCGGCGGCACAAGTGGTCAGCGCCGTTCTCAATACCTCTCATCATGGAGCAAGCGACTTTAGTGTCATTGTCCCTGCCGAACTTCTCGCCGAGCAACAACGCACGGAGCGTCTGTTCAATGCTGTTATGGTCGCGATCGCGTCCATCTCTCTCTTCGTTGGCGGTATCGGAATCATGAACATTATGCTGGCCAGTATCCTTGAGCGCACACGAGAGATTGGTCTTCGCCGCGCGGTGGGTGCACAACAATCGGACATCATTCGACAGTTTGTCGTCGAAGCTACCACCATTTCGTTCACTGGCGGAACGGTGGGTATCGTCTTTGGCTTCATCCTGTCTCGCATCATCGCCTGGCTGGCTGGATGGTCGACCATCGTAACCGCAAGTTCGATCGCACTTGCTTTTCTCGTTTCTATCAGTGTTGGGCTGGTTTTCGGGATTTATCCTGCGATGAAGGCCGCCCGCCTCGATCCGGTAGACGCAATCCGCTATGAATAAAGTTGAATTACGAAGAGCACACCTTATTGAGTAGATTTCGATAATATTCCGGAGCGACACGATGGGGCTTTTCCGTATTGCAATGTCTTGTTTGCTAATGTTGGTCGTCATCCTCCCGGCAGATGCACAGTCACCTGAAAGCTTTTCGGCCCTGCTGACGCCACGGGTCAAGTCCGGCAAACTTTCTCCTCCAGCACACGTGCAAGACTACGTGATGGATGGCAAGCTTCATCTTCGTCTTCAGGATGCGGTGCGCCTGGCACTTGAAAATAACAGCAATATTCGCATCCAGGAAACGCAGGTGGAAGCGCAGAAGTTTTCCCTGCTTGGCGCCTATGCGCCCTTTGATCCCCTGATCCAAAGCGGCGCGAATATCAATCGAGTGTCGTATTCAGGTTATACGCAACTGCAAGGTGTGGGAAACACCAGTGCTCCTGTGAATACGCTTAGTCAGACTGTGCAGGCCAGTTATACGCAGACGTTCATGACCGGAACCAACATATTCGCCAGTTTGTCCAGCAATCGAACTTCCACTAACAGCGACTTTTACTTTCTTAATCCTTACGTCAGCTCAACGCTGACCCTGCAGTTTACTCAACCTCTCCTGCGCAATGCCGGACGCTTTGCCAATACTGCTCCTCTCATCATCGCTCGACGGACTCTTCAGCAATCGCGTGCCAGTTTTGAGGCCCAGGTGAACGACGCAATCCTGCAGGTTGTCACCCAATACTGGACCGTTGTCCAGGCACGCGGAAGCTTCGATGTCGAGCGCAGGTCTCTTGACCTGGCTGAGAGTAGCTATCAACATGACAAGCGTGCTCTGGAACTCGGCGCCTTGCCACCGCTCGATATCTATCGCTCCCAATCTGAGGTAGCTGCTCGACGACTGCAGGCCATCCAAAGCGAATATGTTCTTAAGCAGGCGCAGGAGGCGTTTCGCTTTACCATTGGTGTGGATCAGGATCCAACGTTGGCCTCGCTGGAGCTGGACCTCGTCGAGAAGCCGGAGCCGGAGGGAGAGATCGAGAATGTCGATCCTGTGGAGGTCCTGAAAAAAGCGCTCAGCGCTCGTCCGGAGATTGCGGCGGCCAACGATGCTATTGCGAATGATGAAACCAGCATTCGATTTGCCCACAACGCCCTGAAGCCTGACCTGTCGCTCACTGGCTTCTATCAGACCAACGGCATTGGGGGAAATCAATACGACCTGAACACCGGGCAATTGATCAGTCCGGGTGGCTTGGGAACATCGTTCAGCCAGATGTTTGCTTTTGGCTTCCCGGGTTACGGGGGCACACTCACTCTGAACCTTCCGATCCGGAATCGAGGCGCAAAGGCGAATCTAGGTACTGCGCTGGTAGCGCGGCGCCATGATCTATACACCTCTCAAATGACCAGAGAACAGATAGTTCAACAGGTCAAAGATTCTGTTCATCTATTGGAAGAGGCGAAGCTCACCCTTGCCGCGGGCAAAACATCGTTGGAGCTTGCCCAGAAATCGCTTGCTGCTGATCAACGGAAATACGAACTTGGTGCTGAGACGAATTTTTTCGTCCTGGACTCTCAAACCAAACTCGCGCAATCGGAGCTCGATCTGTTGCAAACGCAGATTAACTACCAGATCGCACGCGCCACTGTCGATCGCGCGACAGGCAGCTTGCTTGAACCTTATCATGTAGAAATCGCAGAGCTATCGCGCTAACCGTGAAAAATCAGCGCACCGATGCAGTTCGACCGGTCCTCAACCCATATCGGGAGCCCCTGTGCTCGTCAGATGTGGACGTTCCAAGACCTTGACAAACTGTTCAAGCTGGCAGCACTCAACGGACGATGACAATTGCCTCGTTATCCCGCATTCATTGCTAGCAAATCAGGACAATAACGCTTCGCGAAACGTTCAAAAGAGACGGTGCGGGTGGGCCAATTGAACGATGGTATAGTGTTGGTAAGCGTCTCCTTTCCTGGAGCCAGATATGAATCGAGCTAGTGCTCTCGCGCTCGGTAGTCTTTTCTGCTCGCTGACCTTGATGATCCAAACATCATTGGCGCAAAATAAGCCCGAGAAGCTACCTCCATTCCCCCCACTACAACAGCCGCCATTTCCTCCGTTGCCTCCGCTTGGAGAACCAAAAATCGTTCGCGTTCACCGCGATAGGTTCGTGTTCCTGCTTTCAGAATCAAACTGTGGCCCCATCGCCGTTAGAGCGCGAATGGCCGGGCAGTTGGACTCGTTACCATCCCGCATCGTTCAGATAAATCTGAAGAACACAAATTCCGTGGCGATTATCGCTGAACGATTTACTTTCCACGGCATCGCGATGAGAGACAAGTCTTGGCCCGCTCTAGAACAAGCCTATCCAATGACCCTCGAAATTGAGCGTAATGTGACCGTGGACGCGGGACGGGAGGTTCCCGTCGATTCCTTAGTGAACGGCTTTAGTGATGTTAAGCACATCGAGCTGAACTCAGTAACCTATGCAGACGGCACGAGCTGGCAGCCGATAAACGGAGAGATCTGCATCGTCACTCCTCGTTCGTTTTAGCGTGGTACGGGAGGAGCGTCTTGGACGCTCCTCCCAAATGGGGATTTCGGCAAGGGCGGGACTGTTGAAATTGTCCCAGAAATCACGCATTGGCGTCTCTGCCTCTTGTGAACCTTGCCATCTTAGCTGGTCGTTTCACAAGCCGCCCAGCCCGCTTCACAAATATCCGGTTGCGCTCTCAGTCCTCGTCGAAAACGTGACTTACCCCAAAGCCCCGGCGACCGTCACACCGTAACCCGGCGCCCCGTTTTGGGGGAATTTACCGAGAATGAACTTGCCGCTCCGCAGCCCTGGTCGCGCAGGAACTTACTGAAAACGCGACTTTCCGGGCGTTTGTCCGAGAAGCCGGTTACGCGGCCACTGAGGCCAGTAAGAAGCGGGCTGACCCTCTTGACGAAGGGAAACCATTTGGTTACATTGTTGGTAACCAAATGGTTTCCCTGCAACGCAAACATCGCGATGCTGTGTTCCGGGCGATAGCGGATCCAACCCGCCGGGAAATCCTAAGTCTCCTGCGTGACCGCCAACAAACGGTGGGCGAGATCGCGGGAAATTTTCGCATGAGCCGTCCCGCGGTCTCGAAGCACCTTCGTTTGTTGCGCTCCGCTGGCTTGGTCGTTACCCGCAAAGACGGCACTGCACACCTTTGTGGTTTGAACGCCAAACCCCTGCGAGCAGTCAACGATTGGCTCCGGGACTACGAAGCATTCTGGAGCGAGACTATGCGAAGCCTGAAGAGTTACGTGGAGAGGAATCAATGAATCCGACAAAGCCAAGCGATACGATCGTTCAGGAAATAACGATAGAAGGTCCGGCGGCACGGATCTTTGAGGCACTTACTAATACCGGCGAGCGTATGAGATGGTGGGGCGCCGAAGGGAGGTTCGAGGTTACGCACATGGAGTCTGACCTGCGGCCCGGCGGCAAGTGGGTGATGCGCGGCGTCAGCATGGGCGGAAAGCCATTTACCGTGGCCGGAGAGTATCGCAAAATCGAGCGTCCACGTCTGCTGGTTTTCACCTGGCTTCCTGACTGGTATGAGAATGCAACGGAAACCCTTGTGCATTGGGATTTGGAAGAGAAGGGCGGCATCACGACGGTGCGCCTGACGCACTCGGGCCTTGCCAGCGAAAGTTCTCGTAGTAGCCATCGAGGCTGGCCTCAGATCCTGGGTTGGCTGCAAGCTTACGTCGAACAGCATCGCTAAGAAGATAGGCTTCGATCCCTTTGTGCGCTCCGGCTCAGGGAGCCGGTCGACTTCTTCCCAGGCGCTGAATCGCCCTCTCGCTGAAGAGATACCTGAGAGCGAACCACCAGGCCGTATAGTCGGTCTCGTACACGTGCTCTCCAACGCTTGAAGTGGAGTTGCCGAAGACCTAGGTCCATCCGCATGGCCGGATGAGCGCAAATGCCTTGTCAGCAACAGAAATGTTCCGAAACAACTGGCGCCCCCAGGTTCGAGCGACGATGTTACGGCATCTGGGGAGAACTCGTTCGAAGCATTTTGGCGGTCCACCCTGCACCAGGTAGACCGCACAAGGCAAGGGCCTTCAGCTCCTTCTCGACGTTGTACTCGACCCTCCGGATCGAGGGGACACCGTCTGCGAGGAGCAGATAGGATGCGCGAGGATCGCCATCGTAGGAAAGTCCAACGCTGCCGGCATTGACCAGGAGTCTCGGTTGCCCAGCAATACCGCGGATGAAAGGCCGATGGGTATGCCCAAAGGTAACGACCGGCTGGCCAAGCGAACCATAGATTGTTTCCAGTTCCGCATCGGTCGAATCCGCTGAAGGCGTTCGCCAACAACTCTCAGGAGTGGCGTGGACCAATGCGAAGTTCTCTTGCGTTTTCGCCAGCGGCAGTTGGCTCAGCCATGCCAGTCTTTCCTCGCCAAGAATCGAACGAGTCGCCGATGCGATCTGGCGGATCGCGTCCCAGAGAGCGGGCGGCGCGGAGGACTGGGCCGCGAACACCTCCAGCGAATCAGGCTGCACAAGCATTTCGTCCGTGTTACCCAACACACCTGGCCAGCCAAGACTGCGAATATGATCGACGATCTCTAAAGGGCGAGATCCGGCATCGGCCAGGTCGCCTCCGTGAAGAACCAAATCTGGCGAGCAACGCCGGATATCTGCCAGCACTGCTTCAAATGCAGTCAGATTGCCATGAATATCGGATACGATCGCTACCCGCACATCGTTGCCGTGGGCATTCTACTCATTCGGGAATGAGAACGCCCAGCTCCCGCCGCTGCCTTGAATTCTAATCTCTCCACCGTCGTCGAGCTTGTATGTTTGCTCACCTGTAGTTGTGCGGTTCGCGGAGAAATCGATGGTCAGCGTCCGTGGTTCGTGCGATTTTGCTGCCACGAGCGTAAACGTGATTCCCGGGCCGGAGACAATTTGCTTTGCGCCGTCGGCGTGTATCTCGTAAGAGTAGGCGTGGAATTGCTTGATGAGCCGGTTGCGCTCCGACTCGTCGACTGTCAACGTGAAACCCGTTATATCGTGCAATTGCCGCTGAGCGAGGAACCTGCCTTCAAGTCGCTTTTCCCTTGTGATGCCGTCTGGATAATAGCCCTTAAGATGTGTGTCAATGCGCATTCCTGGCCCGAAGTCGATCGCCAGGCCGCCTTCGGATACGACCGTGTCGTACAACGGCTGATTCTGTGCGTCTCGAGCCGTCTCAATCAGAAGGGTGGCGCGCTGCTCTGCAGCGAGTCGGTTTTTGAAGCGAGGAAGCTGGCTGCGATCATCGATCCACATGTTAAGCACAACTTGTCCGGCAATAGTGGTGCCGAAGTGCGGTTGATCCTGCCCGGCTTTGAAGAACTCAAGATACGTGTGCTGCCCAAAGATGTAGATTCCGGTGTAGCTCCACTTCCCACCGTCCCGCTGAACGGTGTGCTCCTGGAATTCACTGAACTCGTTGCGAAGAAATGCGGACTGTTGGAGTGCAGCGTACGCAGCCGGAGTAACGAAGATCGTTACGTGATTGAAGTAGACAGGTGGCAGTGCTTCCGCAAACAAAGTCGCAGGGATAGCCCACAGGCCCAGACTGAAGACGAGTACAAGCGACCTACACATTCGCATTGGTTTGTCTGATCCTGAATTGAATTTTAAACCAAGATTACTAACGCTTAGCGATCTCAATGCTCAGCGCTCGCAGCAAAGCTAAGTAGCCCACCGATACCACCAACAGCCGTGCCCGGTCCGCAACAATCCAGCTGTGCGCCATTGCGCGAATCTCTTCTGCGGTGTGATCGCCACCTGCTTGTGTGAATAGAATTGCATTGATGGGATAGATATAGGCCAGAGTGAACACCAGTGCGATGGTCATGCAGACCGCGGCGATAACAAAGAGTGGCCGATGCTTTGGCAAGTCCCAACCAAAGAAGAGCACCCCAAGGAGCGGCAAGTAGCGCAGGGGCATCGTACGGGGTCCGAAGAAGTTCAGGATGTTTTGGAGAAAGCTGGTGCCCTTGAAGAAGGCCCTCAGGGACTCCGGCGGCGACGCGTTCCAGATGGGATCAATCACTACCATTTGGTAGATCGTGCCGCCGACATATACGCTCCACGATAGGACGGAAATCCAGAGCAGAACCAACGTGATGAGATTGCGAGTTGTCATGATTCAGACCCTCGGAAACAGCATCGGTTTATGAAGGGCCTTCCGCCGCCATGAGTCCCTCCCTGGGCTTTCCAGGTACAAGAACAGGTCACAAGCGGAAACGAACCCTTGGCCCCCGAAATACGTGCCCAAGCGCTGACAAGCGTGAAGTGTAAACCAATTACGGTTGAATGGTCTCGGTGAGAACACCCGTGATACACAAACGATGGCCAGGCTCAGAAAGTTTCTGTGTGCTCTGTTTGCTTAATTGTTCAGCGCCACTGTACAAATCTTTCTCGGTGTATTCCCAACGGGAGTAGCTATCACAGCCGTGGTGACGTGCATGAACGGTGACGATCCAGTCCGAACGCTATTCGTCGCAAGATTTATCCGACGCACCGTGCGTGGTAGGGTAGGATGCTTTGGCAGAAGAAATGACGCAAACTCATCGAGTCGCGATCCTGATTCCCCTGGCGGTTGGCGCAAGCGCCGTCCTATGCTCGATCTTTATCCACGCGCTGGCAGTGGGGGCAACAGTGAACTTCATTCGCCGTGAGAAAAGGCTGGGCCGCACGGGCGTAGGCTTCTGGATCGATCTTGCCATCGTTGTGTTGGCGATATTATTCGCGTTCGTGGCGCACCTGATTGAGATCGCCGTGTGGGCGGTGTTGTTCGTAATTTGCGGAGAATTTCAGGAATTCGGATTTGCCTACTACCACTCAGCGGTCAACTACACGACCCTGGGTTACGGTGATGTGATTATGACCCCGTCGTGGAAATTGCTAGGACCGTTGGAAGCAGCAGATGGAGCGCTCATGTTCGGGGTTTCGACCGCAATGATTTTCTCTGTCATTGTGCGACTGGTCCAAGCTAAGTTTGAGGATCTAAGGAACTGAGTGCTTATCGGAGCGCCTGGCAGCCGCGCGTGATCTGGCCTCTCGGCAGGCTAGCCATTTCACGCCGTAAAATCTGCATCTCGCGACAAAGCGTGGCGCAGCGCCGTGAATCTGCTTAGCATGGGGGAAGGTATAGTGCCTCTCGTTGAGGCGCAATAATAAGCAAATGACTACGTTGGCTCGCCTCAAGCTCGTGATCCTCGGCTGGGCAGGCGTTTCTGTGTTTTTCACAGCCGTCCTCGAAATCAGCGAACTCGGCCATAAGCCCCTTGGATTTGCCCTCTATTCCAACGCGGTGCATTTTGCCCTTTGGACACTTACCCTGCCGATTTTTGTACGATGCATTCGGCGCTTCCCGCTGAAGGAACCAAAACGAATCCGGAATGCAGGGATTCTTCTGATCCTGATCGCGGTGCTGGCGATGCTTGTGGACTTCACCCACTGGGCCATCGTTTTCCCGACCTATTTCCCAAATCGCTCGTCTCTCTCCACGTTTCAGATCCTGCTGGGATCCGATCTGTTCTGGTTTTTGCCCAACGAAATTCTGATTGGCATCGTGCTGGTGACCGCAATCGAAGGCTGGCAGGTGCTGCAGGATCTTCAGGCGGAAAGAACGCGCGCGATGGATTTGGAACGCCAGCTCGCAGTCTCACGCCTGGAAGCACTTCGAATGCAACTTCACCCGCACTTTCTTTTTAATACCCTTCACACCATAGCGGGCCTGACCGTCGAAGACCCGGCCACGGCGCGTCGCATGGTGATTTCGCTTGGGGATCTTCTCCGCAGTACTCTCAACGGCAATGGCAACCGGATGCGAACACTCGCCGAGGAACTGGAATATTCGGATTTGTATCTTGGGATCGAAAAGCTCCGGCTGGGAGACCGCTTGTTGCTCAACTATGAGATTGAGCCCGCAGCCACACGGGCCCTGGTACCACAGTTTCTGCTGCAGCCTCTGTTCGAGAACGCGATACGCCACGGTGCTTCGCGAGTGACCGGTCCCTGCGAGATTTATTTTTGCGCATACAGTAAATCAGGAACGCTCAAGATCATGATTCGCAACGATGGTCCCCAATCAGCCCCTGGTTCTGCGCTGCCCCGGTTCGGCGTGGGGCTTACCAACACAATTGACCGTCTGCAGATCCAGTATGGTGATCGCCACACGTTTCTTTATTCCGATCGGCCGGAGGGCGGAGTCCAGATCGATATTTCCATTCCTTACAGCGAAGCCGGCGAAGGTGTTGGAGCGGCCGGCGCGATATGCGAGCCTCCGCCAGCGATGGATGGCAATGATCGGACCAGCAGAGCGGACGCTCCCACAATTGGGTACACCTGAAGGTGGGGTTAAGATCGAGGAATCATGCGGAACGGATCAGAGTCCAGCGCTGCAACGGCAGGAATGGCGGCTCGCGTCCTCATTGTTGAGGACGAAGCGCATGCGCGTCATTATCTCCGCGAATTGCTCGAAGGCGAGCCCCATGTGGAAGTCGTTGGAGAGAGTTCGAATGGTGTTCAGGGGGCTCAACAAATCCGGGAGCTGTCGCCGGATATCGTGTTTGTCGATATTCAGATGCCTGGCCTCGATGGGTTTGGAATGATTGATCGGATTGCCGGACCCAGACCGCCTCTCTTTGTTTTCGTAACGAGTTACAGCGAGTACGCAGTGAGAGCCTTCGAAATCGAGGCGGTTGACTATCTCTGCAAGCCATTCGATAAGGAGCGCCTCTCGACATCGATTGAGCGAGCGATTCGGAGATTGAACTCCGCTGCCCCAAGCGCCGGCGGCAATCAATGGCTCACCCGGCTCTCGATTAAAGATGACGAACGCATCCTGTTCGTGCCTGTGGACGAAATCATCTGGATTGAAGCAGCCAATAAATATGTCGTTGTCTACACACCGGCTGGTTCGCATATTTTGCGGCAGACGATCCAGGGCCTCGAAGACCAGCTGAATCCAAGGGAATTCGTGCGGACCCACAGATCGACCCTGGTGCGTAAGGCCGCGGTGCGGGGTCTGATCCTCTCTTTCATGGGGACTACATTGTGAAGCTTGTGAATGGCGCCGAAGTTACGTTGAGCCGTAGTTTTAGAGGATCGTTTTTTCGTGAAATGAGCCGGTAATTGCGGATGATTCGTTGCTCGTGGATCAGCGTGACCGTAAGCCGGGGGATCGACTCCGCAGATATAATTCGTCGAACTTAGACAGCGAGTTGGTGCAATCGATTTTTACGCCGCTGCGTAACTGATCAGAGACTCGCTTTGCGATCTTTTCATCTTCTCCATTACAGATGGCATGCCCAAGTTCGTGGCTAACGGCGAGGGTAAGAAGTTGGTCGCCCGGCACGCCAAAAGTTTTCACCAGTTCCTCGGTACGAGCCGGCTTGGGCGAGAAAAGTGCCCCTTCCAGGAAAATCTTGCGTGCCTCGACGGCGGTAAACGCCGGGCTGCGCGGATCGAGGTGCAGCTTCAGCACCAATGATTGCCAATCCTCCGATCCCACGATTACCCAACTCCAGTGTCGTGGCAGGTGAGCGGAAAAGCGCAGCAACTCCGCTTGCAGCCTGGCGATGTTCTGTAAGCATTCATTGTGGTCAAGTCCCGCATAGCAGAAGAATTCCTGGGTTACGAGACTAGTTACGTGTGCGGACTGCGAGGCAGCGGTTGCCAGCGGACAGGCCCCGCAGAGAGTGACAACAGAGAGTAGGCATAAACGGAATGCCGGAGCCAGGAATCGGCTGAACGGCCAAGCTGCTTTCATAAAGCTTCCTCCCTAGAACCGTCGTTTCCGTGGGGACCGAGCGCCGGCTGAGTACGAAGTACACGATAAGCGGGGTGAGCAGGTTTCCTCCCCCTGTTCGTCGCGAACCGCTGGTTTTCCGGCGCAGGATGGCAAGCAATGAAACGAACGCTAGGAAGCTCCGACCGAATCCAGCTTCAGCGTTAGCAGCGGGACTATTCCGCGCAGTACACATCCGATGGGCTGACAGACTTCATAGAACTTGAATGAATCCCACTCGCGCCAATAAACAGGCGTTTCGCTCCAAACGGGAAGCGGACTTCGTCTTCATCCACCTAGCTTGAGAGATCTAGCCAGGTGAACTGGAGACGAAATGAACAAGCGACCATTCGGAGAGAGCTGTGGATCGGCGATGAAGGCCGTCATGATAACCGGCCGAAACGGCGCAGTCGTTCTTGTGGGGTTATTAGTTTCCGGGACGGCTGTCGCACAGCAGTCCTGCATTCGAGGGATGCACATCGACGGCGTGATTACCGATCCGACCGGGGCGTTAATTCCCGGAGCACGCGTGCAGGCCGGCACCGGAGCAACGGGTGTGACCGATGCAACCGGCCACTATGCGTTCGCTTGTGTGCCCTTGACCTCAACCACAATTACGGCAGATGCCGAGGGATTCGCCCAAGCCACCGCCCGCGTACACGCTCGTGCAGGTGGCGCCGCACATGTCAACCTCCGGCTTGCTGTGGCATCAGTGCAGACAGACGTACAGGTGGGCGCGAATGCGAACGGGGCAGACGGCGGTCGCATGGCGGGCACAACGGTACTCGGATCGGAAGAAGTGCAACGGCTTTCGGATGATCCAGATGATTTTCTTCGCGAGTTGCAGGCTCTCGCTGCAGGCGGGGGCGGGCCTTCTGGGAACGCTCTTGTTACTGTTGATGGATTTCAAAACGGCAGCACGCTGCCTCCGAAGAGTTCCATCGCTTCCATTCGAGTGAATCCTGACTTGTTCTCTTCCGAGTATCAGAACCCGCCGTGGCTGGGCGCCAGGATTGAGATTGAAACCAAGCCAGGCGCCGGACCGTGGCACGGAGCCCTGTTCTTCGCTGACAGTGCCAGCCCTTTCAACGCTACCGATCCGTTGTCAGTGACCGCAACGCCTGCGGGCAAGCGGCGATATGGTTTCGAACTCGGCGGCCCCATCACGCAGAAGAAAAGCGATGTCTTTCTTGCGCTTGAAAAGCGCGATATCGATGAGTTCAGTGTGGTCGATGCGGTGACATTGAATCCAGACGGAGCGCCCGCGCCTCTGCAACAATCCATACCTGCTCCGCAACGGCTGTGGATCGGGTCCGCGCGCGCAGATTGGCAAATCAGAACAAATGATCTGGCGACCGTTTCCTTCTCCTCGAACGTCAACAATCTCGGGAATCAGGGTGCGGGCGGCCTGATTCTTGCTGAAGCGGGTTACGACAGTCTCTCAAGCGAATATGATCTGCGTCTGCTGAATACGCAGACCGTTGGCGCCAATCTGTTGCATGAGACGCGGATCGGCTACTCCTGGAAACGTACGGAGCAGACCCCTCTCTCGATGGAGCCTTCTTTGCAGGTGGCTGGCTATTTCACTGGTGGCGGGTCATCCGCCGGAGAGCTCAACAACCGCGAACGCGATCTCGAAGTAGACGATGACGTAATTCTCAGTCGAGGCCGGCATACCCTGAAATTTGGTGTGCAGTCTCTTGGGGTATTCGAGCACGATTACGATCCTGACACCTTCAACGGCGCATTCGTCTTTGGAGGGGGAAGCGCGCCTGTGCTCGACGCGAACAACCATCCAACCGGCGAAACAACAACAATCACTGCAATCGAGCAGTACCGGCGTGCTGTTGCGAGCCTCCCTGGCGGAACCCCAACCACCTTTCAGAGGAACAGCGGAACTCCTCTTGTGCCCTTCACTCAATGGCGGCTGGCTTTGTATGCGCAAGACGTCGCTAAGCTAACCAATCACTTCACTTTGTATTCAGGCTTCCGCTATCAGATTCAAACCGCGCCCAGCAGCCTTGCGAACTTTTCGCCGCGCCTCGGTTTGAATTGGGCGATCGACAAGAAATCGACGTGGGTGGTTCACCTGCGAGCAGGACTATTTTCAAGCGCGGTGGATCCAGGCTATGCCTTGCAGGTTGATCGGTTGAATGGAATTCGGCAACAAGAGAAGACAACCTATGCGCCTAGTTTCCAGAATCCGCAGGCGCCCGTTGCAGGTTCGATCAGCGTGAACACACTCTATCAGTTCCCGGAGACGTTCAGGCAAATACCCTCCTTTAGCACTCAGTTCGAAGTGGAACATGAGTTTACGCATCATTGGCATGCGGAGGGTGACTTCAATTACACGGCGAACTGGGCTCAGATCCGGGTAGAAAATATCAACGCTCCGATGGTTGCAAGCAGCATAGGCGTTGCGCCCGACCCAATCGCGGCTCTTCTTGCTCCGAGGCCCATTGCACCCAACGAGAATGTCTTTCTCTACGAGAAGCTTGCGCATATGCGCGGGAGATTCCTGGTGTTATCTCTGGGGCAGAACGATTACAAGCGATTCGGCGTTTCCGCGTTCTTTGTGCACATGGCAGGTGTCCGGTCCGATGGAGGTTTCCGCGGTGAGAATACATCAGGGGCGGCCAATCCGCAGTCGAGCTACAGCGAGCAGGGTGAGTCCTCGCGGGTGGATTGGCAGACATCCGGCCTCTTCGGTCTGATGGGCAATGTGAAGCTGCCGCTGAAAGCGGAGTTTTCCACCGAGCTCTTCGCAAGCCATGGCACGCCATACAACATCACAACAGGCACGGATGCGAATGGCGATGGCGACTTCAATGACCGGCCTTCCTACGCTTCCAGGCCGGGCCCGGGAGTTTACAGCACGCAATTTGGATTGCTCACCATCAACACGGTGAATGGCAATGTCCAACGGAACATTGGGACGATGCCCGGAACCGTGCATTTCGACACGAACCTTAGCCGTTCCTTCACCCTCCCTGGCAGCAAGGAAAATCCGCGCACGTTTACATTCAATGCGCGAAGCGCCAATCTGCTGAACCACACCAATGTCACTACGGTAAACACCATACTCTCCTCCGGAGCGGTTGGGCGGCCCGTTGCAGCCGATACCGCTCGCCGTATCGAGTTGGGCGTACGATTCGCCTTCTGATCGGTAGCGCCTCGGACTGCAGGACGGGGTTTTGAGCAACTCCGGGGCTGAGGCTGCAGCGAAAGGGCGAAGGCAACGTTGGCACCCGTTCAGAGTTGGTGCGAACGAAAGAGTGGATGTGCGGGATAGGTCTCCTTTGGTGTTTCTTGGCGTGAGTGCGTCGAAAGACCTACGGTTTCTTCCGCAATTTGCCGACTCATCTCCCGGCGAATATGCTGGAGGCCATGCGGGCGCTGTCCATCCTCATTTCTTTCGCGCTTTCGAGTTCAGTCGGCGTCGGCCAAGTCGCAACGACCGCACCGGCGTTTGATGTTGCTTCCGTGAAGCCGAGCCAACACCTCGTCGGGCCGGACTATAACAATCAACTTTCATACTCGCCTAACGGGATCATAGCCAGAAATGTCACCCTGAAGCGCCTGGTGGCAGAGGCTTACCAACTGCAACTGAATCAAGTATTGGGGCCAAGCTGGCTTGACAAGAACGAATACGATATCGAGGCAAGATCAGCAGGAGCCGGCACGAGGGAGCAACATGCCCTGATGCTACGAAGCCTTGTTGCCGAGCGATTCAAACTGACAGAGCACAGCGAGATGCGAGAGATGCGCGTGTACGAGCTGGTTATCGGCAAGTCGGGCTCCAAAATTCGCCCGATCAGCGACGGAGAAACCCCGACGACAGGCGCCGGATTTCATTTTCATGGGGATTTGCGCCAGTTCGCGGACCTGCTTGCCGTCCAGTTATCCATACCGGCTCCAGACAATCCAGCCGAACCGGCTAGAGCAAGTGCGTCCCCGATTTCGGTGCTGGATAAGACAGGACTTCCAGGCATTTTTGACTTCAGCGTGGACATCCACCCTGAGCTGGGCACTGATATGTTCGCGTCATGGCAGAGGGCCCTGGAAGATCAGTTGGGACTGAAAATCGAAGGCCGCAAAGAGAACGTAACCGTATTGGTTGTGGACGAGGCGGAAAGAATCCCGACTGAAAACTGACCGCAGCTGCCACGCGTTGAAGCGGAGTCACGCTTCCCAGGTGTCGTCGTAAGTTCAATCTGTCATTCTCCTCCCGAGGACAGCCCGAGCATATTGATCTATGGTCATGAGCTTGATTCCGAACTCCCGCTGGATCAAAGTCATGTCGATCGCGTCTCCTGATGCGTAACCGAGCATGAGGCCTGCGAAGCTCTTCTGCATCGAATCCGTGGCTTCCTCAAATTGCGTGCGCAGCGCCTCCTCAGCAATATGCTCGAGCTTGAAAGGCCTGCCACCGATTTCTTCAAAACGGGCGACAACTTCGAGTGGACTCAGTGCGCTGGGGCCTCCAAATTCGATAGTCCTGCGTTGTGCCGCTTTATGCCGCAGAGCCAGAACGCACATTTCGGCAACGTCAAGGAACGAGACCCAGCTCACCGGGCGAGTGCCGGGTCCATAGATACGAGCGGACGCATCCAGATAATCGAATCCAAGCGCTGGGCTCAACCATACTTCCATAAACCAACTAGCCTGAATGGTAGTAAAGTCAAGTTCGGCGATCGCGCGCTCGACGCGCGCTTTCGCCTCTGCCAGCGGGAAAGAAATACCGGATTGGCGGCGAAATGAAACAAAAACAAACCGACTGACACCTGCAGCCTTTGCAGCGTCTACCAGATGCAGCTGTCCGGCTTCGTCAACCGATTCAATCGAGTCTCCCGCCTGCCGGGAGAGGGTAGAGGACGCAGTCGAGATAACCGCATCCACGCCCCGACACGCGCCAGCTAGCGAGCTTGTATCTTTCAGGTCACCCACGAATACTTCCACACCGCATCCTCGTAAAGACGCGAGTTTTTCACTCGAACTAGTCGGGCGAACCAGCGCCCTGACCTTTTCGCCTTGTCTCGTTAGTCGTTGGCAAATCTCGCTTCCGACCATACCGGTAGAACCAACAACGAGAACCATGCCGGTGCTCCCAAAACACACAGCGTACGCCTGTTTGCTGTGGGAAGTCGTGCAAAATGGGTTTCTGGTAACTTGCCGGCACGCTGCCCGGGCTAGTCCGGTGCCTTGGAACTGTCTGCCCAGTAGCTCTTTCTCGCGTCTACATGCAGACCTGTACGGTCCTTCAGACGAACGTCAATCGCGTGGAGACCTGGGCTGTCTGCCTGTGGCGAGAAGCTCAGAGCGTAGCTATTCGGGATTTGGTTCGAGATCGTGATTAGTCCACGTTCCAGGCTGCGGGTATTTTCAAACTTGAAGTATTCGCCCCCTGTGAGCCGGGCGACGCTCTCTGGAACATTGCGGTGCATGCCATCCAACGCAGCCATAGTCGCCATCTCGGCAACGAATAAAGGCGGTGCGAGCAAGCTTAGGCAATTGAACGTTTGCATGGCGCGATTGTTCCCCTTGCCATCCGGTACCTGGACAGGATGCGTGTCTGACCCGTTGCTTTGATCCTTAGCAAAACATCCGTGCGTTGGAGCGGGGGTGAGGTCGGAGTTGAACTCTTCCTGGTCGTGCTGCATATCGGCCTTCGTCGTGGAGAAGCCGAGGCTGTAGATCGTCGTATTGGTATCGTCGATGGCGCGCAGCGCATCTTCGAGCTTGCTCTGGCTGCCGTGATCGAGCGTCTCGCTGAAGCTGAGGATCGCTCGCCGATAGCTGGTTGGCTGATTGCGCAGGAGGTCGACGGCAAAGCCAAGGCTATCCAGGATGGCTGCTCCACCGTTGCCTGGCTGCAGGTTTGCCATCACCTCCGCAACGTTGTTCAGGTCGGGAGTAAACTCTGCCTCGATGTGTGGCTCACTGTCGAATCCAACGACGGCCACGCGATGAGGCACAGCACCGACCACGGAATCGAGGAGCGGACCAAGTCTGCGGTAGCTATCCAGGCGGCGGCCGCCCGCACCGCCCGTCTGCACAACGATAACCAGTGCCAGCGGCTGACTGTCGGTGTTTTCTTCCAGCGAGATCTTTTGCTCGATGCCGTCGTCGGTCAGGATGAAATTATCGGCAGTGAGGCCGAAAACCGGTTCGCCGCTGCTGGTCTTTACCAGCGTCGGCACCAAGACGAGATTGGCACCGCGGCGCAAGATGTGGGTGGAGTCGGAAACATCCTGGGCGTGCGTGCAAATGCCGCAGAGAATTTCGAAGGCAAGGAAAACAAACAGCCGGGACTTCATCTGCCCCAACTGTTTTGCGGACATATGCCGCAGTTGAAGGATTCGTCCATTCGTTGAGTATAGAGGGAAATCAATCCAAGTTTGGTGGGACTAGCGGAGGCGTGATCCGCATTTGGCACCCGACCCTCACCTCACTGCGTACAGCTGTTCTTGCGGAGCAGCTCCGATAGAGTACTGACGTTTCACCGCCATTTGCCGAAGACATAAGCATCATCGCCAGCGGGACCGGCTCAACGACAACCACCTCCGACTCCAGGCTGTAAAATTCACCGTCTCTCGCCTTGTTCACAAGCGGCCTGAGCGTCCTCCCCTGAAGTCTTGCAAGATCATCGCGGATATCTAAGTTAGTGATACGGCGAGTTGTCCACGGCTCCGCTCTTTGCATGCTTCTCGCTTGCTCTGCCTGCGGCCGTCTCGATCGGCAAGCCGATGACGCGACTCTCACAACTGTCGCCGAAATTCGCCGCCTCGATTCGCGAAGTCTCACCTCTCACGTCCGCGCGCGAATTCGTGGCCGCGTCACCTGGGTAGACGGATTCCGCTCGATTGTCTTGCAAGATTCCGAGGGCGGCATAGTCGTTGAACACCCCAATGTTGAAGTGGAGTTGAAAATTGGCCAGAAGATCGAAGTGGCAGGCTACGTTACGCGCGCTCAACTTTACCCTTCCATCTCGGGACCGAACGTTACGCTGCTGAACGCTTCAGCGGAACTGCCGGCCGCTGCCAAGATAGAAGCGAAAGACCTGAATTCGCCCGACTGGCAGTTCCGCTACGTCCAGTTGGAAGGGGTTGTCCGAAACACCGACGTCGGTCGCGGAGACCACTCTGCGCTGGACCTATTTGCCTTTGGCCAGCACATCGAAACAACGGTTGGCGATAGCTCAGGCTACGACTTTAAGCCGCCTGATCGATGCCGGCGTTCAATTGAAAGGGGTTCTGCGTCTCAACCTAGACGCCACCGGGCAACCCAGGAGCGCGGAACTAGCCGTTCAATCGGCGGGAGACCTCCGAGTTCTGGAGCCCGCCAGAGATCCCGCACAGATACCACAAACGACGGTGGCTGCGATTAGCTCGGGGGTCTCGCGAATTCATAGAATCAGGCTGCGCGGTGAGTTGATCCGCGGAGGCCAGGAATTCATTTTTATGGACTCCACTGGCAGCATCCCGCTGCGGCCAAACCTGCTGCACGATCCGGTCCCCGGTAGCGCCCTCGATATTGTGGCCTACGCCTCAAGGGAGAACGGCGTCGCAATCCTTACAGAAGGGCAGCTGGTCGCTGATGCGACCGTGGCCGCAACGCGCCGCCCGGTCTTGCACACGGTTAAGGAAATACAGCGGCTTTCAGACGAAGATCTGAGCCATGGTTATCGGGCGCAAATTACCGGCACCGTAACATATTCTGACCCGAGCGTGCGCGACACCTTTGTGCAGGATGAAACCGGCGGTATTTTCGTGTTCGCGCCCACCGGTGGAAGCCTTAACCTGAAGGCCGGGCAATTCGTCGCAATCGTGGATTTGCCAGCCCTGGAGGCTTCGCTCCCGTGATTGTAGAGCCCAAGATACGCCTGCTGGGCACTCATCCTATGCCCAAGCTGCTGCGTCTCGATATGGAACAGCTATTAACTGGTCTGGCTGACAGTCAATGGACCGAAGCTGTAGGAATCGTTCGCACCGCCAGCGTCGAAGTTGGCCATTTGCGGTTAAACGTCAGCTTTGGCGCTCATCGATTTGATGTCTTCGTTGCGGGTACCACGCACATCCCCGACTGGCTCTTGAATTCGCGGTTAAGGTTCCGCGGAGTTTGCGGCGCCGTCACTAATTTTAGAGGGCAACTGCTCGGCGTTCAGATGAGCGTTCCTGACCTTTCCTTCATTCGCAGGGAACCCGGGGTGGTTTCAGATCGTCTTCCGTTACTGCGCTTCAACCAGCTTCTGCAATACACAAACGACGCCAACTTCGACTTGCGTTCGCGGACGCGGGGGACGATCGTCTTCACCCATTCCACGGGACCAACCTATTTGCGCGATGCTGCCGGCGCCGGACTGTTGATTAAGACACATGCCAAAGCTGACTTCAAAGCGGGAGATTTGGTGGAGGTGGTCGGGACCACACGCATTGGGGATTTCGCCCCCTTTCTGGAAGATGCGCAGCTAACGAGACTTTCCTCTCTGCAGGCGCAGAAACCTGCCTTACTTACCGCCGAGGAAGTGCTCTCAACCGGGGCCGATGCCCAATTCGTTGAAATTGACGGCTTCCTGGTCAACGACTCCAGCGGCGCCGGTGAGCAGACACTCATCCTGCAGGCCGGCGATCGTCTCTTTCAAGCGAGTCTTGCCGATGTAAGCTGCCCTCCCTGGCAAAGGGGGCGCTGCTGCGAGTCCGCGGCTTGATCGCACTTCAAGTTCAGAATTCCGACCAGTTTCTTCTTGCCGGTAAGCTTCTCCTTGCTGCTGCGCTCCCCGGAAGACGTAACCGTTCTGCGCAACGCCCCCTGGTGGACTGCCGAACGCATGCTCTACCTGGTAACCGGCGGCATCGCCCTCATTCTGGCAGCCATCGCCTGGATCATGATTTTGCGGCGGCGCGTCCATCTGCAAACCACCGATCTGCGCCAGGCAAAAGAGGTTGCCGAAGAAGCCAGTCGCACCAAAGGCGAGTTTCTCTCCAATATGAGTCATGAAATCCGTACCCCCATGAATGGCGTACTCGGAATGACTCAGTTGGCTCTGGAGACCAACCTGACCGATAACCAGCGTGAGTATATTTCAACCGCTAATCAATCGGCCGATGCCCTGCTAACCGTCATCAACGATATTCTCGATTTCTCAAAAATTGAAGCCGGCAAGCTCGACCTTGATCCAATTTCCTTCCAGTTGCGGGATGGGTTAGCCGACGACCTGCGGACCATCGCCATGAAGGCCCAGGCAAAGAACCTGGAACTTGTCTACGAAATAGATGATGCCATTCCAGACAACCTGGTGGGTGATCCAGGGCGGTTGCGGCAGATTGTTCTCAATCTTGTTTCTAACGCCGTTAAATTCACCTTGCAAGGGGAAGTTGCGCTGCACGTGACAATGGAGTCCCAATCCGCCGAGTTGGTAGTGCTTCATTTTGCCATTCGCGATACCGGCATCGGCATCCCATCGGAGAAACAGCAACTCGTGTTCGCCGCCTTCTCTCAAGCCGACAGTTCAACCACCCGTCGTTTTGGTGGTACTGGTCTTGGTTTGTCGATTTCCAAGCAGCTAGTCGCCCTGATGAACGGCAAAATATGGCTCGAAAGCGTCGTGGGTGAAGGAAGCTGTTTTCACTTTACCGCCGAATTCAAATGTGAGCAGCCTCCCGCCGAAGTCGCTCCTCTTCCCGCCCTCCCCAACCTGAGTGTCCTGGTCGTCGACGATCATCCCGCAACTCGGCGGATTCTTTCTGAAACGCTCTCCAAGCACGGTTTGAGTGCGGTCGCGGCGGAATCCTCCGCCGCGGCGTTGGAAATCCTGGAACGGCGAAGTTTCGATTTCGCCTTGATTGACGCCCGGATGCCTGAAATGAGCGGGTTCGCCTTAGCCCAAAGCATTCATAAACAGTGGCCAACCCGGCACATTCAATTGATCATGCTCACTTCTTTTGGACTGCCTGGCACGGCAAATCCTCCCCTCGATGGAGCAATCTCGGCCCATCTCTCGAAACCGGTCAAGGTCTCCGATCTTTTCAAAATTCTTCGCGAATTATCTTCGTCGCCGGAAGTCGCGGCGGCCCCTGCCTTGCGCCGGGATGACCTGCCCGGAAACTCCGCCAAAGCCTTACGCATTCTCGTCGCCGATGATAATTTGGTGAATCAGAAAGTAGCTAAGCGCATGCTCGAACGTCTCGGGCATAGCGTTGCACTCGCCAATGACGGCAAAGAGGCCCTCTCGGCATTTAAGACCGCGTCCTTCGATCTCATTATGATGGACGTCCAGATGCCTGAGATGGACGGCCTGGAGGCTACCCGGCGCATACGCGAGTGGGAGGCCGGCAAAGCTCGCATCCCGATCATTGCACTGACCGCTCATGCAATGAATAGCCACCGCGAAGAGTGTCTCGCGGCCGGAATGGATTCCTTCCTCGCAAAGCCGATTCTTTTGGAGTCCCTAAAGCTCCAAATCGAGCGGCTAACCGAGGAACTTCGGGACTTTGCGTAAGTGTCACCTTGTATTCACCCGATTAAAAAAGATGCCTCAGGGTTTAAAGAGGGGTGCGAGTGCTGGACAAAAACATTTCCTCGAAAGCTTTCCTTTTTCGTATCCATGGGCACTGAATCGTTTTAAAAACCAGAACATCCTCTTTGTATTTAGTACCAGCGACAAGAGATTGAGAGGACGGAAAAAACGTACCTCAGCGGCTGTCTATGGCGGTGTCATTTACGGCACGGCTGAACCCGTGCCCTTCCAGAGCGTGCGCTTCCAGTCGTGCCCTTCCAGGATCGAGCCCTGGCACAGGCTCTAAAGCCCAGAAATCTATAGTTGGGCTCAGTCTGCTCGCAGCGCATTCATGGGGTCAGATTGCGTGGCGCGTCTTGCTGGGATGTAGCAGGCTGGTATGGCGACGAGAATGACAATGAGACCGACGGACGTGAAAGTCAGTGGGTCGGATGCGCTGACGTCGTACATAAGGGTCCGCAGCACTCGTGATAACGTCAGCGCGACTACGAGACCAACGAAAGTTCCTGCCAGAACCAGGGCAGCAGCCTGCAAGAGGACCAACCGGAGGACATCACGCTGTTGCGCACCGAGCGCGATACGCAATCCAAACTCTGCTCTGCGCTGGGTCACCGAATACGAGATCACACCATAGGTCCCAATCATGGCCAGAATTACGGCCAATCCCGCGAACAAGCCCACCAAGACAAAGGCCAGCTTCGGCGTTGCGACGGACGTGTCCGCAATCTGATTCATCAAGCGAATATCCGCCACGGCGAGCGCAGGATCAAGCTTTGCTACTTCGCTCCTGACGGTATTGACGAGCGCGTGAGGGTCGCCCTCAGCTCGGATCACCAACGACATGTCAGGGTAAGGCTGCTGCAACACTGACCACCAGAACGCGGGAGCAGCGCCTGGACTGTTCGGCTGATCCTTGACGCTTCCCACGACGCCAACCACAGTAAACCAATCTTTTTCTGCCGGTTTGTCACTGAAAGTGAGACGCTTGCCGACAACATCTTCATGAGGCCAGTACAGCTCTGCCATGGCCTGGTTGATGATCAAGACATTCGGCGCATCCTTCTTGTCAGCCTCGGTAAAGAAACGTCCTCGCAGCAGCGGGATCCCTAAAGCACGAAAGTAATCCGGGGTCGCCATGTGGTAGCGCGCATGAAACTCCTGGTGCGGCGGCGGTTGTTTGCCTTCGATCGTGAAGCCTCCCAAATTTTCGTCATAGCCGGTCCAGGGAACGTCGCTTCCGGCCCCCACACTCTGCACTCCCGGCAGTGATCCCAGTGCGGTCACAAGGTGATCATAGAAATTTGCAACAGCCCCCTCCGCCTTGTACTTTTCCCTGGGCAGGGAGAGGGTGGCAGTCAGCACATGCTCTTGCTGAAATCCTGGATCAATGCGAATCAGGTTGAGCAGGCTGCGAAACATAAGCCCCGCGCCAATCAGCAAAATACATGCCAGACTAACTTCCGATATGACCAGCACGTTGCGTAAGCGATGCTGGCGCCCACTCGCGGTGGCGCTGCGCCCGCTTTCATGCAGGCTTTGCGTTGGGACGGTGCGCGAGGCGCGCAGCGCGGGCGCCAGACCAAACAGGATTCCCGTGGCAATGCTGACCAGGAACGTGAATGCCAATACTGGAAGGCTTACCTGAATATCGTGTGCCCGGGGAAAGTCCGCAGGCAGCAGCGAAACCAGCATCTTCACGCCGCCTAACGCCATCACGATTCCCAACGCTCCTCCTAACAACGAGAGCAGAAGGCTTTCGGTGAGCAGTTGGCGAATCAGCCGACGTCGCGGCGCTCCCAAGGCAAGCCGCACGGCAATCTCTCTCTGCCGCCTCGCTGCTCTTGCCAGCAGCAGGTTGGCTGCATTGGCACACGCAATGAGCAAAACCATGGCGACCGCACCTAACAGCACCAGGAGGATGCGACGGTTGGCCCCGACAATTTCCTGGTAGAGTGGGATCAGAAGGACTCGCCAAGGGTCACTGTCTCCGTGCTCACGCGCCAGCTGGGCCATGAGCGCGTCCATCTCACCATTCGCCTGCCTCAGGGTCACACCGTTTTTCAAGCGCGCGATCCCATCCATGTAGTGGGACGCACGTTGCGATGGATCGCTGCCAAAGGTAAAAGGTGACCAAACATCGATGGCTTCGCCATACGGCAAGGAGTGGTATTTGTTTCCTGGATGCTCCACTCCTGCAGGCATTACCCCAACTACAGTAAATGGCTGTGAGTCCAGCGTAATCTTGCGACCGAGGATATCCGGGGCGGCCTCAAACCGAGTTCGCCAGAGCCGGTCGCTTAGTATCACCTGCATACCATTTCCAGCGATCTCTGCCCGTTGATCGAATTCACGTCCCAATTCCGGCTTTAGCCCGAGTACATGA
Source organism: uncultured Acidobacteriaceae bacterium (assembly GCA_963790935.1). Taxonomy (GTDB): domain Bacteria; phylum Acidobacteriota; class Terriglobia; order Terriglobales; family Acidobacteriaceae; genus PALSA-350. Next base: position 183,280 of record CAWBRJ010000052.1, on the reverse strand, counting down.
AAATATTGGGCGGTGACGGAGAAGCCGTACAAGCGCGCCGTTTCGCCAGCGCCGGAAAGCTGCATGTCGCGCCGGGTGAAAGCGGCCATTGATTCGAAGGAGTGATTACGCGCTCGAATATCCCTGAAGTCAAAGGGATTCAGGGGGAATTTGGGGAACTCGGCGCTGCTGAGGAAAATGCGCACCAACTGCTGCGGCTCCAGATAAGGCAATGATTTGAGTAACACGCCCTGGATCACGCTGAAGATTGCACTGTTGGCGCCAATACTCAGCGCCAGGGTAAGGACAATCACCAAGGTGAACGACGGGGTTGCCAACAGCTGCCGGGCGGCATAGCGCACATCCTGGACCACGCTCTCGAAGCTGAAGACAACCACCTCATGACATTGCTCCTTCAGCCGCGTCTGGTTTCCGAATTGGCGATAAGCGGCCCTGGACGCGGCATCGGAGGAGACAACATCGCGATCGAGATCCTTCTCTACCTGCTCGCGGTGAAAGATCATCTCTTCTTCCAGCTCGCGATTGAATTGTCCGCGAAAAAAGAGGAATTTCAGTTTCCGCAGAAAGCGAAGAACAAGCTCCATCGCGCCCCTCCTATGCATCCTGTAGCACTCGGCCAATAGCCGCGATCATTTGTTCAAACTGCGTGAGTTCCAGACCAAGTTGCTTACGCCCAGCGGCCGTTAGCGTGTAGTAGCGGGCCCGGCGATTGGTCTCGGTCTTCTTCCACTCCGCCTTGACCCAGCCTTGCAACAGGAGCCTCTGGAGCGAGGGATACAGAGAACCCTCTTCGACCGTCAGCACCTCCAGAGACAGGCGCTTGATCGAGAGTGCGATTCCATATCCATGCAGCGGTGCGCGGGTCAGGGTCTTCAGGATCAGCATGTCCAGCGTCCCAGGCATCAGGTCCGACTTTTTCGGCATGTGTCTATAGATAGAGAAACTATGGATAGACTGTCAACGGCTAATAGTGAGTGTACAAACTATTTATTGGGGAGGCATCCTGTCACGGGGTCGAAACCGATCAACCTGCGTGCTGGAACTCTATAGGAGGGGCACTCATGAATCCATCTCTGGCGAAGATTCGCGAACTTAGGGTCCGGGCTGTCAAGGTGCCAATGGTTCAACCTCATCGGACAGCCAGCGGGATTATTACAGAATCCCCTCTCGTGCTGACCGACGTCCTCACGGAGGACGGTATTGTTGGGCACAGCATGGTTTTCACTTATACGGTGGCCGCTTTGAAGCCGACCGCCGAACTGATCAAGAACCTCGAAACACTGATCGTGGGCGAGCCTCTGGCTCCTGCAGAGATCGCGCAGAGGCTTGCGCAGCGCTTTCGGCTGCTTGGCCCTCAGGGCCTGGTTGGCATCGCACTCGCCGCGATCGACATGGCGCTGTGGGATGCGATGGCCCGGACGTACTCCATTTCCCTGGTCCGCCTTCTGGGGGGAATCGAGAAACCCATTCCCGCATACGGCGCTGTTGGATTCGAGGGGGTTTCCGGTTCGGCGCAGGGCGCGGAGGAATGGGCCAAGCGCGACTTTAAAGGGGTCAAGGCAAAGATCGGTTATGCCACTCTACGTGAGGACCTTGAAGTCGTGCGTGCGATGAGAAAGGCGGTGGGCGACGAGATGGCGATTATGGTCGACTATAACCAGAGTCTTTCTCCCGCCGAGGCCGTGCGGAGACTGCGGGCATTGGATGGGGAAGCACTCACCTGGGTGGAAGAACCTGTTCTGGCGCATGACTACGATGGCCACGCATTCGTTGCGCGGGAAATTCATACACCGATCCAATGTGGGGAGAATTGGTGGGGGCCGATCGAATTACGGCAAGCCATCCAGGTCGGCGCCTCGGATTACGTCATGCTGGACGTGATGAAAATCGGTGGTGTGACTGGTTGGCTCAACGCTGCAGCCCTGGCGGAGGCGCACAGTATTCCTCTTTCAAATCACCTGTGGCCAGAAATCAGCGCGCAATTGATGTGCCGATCGCCGATGGCGCACTACCTTGAATACGCGGATTGGTGGAATCCCATCCTTGAGGAACCTCTGCGCGTGGAACATGGAATGGCGACGGTCGAGGCCGCTGTTGGAAGCGGCGTGAGCTGGAATGAAAGGGCGGTGACACGGTTTGCCGTCTAACAGTCGTGCCTCGCGATCATCAGCGCAAAACACAATGTCTTGACGTGTGATCGACCTTGCAAATTTCTGCTCCGAGCAATTGAACAGCCTTCCCTGAAGGTAGAACGATGTCGAAAAGACTTTCGGCAATGGAAGACTGAAGATCATCGCGGCGTACGGGCTTCAGCACCCTGGAGATGACGCCGGAAATCTTGCGAAATTGGTCGCGCCTTATCCATACGCGAGTGCCTACCAGCTCCAGGACTTCCATACTGGTTCCTCCAAACGCTTGGATTCAAGATTGGGCTGAAGGGATTTCTGGCAACCCCTTTCAAGTCCCTGAGAGCATCTTTTTATCGCCCTCAACAAGCTTGAGGGGGAGGCCTGCGGTATCCCACACCCCCGATTTCCTGACGAAAACCGTAGCTTCGACCGCGTGTGCGCCTTTCTGAGAAGAAACAGTCCATTTGCGCGAGAACCGATGATCCGGGGGCGATTGCAGGAAAGAGAAAAAGACAGACCTTTGATGGGGCTTCCCCCGGATTTCCTGTCAACCTTGTTGGCTTCGCGGAACTTCATGCGGCTTTCCTTAATGAAAGCCGCACACGTGGCTCTTGCTAGTGCCTCTAGCAGGAAATCCGGGTCGCCCCGTCTTGATTAACCCACGTACGCTGGTGCGAACATGGGGCACCCCGTCAGTGTGGGCTTGAGGGGGAGGGTGGTCACGCCCCGTTTCATCCCCTCGTGGGTTGGCGAAGCCGGTGGTCAACTTTAAGGAAAGGCGCAGGAAGTTATGGGAACCCACGAAACTTCATAGGAAATCGGGGGAGTGGGGCACCCGGCGATCGGCGCGGGGATAGGGCCAAAAGCGCGTATAAGGAAGCGATTTGCTAGTGATCAAACTGTAGCCTGCCAGGAAATGGGGAATTTTCGGGGGAGTATTCAGGGGAGCATCAACCTGTGCCAAGCCCGAAGCCAAAGGTGCCGAAACGGCGTAGAATGATCCCAATCGAGGTCCTTCCTCGGTTCCAGCTGTCTCAGTAAAGCCTTCGTTTCGGAAGACGAACCACTTGCATGGAGGATTTATGAGTCTCCCCCTGATAATCCATGTTGCCGAAGCACGCTTCCACAATCCTGTGATCTTCGGCCTTCTCAAACCACCCCCAATGCCGCTGTTGCTCGCTCCGACGCGGGCACCGTGGCTGACCAAGAAGTCCGCCCAATTCGCACTGGAATACGAGAATCCAGATCTAACGCAGCCTTCGGTGTCCAGCTTCTAGCCAGCCTTAGACTTCTTCGGGCACGACGAAAGGCGCCCGGTAGCCTCGATCGCCGTCACGCAGCAGCCTCTGCGCTTCTTCATCGCCGATCACCTGCTGCGTGCCGGGGTCGAAATTGATCGTCCTGCCTAGCCGATAAGACGCATTCGCGAGGTGTACAAGCGCACATGAGATATGCCCTTCCTCAATAGGGGCGTTCAGTTCCGCCTTGTTCCGGCTGGTCACGCAATCGATGAAATTCTTGAAGTGAGCCAGCTCAGTGCCGCCATGCGCGACAGTCTGTTCTTCCTGATCGCGACCCGTCCAGACCGCATAGGTGTCAGCATCTTCATCGCCCGTCGCGAGGTATCCCTTGGAACCGTAGAAGATGTTCCCGACTGTGTTGTGGCTGCCTGCCATGGGACCTAGCTTCTCGGTGGCCTTCGATTTTTTGGGCTCGGGCGTGCCCAGACTCGGTGTTCCGATCCCGGCCTCATGATTGGTCATCCAATGCCTGACTTCAAACGTAATCATGCGGCGCTGACCGTTCGGCAGATCATATTGAAACGCGCAGTTCAGGTCGTTTGGAGTCTGCTGATCGTCGTCGAACATAAAATGGCCGCCAATGGCGCTTATTTTATTGGGAAAACCGACGCCCATCCCCCAGCGAGCCAGGTCTACCTGGTGAACACCCTGGTTTCCAAGATCGCCATTGCCGTAGTCCCAGAACCAGTGCCAGTTGTAGTGGAAGCGATTTTTTGTGAATGGGTGCTCGGGCGCGGGTCCGGTCCACAAATTGTAGTCAACGCCTTGCGGAATGGGCTGCACGGGCTCCTTCCCAATCGTGTCTCGCCACTTATAGCAAAGGCCTCGAGCCATATAAGTTTCACCGACGATGCCGTCCCGCAGTTTCTGCACTGCCTCGCGCATTGTGGTTGCGGAGCGGGTCTGCGTTCCGTGTTGGACGATGCGATTGTAGCGTTGGGCGGCGCTGACCAATTGCTGGCCCTCCCAGAGGTTGTGAGAGCAAGGTTTTTCCACGTAGACATCTTTGCCCGCCTGGCACGACCAGATCGCAATCAAGGAGTGCCAGTGGTTTGGGGTTGCGATGGAGATAGCATCGATCGATTTGTCTTCGAGCAGTTTTCTGACGTCGGTATAGGTGGCTGGTTTCGGCAGACCCATCTTTTCCATCTGCGCGAGCCGCTGCCGTAAAACGTTCTCATCAATGTCGCACAGTGCGGCAATCTGCACGTTGGGCAACTGTGAGTAGTTGTGGAGATGATCCCCGCCCCGCCCGCGCACGCCGCAGATCGCCACGCGTACGCGATCGTTCGCGCCCATCACAAGCCCCGGGCGGCCAAGAAGAGCTGCGCTTCCCAGTGCCGTGAGCCCGGCCGCACCGGTGATGAGAAAATCACGGCGATTGAGGTCTTTTTCGTTTGGCATAAATCTCCCTACGCAAGGTATTGCAGCGTCTCGTCAATGAGCTTCGTTGTCCCCGCGAAAGGGTCTCCGCCGTTGGTGTCGAACTCCATCGAGAAATATCCACGGTATGAGCTCTGCCGGGCTATTTCGAACATCCTCTTCAGGTCCACGTGATAGGTTTTGCCATCGAGCTGCACCGCGCCCTTTACGTGGCACATGTTGAAGGAGTGCTTCAGCATCGCGGCCACGGCCTTCTCGTTTCCTTCTTCCCCGTATTTTGCGAGCGAATTGCCAAAATCGGGGAGTGCCCGCAGATAAGGATGGTTTACCTTTTCGACGACGTTCACGATGAAGTATGGATCCTCCGCAACGGCGCTATCGTTCTCCAGGTTGACCACGACATTCCGTTTGCCACCGTAGTCGGCTAATCGCGCCAGATGGATTGCGGCAGCGTCGACGTCCGGCTTCTCCCCCTTCTGGGCAGACAGGTGCTGACGCACGCTGGGAGAACCGATTGCGGCGGCGCTATCGATCCATTTGCAGCTGGTTTGGACGGCTGCTTCGGCGGTAGTGGTGTCGTTGGTCGCGAAATATCCCCCGGGCAGCCCCAGGTCGACGACATGGGAGCGCGCTTTGGCAACAGCCTCACGAAAACTCTCCAGGTAGGCAGGATCGGTGGAAGGGAAATGATTCAGCAATGGATTTACGTTATAAACAGCAAATTTCTCCACCACCATCGCCGGGAACTCTTTGATGTCCATACTCGGAGGACCGATCTTCTTGCCGCGATTGGCGGGACTTTGAATGTAGTCACGGAAGGGCCACGACGTGACGGCCAGCCGATCACGCGGATGGGTGGGAAACTCCAGATGGGGAGCCTGGCTTTTTGATTGAGCCGAGCCCTTGGCGGAAACGCAACAAGCGCCGGCGAAAGTCGCCAGCTGCTTCAAGAAATCACGACGTAGTGTATGCAAAGCGGCTCACTTCCCCAGACCGGCGGCGGATTTGGGCATCAGGTATTTGTCGTACCAATCAAGATCGCGCTGGTAGCGGTCGCGGATAAAGCTTGGCCTGGTAAAGCCGTGGAACTGGCCCGGGTAGACGATTAACTCGGTGGGCACGTTGAGGCTGCGCAGCGCTTGATACATTTGTTGGCCGCCGCTGAGCGGCACGTTGAAATCCTGGTCGCCTCCCATGAATAGTGTCGGCGTCTTGATCCGGTCAGCATGAAGTAACGGATAGCCGAGCTTGATGTAGGTATCGGGATTCTTCCACGGCGGACCCAGCTCGTTTTCGTACTGGAAGATATACTGATCGACTCCATAGAGGCCGAGAGGACTCCCCATGCCAGCCCCGCTGATCGCTGCGCGGAAGCGAGTGCTGGTCGCAATGGTGTAGTCGGTAAGGATGCCACCGTAGCTCCATCCGCCAATACCCAGGCGATCCGGGTCGGCGATTCCTTGCTTGACTGCCTCATCGACAGAAGCAAGCAGATCGACGACTTCCTTTCGTCCCCAGTCGTCAAAGATGACCTGTTGATACTCCTTACCGCGGCCATGGCTCCCGCGGTAATTCACATTGAGCACTACGTAGCCGCGTGCGGCAAAGAGCTGGCGCCACGGGGTGAAGGCATGTGAGTCCTGACCGTCGGGACCGCCATGAATGTATAAAATCAGGGGGTACTTGCTCCCCGCAACATACCCTACAGGAAGCGTCAGCAAACCGTGGACTTCCGTTCCATCGGGAGACTTGGCCTGGAAGTCACGCGTCTCGCCAAGTTGAAGCCTGGCCAGCAAGGCGTCATTGTGGCTGGTGAGCTTGCGCATGCTGCCGCCTTCGAGGGCGAAAATTTCTGCAGGAGCCGCATCGGTCGTCCAGACAATCGCCACATGGCCGAGTTTCTCGTCCTGCGCTTCGGCAACGCCGGCAGAGTTCACCAATCGCTTGACGCTGCCGTCACCCAACGAGACCGAAGCAGGATAGCGGGAGCGGTCATCGGCCGCCAGCACGGTAATCGACTGCCCGTCCGGCGAAAAAACAGGATTGCTCAGCGGACGATCAAATTGGGCACTGAGAATCCGCGGCTTCGCCTCCAGCCGCAGACACCACCGCGAGCTGGCGCTGATTGTATTCCTGGTATTTCGGCTCGCTGCCGTGAATATAGGCGATCAGCTTACTGTCCGGGCTCCAGGCTGGCTGTCCTCCGTCTGGACCGGGAAAATTGGTGAGCTTGCGGGACGCAGAGTTAGGGGCGGCTGCTACCACAAAGACATCACTGTTATTCGTGCGATCAGGGTCCGGGTCATGATTGCTGATGTAGGCGATTTGCGTTCCATCGGGCGACCACACGGCGTTCTGCTCCCTGAACTTTGTGTCGGTGGTCAACTTGTCGAGCTTGCCAGTCGCAACATCGTAGAGATAGATCAAGTCCGGGCGGGTGTTGGTGGAGAGATAGCCTTCGATGTCCTGTTTGAAATGGTAGCGGTCGATGACAATCGGCTTGGGCTTCTCTTTTTCACTCTCGGATTTTTCTTTTTCCCGGGCTTGCTCCTCTGGGTCCTCGGCAATGATGAGGAGTAGTTTCTTCGCGTCCGGCGACCACTCGTAGCTGGCGAGTTTTCCTTTGACGCTGGTCAATTGCCGCGCTTCGCCGCCGCGGCGGTCGAGTACCCAAACCTGGCTGCCCTTGACGTTGGGAGCCCGAGGCCGGTCGGAGAGAAAAGAAAGATATCTTCCATCGGGACTCCACCTTGGATTGCTTATCGAATGTTCTACTTCATAGGTCAGTTGAATGTCCTGTGTCCCATCCCAATTTGCCATCCATAGGTCGGTGACGTTTTTGTCGGCCTTGGTGTCCACCCGGCGCACAGTGTATGCGATCCATTGGCCGTCGGGCGAGAGCTGAGGGCCTTCCACTTCGAGTAAGTGGTCTACCTCCTCGACGGTCATCGGGTGAGGATTGGCGCTTGCCGGCGGAGTATCCGGTAAACCAAAGGCACGGGCAGCGAAGGTGAAGGCGATCATGGCAATCCCTGTCCCCAGGAACTTGCGGAGGGCGGGGATCCTGGTTGGAGGAATCAGGTCCTTGGAGGTTCTCACTATTGCATTTATATATCTTGGCTCTTTGGTTTGTTTACGTTTGGGAGGAAAGCCGTGATGGTTTGCGGCCGGTAAAGGACAACGTGTACCCATTTAGCTCGCCTCCGATTGGAGATTAGCACTCTCGAAAAAACATTCCACATTGTGAGATATCTCCACTGCGCTCCTGGTGCGAAAGTTTGCTTTCCGTTATATCTGCGGTTGTGGGAGGTGAAAGGGTTAGATTCGCTTGTCCCACCCTTCGCAAAGAACGCGAAGGATGGGAGCGGCTACCGCGTGAAGCACAGATGCTTTTACCCGCGGTAGCCGCATGGGGCACCCGTCGACTGCCCCGATTTCCTGTACGCAGCTCTGGACAGGACCACGTGTGCGCCTTTCTTTTAAGGAAAGGCGGATGAAGTCCGGGGAACCCTCGAAACTCCACAGGAAATCGGGTTGGTGGCGGGGAAGAGCCCAGAACCGCATCTTGCCGGGTACGCCTGGCGAGCCTAGGCACCCCTAGGGATCCGAGGCCTCTTGACAGGCTTGAGGGGGAGGCCTGTCGTATCCACCCGGCGTCAATGGTGGCGGGGATAGAGCCGAAAGCGCGTGGTTTGTATACTTGTTTCGCTCCGTTGCGAATAATGCGAGGGGCCGAAGAGGTAGTCATATTGCGCACCCTTCCCGCGTTCTCTCTCCTGGGCATGGCTCTTGCTTCCTGCTTGTTTGCAGCTGAGCTGCATGCGCAGAGCCCGGCTCCGGCAGAGCAGACGGCCAAGGCGGAGAGCGTCTGGCGGTTGCAGGAGTTCATGGTGCCCATGCGGGATGGGGTGCATCTTCAGACGGTAGTGATCACGCGGAAGGATCAGACGAATGCTCTGCCGATTCTGCTGAGACGCACCCCCTATGGAGTGCCGACGCAGGACGAGTTCGATAAATCGGCGGCGAAGAACGGCGCCGATTGGATGCCGGCAAACTGGAAGGAGCTCGCAGCGGACGGTTATATCTTTGTCGTCCAGAATCTCCGCGGGCGATTCAAATCGGAAGGCGTGTTCCTGATGACCTCACGGTACGATGCCAACGATCCGAAGCAAGCCAACGAAACCAATGACGCCTATGACACGATCGAATGGCTGGTGAAAAATGTCCCCAACAATAACGGCAAAGTAGGCATCTATGGGGTGTCGTACGACGGACTGACGGCAGGGCTGACGCTGCTGCATCCGCACCCGGCGCTCAAGGCGATCAGCGAACAGGCTTCACCGGTCGATCAGTGGATGAACGACGACGAGCATCGCTATGGAGCGCTTCGCGAGAGCTATACCTTCGAGTATGCGGTCCTGGAACAGGCTGACAAGAACGCGAATACCCACTTTAATTTCGACGCCTACGACACCTACGAGTGGTATCTGAACCTGGGACCGCTCAGCCAGGCGAACGCGAAATATGTGCACGGTCGGCTGCCCGCCTGGAACGACACCATGGCGCACCCCGACTATGACCAGTTCTGGAAGAAAGAAGCGTGGGTAAACCAATTGCACCAATCCACGGTGCCCAACCTGAATGTGGCGGGATTCTGGGACCAGGAAGATCCCTGGGGTCCGTGGCAGATTTTCCGCCATGCAGCGGAGAACGACCCAAATCATACCAACCTGATGGTCGCCGGACCCTGGTTCCATGGAGAGTGGCAGACACCAGACGGGGATCGGATTGGTATCGTGCCATTCGGCGGGCACAAGACCGCGCTCGAGTTCCGGCAAAACATCGAAGCTGTTTTCTTTCGCTATTACCTGCACGGGACAGGGGCGAAGCCGGATTGGGCAGTGACCACGTTCCAGACGGGCTCGAATAGCTGGCGCACCTATGCCGAATGGCCTCCGAAGGGGTCAAAACCCACGAACCTATATCTGCACGCTGATGGAACCCTGTCGTTCGCACTGCAGCCCGCGGAGGGTCAGCAGTATCGGCAATATGTATCCGATCCGGCGAACCCGGTGCCGTACCGGGCACGGCCAATCTCGCCCACGTATCCTGAGCCCGAGTGGCGCACATGGGAGGTTGCCGACCAGCGCTTCGTGGATGATCGCCCGGATGTGCTTTCCTTCGAGAGCGCGCCCCTGGATCACGACCTGGTGGTGACGGGACCGCTTGCCGCGGTCTTGTACGCGTCGAGTTCCGGAACGGATTCGGATTTTATAGTGAAGCTGATCGACGTCTATCCGGAGAAGGGACAAACAAGCGCCTACGATCTTCCGCCGGCCAAGCCGAGCGGCTACGTAGATTCACTGAATGGATACGAGTTGCCCATCGCGATGGAAGTGCGGCGAGGACGGTATCTGCATCACTTCGAACATCCCGAGCCGCTGAGGGCAAACCAACCCGAGATGTGGGAAATTCCGCTGCGGGATCACGACCATGTATTTCTCAAGGGACATCGGATCATGGTGCAGGTGCAGTCGACGTGGTTCCCGGTAATCGATCGCAACCCGCAGAAGTTTGTGCCAAGTATCAATCAGGCTAGTGCTGAGGACTTTGTTCCGGCGACTCAGCGTGTTTACTGCTCGCCGCAGATGCCGTCGCACATCGTGCTTCCCATCCTTGGGCAGTAGAGACTGCGTTCATCCCAGATGGCGCGCGCCTCCGACCTCCCGAGCGCCAGTCGTATAAACGGCTAACACATCGTCAAGCTGCTGTAGGTCGATTGGCTTAGAGAGGTAACCGTCCATCCCGGACGCGATACACCGGTCACGATCCCCTTTCATTGCCAATGCCGTCATCGCAATCACCGTTTGATGAAGCCCGGTGAGCTTTTCCCGCTCGCGGATCCGGAGCGTGGCCTGGATACCGTCCGTGCCGGGCATGTGCACGTCCATCAGCACCAGATCGAAGGACTGTTGAGCTAATGCTGCGAGAGCTTCTTCGCCTGTTGCGGCCAGGGTTACCCGATGACCGCGCTTTTCGAGCAAGCGAGTCGCCACCTTCTGATTGACGAGATTATCCTCTGCCAAAAGAATGTTCAGGCCTTTCAAGGATTGACCTTTATCCCGCATAGAAGAGGGGACGATGATCGGTGCGAGCGATGGCTCCCGTTTGGCCTGCACCAGGCGGATGATCGCCCGCTGCAGCTCTGCCGCGCGTACCGGCTTCACTATGTACGCACCTATACCCAGCTCCTGGCAGCGGGTTACATCACCACGCTGGCTACCGGAGGTGATCATCATGATGGTGGCGGTTGAGTGCTTGCTTCGCTCCACGATCTGGCCGGCAAGCTCGAAACCGTCCATATTGGGCATATGCATGTCGGTAAGAACCAACTCGTAGGCTTCATCGATTCGATCTGCGGCTGAAAGCTCATTCAAAGCTTGTTCTCCATCGCAAACCGACGTTGCCTTCATTCCCCAACGCTCGACCATGGTGTGCAGGATACGGCGGTTGGTGCTGTTGTCGTCGACGATCAGAACCTTAATGCCCACAAGGATTACCGGAGATGCTGAGCTTTCGGGCTCCACAGTTTGCCTGGCCGTCGTGCCCAGCCGAAGGGTGAAATGAAAGCGGGATCCTTTGCCGGGCGCGCTCTCCACCCACATGCGTCCGCCCATCAATTCGACCATGCGTCTGGCGATGGTCAGGCCGAGGCCAGTGCCTCCATATTGCCGTGTTGTGGAAGTGTCCGCCTGACCGAAGGCATCAAAGATCACGGCCAACTTGTCAGCAGGGATGCCCACCCCCGTATCGGAGACGATAAAGTGTAAGGTTGAAGCGCTTTCCTCGACCACGTCCGCCTGAACCCTCAGTCCAACCTCGCCTTCTTGCGTAAATTTGAGGGCATTCCCGACCAGATTATTAAGGATCTGACGAAGGCGGCCCGGGTCTCCTGTTACCCATTGCGGAACTCCGGCTGCTACCTCGCACAACAGTTCAAGTCCCTTTTCATGCGCCTGCAACGAGTGGGTCTTGAGCGTGGCTTCGATGCAATCATTGAGGTCGAAGTCCAGAGATTCCATCTCGATCTTGCCCGCTTCAATTTTGGAGAAGTCCAGTATGTCGTTGATCACGTTCAACAAAGCGAATGCGGAAAATTGGACTGTTTCGAGAGAGTCTCTCTGTTCTGGTGTCAATTCCGTTTCCAAGGTGAGACCAGTCATTCCAATGATTCCATTCAGGGGTGTGCGAATCTCGTGACTCATGTTGGCCACAAACTCACTCTTGGCCCGGCTGTTGGCATCCGCTGCCTTCACCTTCTCCCGCTCCTGGAAGAGTTCCAGCTGCAGTGCGTGAAGAGCGAACATGCGATCGACGGCCGCTGTGATAAATGCCATCGCCAGGATCAACAGTGTAATCAAAGCGATGCTGGCGACGCCGAGATTGGAGATGTCTATCGCGTGTCTCAATTCGTCGCCGGCAAGTGGGGCTGGGACAAAACTGACAGCGGCCATGCCGACATAATGCAATACAGGAATGGCCAAACCCATGAGCAGGGCATTGCGAGACTTCTGCCAACTCCAGGAGGAGGTGTGATTCCGGACAGCGAAGGTTAACCGTATTGCTACAAATGAAATCGCAACACACAGAAATACGGACAAGGTGACAACGGGATAGGAATAGATGCACATGGCGGGCATCCGCATGGCAGCCATGCCGATGTAGTGCATGGCGGCTATGCCGCCCCCCATCAAGACGCTGCCGAGAACAGCGACCGTCGTCGTCAGCGTCTTTCGGCTTGCAACAAAAAGAGCCACCGCAGACGCTAAAATGGCCACAGCCATGGAAAGCAAAACCGTGGGCCAGTCATATCGAACTGGAACCGGAAGCCGTAAAGCTTCCATCCCCACGTAATGCATCGACCAGACGCCGATTCCCATGGAGAAGGCGCCGCCCCACAACCAGGCAAGTCTTGCTCTTCCATGGGAGACTGTGAGCCGTCCCGAAAGGTCGAGGGCTGCATAAGCTGCCAGGATGGCGATCACGATGGATAGCACTACGAGACGACCGTCGTAGAAGCCGTGGATTGCCCTCATCGCACCTTCAACCTGACCAGTGTTACTCACTGACGGTTCGCTTATTCGATATACCCACCGATAGAAATATCGACCGATGTCTCTCAGTACGTTAGAAGTGGCGATATGTATCGATTTGAGCCAACGCTAGTCACATCTAAGCGCCACCATCGGATCTACACGCATCGCGCGGCGAGCAGGAATGTAACTCGCGATAAGGGCGACAAGCAACAGAAAGAAGGGAACAGAGAGGAACGCTATTGGGTCATGCACGCTGAGACCGAACATCATGCCCGAGAGGACACCGGAGACGGCCGCACAGAGGACCACGCCGATAAGCACGCCAACGAGGACCGGGCGCATAGCCTGCCAAAGTACATGGTTCATGACGTTTCTGCCATTCGCGCCGAGAGCCAGCCGGATGCCGATTTCGCGCACGGATCGGCCGACGCTGTACGACACCATGGCATACACGCCAATCGAGGCGAGCAGCAGCGCCAGTGCGCCCAGGCAACCGGACAGGGCGACAACTAAGCGTGAGGGAGCACGCCAGATTTCAAGATTGTCTTCTAGCCTGGTTACATCGATGGAGACATCAGGGTCAAGCGACTGCGCGGCATCGCGAATACCGTTGGCGATATCGCTGAAGCGTGTCGCGTAGCGAACCAGCACATAGCTCCGCGAGTCGTCTTTCGGCCCGGCAGGAAAATAAAGGTAGCTCGTATCAAGCTCTCCAAGGTGCGAAACCTGCGCATCCTTCGCCACCCCGATTACGATATATTCGCGGCCAGTGAACTCCTTCAGTGTTTTGCCCAATGGATCTTCGCCGGGCCAGAGCCGTCGCGCAGTGGACTCTGACAGGATGATTTCTGACCCGTCGCGGGCTTCGCCAGACGTGAAGCCGCGTCCCCGCACAATGGGGATGCCAACCAGCGAAAGATAATCCGGCGAAACGTGATTGTATTCGATGGGAACCTTATCGGGCCGGCCAGGGAGGGTGAAGTGGCCACCACTAATGTCGTGGCTTAGCGGCGCGCATTCCGCTTGCGCAACTTCGATGACTCCAGGAAGACTTCGGATCTTCTCTCGCAAGCGGGTGATAAAGGCGGTGGCGCGGCCCTCATCGTAGCCCTGCGACCTTAGATTCAAGAACACCTGGGCGACGTTTTTCTCCTCAAATCCGGGATCGAGAGTTTGTGCATAGTAAAGCCCGCGCAACAATAACCCGGCGGCAAGCAACAAGACCATGCACACGGCTACTTGCGAGCCGACCAGAGTATTGAGCAAAAACCGGCCACTCTTTTTGAGGGTAGTGAACGATGCACTGTCTCCCTTCATCGCAGTATTCAGGTCGAGTCGAGAGCCTTGCACAGCCGGAACCAGTCCAAACGCAATCCCCGTGAATAGGGTAATCAGGAGCGCGTAGGCAAGCACGTGATAGTCCGGGGTAACATTCACGGTGACGGCAGCCAGCTCGCGAGACAAATGAGACGTTACGTAGTCAGTGATTTTGTGGAAGGAACAGAACGCAAGCACTGATCCCAGCATCCCCCCAGCCAGGGAGAGCAGAAGACTCTCGGTCAACAATTGCCGCACCAAACGCCAGCGGCTGGCACCGATGGATAGCCGAAGTGCGATTTCCTTTTGCCGCGTGGAAGCGCGTGCGAGCAGAAGATTGGCCACGTTCGCGCACGCGATCACCAGCACCAGGGCGAAGGCAACGAGAATCACAGAGGCAATGGGGATCAGTGCGCCGCGCTCTTCCGGGCTGCCAAAATAAGTGGCCTTGCGGATCGCCAGCGTGGTGCTGCGTCCAGGCTGCCATTGATCGATGCGTGCGGCAATAACACCCAGGTCTGCGCGCACCTGCTGGATCGTGACTCCAGGCTGGATGCGCCCGAGTAAGGCCAGCCAACTCATTTTGTCGTCTGTCAATCGACCAGTCCCCGGCTCCAGCGCATTCTGCATGGTGATCGGCGCCCAAAATGTTGCTGGGGATTAGTTCGGTGCCAGTGAATCCAGGACGCCCAATGCCAATCACGGTATAAGGCGTATGGTTGAGCGTGATTCTCTTGCCCACCAGCAATGGGTCCGCTGCAAATCTCCTTCGCCACAAGTCATCGCTGACCACTACAACCGCGTTCTCTCCCAATGTGGCGCAGTCTGAATCGACAAAGCCACGCCCTTGCGCAGGACGCTCGCCCAGAATGTCGAAGTAGTTGCAGGAAGCTGCGGTTCCTAAGACTTGCTGTACAGGCTTGCCCGAAAGCGTTGCTTCGACGTAGGGCTCATAGGCAACAAGTCCGGAGAAGACATGATTGTGATCACGATAGTCGAGGTATTCCGACCAGGACATGCTCCCTTCGTTGTGTACGTTGCGCGTGAACTTTCCGTGAAGGATCTGGTTCACACTTACGATTTGTTCCGCACGAGGAAGGGGGAGCAGGCGTAAGGCGAGGCCATTCAGCACGGAGAAGATTCCGACATTGACGCCGATGCCCAGCGCGATCGCGAGTACAGCGGCAACCGTAAGCCCAGGGCTGCGCAGTAATGTACGAAGGCCGAAGCGAATATCCTGAAGCAGTTGTTCAAGCCAAACCGCGACCCACACTTCCCGGGTGTCTTCTTTGATCCGGGTTACGTTGCCAAACTTGCGTAAAGCCGCATAGCGCGCTTCTTCCGGGGACATTCCGCGATCCATGTTGTCCTGGGTTTCGACTTCGAGATGGTCGCGAATGTCCTGGTCGAGTTCCTGGAGCATGCGTTTGCGCTTCCTCATGATTCACTCTCCTGCCCGGCCGGGCGAAGAATTCGTGCGATGGCTCCTGCGAGCTTGTCCCATTTGCTGGTTTCAACTGCCAGTTGACGCCGCCCCTTGGGCGTCAGCCTGTAGAACTTGGCCTTGCGGTTGTTTTCTGAGGTTCCTTCTTCCACCGAAATCCAGCCTCGGCGAATTAGGCGGTGTAAGGCCGGATAAAGCGAGCCCTGCTCGACCTGCAGCACCTCATCCGATCTGAACTGGATGGCCTTCGCGATGGCGTGGCCGTGCATCGGCTGCAGAGAAAGCGTGCGGAGAATCAGAAGGTCCAGAGTGCCCTGGAGCAACTCGACGCGTTCCTGCTGGTCTTTGGTAGACATTCTAGGTGATGCTATGCGTGCTTCGGGTAGAATGTCAAGGTGAGTGATCGGACTGTGTCAAGCACGCGCGAGACACGGTCATCGTTGATCAGTGAAAGTTTTGAATTAGTGAAAGTTTTTGACCAGCATGAGTTGGCTGATCAGATCATCCATCTGGGCATAGATAATCCATTTTCCGTCAGCAGAAACGGAAAGGCCGGAATAGCCCCAATCTACGGGTTTGTCGAGAGTTGCCAGATTGCGAATTTTTCCGGTAGTGAAATCGAGCAAATTGATGGTGGGGTGTGCGGTGCTGCTGAGATCGATGAAGCATATGCCGTTGCGCGTCAACGTCCAGTACCGGCCCGTGTGACTTGTGAGCACAGGCTTTTCCTCGCCGCCGCCTGACGGTATCTTCCAGATTGCTCCGGTTGGCTTGCTGAAATTCAGCCAGGAGCCATCTGGCGATTCACTGGCTTCGAAGCCAGGCCCAAGGTGAGGGAACAAAGGCAGCTGCCGGAGGAGATTACTCTGACCGCAGTGTTTGGACGGGGTCGATGGCGGCCGCCCGGCGCGCCGGCAGCCATGTTCCGGCGATCGCCAGCAGCGGCAGGAGGAGTACCACGGCAAGCAGGGCTAACGGGTCGTAAGGCGAAGTATGGATCAATTCGCCGCGAGCGAACCGTCCGGCTGCAAAGGCGAGGGGCAATCCCGCAGCCACTCCCATCAATGCAAGCAGGCATGCCTGTCGCAGTACCATCCACATGACGTTCGCGCGGTTTGCTCCCAGAGCCATACGGATTCCGATCTCCTGGGTGCGCTGCGAGGTCACGAAAGAAAGCACGCCATAAATGCCAACCAGCGCAAGCAGAAGCGCGGCTGCCGCCAGCGCACCGAAGAGCGCGAGAGCGAAACGTGGACCGGCGTAGCCATACATATCGAGCATCTGGCGCAGTGTTGTGGCGTCGACGATCGGTTGGTCTTTGTCTATGGAATAGACAGCCTGACGCACCGGATTCAGCAGGTCAGCGGCGGGTAGCGCCGTCGACACGACCAGGCTGTTCGCCAGGGGAGCAACGGTGTAGGGAAGGAATATCTGCGGGTAGTCCTCACCGAAGCCCAGAAATGAATCAGGCTGGTCGCTGATGACCCCGACTACGACGAAGGAATCATCCGTTAACGGATGTCTTCGGTCCGTCTTCAGTGACGGCAGATGAATGATGCGGTCGAGAGCGTTCTCACCATTGAAATAGCGGTGCGCAAAATTTTCCGTCACGACGACATCGTGCGAGCCTTCAGCGATCTCGCGATCATCGAGAAAGTGCCCTGAACGCATGGTTTGAGTGGCGATCGAGAGGTAGGCGGGACTGGTGTAATGGACAATGGTTACGCGTTTATCGATCGGCTGGGCGGCGATCTGCACGTTGTCCTCGTACATGTCCAGGAAGGGAAAGGAATCATCCACGGTAACGTCTCTCACCCCCGGCAAAGCGTGAACACTTTCCATCAATTGGCGGAAGAAGCGCGCCTGGCTGTCCGGGGTAGGGTAACGCTCATCGGCAAGAGGAATGCGCATGGCGAGCGTATGGTCGGGTGAAAAGGAAAGAGGCGCGCTCTCCACTGCCAGCAGAGAGCGAACCATCAGCGCGGCCAGCATGAGGAGAGCCAGCGACAGGGCGATCTCACTCACCACAAAGCCACTCAGCAGACGCCGCTGCGCGCGGCTTCCCGATGACCGCAAACTGTTCAAAGCTGTAGCCAGCCGAGGATTCGCACTGTGCCATGCGGGCGCGAAGCCGAAGAGAATGACAGTGGCCAATGCAATGGCAATCGAAGCCAGCAGAACGGTGAAGTTCAGGGTGACGACGGCCTCGTCAGGGATGGTCTCCGCAGGTACGATGCGCAACGTGGCTTTGAGCCCCACATAGGCGAAACCAAGCGCGACCGGCATGGCCATCGCCGCCAGCAGGAGGGACTCGGTGAGTGCATACCGCATAAGGCGCAGATGCGAAGCGCCGATGGCGGCGCGCACCACAAATTCATGCTCCCGGTGGACGGCGCGGGCGAGCAACAGGCTGGACACGTTGACGCAGGCAATCAGCAGCAGAACTGCGACCGCGCCAAGCAGCAGATAGAGTGTTTCTGCGAGGTCGGATCGAAACATCAGGTCAAAGGGCATGATGCCCACGCGAAGATCGTCGGGGAAGACACGGGGTACTCTTCGCGCGATGTCGCGGAAAACCGGTTGTAATTCAGAAGCGGCCTGGGCCTCTGTTACTCCGGGCTTTAGGCGTCCCACCAGGGCAAAATTATGTTGTCCCTGGATGCTCTCCTCGTTGGTCATCTGGATGGGGAGGTAAACGTCGCCACCGCGCCACAGAAAGCGTGGCGGCATGACGCCGATGATGGTGCGTGGATGTCCATTGAAGGTAAGTACACGGCCAAGGACCGAGGGGTTGCCGCCATAATGAGCCTGCCAGTAGCGATAGCTCAGCAGTGCCACTTCGCCATGACCGGGCCGGACATCGTCCTCGATGGAGGCCCGTCCAAGGATGGGCTGAACGCCGAGAACATCGAAGGTATTCGGTGTGATGTAATTGCCGCGCACGCGCTGCGGCTCGCCGCTTCCGATAAGAACGACATTGGCGATGGTGGAAGCGGTTACGCCGCTGAAGATGGTAGTGTTGCGTGCGATTTGATTGAAAGATTCGGCCGAATAGTTGCTCCAGCGGCATTGGGGCCAGCGGGAGGAGCACAGCTTGGGCGTGGCCAGCGTATGGACATCCTTATAGGGAAAGGGATCGATCAGCACGCCATAGGCCACGCTGAAGACGGCGGTGGTGGCGCCGATGCCCAGGGCCAGGGTCAGAATGGCTGTGATCGCGAAACCGGGATGCTTGCGCAATTGGCGGAAGGCATAGCGAAGGTCTTGAAGAAGTACCTGCATCAGACAGGCTCCCTGTTGAGAAATGGTAACTCGGAAGGGGGGTTGCACTATCCTCGACGAGATGGTCCTGTCGGCATGCTATTTGTTTTCCGATGCGGGAGTGTAGCCCGGCAACATCCGCGCCGTCGAACGAAATATGTGATATTTGTCGAAGGCCATATCGTCCAGCAAGGTTTCAAAGGGCGCATCTACCTTGAGGGTTTCGCCCCACTCATCGATATCCATGATCCTCCGCTGTCTCGAGATGGAAACACTTCTTGCCGGGCAGATATAAGTCTTCTCACCGATTACGACAGGAGTGTATTCGACCATGACGCCGGATCGGTCAAGCGGTAGCCTCGGTTCGAGGTCCGCCTGCACCGTCAAGCGAAGAATCGCCCCACTTAGCTGGATCGACTGCGAGCTCCCCGTGAAAGGGGACTTTTTCTCTGAACGGAAACACCATGTCATTCGCCAGATAGCCGAACCCGACGAAGAAGCGAGGCGTTTCTTGCGGGATTCGATAGCTAAATACTGCCTGCGGCCCATTGACACCTTTCTCCCAGTGGCTCCACTTCAGGACGCTGTTGGGACTAGTGGCGCCCACGAGCACCGTGGCCATGATGGGCGCCGAAAGTCCCCACCGTGTCGAGGATCCCCGGCCTCTGCGGCTTTCCCCGGTGCCTTCTCCTCCCACGACCTCTTTGCCGTTCAGAAAATGGACTGGAGCTTTGGACGTCTCAACCGGGTGCAGAGATTGATCGCCCACCGCGGTCTTCCACGTCTCCCCTGGTTCCAGCGGGGGTTGGTGGTATTGGACTGTAGTCCGAGTGGCTAAAAAATTCGGCAGCTTCGGAATCGTCTTGTTCACATAGTCGACGGTTCGCGAGATCATCTGACGTTGCGTGGCCGCGTCCGGAGGTGCGATAGATGGAATTTCATCCGCCGGGAGAGCCAGGAAGACCGATTCATCGGCCAGGGCAATGAGTACCCGCTGCGACTTTTTTCCTTTTAACAGCGCTTGTAATGTCGCTAGCCTCGCAGTGCTTAACCTTTCCGCTAGTGGGATGCCGTCAGTTGCCGGGCCACCGCAGTGTCCGAATTACCCTGATCGTTCTCAGCGCATGCTCCAACTGCGCCACCGTCACGCGTTCGATCCCTGCCGGAGGTTGATCGTAGAAGACGGGTTGGTTGTAGTATCTGATGCTCGTGCGCACGGTCGAATTCGGTTCGCTGACTTCTACTTTCAAGTCGTGATACTCATCCACTTTATTCGTGGGTGGGGGATCGAAGGTTAACGAATAAAACTTGCTCGCCTCCTCGACACGTTTGCCGATCAGGGCGCCGAGGTTGCTGGGTGTGGCCAGTACGCCGCCACCGGTTTGTGTTGCAACTACATAGAGCGCTAAGTTGATGAGAGTCACCTTTTCAGGCGTCAAATCCGTCAGATCCTCGGGAAAAACAACATCACCCAGTAGCGCCGGTTGTCCGTTAGCGCTGAAGTATGGCCACTCTGTGGCTTTCCAGAGTTCGATCCGCGCCTCGCGCAGCCGGGTTAAGAGTTCAGTAAGAAAATCGAAGGCCCCAATACCCACAGCATTCTCGAAGTGCCAACCAGGGCTTAGCCAAAACATTAGCTTCCTGCCGGGCCTCCGCCGCTCCTCAATTGCGATGGATCCAAGGGCAACCAGAGATTGCAGTTTCGAATGCAGGGCGCCATCTTTCGCAAGCCGCCCGATACTCTGGGAGACCATTTGCGCTCGCCAGATGGTACGTGGCTCGCTGCGATGAGCGATCTCATCGGCCAGCAAGTTTCCGTCGAGGGAGGGTTGCGCCGATGCCGAAAGGCCGTCCTTGGTAATCCGGTAGATGGAGACCGGTTGGGCAAGATGGCCATGGTTCGGTTGCAGGAAATTCCGAGCCTCGTCGTTCGCAGCCGAAACGAGAGCCGCCGGGAGGTTCAACTCATCGATCACCAGGATGACTTCCACAGGAGGATCGGGCTCGGCGGTAACTCCGTCGAACGCCTGCCAGGAGACAATCTTTGCTGGTTGGCCGTTGTCCTGCAACGTAAAGTCCTGTTGTCTAAGGCCGGTAACTGGATTGCCGTTCTTATCTGTAACTACAACATCGAGCCTGATTATTCCCTGGGTGGGGTCGGGTTTAACGTCGGACGGCGTAGCGAGCGAGGGCTGACTCTGCTGTGCAAATGAGCGAGCAGCCACACAGAAAAGCAGGATTGCGCAAATGCGGAAAGGCCCAGTCACCAGAATTCAAAGTCGGTCGTTTTGCTGGCGAGAAGTATATATCCGCTTCCGTAATCCCACCCGTCGATTGTGGCGGGGATAGAGCCCAAAAGCGCCGATTACTCCGTGCGCAGGGCCTGCACCGGATCAATTTTGCAGGCACGCAATCCTGGCAGCCAGACTGCCAGAAGCGCTACCGCCGAAAGGACTAGAGGCGCGGATAGAAAGGCGATCGGATCCCAGGGGCGCACGGCGAAGAGGATGCTCGACAGGAGCCGGGTCAGGCCAAAAGCTGCAATCATGCCGAGGGCAATTCCGGCGATTGCCAATCTCATGCCGGACCAGACCACCAGCCTGCGAATGGCAGAGCGGTCTGCACCCAGGGCCATACGGATGCCCATCTCCTGGTTACGCTGCGTGACCGTGTAGGCCATAAGGCCGTAAATCCCGATAGCGGCTAACACCAGCGCTACCACCCCAAAGATCGTCAGCAACAGCATGTTGAAGTTCTCGCGGTCAGTGGAATGTCCCATGACCTCTTCCATCGTCCGGACATGCGCTACCGGAAACCCGCCGCTGGCCAGGCGAAGCTGCTCTGTGATCAGACTCACGGCGCCGTGCGGATCGTCGCGGGTGCGCACCACCCAAAGCAAAGGCTGCCCGTTCGAGTAGGATGCCGTATAGGCGTCCGTGACCTGCGCAATCGGACGGATCACCACCGGATCGGCAGGGCGATCAAGGCCCGCGTTGTGAGTGTCTCCCACCACTCCGATAATGGTCGGCGAAGATTCTTCCAATCCCTCACCTAAACCCTTGCTGATGGCGATCTGTTGGCCAACGGGATATTTCCCGGGCCAGTATCGCTTCGCCATAGCCTCATTGATGAGGGCTACAGAGGGTGCATCGGCGGTATCGTTTTCATTAAAACTCCGGCCGCGTAAAACGGGAATCTTGAAGACATCGAGGTAGGCGGGCGAAATACTCATCCAGCGGCTGCCATACTGATGGTCTTTGTCGACCGGCTGCCCAACGATCTGGAAGGGGAGCGCGTCGCCCACATGGTCGGGCAACCAATAGGCGGCGGCCGAAACTTCTACGCCGGGAATGGCGTTGAGCCGGTCGCGGCCGTTGCGCAAGAGTTGTGCCACGCCCGCAGTCTTTTGGAAGCGCTGGCCGTTGAGGGACATTTCGAGCGTGAGAACGTTGCGTGCGCGGAAA
Source organism: uncultured Acidobacteriaceae bacterium (assembly GCA_963790935.1). Taxonomy (GTDB): domain Bacteria; phylum Acidobacteriota; class Terriglobia; order Terriglobales; family Acidobacteriaceae; genus PALSA-350. The sequence goes on along the minus strand of CAWBRJ010000052.1, from coordinate 160,885 downwards.
CCTGGTTCCACGGCATGCAGAGCGATGAAGGTGCGGATGAGAAGCACCGAGCCGATCAGCAGCACCAGCGCGAGCGAAACCTGACTGATGACCAGCAGCGAGCGCGTCCTGCCTTGGCGAAACCCACTGCCTGAGCGGCTGCTGCTCTCCTTCAAGACAGAGTTCAGATCGGTGCGTGAGGCAGTCCACGCGGGGAAGAGTCCGAAAAGGATGCCGGTGGCTAACGAAACCGCAAGGGTGAAAACGAGTACGCGCCAATCGACTGCAACGTAAGAACCATTTTCGCCGAGACGCGGCAGGCCTGCGGGGCTCACGGCAAGCAAAGCGCGGACTCCGGCAAACCCAAGCGCCATGCCGAGCACACCGCCGGCGACTGCGAGCAATACGCTTTCGGTGAGTAGTTGGCGAACGATGCGCGAGCGACCCGCCCCTAAGGCGCAGCGGATGGCAAACTCCCGCTTGCGTGCCGTAGCGCGCACCAGCAGCAGGTTGGCGACATTGGAGCAAGCAATCAACAGCACCAGACTTACCGCCCCCAGCATGACCAGCAGCGATTTACGCGAGTCGCCCACAATGCTGTCGCGCAGGGGCTCGATGTGAAACTCCTGGTGGGGATCGGTCCTGGGGAATTCGCGATGGTACTCGGCAGCGGCCAGCTTGAGTTGGGCTCTTGCCTGCGCCAGGGTAACGCCTGGCCGCAACAGTCCGGCGATCTGAAAGAAGTTGTTCATGTCGGTGCTGACCGGCTCGAACCTGAATGGTAGCCAGATGTCCGCCTGGGGATCGGAGAGGAACTGTTTACCGATCACGCCGACGATCGTATAGGGCTCGTTACCCAGAGACAACGACCTTCCGATCACGTTGGGGTCGCCGGCGAATTTGCGCTGCCACAGTCCGTAGCTCAACACCACAACCTTCGGTCCGTTGGGGGAGTCTTCCTGCCGGGTAAAGGTTCGTCCCAGAATCACCGGAGCGCCGAAGAGGCGAAAATAGCCTTCGGTAACGTGAATGCCATGTATCTGCTCGGGATGGTCCCCGGTGAGGTTGAAGCCGGGGCCGGCAGAGTCATAAGCGGCGACTTCCTTGAAGACACTGGTCTGCCTTCGATACGCATGAAACTCAGGAACACAGGAAAGAAAATTGGCCAGGGTGGTCGAGCGAGATCCGAACTCGACCATACGATCGGCATCCGGATAACTGAGAGGCTTGAGCAGCACCGCGTTGACTACAGTAAAGATGGCGGTGTTGGCCCCGATACCCAAGGCCAGGGCGGCAATCGCAGCGATAGTGAATCCAGGGGCCTTCACGAGCATTCGCACAGCGTGCCCCATATCGCTCATGGAACTTCTCACCCTTTGCCTCCGTAAAGCATGTAGAACAACAAGGTATACTCGCATTAATTCGTAGAAGAAATCATTCCAGCAGCCCTTCACAATGAAGAAACAATCTTCGCACGCAACGCTGACCGACGTAGCTAGGGCAGCAGGGGTAGGAACGACTACGGTCTCACGGGTGATCAACGGTGGGGAACGGGTCAGCCAGGAAACGCTGGCGCGGGTTCAAGCGGTCATCGAAGAGCTTGGTTATCAGCCCAACCAGGCCGCTCGCATTCTCAAGGGCGAGCAGACAAAAACCGTGGGCCTGGTCGTTCCCAGCATCGCCGACTCATTTTTTTCGGTCGTCGCCGAAGCGGTGCAAGAGATCGCACGTGCTCATGACTCGCTCCTGATCGTAACCGTCTCGAATAACGATCCGGCCATTGAATTGGAAAATCTCAACGTCCTCATTCGCCACCGCACTGACGGACTGCTGATCGCTCCGGCCCACTCTGAAAATCGCAGCCTGGCCAACATGCTCGATAAGCTGTCGATCCCCAGCGTCACCTTCGATCGGCCCTTGTATGAGTCCGCCGTGCCCAGTGTGGTCAGCAACAACCATAAGGGAGCGAAAGCGGCGACGCAGCACTTGCTTATGCATGGCTGCAAGCGAATCCTGTGCCTGGGCGGGGAACCCGATCTATATACCATCAAAGAGCGCATACGAGGGTACAAAGAGGCGGTCAAGCAAGCCGGGCTTGAGGCCACGGTCGATACCTCGGTGACTGATTACAAGTCGGCAGAGGCGGCGATTGAGAGCCACTTCTATTCCTCGAATCCTCCGGACGCAGTGTTCGCCTTGAAGAACCTGGTCACGATCTACGCCTGTGAAGTATTCCAGAAATTGAATATCAACATCCCGCGGAAGATCGCACTCATGGGCTTTGATGATTTCGAACTTGCTTCGACGCTTCGCCCCTCGATCAGCGTCGTACGCCAGCCCACCCTGGATATAGGAAGGATCGCGGCCGAGCTACTCTTCGGTCAACTCAACGGCCAAGGGCGAAGCAAGCTATCCCACGGGGACAAAGCCAAGCCGCAACATATCAAGCTGGACAATCAACTGGTGCTGCGTAACTCCTGCGGTTGCAAAATCGGCACGAATTAAGCGCTGGCGCTCCCCACTTACTGTGGGGAGTGTGGGTAGTCCACGCGCAGAGTAAGGATCTCGTAGGGATGGATGGGCACCGTGACCTGATCCGTTCCTGTAATCGCAAGAGGCGATCCCTGCGGCTGCTCCATCATGTTGGCCACCGTCGCTGCCGTGGCTCCATGGGGAAGGTGAACCTCCGCATCTCCGCTCTTGCCTGCCCACTCATACATGCGCAAGATCAATCCGTTGCCGTCTTCGGTTTTCTTCATGGCGGTTAGAACTACATTTTCCGCCTGCACTGTTGCGAAGGAGTGTTCCGCGGGCAGCGTTCCGCTGTGCGCCTCCACCTGCATCGCCTTGAGCTTGTAGTTGAAGTCGTAACCATGCCGAACAGTGAGAGCCTGCTTCCAGTCTCCGGCATGCGGATAGAGCGCATAGGTGAAGTGCTGATGCCCGCGGTCCGCGTCGGGATCGGGCCAGGTCGGCGAGCGCAAGAGCGAAAGACGCAGCACGTTGCCCTTGGCGTCGTAACCGTATTTCGATTCGTTGATCAGGCTAAAGCCGTGCTGCCCGTCACCCAGATCCGCCCAGCGCAGCGCGGGCACCTCGAATTTGGCATTTTCCCAACTGTTGTTTCGCGTCGTCGGCCGCTCGATAGAACCATAAGGAATTTCATACGTCGCCTTGTTGCTGGAGGCAGCCAGAGGAAACGCTGCCTTGAGCAAGATGTGGGTTTCATGCCAGTCGATGTCGCTGACCACATCGACCCGGTCGACACCGTTGTAAAGCGTGATGTCCTGGACGAACTTTGAGCTTTGCCAGGTGCGTGTCACCCGAATCACCGCTTTCAGCGGACCTTTCTCAACCAGCTCTACCGAATCCGCCTTATCCAGTTTGGTGAATACCTGGTCGAAGTCGGCATCGATATTCCACGCGTCGTACTCTTTCGGCGTGTCCTTGAAGGCGATCAGCTCGTTGCCGCAGGCTCCCTGCGCCAGTGTCTCGAAGTTCGCTTTTTTGTCGTAGAGGCTGGTGATGCAGCCTGTTTGCGGATCCACGGTTACCTTAAGCGCAGAGTTTTCGATGGTGGTTCCGCTGGCTTTCAAATCGCTGGCAAAGGGCTTCTTGCCCGGCGCCACGTGCAGCAGCGAGTAGCCCAGCGATGGGACGTCCTTCGCCTGCACCAGCAGGCGATAGCTGTTTGTCTTTTCGTTGCTCGAAAGCACTTCCGACGGCAGTACATGATTCTGCGCGTCCAGAACCGACACTCCGTTGGGAGTTGCGGAAGGCATCTCGACATCCACCGTCATCAGATCCGAGCGCTGCCAGGCCAGAGGGTTGAAAACCAGCACCGGCACTTCGCCGGCAGCGCGGGTGTTGATCTCCGCTTGTATCGTGTGCAGGGCCCGGGTAGAAGCTTCGTTGGTGGCCCAGCGCACATCGTCGTAGTCCCGCTGCGCGTCCTTATAGATAATTCCAATCCCGGAGCCCGCCGCCAGATCGTGGAACTGGTTGAACAGCACCTTCTTCCATGCCTCGTTCAGCTCCGAGCCGGGATAAGCCTGCCCATCCAGCCACGCGAGCGAAGAATATTTCTCCGCGTTCAGTACCCATTCCTCGCTCTCGCGCATGTTGCGTTTGTGATTGGCTTGCGTGGTAAAGACTCCACGGTGGAATTCCAGGTACAGCTCGTCATCCCAGGTCGGGATGCTGATTTTGCCCTCCGCCGGCGCAGGCGGGTATTGATATCCCTTGGCAATCGAATCGTAGTTCCATACCTTGGAGTCCGCGGCGATCTTGTCCTGGATATCGTTGAAGAAGCTTTGCGCGATTCCGAACTGCATGTTGCGGAACGACCATATCGGGCTGCATCCAGTGCACGCCTTCGTCCAGGATCGCCCGCGTCGGTCCTCCACCGTGATCGCCGGTGCCGTACAAGTCCATCATGTCCAGCATCCCAGGCGCCTGCTGCCGCGCTGTTGCCAGATCCATTGATAAGCGAACCGGATTCAAATTGTCATTGGCGTAATCGTGGGGGAAATAGGTGAGCACACTGCTACCGTCTGGGGACTTCCACCAGAAAAGCTTGAAAGGCAGCTTGTTGGTCTCATTCCAGGTCATCTTCTGGGTGACGAAGTAGTCGACGCCTGATTTCTTGTAGATCTGCGGCAGTTGCCAGTTGTAGCCGAACGAATCGGGATTCCAGCCGATGCGCACGTCCACACCATACAGATCCTTGTAGGTCCGTCTTGCCAATCAGCAGCTGGCGGACCAACGATTCTCCATCGGGCATATTCAGGTCGGGCTCGATCCACATGCCTCCGACGATCTCCCAGCGGCCTTCTTTGATTCGCTGTTTGATCTGCTCGTTCATCTCCGGATATTTCTCTGCCATCCACACGTTGTATTGGGCCGCCGATTGGGTGTAGGTGTACTTCGGGTACTCGTCCATCAACTGCAGTGCGGTCGAGAAGGTTCGCCTGACAGCATCGACTGTCTCCGTCCACGGCCAGAGCCACGCAGCATCGATATGCGAGTTCCCGGTCAAATGAGCCGTTGCTTCCTTCAAGGTTGGTTTGAGCGGGTCCAGGTCTGAATGTGCCTTGCGCAGGGATGCATCGAACTTGTCTTGATCCGCGGCGTCCAGTGCCTTCAGATCGACCGCCCCTATGGCCGTCTCGAGGGTCGCTTTCTGCTGCGAAGGATCGCTCGAAAGGGAGGGGATCAGCAAGGTGGAGGAGACGAATTCAAGGCACAGATCCATCGGGGTTGGGTCGAGTGGGCGAGAAATCAATGCGCAACTCCGCGCCGTCAAAGTGCTTTTTATCGACCGTGTGCAGGAGCTTGACGGCTACCAGGACTTTATCTCCCGGCTTGGCCTGAGTCGAAAAGCACAATAGGCTCCAGATCTTCGCCCAGGGCAACACGGCGGCCGTTGAAGTAGATGATCTGCGGCATGGGACCGTTTGCGTTGGCTTCAAAATGGAACCAGATGCGGCTGCCCGTCAGATCGTAACCGTTGAAGGTCTTGGGCACTTCGATCAGGCGGCGATACCAGACTGCCTCGTTCGGACCGTCGGTTCGCGGCTTGGCGATGGGCCAACTGGCGTCGTCGAGATTGACCGCCTCTCCGTGCTCGAGGTCGCCAGCATGAAATCGCCATTCGCCTGCGGGGAGCTGGCGCAATCCATAGAGTCTCTGGATTACTTCCTGCGAGGGAGCGGAGAGTGACTTCACTACCTGCGCAACTTCTCGTTCAGTGTCCTGGGCTCGCGCGGGGGAGGGCAGAAAGGCGATGCTGAAGAGGGCAATCGCGAGAAGCTTACAGGGACGATGGGGGCGGGAAAGGAAGCATGAGGTGAGCACGGAACGGTCTCCGAGAAAAGTGTGCCGGCCAATGTTGCGGCCAGGCCGGGTGAAGAGCAGCCTCGCGAATTATATATAAAGAAAGGGGATTGGTGGAAACGATTCCATGGCGCGGGTGCTTGGAATTGTTTGCGGCCGAGGATTTCGTGCGGGATGTGCAGTGGCAGGGGCTAAAGCCCATCTTTTTCTGTTCGGTTTTGGCCCGACTAAAGTCGTGCCCTGATACAACCTCCGCTGTCCTCGAAGTCACGAAAAGCGCGCAGGTTGATGCGGCATCCAGCGGTGTAGCTCTCCAGGGCTACAGTAACGCCGTTGAGAAGGGAGAGGGTGGCTTCAAGTTGGCGTGGTTAGCCGGATGGGGAGAGTCTGACACTCTGCGCACGTTTTTGCTGCGTTTTTGACCGGACAAGCCCAGTTCTCATGCAGAGTCTAAACCCAGTTTGGTTTGGAAGATCAAGTACACCAGAGTCCGGAGCTACACCACCTGTCGAGTGGGTGGCCCAGGTCTCGCTTTTGAGACCTGGGTGCTCTGGCCACTCAAGATCCCCGGATAGCGAGGGGGCGGCTATTTTTGCGGGCTGCAATCCTGCAGCTGCGTCATTAATTGACGGACGTCGCGAATTCCAGGGCTGTACTGTAGCGTTTTCTGAAGAGTCGCACGAGCTGCTGCCGTGTCGCCGGCGGCGCATTCCACCCGCGCGAGGTTCTTTGCCAGCCCAACCACATCTTGATTTCGCTCGAATGCAGGCCGCCAAAGCGAAATCGCCGCCTGCAGGTCTCCTGATTTGGCTAGCAGTGTGCCCAGGTTCGATATTGCAATGAGGTTCAGCGGATCCCGCTTAAGGACTTCTTGAAATAACTCCTGAGCCTGTTTGTAATCTCCGCGCCCTTCGACCAGTACGCCTAATGCCACCAGAGCGTCGTTGTCTCCGGACAGTTCAGGCTTGATGGCCTCTAATTTCTCAAAGGCTTTTTGCTGCAGGGCGGCGTTTCCCTCAAGCAACGACTTGTAGTAGGCGAGCGCGATATCGCGCTCCGTAGCGCCCGGAGAGAAGACCGGAACCAGTGTGTCACCGGGACCCGGTTTTGCGGCCGCTCCCGGAGCTTCTGGAATTTTCAGGATGCGGTGGTCGGTCCAGGCCACATGCGAAATATTCTCTGCGCCGGTTCGCGGCATGTGGCAACTGACGCAATCAGGATTCTCGGGATGATGCGCGGTCGCAAACGTATTGCCGGTGTGGCAGGTAAGACACTTCTTCCGGTAAAACGCTGCTTTCTCTTTGGCCCCGTCAGGCGTGTAGTGAGGATCGTGACAGCTCATACACGACATCGCGTCGCCGCTGGTTCGCTTGCACTTGCTCAAACTCAACTGCTCCACTTCGCTCACGCCGCGTTTGGTGGCAGCCTGCCCGCCGTAGACAAAATAAGAGACGTAGTCTGAGATGGAATCCCCAGGCTTAAAGTCCAGGGCCGAATGGCCCGCGCGCTCTACCGAGACATCGCCTTCCAGGTGACAACTGATACAAATAGAATCCCGCAGGTTGGCATTGAGCCTGGAGGGGTTCACCACCGCCGCCTTGCCGCCGGTTGCGAGGTGAGGTTGGGTGTTTCCGTGGCAACTCTCACAGGTGATGCCGGCATGGAGAAAGGGCAGCCCACGGTAACGATTGATGGTGCCGGGATCGCTGTGCTGTACCGCACTCATATGACAGCGCAGGCACTCCGCCTGCACCGGCAACGCGGGAGGCGCCTGGGTCATGGATTCAAGGCCGGGTTTTAGATCCAGACTCTGAGAAGCCGAGTAGTAGGCAATGGGAGACTCAAAGAGGTAGTCATTGAGCGAGTAGAGGTAGGTCAACCCAAGATGCCCGGATCCCAGGAAGTATTCGAGTTGATGGCTGGCGGCAATCCAGGGATCGTTCGCATCCCGGTACGTCAACATCAGTTTCGAGCCTTCCAAGGATAGTGCGTATCTCATCCCGGAGGGCTTGTGCTCAAAGGCCCCGGTCTTCGGCCTTTCCGCGGCGAGACCGCTGGCATTGGCCATCGGTGTCGAGAGATAGCTATGCAGAATCTCCGCGTGGCATGCGCCGCAACTGGCGTCCGCGGTGCTGACCGGCGTTACCACCTGGGCGAGGGCACCCACTCCGCACCACAATGCCAATGCCAGGGTTATCCGCCTATTTCGATTGACCCGGCTTGACACTGATCATCCCTTTGCCTTCCTCGACAGTGTAGATGCGATCCACCGCGGTCACCCGGATCTTTTCCAACGCGCCGCTGGGCCAGTGGATCTCAATCGAATCCACGGTTTTGTCATCGCCTAATCCAAAATGAACCCTGGGATCATTCGACGATGCGAAGCTGCCGCCGCTGAGCACGTCTGCGCGCTGGGTCTGGTTGGAACTTGTCAAATACACCGTGGCGCCGACCGCATCGCGCGGGCTCTTCGGTCCACCCAGCAGGCGCAGCTCGATCCAGTGATGGTGGTCGGGATTGACGTTGCGCAACAGGGTAGGCGGCGCATCGAGGTTATTCAAGACCACATCGATCTTGCCGTCGTTAAACAGATCGCCAAATGCGGCGCCCCGCGCGGGATAACGACTGCAAGCCCAGAGCCTTTGACCGGGGGCACAAGCTCGAACTTCTTTCCTGAAACATTTCTGAAGAGAAGCGGGCGCTCGGCAAAACTGGTGCCCCAATCGTGTTTATCGACTTCGGGGTATACGTGCCCGCTGGCGATGAAAATATCCTTCCATCCGTCGTTGTCATAGTCGATAAATCCGTCACCCCAGCTGAGGAAGGGAATCGTCGCCACCGCCAGGCCGGCATCGCGGCTCACATCGGTGAAGGTCAGGTCGCCCTCGTTACGGTAGAGCACTTTGTAGTCGTCGGAGAAGGTGGTATTCAAAATATCGAGCTTGCCGGTATTTTGATAGTCCCCCAGCGCAATACCCATGCTGGCCGTCTCTCGTCCCTCCCCATTCACCGCGTAGCCAGACTCGAAACTAAGATCTTCAAAAGTCCCGTCACCTTTGTTGCGGTAGAGATAGTTCGGGGTGGAGTCATCGGCTACCAGCAAGTCGGGGTGGCCATCCCCGTTGAGATCCGCGAAGACCGCGGTTAGCCCGAAGTAGCCGGGTGTATCGGCCACCCCGGCCTTGACGCTTACATCGGTGAATGTCCCGTCACCATTGTTGTGAAAGAGGTGATCGCGCTCTCCTTTCAATCCCCGAGGGCCACAGAAGACACTGACACCCCGAAACTGGCAGAAGTTCGACACGACCCGATTGGATCCTGCGACCGGAGGATCGTTGAAATCGTAGGCTGCGTACCCGGGAACAAAAAGATCAAGCTTCCCATCGCCGTCGTAATCCCCGAACGTCGGACCAGTCGACCAGGTGCCCAGCGTGACTCCTGCCTTTTCCGCCATATCGGTAAATGTGCCGTCGTGATTGTTGTGATAGAGGCGGTTCTTTGCCTACGTTGGTGACATACAGATCCGGCCACCCATCATTGTCGTAGTCGCCTACGGCTACTCCAACTCCCCAACGATCGTTGGTTACGCCTGCCTTTTCCGCGACGTTGGTAAATGTGCCATCGTGGTTGTTATGAAAGAGCGCGGCGTGTGGGGCGGGGGCCTTGCCGCTGAGCGCATCGTAGGTCATGCCGTTGACCAGGTAGATATCGAGCCACCCATCGTTGTCGTAATCGAGCAAAGCGACGCCACCGCCGAGGGATTCGACGATTAACGCCTTGGCCGGCGTTCCACCGTGGTACTGCCACGACGTGAGGCCCGCCTGGCGCGAAATATCCTCGAAGACTACGGGGCCCTGATCCACCATTCCACCCGCGGTGATCGGCCGATTCTCGGCATCGTGTACAGGGGCGTGGGCTCCCGCGGTGCTGGCGCCGCCTTGCTGGGTGGCCATCGGCGCCGGCTGAGCTTGCTGTGCGCGCATGAGCGCCGGGCAGGAAAGGAGTGCCGCGAACAGCAAGCGCCCGGGGGACGAAGCTCGGATTCTAATGCGATGTGCTCTTGATGGAGATAGCATCGCTTGCTTGTCCCGCCGATGCTTGACTTGCTTCTCGTTGCAGGTCGGCGTAGACGCGCAACTCGTCGTGCGCCTCGGCTGTCTGCCCGCTTGCTTTGTAGGCCTGCGACAAAAGGAAGTGAATGGTCGGTTCTTTCGGGCTTTCTTTCTCCGCCATCAGCAGATCGGATATCGCTTCTTTCTGGCGGTTCAACTTGATCAGCACCCGGGCACGATCGACACGCGCCTGCATGAGCCTCGGACAGCGCTCGATGGCTTGATTTAGGTCAGAGAGAGTGTCTTGAGAGGGGCCGTTCGCTTCCAGAGTGGCATTCGCCAGCTTCCATCGCGCGGTGCAATTGTTAGGATTGTTGACGAGCTCAGATTTGAATTCGGTTTCTGCAGATTCCCATTTGCCCGTTACCCAAAAGGTGTTTCCCATGTGCTCATGCGTACCGGGCTGTTGCGGCGCCAGATCGATCGCCTTCTTGTACTCGACGAGCGCTCCATCGTAGTTGTGCATGCTCTCGTCAATTTCGCCCGCGACCAGATGGGCGGTGACTGAATTGGGATCGATCTGATTGATTTGTCCCAGAGCGTCCTCTGAAAGCTGGAGGTAGGTCTTGCCCAGTAAGTACCACGCCTGCTGGTCTTTAGGATGGCGGTCTAAGTAACTTCGCAGATAGGGAATAGCTGCGTCATATTTTCCCAAATCGATGAGGTCATGCGCCAAAGCAATTTGCAAGTTGTCATCGTTCGGATTTGCCCGCACGGCCGCTTCCAATAGTGGTTCGGCCTGCTCATGATCACCCATCTCATGGTAGCTCATGCCCAGCAGCGCGGATGCTGTGGGCATGTCGGGATTTATGTCCAAGCCTTGCTTGAGAACCTCGGCCGCATGGGAGTAATCATGCTGGTTGAAATAAAGCATGCCGAGGTTGTTATAGGCAGGCGCCAGGTGGGGCGCCAACTTGAGCATGGCGCGATACTTTTCGATTGCTGCAGCATTCTCACCGCTTTGCTGAGCGGCTTTCGCCTGTTGGTAAAGTTCCTGAACCTGGGGCGTGACTTCATCCTGAGGGGAGGCTTGTGCCCAGGCCGCCACAGCCGATAGAGATAGGACGAACAGCGCAGCCAGACCAAGCCGAACCTGAATGCCAGCCATAGGAGCCTTGAGCAATCGCGGATTCATAGCAGGAGTCATTATAGCGGCGCACATGCGGCCAGTTCGAAAAGGAAACGCCGGACTGGGTACAGTCCGGCGGGAGGCAAGTGTACAAGTTGATGGTGCGGCCAGGAAAAACCGGAGCCTAGAATTTTAGTGTGAAGCCGACCTCTCCTTGTCGATTACTGGGACTATTTTGAGCACCCTGCGAGATCACCTGCCCAAACGTGCCATCGCTGGCATTGGCGTCAGGAGCATTAAACTGGGTGCGATTGAAGAGATTGAAGTAATCCACTCGCAGGATACCTGTGAAGCGCTCGCCGAAAAAGAAGCTCTTTAATATGGTGGCGTCCTCGTTGTACAGGGCGGGGCCCTTTAGCTGAGAATAATTTCTGGTCGCATTGCCCAGAACATACTGCGACGACGTGAGCGAGAATCCCGCAGGGTTGAAGATCTGCGCTACTGAGGCCTTGCCCGTGAAGTAGTCCTTGGCCTTGCTATACGACGCGGTGCTGAGCGCTACACCGGGATTGCGGTTTGGGCGCAACACGACGTTTGGACCCGATGTAGATTTTCCCGGATACGGATCGCCATTCTCCTGGATTTGGCCCTGGTTGCAATTGCACAACGGCTGGCCTGCCTCGTAGTCGAGGATCCAGCTGAACTGCCATCCACCTAAGAGCTGCCCGGTGACTCCGCGGTTGTTGAAGTACGTTTTTCCCGGCCCAATCGGCAGCTCGTAGAGTCCGCTGGCTTTAAACGTGTTTGTTTCATCCGCACCGGAAACTGCCCACTCAGGCCGCTGGTTGTATTTGTTGAGAGCAGCCGCGGTAAAACTCGAGAATCCGCTGCTGGTGTTGTCCCATAACCTTGAAAGCGTGTAACCAGCCAGGAAATTTAGACCGTTGGTGAAACGCTTCTCCACCTCGATCTGAGCTGACTGGTAGTAAGTCGTTCCCGAGCCTTCAAAATTGTTGAAGACGTAAGAGTACTGCGGGAACGGGGTGAGCGCCTGCCCAACCGTCGCCGAGCCGCCGAAGTCGTTTACAAAATTTGCATAGGGCACGGTATAGCCTGCGGCCTGTGCAGTGCCGTTGGCAAAGCTCAATCCCAGAGTGTTTCCCAGCGAAAAATTACTGGGATTGAGCTGATTAGGCGTGTTCAGCTGACTGGGAAGATGGATGACGCGGTTCCCAAGCCAGGCAGCGGTGACAAAGATGTCATACGGTACCCGGCGTTGCACGTTCACGTTCCATTGCTGGCTGTAAGGAGCGTATCCGTCGTTCTTGCTGAAGTCGTTGATCTGCGTGCCCACGCCGAGTCCGGGGCTGAAGGGGGTTGGCTGGGGATTCGGTAGTTGGGTTTTGTCCCAGCTGCCGAAGGACGATTGGTTCGTACCCGTGGTGCCGCGGGTGAAGGAACCAACCAGCAGATTGCCATAGTTCACAGCAACTTTACTCGTTCCATACTCATAGGCGCCGCCATTCAGGAAAGCAACGCTGAATCCTCCCTGCAGAACCGTCTTGTCGTTCAGCTGATAGGCAAAGCCCAACCTGGGCCCGAAATGTCCCCAATGAATATCTGCCCGCGTGTAACCCGCTTCCCCGGTGCCGCTGCCAAACTTTGTAGCGGCTCCTAGTAAGCCACCGGCTGCAGGATTGGCAGCCGTGGGATTGAAAAACACGATCAGGTTGTTGTTTTCGGTGAAGGGAACCATGATGTCCCAGCGCAGGCCCAAGTTGACCGTGAGCTTGGGTGACAGTTTGATGTCGTCCTGGATGTACGGTGCGATGTCCACGTTGCGGAGCCGTAGTTGTTGAGAGTTGGCGCGATTGACCGTATCAGGAAGACCGAGCAGGAAGCTCGCAAAGGCGCTGCCGTACTGCGCCAAAGTTCGGATCGTTGGGGTTGGGGGTAGAGGTAGTCTTTTGGCTGAAAGCGAATTGTCCTCCCGCCGTTTGTTCCTCGTTGTCATCCTGGTAGGAGCGGCGGAATTCGCCGCCGATATTAAAGGTATTGCGGCCTTTGGTCCACAACCAGTTGTTCACAATCGCGATACCGAGCTTGCGATTAATCGATTGTAACCAGGACCCTTGCGTGCCCCAATCGGTCAGCGTGTGCTGGCCGTCCCACGTGATGTAGGGCGGAATCACGCCAGCCGCCACGGCAGGAAAGTCGTACTTAGTCTCGTTGAACTGGTTGTTGATCTCGCCCAGCCAGCCAAAGCCAGCAGTCATCACGAGGTTCGGAGTGACGGTGTTGTCATAGGTCAGCATAAAGCCGCTGCCCAGTGCCGGTTCGAACTTCATGCTGTTCAGCGGATTAGGAGCAACGACCAAAGGATTGTTGTCAAAGCTCCAGTTGCTGTAGCTGTTCCGCCATTGGCTGTAGTGCACGCTTTGGTTCGCCTTTATTTTCTGATCGATGGTGAAACCCCACACATGTTGAATATGTGGATTGATGAAGGGAGCGTAGCTCTTGTTGCTGTCGAGACCGCCGACGCCGCTGCCGGGTCGATCTGGATTAGGGATGAAGGGAATGAGAATCGCCGAGTTCGCGCTAATGCGATTCGGCGGAATCACGTTCAATCGCCCGTTGTATTGGAATTGTTGCCCGGTCGTAGGGTCATAAATCGGGATTAAAGCGCCGGTGCTGCCATTTACAAAATCGGTGAAGTCGCCCGTCTTTTCGAGGGCGGTCGGGACGGTGGAGACATTGGTATTCAGGTTGTTCTGCTTGTACCACTCCTGGCTGTAGTGACCCCACGTACGGTCGCGGCCGTTATAGACCTTGGGAATGGCGATCGGTCCGCCCACGGTGAAGCCATAGTTGTTTTCGCGATCGGTGGGTGGAGTATTGGAGCCACCCCACGACGGGCCGTTAAAGAACCCAACCGAATCGAAATAGCTGTTGCGATTAATCTCGAACAAATCGCCGTGATAGCGGTTGGTTCCAGATTTCATCTGGTAAGTCAGCGCGCCCTGGCCAAGACCATACTGCGCGGAGAAGGTGGAGCGCTCGACGTGGAATTCCTCCACCATTTCGTAGGGCGGATTGAAGTTGGTGGTGTAGCCTTCGGTTTCCGGTTGGGGGGCTGGGATGCCGTTGTAGAGGATCTCCTCTTCAAAGTCGACGCCGCCGCCGATGCGGTGGGAGAAGGCGCTGCCTGTCGTTCCAGGCGCGAGAAACTGCAGCCCGTCGATTTGCCGTCCCCGGCCCGAAACCTCTACCGGCAGCGCGGCGACCACCGCCGGCTCAACCGTGGAACCAAGTTGTGGTTGGGTCGTGTTCAGGGCGATCGCATCTGCCGTCACTTCTACTGTTTCCGATGCCTGGCCGGTGGTCAGCGTGGCGTTGACAGTGGCGTTGACGGTGACGTCGACGTTAACGCCGTCCTGCACCGACTTCTTGAAGCCGGCCGCCTCGATGGTTATGGAATACACGCCGGGCGTCAGACCGGTGACGGCATAGGTGCCGGCGCTGCTGGTAACGGCACGGTTATTCACGCCCGTAGCCGTGTTGGTGATGGTTACGGCAGCGTTGGGGACGACCGCGCCACTGGGATCAGTGACTGTGCCGGTGAGGCCGGCATTGGCCTGCGCATAAGCGACGTTTGCTGAGGACAGCGCGAAAAATAAGGTGGAAAGAACCAATCCGGTGCGCGTGAAACTGCAAAGACTGCTCCAAACGTAGGACGTCCGCATCACATTTCTCCTAAAAAACAGCAATTTACTTCTACTGCACCAGATGGACGGGGCAACACGGGCCCCCGTGGAGTTTTCCCAGGGTCGACTTAGACAATCGTTTTTGTTGTGGTGGTATCGTTCCCAATGGCGGCCAATATAGAAAGTTTAGGACGACCCTGTCAAGGAGAATCTTGCGCCTGTTCAGAAGACCCTCGCCGCACTACGCAGGGTACCGGTGTCTGCGCTACTTACTCGCAATCAGTGGAAACTCAAGAGCCGAGATAGGACAAGACGCAAAAACCCAGGTCTCAAAATCGAGACCTGGGCCACCCACTCAAATGATGACCAAGGCCGCCATGGTGGGGCTATACTGTCCCCGTTCGTTGCCGGGTATTTCTGCAGAGCGATATGCCGCTTAGGATCACTTGGGTTCGGTCACTTTCGCTGTTCTCGGTCGCATTTTTGCTTTCCGCCGGCTCTGTCTTCGCCCAGGCCGCTGCCTGCTCCGAGGTGCCTGCGCACGGAGCGACGCCGGCTGAGACGGCTTACCAACAAGGGAAGTACGAGGTTGCAGACAGTCTCTATGTGCAGGCACTTCTCGGAAAACCCGACGATCTGGAACTGAATTCTGCCCTGGTTCATACGCTGCTGCATGAAGGCAGGATTGCAGACGCCTGGACCCGGGCGGATAAGGCCGCCACCGGTGCTCCACACTCTGCCAGCGCTCTTACGTCTCTGGCGGAAGTGCAGCTGCGCCAGGGACAACCATGGCTCGCCGCGCAGACACTTGATTCCGCCGCCGCAGCGAACCCTTGCTATGCTCGCATTCACCTGATCCGTAGCCGCATCTTTCGCATCGACTCGATGTATGCCTCGGAACGCGCCGAGCTCAACGCCGCCTACAAGATCGACCCTGCCGACCCGGATATCCATCGATCATGGCTGCACACCGTCAATCCCGCCAATGACATTGTTCGCATTGAAGAATCCCTGGCCACCATGCCTAACCTGGAGCCTGAAATCCGGGAGAAGGCGAGCGCTTCGGCGACTGCGATGATGTCTCTGCTTTCGGAGAACTCGCAGACTTGTCAGAGCGCACCGATCGTTGCGCCCGTCACTCTCCCGCTCCTCGCGTCTTACGAGACCGTGAAACAAATCAACAGTTACAAGATCGGGGTGGAGTTTCCCAAGGGAAAGGCCAAGCTCACCGTAGACACCGCTGCGTCCGGCCTTTATATCAGTCGAACCCTGGCTGAGAGCCTTGGTCTTCAGCACGCTGAAGGCGCACCCGCCGGCACGGTCCAGGCCGATTCCATTCATATAGGAGCGCTCGAGTTCCAAAACTGTATGGTGGGAGTGAGCGATACTCCCTTTGCCCAGGGAGTAGACGGCTTCATTGGCACGGATGTGTTCGCGCCCTACCTGGTGAGTCTCAACTTTCCGCAAGAGAAACTGGAGCTCGAGCCGCTTCCTCACCGCCCTGATGAGCAGAAGAACGCCCTACCCGGAGACCGCTATTCCGGGCCGGGTCTCAAAAGCTATACGCCCGTCTACCACAAGAGTCAGTATCTGCTGGTTCCGGTAATGATCGACAAGAAGGACCGCAGGCTTTTCGTTCTTGACACGGGAATCCGCCTCAGCACGATGACGCCGGAGGTCGCGCATTCCGTTTCCGGCACTCGTCTGAACTTCACCAACTCGGTGGCGACCGTTTCCGGCTCAAAACTGCAGATTTATCGCGACAGCTTCGATCTTCAATTCGCCAACCTCTCGCTGGATCACAAGGACCATATCCTGGAGTTCGATCCGTCGACGATTGAACAGAGTGCTGGGATGGAGGTGGCCGGAATGCTCGGCTTTGACATTTTGCAGTCACTCGTCATCCACATCGACTATCGAGACGGATTGGTGGGTTTCGATTCCCCCGTCTCACGACTCGCTCCAGGGGAGGTTGCTTCCTCTCAGACCGCTGCGCCAGCTTCTTCCGGCAGCGATGGAAAGGCCCCAGCCTGCGATCAGTATTCGAACCAAAACGACGATCATAAACTCAGCTCCTCCATCCTGGGAGGCATCGTCGTCGGGCTGGACTCAAAACATCTCAAGGTGGGACAGTCGATCCAGGTTAAAGTCCTTCGCGACTGGATAGCGCCCAGCTGCGCCCTTGCCGAGGGAACTTCGCTTTACGGGCACGTGTTGGCAGCCACAGCGTCCAAGAGCCCAGGCGGCTCCGAACTAGCCATCGTCTTTGACCACGGCGATTGCTCAGGTCGCCCGAAGCAGCAGCTTTCGCTCAGGATCATCGGTGTGGTTGGAAGAGATACAGACTACGCGGGAGTCCATAGCGCTATGCCGACGGAAGTGCGCGGCGGAGCCAAGTCAATTTCCACTACCGCTGCATCCATGGGGGCTGAATCGGACGACGATATGAAGGGCCCTAAATTGATTCACACTGGCGCCGTCGCTCGGCGTTCCGCATCTTAAGCTGATTCCGGAAGGCGGTCCGCAATGTAGTGCAATGCTCACCAGCGAACAACCCAGCGTCCACCTCGGCACCGATATGAAGTTCGTACTGACGATGCAGTCTTTGCCGGAGTAGCCGGGCCAGGAGCGAAGTTGCTAACATTCGTGAGTCGGGCAACGGCCTATGGCTACAGAAATTTCCACTACATTGCCAATGGAGCGCAACCGGAGCCGGATGGTTACTCTTATTCCGGGTTTCTCTTTGTTTGCGTTATGGCGGCAGGGTGGAACGGATGCCAAGCCCGTGCCCAGGAACCGCAGCCGGCTAACGCTTTGTTGGCCCAGGCCAGAGCCGCGGTGCAGGCAGGATCATTTTCCAACGCCGAAGGGCTGGCGAGAAAATATGTCTCGCAGCAGGATGCTTCGGCCGACGGACATTACCTGCTCGGCTACATTCTTTCCCATGAGGGAAAGGCCAAAGAGTCCTTGGACGAGTACACGCGCGCAGCCCAACTACGCCCCCCTTCCGCGAACGACTTCAAGGTGGTCGCGGTGGATTATGTGCTGTTGGGAGATTTCCTGGACGCGGACCAATGGTTTACCAAGGCCCTCAGAAATGAATCCAGCGGATGCGGACGGTTGGTACTATCTCGGCCGCACGAAGTATAACGAGAATCGCTTTTCTGAAGCCATCGATGCATTTCACACCTGCCTTAAGCTCGATGTGCATAACGTAAAGGCAGAAGACAATCTTGGGCTGTCGTATGAGGGTCTCAACCAGATAGAAGAGGCGACCCAGGCATTCCGAACGGCCATTGCCTGGCAGACTGGCGGAAACGAGCGAGATGCTCAGCCGTACATCAATATGGGAATGCTTCTGATAGACCAGGAGCATCCGGAAGCAAGCCTGCCCTACTTGCAAGAGGGAGTAGTTCTGGCACCTCAAAACCCAAAAGCGCATGAGCAACTAGGACGCGCCTACCTGAAGCTGAAGCGTTTGAATGACGCGCATAACGAATTGGAAAAGGCGGTTCAATTGGCGCCCAACAGTTCCAGCTTGCATTATGAGTTGGCCATGAGCTATCGCGATCAAGGACTGAAGGAAGAGGCCAAAAAGGAGTTCGACCGTTGCACGGAGCTGAATGCGACCCACTCCTCAGTAGAAACTCCGAACCCATAAGACCTTTTGAATCATCCCGCCACGGTGGATTGGCGAACGATTAGTTTCGGTTCCACAAAAGAAGTCCGCGGCGGGTCATCAGGCTCGGTAGACAACGTAAGCACTCGCCGGGCAGCGGCCTCGCCCATGCGCTCGATCGATTGGTCTACCGAGGTGAGCGGCACCTTCAAATACTGCGCGTAGCGCAAGTTACCGCAGCCGGCGAAGGCAATGTCACCCGGGATGCTGAGGCCGGCCTGCATCGCCGCCTCCATCGCGCCTATGGCGGACAAATCGTTGTAGCAGAAAACGGCGTCCGGCGGATGCTTCTGCGCCAGCAGCTCCTGCATCGCGCGGTAGCCGGCGGAGTCGCCTCTCTCCTCAAATCGTTCGCGGGTTACGACGTAGCTCTTCGGCAGCTTCATTCCGGCGACGCTGAGAGCATTGCGAAATCCCTTGAAGCGATCGATTGCAGGACTTGTTCCGTGGCCGCCAATGTGGGCGATCCTCCTGCGACCCAGAGCGATGAGGTGACGGGTCGCCAGTTCACCCACCAAGATGTCGTTCGATCCCACGAAATCGGTCTTCAGTCTGGGGATGTTGCGGTCGATGAGGAGAATTGGAGGGCCCCCAGCAGAGACGAACTCCGCCTCTTCGATCCCCTGGCATGAAGCCACCACAAGGACATCCACCCCGCGGTTCACCAGAGTACGGATTTCCTGGCGCTCAATCTCCGGATCCTCTTCAGAAGAAGCCAGCACCAGCGCCAGCCCGCTCGCCCGTAATGCTCCGGCGAGATATTTGGCAAACTCGCCGAAGAAGGGATGCACGAGATCGGGCACGACCAGGCCCACCGCAAACGAGCGGCCGCTCGCCAGCCCGCGTGCCTGCATGTTGGGCTGGTAGTTCAGCTCGGCCATCCGCTTCAGCACCCGGGCGCGGGTTCGCTCTCCGATGTCCAGGCCGCCGCGCAATACCTTCGATACGGTCACTGTGGATACGCCGAGATCCGCAGCAATATCTTTCAGCCGGACTGCCATGTCGCTCCTTGAGTGGAAATTTTTGCATCATCCGAAGCGTGTCTGCCGCCACAGCGCCCATCCGGCGCCCATCAGCGCAGTGAGCAGGGCCAACGTCAGCACCGCGATCCAACCCAGGTTCATGGCCAGGGGAGGCACGACCGCGTTGATCCCGAGCCATAGAAAGAGGGCAGCTCGCCGCCACCACGATGGCTACATCCCACCAACGGCGGCGTTGGCTACGGCCGCTGAATTCCTCTCCGCACTGAGCCAACAACACCTCGCGATAGTCCAGGCCGTAGCGATCGCACTCTCGTTGAAGCGCATGGTTACGCGAAATTGTTTCGCGAGACGAAGCCACCGCAGTGCTGATTGACAGCGCCCCGATGATCATGAGTACCGATCCTCCCACGACCAGGGCAAGATGAGCCCGGTTCGCCGAGGCCAGCTCGCCAAATACCAGCGCCCCCCAGGCCAGACCCCAAAGCTGGTTTGTGTTCGAGAGCGGAATGCCACGCCCGATCCCTAAATACTTGGTGGCGAACTGCTGAAAGAGGTCGCCGACCACCCACACGAAGCCTCCCAGGAACAGCCAGAAAAGCAACTGCCTGCTGTGGAGCAACTGAAACGCAGAGGATTTCATGCCGCCATCGAGCGTCCAGGTGAGGAGGAACATCGTACCCAGTTCGCCCGCCGTAAACGCGGTAACGAACGAGAGCGGATTCATGCCGCTCAGGTAAGCCTTGCGGTAGGGCACGTACATGGTTCCCCACATCAGGCTGGCGCCGGCCGCCGCCAATAGACCCCTGACCGCGTGCGGCGCCGCTCCGCCGGCATCCTGGATGGTGCTGAAGCCCAGCATGATTGCCGCGGCTACGATGCAGATAGCGCCGCAAACTACCTTGACGATATTTTTGGCCGGTGCTCCCTGAAGCTCGCGGAACAGCAGCACGCCCCAAAGCAGCCCGATCAGTGAGTTGGTGTTCCACAGGGGAAAAGCCGTGGCCAGACCCACATCGCGAATCGCGAAGACAGTTAGTGTGTTTGCGACTGCCCAGAGCGCGCCGGCCAGGATCGCCCAGACAATGAGGTGCTTCCTGGCAAATAGATCGGCAAAGACGTAACTGGTTCCTTTGAGCAGGGTAGGGAAGGTCCAACGCGCGGTAAAGACGCCGGCAACCATACACAGCGAGACGGCGAACGGAGAGAAGCCGGCGTTGACCAACTTGGTCGGAGCCTCGGCCGCCCCCAGCCACACGCCCGCGGCGAGACCGCAGATCACTCCCAGCCCATGAAGCGAGCGGCCCGCTGCTGCGGCTTTCACCGCTACCGCGTTGTCTGCTGCCATTTCGTCTCCATGTGGCGGCGACCCCCGGATTTCCTACTTCGCGCTGCTGGTGACGACCACGTGTGCTGCTCTCCGTGAAGAGAGCAGCATGCAGATCATCAAAGCCACGGGTCTCCACAGGAAATCCGGGACTCATCCACTAATTGCCATGCACGAAGACCAGCAGCCCACGCCCATCACCAGCACGGCGAGGGGGATCCAGAACTGAACGTCAGTCAAAATGCACCGCCATATTCCCGGCTGGCCACGATGCTCATCATGCATACAAATCCCTGTTGGGTCTCGAAGTAACGTAACCGATTACGAAAAGGTGACGTTAGCGGCAGGACGGCACTGCTGTCAAGAGAAACCAGCCAGGTGTCTGAACAGGCGAGGTGTGCGGCAAATATCCCAAATTTGTGGGCTTGCGTGGGGTTGGCAACTGGTGTACGTTAGCGGTAACGTAAATAGCACTGAGCGGCCGCTTTCAGATCATTTCAGGAGATATACACATGAGCCAATCGGCAGTTGTTCCCAACCAGCCCCTCAGGATCTTGACCAGTGGGATGACTTCGTCGAAGGCCGCTATAAGGAAGGCAAGAGCGAAGAGGAGTTCCGCCAGTACGACGCCACGGCGACTCCTGGTGTCGCCGAGTTCTACCGGCTGAACCACGAGAACATGACGGTCGACTATGTGCTGGCGAAGGAGGAGCAGTACTTCACCCTACGGAAGGGGCAAAAGACGATCTGGGAAGCCGCCGAATTTCTCAACACCCTGGTCGATGACAGTGATCCGGATACCGACCTAACCCAGATTGAGCACCTGTTGCAGACCTCGGAGGCGATGCGCCGCGACGGCCAGCCCCGCTGGATGATCCTGACCGGCTTCCTCCACGATCTGGGCAAGTGTCTCTGCCTTTACGGTGAGCCGCAATGGGGAGTAGTGGGTGATACGTTTCCCGTGGGCTGCGCCTGGTCGAACGATATCGTTTTCCCTCAATACTTTGCCAAGAACCCCGACCGCAACGTCGCCCCGTACCAGACGAAGTACGGTATCTATGAGCCCAACTGCGGACTCGATAACGCTTCATATGTCTTTTGGTCACGATGGCTACATCGCCAAGGTCATGGAGCCGTACGTTCGGGAAGAATCGCTCTACATGCTCCGCTACCACTCGTTCTATCCCGTGGCACAAGCACGGAGCGTACGACCACCTGTGCAATGAGAAGGACCGCTCGATGCTGGAGTGGGTACTCAAATTCAATCAGTACGACCTGTACTCGAAGGGCCACACCAAGCCTGATCTGGCGCAGCTGAAGCCTTACTATGACGACCTGTTTGCCGAGTTTCTGCCTCCCACGGTCGAGTGGTAATTCTACTCATGGGTTGTGGTGCGGACAGGCCCTGCATATAGATCTGGCCTTTCCGTTGCAGAATCAACTGACCTGGATGTTTGTAATGCATTGCTGCCAGTATAGGTACAGGCAAAGGTCGCAGGCAGAGTGCGAAGCTTGTAATCCTCCGGCAACGCGCCAACCGTCTCCGTGCGTTGAACGGCCCGCACGCATGCGTAGTCTAAGGAATTCCAGCCGCTGGGCTTACCTACTCTCACATTGCTAAGAGAACCATCACGGTTCACATCGAACCACATCTCTGCCGAATTTCCTGGAGGGACGTCTGCGTCAACACGTTCTAAATTACTAAAACTCTGGGAGAGCCTCTCACGCATTTGGTTCATGTACAGCTGAGATGGTTCGACGGAAGTCGCTATGGGTGGCGTTGTCTCCAGAGATTCTTGCTGACGATCGCTGGTCGTCAACAGGGAGACTTTTGTAGGAGAGCCCTCGGGTGAGGCTCCTACAGTTGTGTCGACTACTGTGGATGGATTCAAGTTCCGGGAGATATGGTTTTGAACCACATCTCCATGCGACCTGGACGGGAGAGGTTTCCAGATGCCGGCATCCGGCACCTCCACTTGAGCCTGAATGGGAGCCTTTACGCTATCGACTTGTGCTGCAGGGCTGTTGGTCACGCCGTCCTGGCTTGTTGTTTCCGAATAAAAGGCGAAGCCCACCCAGATGAGAATCACGACCGCTACGGCTACAGGAAGCAACTGCTTAAGGGTAGGAACGTTCGATAACCAGAACCAGAACTTAAAGGGGCGTTTTGGAGTAATGTTCGGTGCCGGCGAGTCTTGCTGCACCCTGGGTTCTGCTGGAGGGGCGGGAGAAACCTTTTGCCGCCGCCTTGATCCTGTGTGGGCCCACGGAGTTTCAGCAGTTGGTGGTTGGGAGGGCCTAAGAACCGCCCGCAATGCCTCTACGTCGCCAGCCTGATATGCCTCATTCGCCAATTGTGTGAGTCCGTTCGCAACGTACTCGGTCCTGCTCATCGATTGCCAGATCAGGATGAACGCGCTTCAGAACTCGAATCCATAGCTGCTTCAATTCTGGCGACGACGTGCCCATGATGTCCTCTCGGTCCATTTAGCAGCTTCCCTAGAAGATGGGCTGAGTTACAGCCTAAGAACGGATCTATACAGGCAATCACGAAACAGAACACGGCCCCGATACCTGCCAGAGCGCAGACCCTGAAGGCCTCCTTGTTAAGCCGGTTCACGGGCCGCCAAACCTTAAAGCGCTACCGCGATCTTGCCTGGTGCCGCCGCTACAGCGCTCTCGACCGGGGCTTGGCTACGTGGGTTTTTACGCCATCTCCGCCGTTTATAGTACGGCCAACCGCGAGCGGGCACAACAACGTTTGTAGGCACCTCGGTTACCTTTGCGTTAGGCTTTTAACTTCTCCCCGGATAACCGAGCTGATGTGGAAGCGCTTGAAACAGCGGGACTTCTGTAAGCGAACGTGTATCAGCACGAGCTGCTGGATCGAGGAGTTCCGCCAATATGCGCGAATGTCCAAGCGCTCTGCAGGCTGCGGACAAAAGCCTCCGTCTAAATCGTTCGACGATGGACATCAATGTCCGAAAGCGAACACGCGCCATGTGCTTTGCCTTGTGGCTAAGCATTGCTCTTCAGAATCATGCAGACAAATATTCATGGCACGTCGATTGCATGAATGATCCAGAAGGGAAGAACAATGTCCGCTTGGGTCGCGATCACGTTTCTTTTCGCCGCTGTCTTTGTAAATGACGTTCAAACTCCTGCTAGGGCGTGGGACGGATTCATCACCGATACCCATTGCGGCACCAACTGCCAGCGAACGTCTGCGATGACTCCGGATCGAGCTTGCGTTCGCTTGTGCGTGCGTAAAGGATCGAAGTACGGGCTTTGGTACGAGAATCATGTGTACGCTTTGGAACCACAGTCGAAGGTGTCGCGATTCGCAGCGGAGAAAGTTCACATTGTCGGCTATCTTTCCAACGACGTCATCACTATCAGGTCGATAACCCCAATTTCCGCGACACCCGCTGCCGAAACACAGCGGTAAACCAATGCTCGCGAGACTGATTCGGGAGTCACGTTGAGACGGTCCCTCCGTGCTCCCGCAGAAACGCAGAGGTCGGGCCTTGATTTCCGGGAAATAGCAGCGCATATCCTAGCGGTGTACAGTCAACTATTTCGCCTGGCTTTTCATAGTGTCCCGGCAGTTTTGCCCGCATAGTTAGATCGGCACCCCGGTCAACCAGAAGTTTTACGATGGAAAGGCCACTGTCACCGCCCTGCGTTGCCGCATGAAAGATAGCGGTTTGCCCTCCGATTCCATCTTTATCGACAACTGCCTTGCCATTCACGTCGGCGCCACGATCGAGCAACAGCCTGACCGCATCCAGATTTCCAAACTCCGCGGCTACGTGCAGAAGTGTCGCTCCACGCAAGGTGAGCATTCTTGCGGCGGTCGTCCCGATATCGAGTGCGGGAAACTGGCGATGGACCAAAGATTGATCGTCATCCAACAGTTTCGTGAGGTCGTTCAACCGGTTGCGAATCACTGCCATGACAGCTGGGATCTGGTATTTTGATTTTCCTCCGGCACTCAAGAGAATGTCGATGCAGGTGCTCAGTACTTCGGGAGCCCGGACATAGGCACCCAGCAAGTAATCGAGTGCGGTACCCGGATGCGGAACTCCCCGTGTCTTCCAGAACTCGTCGCTGCCACAATTGGGATCTGCGCCATGATCCAGTAGCCACTGCAGCGAATCCGGATCAAGTACCTCACAGGCGGCGAAGATGATCGGATAAGTACCATGCCAGGCAGCGTTCACGTCAGCCCCGAGCGAGGTCAGAAGTTCCATCATCGGAATACGCTCGCCGTCGAGCGCGGCCCGCATCAGCGGCGCGTCGCCGCCGCGGTGTACGTCCGATCCGTTCTCGATCATCCACTTCGCCATCTGTAATCGCGTCTGGCTCGGCGCGGCTGGTGGCATCCTGCACTCCGCCACCCAGGTAAGCGGTCCATCGTTGGCGTAACCTATTGGCGCTTCGTGCAAAGAGGCATTTCTGAGCATGAGTGTTTTGACCCGGACGAGGTCGTTCTGATCAATGGCTTCTTTGAGTTGCCCAGCATCTTCGAGTAAATCGACATGAGCCTTGAGCTTGGGCCAACTGGCAAACCCATACGTGCGAGCAACCTGCAACTGGGCGGCGGCGAGGGACCTGGCGCTGCCGGCGTTGACCAGGTCCTTAGCCTGGTCTTTCAAATGGCGAAGATTGGGGCGAGCAGGGAGGACGCGCACGGCGTCGGGAAGTTGGTTCGTCACAGCGAACTCCTTTCATGCAAATGCCCGTTGTTCGCATTGCGGGCCGAAAGAAGTTTCGCAAAAGCTTAAGGTGTGCTCAAGGTGGGCTTCTACCCTTTCCGCGAACCGGATGCGTCCTTTACGCTATTCCAGCGTACTACAACCTGCAGGGACAGATCGATCCCAATCAAGTTCAAGAACTTCGTCTTTACAGTCCTGTCTGTGCCGCTTCGGTTTGGGTTTGTACTCTGCGCGAACCCTTGGTCGCACCTAACTCAATAAGAGCTCATGCTCCAATTGAGAATCTTTATCGTGCCGGAGAACTCACCACCGCGGGTCAACCCTCTACTGTGGCGAGCAGAAAGTCCAGCAGCGTTCTCTCCGCCCAATAGCCTGCGTCGCCGGGTTCAAGCGAGAGAAAGGCGCAGTGTCCGCCGTGCCTGGTCTCGACCAGCATGACGCGGGGGTTGGTGACCAGTTTGGCATGGGTTTCGGGAGTCATGCGGATGAAGGGATCATCGAGAGCGTGCAGGATCAGCGTGGGCACGGTGATGTCCTGGGCCCAGTTGGAACTGGCAACGCTATGGTAGTAGTCGTCCGCGCCAGTGAAGCCGCCGTATCGCGCGACAACCTTCTCGTCAAATTGCCGCACAGTCCCAATCTTGTCCAGGCCTTCGGCGGTGTACAGACCTGGGTAGAGTTCGATCTTGTGACGAAATCGCGTGAGCACTTCGCTGAGAAACCTGCTCTCGTAAAGGCGGTTCTGCGGTTCGTACAGGGCGGCAGAGGAGGCAGCCAGATCCATGAGGGGCGAGACACCCACGACGGCCTTGAGATAGGGCGGCGCGGCGCCGCCGCGTTCGCCGGCAAGCTTGAGAACCAGGTTGCCACCCATGGAATAGCCAACCAGCGCGAAGCTTCGAATGAGGTATGTGCAGGCCAGTTCGGCCATCACCATAGCGACGTCCTCAGAGCGTCCCGCGTGATAGATGGAGGGAGAGAATGCTTCGCCGTCACCGCAGCTACGCATATTCATGCGGACGACGTTGCAACCGGCTGCCAGGGCGCGCGCCGAGTTCCCCAAAACGTACCCCGACGAAGAGGAGCCCTCGAGTCCGTGAACGATGATCACTGTTAGCCGTTGGCTGCGGACCTCGGCGGGCTGCCAGTGGCAGTGGCACAGCACGAAACTGGCTCCGTGGGAGCTGTCTGGTTCCACCTCGATAAGCTGGCTTTCCGGTTCCGGGAGAGAATACGTGCGTGGCAAGAGGTTGCCAACGATGGTCTGCAAATGGCCGTTACGCAGGAAACGAGGGGGCACAAAGGGCCTCATCCACGGAGAGGCTTCAGTACTGTCGAGCCGGTCCTCTGTGGAGCCCATGAGGGTGCCTGATTTTCAATTACGGATACTTGTCAAGGATACGCGCTTCGGAGAGGAATTGTTGCCGGCGTGGCAAGCACAGGACTTCGGCTGTGGCGAACTCCGACCGGCACCGTATAGCCGGCTTGCGGACAATTGGCCTTTCGTTTGTCCACCGACGAGAACGGGGCTTGCTGCGGCGTCCAGCCGAGTATCTAAAACTTTCCAGGTGACGGATCACAACAGTGTTTCCGCGACGCTTAAATTGCCGCATAATCCTTCCGCTGCGTAGTTCCATGCACTCCCTGCATTTACCCCGAGTCCGCCTGCATAGCGATGGCCATTTATGAGATAGCTGGAGATGCTGGGCTAGAGGTATTGCGATTGTTGCTCAGAGTGCTGATTTGTCTTCCAGCTTGTCTTCTTATGACGTCCTGCACCCGGGTAGCGGCCAAGGCGGGCTCGACGGAGACGATACCGGTTCGCGCCGTTCGGGCTGTCTCCGCTGATGTTCCCCTGGAAATCGCGGCAGTCGGTAATGTCGAGGCTATCGATAGCGTTGAAGTAAAGTCCGCGCATTGCGGGAGAGATCAACCGCGTTGCCTTTAACGAAGGAGAGAACGTAACTCAAGGCCAGCTGCTCTTCAGCATTGATCGTGAGGCACTCCAGCGCCAGGCACTGGAAGAGCAGGCGAACCTGGAGCGTGATGCTGCGATGGAACAGCAGGCGCGAGCCGTGGTTGCTCGGGACGCGGCCGCAGAAAAGCAGAGCCACTCGGAAGCTGATGTCGCCCGGCAACTGGGTTCGCTCGGCGTCATCTCCGGACAACGCGTCAACCAACTGGTCACCACCAGTGACACCGCCCAGGCGTCCCTGCATGCCGACCAGGCTGCAGTCGAGGCTGCTGCCGGCACGACCAGGGTAGATCGTGCGCGACTCGCCGAGACCCAACTGCAATTGCACTTCAGCGATGTTGTTGCCCCCATCAGTGGGCGCGCGGGCGCGGTGATGGTGAAGGCGGGCGGCATGGTACGAGACAACGACACCACGCTCGTTACTCTTCTGCAATTAGCGCCCATCTACGTCACCTTTGGAGTTCCCGAGCAGAGCCTGACCGAGGTTCGGCGTCTCAACTCGGCGGGACAACTCATCGTGAAAGCAAACACCGATGCGAACACCGCTGCGGAGGGGCATCTCGCCTTCATCGACAACGCCGTGAACTCGACCACCGGCACGATCCGACTCAAGGCCGCCTTTCCTAACATCGACAATGCGCTCTGGCCAGGGGAGTTCGTCAGCGTTCGCCTGCGCCTCGGCATGGAAACAGGCAGAACAGTGGTCCCGGAATCCTCGATCCAGGAAGGCCTGGACGGTAAATACGTTTGGCTGATCAAGTCCGGCGTTGCTTCCATCGCATCTGTCACCGTAACGCGCACCTACAGGCCGCCAAGCGGACCAGAGCAGGCGATCATCGGCAGCGGAATCAAGGCGGGCGATATGGTTGTGACCGAGGGGCAACTGCGGCTTACGGCCGGCGCAAACGTCGCTCTGCTGGATGTGCCAAATAATGGCACGCCGCGCACCGGATCTCGGCCATGACAGGCTGTTAAAGAAGTCGCTGTTGCGAGTAGACAGCGGCCCTCAGCGGCTAAAGCCGGATCTGTTTTCAAGCAATTACGTACGGCCTAAAGGCCGTACCCTTCAAAAGCTTGAGTTTTTCCGCAGCCTGTAAAGCCCCGGAATATTTCAAGCGGTTACGGCTCGACTAAAGTCGCGCCCTGACACAAAGCGTAGATTTGCCGCAGCGTGTTTGAGCGACCACCAGGGCTAAAGCCCTCAATTTGTATAACCGCGTTTCCGCGGGTTTGAAAACCCGCTCCCCCGGACTAACAGTCCGGGGCTGGCACCGGTGTAAAGGCATTTTTTCAATGGAGATTCTATGCGCTTCACCGATTTCTTCATCAGCCGGTCGACCACTACCACGCTGCTGATCGCGGCCATCGCCGGCTTCGGTCTGTTGAGCTACTTCTCCTTGCCCGTGAGCAACCTGCCCGAAGTGGAATATCCGACCATCCGCGTCCAGGCCGTGCTGCCCGGTGCGAATCCCGATGCCATGGCATCCACGGTCGCCACTCCGCTGGAGAGCGAGTTTTCAACCATTCCCGGCATTGAGCACATGACCTCCACCAGCCAGGTGGGCGAAACCAACATCACTCTTCAATTTGCACTGAACCGCGGCGTCGATGCCGCCGCGCAGGACGTCCAGGCTGCGATCTCCCGTGCTGCCGGCGCGCTGCCGGCAAGCATGCCGTCGCCCCCGTCGTACTCAAAAGTGAACCCAGCGCAAAGCCCCATCTTGTGGCTCGAGATGTCTTCAAAGACGATGGCGCTCGACGATTTCGCAAAATACGCGAACCAGGTCTTCGCCAAGCGCGTCTCCATGGTGAGTGGAGTGTCTCAAGTGGAGGTCTATGGGCCGGAAGCACCCGCAATTCGAGTGCAGGCCGACCCGGCAAGACTGGCCGCTTACTCACTCGACCTGGAACAGCTTCGCACCGCGCTCGCCAGCAACAGTGCCAACCTGCCTTCAGGCACGCTGTACGGTGATAGCAAAGACTTTTCGCTCCAGGCGAACAGCCAGCTAACGACCGCCGGAGAATTTTCAAAGATGGTCGTTGCCTACCGCGACGGCTCTCCCATCCGTCTGAGTCAAGTCGCCGAGGTATTCAACAGTTCCAGAAACGATAGGAGCAGGTTCTGGATCAACGGACGGCGAAGCGTGATCCTCGCCGTCCGCAAACAGCCGGGGTCGAACACCGTCGAAGTTGCCGACAAGGTAAAAGCCGTCATCCAGTCGCTGCGCGATTCCATGCCGCCCGGTGTTTCTTTCGGCAAGGTCGCAGACGATGCCGATCTCGTCCGGGATTCCGTCGTGGAGGTGAACCGCACGCTGATCCTAACTATTTTTCTCGTCGTCATGGTTATCTTTGCATTCCTGGGCACGGCATCTTCGACGCTGATTGCCAGTGCGACCATCCCGGTTTCCATCCTGGGATCGTTCCTGGCTATGCGATTGCTCGGCTATTCGGTGGATATGTTTTCGATGATGGCGATCACTCTCTCCATCGGCTTCATCGTCGACGACGCCATTGTCATGATCGAGAACATCGTCCGTCATCGCGAAATGGGTAAGACGCGGATGCAGGCCGCACGCGATGGCGCCGGCGAGGTCGGCTTCACCATCATTTCGATGACCGTTTCCCTGGTCGCCGTCTTTCTGCCCATCGTCTTTCTCAACGGAGTGCTAGGACGCCTGCTACGCGAGTTTGCGGTAACGATTTCTGTTTCGATATTGATCTCCGGCCTAACCGCCCTGACGCTGACGCCCATGCTATGCAGCCGGTTTCTCGCCTCGCGGCAGGCGGCGGGCAACTGGTTCCAGCAGCGTTCAGAAAGGCTATACGCGGGGATGCAGGAGGTTTACCGCCGTTCGCTCGATATCGTCCTGCGCCGCCGGCGCACAGCCATCCTGGTCAGCGTTGCGATGACCGCTCTTACTATTTACCTATTCGTCGCCGTCCCCAAGAGCTTCATGCCTGCGGCAGACGTGCCAAACTTCCACGGAACCCTCGAAGCCTCGCAAGATAACTCCTTCGACCGGATGATCCATTATGGCGAGCAAGTGAATCAAGCCCTCGCGACGATTCCGTGGATGCAAAGCAACCTGTCTGGCATCGAATCGCAAAACTTCGGCTGGTTCTGGGTCAACCTGGTTCCAGACAAACACCGGCCCAACGTGAAAACAATCGTCGCTGACCTGCAGAAACGCCTGAACACTATCCCCGGCCTCAATGTCTATATCCGCCCGGGTGATTATGTAGACCTCGGCCAGGATGAGGGCCGCTCGCAATATTCGGCTGCCATCGAGAGTCCCGACGCGGAAGAGTTGTACCGATGGGCGCCTCGCCTTAAGGCGAGATTGCAGTCTCTGCCGGAGTTGGCAAACGTCTCCAACGACCTTCAAATGAACGCGCCGCGGGTCAACGTCGATATCCGCCGCGACCTTGCCATGTCGCTCGATGTCGATCCGGAAAAGATCGCCAACACCCTTTATGACGCCTTCGGCAACCGCCGTGCCAACACGATCACGGTGGCCTCCGAACGCTACGACGTGATTTTGGAGGTTGCGAGACAGTATCAACGAGACCCCGAGGCCCTATCCGACTTATACATCCGATCGAATAGCGGCAGGCTCGTGCCGCTCTCGGCAGTCACTACGCTCACGCAGACGGTAGCGCCCTTGACCGTCAATCACATCGGCCAGTTCCCGGCGATCACCTTTCAATTCGATTTGAAGTCCGGTGTCTCGCTGAGCGCCGCGACTGCTATTGTCCGCAGGGCCGCTGAAGAGATTGGCATGCCGGCGACGATCAGCTTCGCATTTCAAGGTACCGCCGCCCAGTTCCAGAGTTCGCTCAAAGGTCTCGGGCTTCTGCTGGTAATAGCAGTCATGGTGATCTATCTGGTTCTCGGAGTACTCTACGAGAGCTTCATCCATCCGATTACGATTTTGTCCGGATTGCCATCGGCGGCGATCGGCGCTCTGCTGACTCTGCTTGCATGCGGAGAGGACCTCAACCTTTACTCATTCCTTGGCATTATTCTGTTGATTGGGATCGTCAAGAAGAACGCGATCATGATCGTCGATTTCGCGCTGGATGCCGAACGTAACTCCGGCTTAAGCCCGGAGGCCGCTGTCTATCAGGGGTGCCTGCAACGCTTTCGTCCCATCATGATGACCACGATGGCCGCCCTTCTCGGCGCCCTGCCGATAGCATTCGGCAGCGGGGCCAGCGGGGAAGTTCGGCGTCCACTCGGCATCGCTGTCGTTGGAGGTCTGTTGCTTTCCCAATCGCTTACTCTTTACATCACACCAGTCATTTATCTTTACCTCCACTCGTTTCAACGTAGAGGCGGCGACAACACTGGAGCGGAAATCACTTCTCTGAGACAAAGTGCGTTGCAAAAGTCGATTGCCTCCTAGTGAATCCTTACAGGCTTACGCGTTATGTGGGGTGTTTTTAGGACCTAAGTCGTCAATAGTGCCCAGGGAATTCCCGCTCAAACGCCTGTAATGACAGGTTTAAGTGAGGATGTTCAAGCACTTTTGCTGGCACTTATCCAGAACAGCACAAGTTCGGCGTCAGACGCGCTTCAACTAAGGTGTACAGCCCTCTGGCCAAAAGATAGTCAAGAAGTACTGGACATAGTGTTCTTTAGTCCTTCACCATTGATATTTCGGAAGCCCGAAGTTGTATTCGCCCCTCGGTGTGGCTGCTTTATTCTGAGGCAGGTAAGGCAAGGATCGACCATTTTATGCTTTGAAAGACGTTCCGATGTCTACACAGAACTTGCCCGTTCAGACTCAGTTACTCGGTCAGAAACCAGAAGTCGAACACACGCAGTGGAAGCCTCGTTTCGAAGCACTTGCCCTTGGCCTCATCATCCTCTTCTGCATTGCGCTAAGGGTCTATCATCTCGGCGCAGCTTCTCTGTGGAGTGACGAGATCTTTTCGCGATACTACGTAGATCTGTTTGGACTTCACTACGCCCTGTCCGACGGGTTGTCCAGGGAGACGAACCCTCCAACCTACTATCTCTTGCTCCAGGGTTGGATGGCCGTATGGGGCCACAGCGAGGCCGCCTTGCGCTCGTTATCCGCCCTGGCCTCCATTCTTTGCGTTCCCGTGACCTACTTGCTTGGCCGCGAATTCGGTGGCAAGTCGCAAGCCTTGGCCGCCGCCCTTCTCTGCGCGCTTTGTCCGATGAGCGTTTATTTCGCTCAAGAGGCGAGGGTTTATGCCCTGCTTATGTTGGCTTCCTCAGTGGCGCTTTGGGCTGCCGCGGTGTTCCAGCGCGACTCGCGCTCGTTGAAAGGGGTTTGGTGGTACCTGTTGTCCGCCACCCTCTGTCTGTATCTCCATGCGACCGGGTTGCTGTTCGTGGTAGCGTGCGCTGGGGCTGTATGGCTGTGGCTGTTGCGAAAAGGAGCCGACGCCAAGCGGGCGCGATGGAAATGGTTGGCTTTGAATGGGGTCGTTCTGCTGCTCGGCGTGCCTTACTACCTCCACGTGTTCGCCGCCAGCCAAACCGGCATCATTAACTATGTGCCCCCGGCCGGCATCCATCAATTGGCCTACTGCCTTTCGCTGGTTGTGGCCGGTATAGTAACGCCCTACCCGTGGCCTGCGTTCCTTTTGGCGGCCGCAGTGTGCATAGCCCTGATGGTCTCGCTCTGGCTCAACCCGCCCTCCAGCCTGGCAAATGTCACCCTGATCGGCATACCTTGCCTTTTCCTTGCGCTGGTGCTGGTGCTGAGTATTCGTCGTCCGATCTTGTTGCCGCGAACTCTCATTTTCATGGTTGTGCCACTTTGCCTGCTCGCTGGGCGCCAGGTCCTGGTAAATGGCCGGGCCCGTGTTGCGGTCCTGCTTAGCCTGGTTGCTGCCTTCGGAACTGGTCTGTTTTTCCAGGTGACGGCGCCGAACAGCGACAAGGAACCCTGGCGAGATATCTCGCGGACACTTGCACCGCAACTCACCCAGGCAGATCTTGTTGTGCTTAGCCCTGTTTCCAATCCAGAGGTGCTGCTTTACTATGCACCGCAAGTGAAGAATGTTCGTCTGTGGGACGCTGGTTTACCCCCGACCATCATGCGGGCCGCCGCGGAGAGACTTCAAATGGCGACGATTACAGCACCCGAGATTTTGCAAGCGATCCAGAGCGGAAAATCCGTTTGGGTGCTGTCCCACTCCTTCGACCTGGGTCGTGTGAATGAGCTGCAAGCTCGCGTGCCGGCTACCTTCTTTCGGGAATGGTTCTGCGGTAAAGTTCCCTGCGCCGCAGCGGCGCATTGGCAGCCTCGTCCTTAAGTAACGGCTACGACCTACCCTGGAACGGGACGAGGCTCATCCCGCACTTTCGCCGTTGGCCGGTATCGCTGTTTCCGGAACGAGGTCCGGTGAGAGACAATAACGTTCCCGATTCCGCCGCCAGGTCACGATCGTATTTACGCCGTAGTTCCAAAAGGAGCTGATGGCCACTCCGGAAAGTCCGGCGAGGTACCAGGGCAGGCCCGCAGCCAACAGCCGGTCCGCGAAACTCAAGTTGATCAGCACGCCCAACGTGCAGGCAGCGAAAAACGTAGCCAGCCCGCGAAGCAGGGCAGATCCTTTCAGCCTGCGATCTCGGAAAGTAACCACGTTGTTTAGAAAGAAATTGAACAACATTGCGCCCAGGGTGGCGACGATTTGTCCTTGTAAAAACGCGGCCGTGTCGAAAAAGTGGAAGATCCCTAAGATCGACAAGTGAATCAGAAGACCTAACGAGCCCACAGCAACGAAAAGCACAAATCGCGTGGGCAGATAGCGGCCCACCATCTTATCGAGGATGAGGAAAAGATACTCCAGCTCGACATTCACATCGAGTTTGCTCTCCCCAATCAGCCGCTTACGAAAGCGGTAGGGAACTTCAGCGATCCGGGGTGGTTTTGGACTCGAGGCCAGGATGTCGACGAGGAGTTTGAAACCAGTTCCGGTCAGGCGGGGCACAGCGGCTCTAAAAAATTGACTATCTACGACGAAGAAGCCGCTCATGGGGTCGGTTACATCGCAGTTGCAGACGAGGCGGCTGACTCGCGAGCCAAGGTCGCTTAAGCGCACGCGCTCCTTGGCAAACTCGCCCATGCTTCCTCCTGCGACTCTTCTGCTGGCTACGACGACGTCGAGTTGTTTCTCCTGCAAGAGGCGAAGCATTTCCGGCAACGCAGTTTCGTCATGTTGCATGTCAGCGTCCATGACTGCAAGGCTCGGAGCTGGGCTTGCCATCATCCCCTCGATGCACGCAGAGGAGAGCCCACGCCGGCCGATGCGCTCGAGAATTCTCACCCTTGGATTGGACAGCGCAAGCGCGCGGACCTCATCAGCGGTATGGTCCGGTGAATGGTCATCCACAAAGATCACTTCCCAGTTGATTCCCTGAAGGCTGGCTTGGAGCGCCGCGAGGAGGGGAGCGATGTTCTGCCGCTCTTTATAGGTGGGTATTACTACACTTAGTTCGAGCAGAGGATTTTTCGTGGCGACTGCATCTTGCGCAGACAAGTGGTCGAGTACAAGAACCATGGCAAAGTCTCCAGACAAACCGGTCGGAACCCTGGGGGACTAGAGGCATGGTCCGCATCATGTCAATAGCAACTTTGTGTCACGCAGCCGGTAAGTGGCAAGAGCGGATTAAGCTTCGAAGAAAGCGGTTGTAACCTGTGACTGGTTACTGCAGTGTCGAGGAGTAAACCCTGCATGACAGCCTATGCAGAAGCTTAAGAGGAGGAAACCGGCGCGGAGCAATATTGAGTGGGTGGCCCAGGTCTCGCTTTTGAGACCTGGGTGTTCCGGCTAGAGCCATTTAAAGAGAGAAACCCAGGTTTCACAAGCGAGACCTGGGCCACCCACCCTTTGATTTGTGGCTGGAAAAGAAGCTAAACCTGCCCATCACCAAGCCAGTTGGGTTTGCCAACTAATAAGTTTGTGCTGAATCCGCTTTACAGCGCCCTTATGGGCGGACGGTAAGGCAGTCTGCAAAGTGAAGCCAGTGCTGTCGGAATTGATGCACCAGCGGCCGATGCTCCCCTCGCCGACGGCGTCCGACTCCTCTACCACCGTGATACCTTCTCTTAGGGGGTCAGGGAGACGCCCGCCCCTATGCGCCGCGAGCAGAGGCGCCAGTCCAACTGGCCCTCCACCGACAATAACTACACCTGTCCGACCAAAGCTCAAGGGCACCTGCTTCGGCGCGGCCTGCACAAGCAGACGACGCCCTAAACATTTGGGGGGATACTCTCAGGGGGAACACCCTCGGGGGAATGGCTCCGCGAGATCCGCTTTAGCTCGCTAGCCCCGAGTATGCCGAGGTAACGTGCAAACACGTGCTGGAAATCAGGACAACTTGCTTAGGACCAAGGAGAGTTCTTGCTTTAAATAGTTCAATCACTGCCTTGCAGAACGATAGTTTTCATCCGCGCCCGAAGACTGAGTTTGCAGAGGAATACGTAACGATGGAACTTTCGTATCCAAAACTTTAGTAACCACGGGTACTGTGTCGCTGGTTAGTTGGCCGCTATATATATGCCCGCGAACTGCAGCGGGCGCATGAGCCGAGTTGGGCAATGTGCCGTCCTTCCGGGACTGCTTCGTTGCGGCATCTCCCGGCGGCTTTGTCTGCTGCAAGAGCGAGCATGCGGTTCAACAAGCTCTTCGACCTCTAAAGACGTACCCGTTCTATGAACCCCAGGTCCGTAAAGCGTCCCAGAAAACTTCAGGCTAATCGGGCAGTGCCCCCGCAACTGGCGCGAACTCGGGCGTTGTGGTTTGTAGGCGGAATCGTTCCAAGCCAACCCTTGTGCGAACTGATGTTTAGTAGTCACCTTGGAGGAAGTCTGACGTAACCCGAATCCGGGCAAGTGCTATTGCTTCACCAGGTCTGAACATATGTAATGGCGACTGTCGCAAGTAACGGGCGCCAAGGGGAACGGTTAAAACCGCTTGTCCTCCGTTACCTAAGCTTGCTAAGGTTCACCGCTACAGAATCCCCCTCAAGCGGGATGCCGAAACCGTGAAATCAGGTATCACGGAATACAGATTGGGATTTGGCCATGAAAATCGATTTTTTGACCTCGGAGCTCTCGAATCGCCGCGCCTTTCTTCGCCGTGCAGCCGCAAGCGGCCTGTTTGTGCTGTCACCACGGTGGCTAAGATCCCAGGGCGTGGGTCACGGGTCTGCAACTCTCTATGTTACGGATGCGACGGAGAAGTATGCCGAGCGGCCGGAATTGTGTTGGACTCCGGCTGCAGCCCGGGTCGGCGGGGCCACGATCGAGATCGATAGCACACGCCAGTTTCAGCCCATCCTCGGCTTTGGGGCTGCGCTTACGGACGCCTCCTGCTTCCTGTTGCACGGCATGCCCGCCGCCTCCCGCCAGGCGTTTCTGCGTGAAACATATTCTCCTACGGGGCTGAATCTGAACCTGGGCCGCTGTTGCATAGGCTCCAGCGATTATTCGCGCAGCGTCTACTCCTATGACGATGTTCCCGACGACATGAATTTGGATCACTTCAGCTTAAAGCATGACGAAGCCTATATCGTGCCTACCCTGCGGGAGATCCGGGAGATCAATCCCAACCTCTTTCTTCTTGCCAGTCCCTGGAGTCCTCCGGGCTGGATGAAAACCTACGGAACAACCGCTGGCGGGAGAACCAAGGATAATTATCTCGGACCCTACACCCATTGGCTGTGGGATCTGTCGAACGAATCTATGTTGGGCGGATGGATGTCGGAAAGTTATCTGGACGTCTATTCCCGCTACCTCAGTAAGTTTCTCAAGGGCTATGCGCAGTTGGGCGTGCCCGTGCAGGCGATCACTCCCCAGAACGAGGTGGATACCACCCAGAACGGAACGATGCCTGCCTGCCGGTGGTCGCCACCCTTAGAGGCGGCGTTTGTACGCGATCATTTGGGCCCGTTGTTGCGAGCACAGCACCAGCAAACGCAGATTTGGTTGCTCGACCACAACTACCAGCTTTACCAACGGGTGGAAGCGCAGCTCGAAGATAAGCAATTGGCAAAGTATGTGGATGGTGTGGCGTGGCACGGGTACACGGGTACACCCGATCAGATGAGCCTTGTACACCAGAAGGATCCGGGCGTTCCTTTTTATTGGACCGAGGGTGGCCCATTCATCGATGCCGCCGACTATGCCACAGATTGGGCCAAGTGGGGCGGCGTCTTCACCGATGCACTGGAGAACTGGTGCCGCAGTGCGATTACCTGGAACCTGATGCTCGATCCCCGAGGAAAGCCTAACCTGGGACCTTACAATTGCGCCGGCCTGGTGACGCTGAAAGATGACGGAACCATCGTAAAAAGCGGACAATGCCACGCCCTCCGGCATTTCTCCAAGCATCTGCAGAGGGATGGGATACGCATTGCCACGGGCAGTAGTGATTCGGGGGTCCGCCATGTAGCCGTACGGAACCCCGACGGCGGCTTCGCCCTGGTGCTGACGAATCCTGGGGAAACAAAGAATCTGCGGGTCATTCAGGCAGGCCAACAGGTCTCCTTTGCTCTACCCCGCAACGCTGTCGCCACTCTCGTCTGGTGATTCGTGGACTTGCGAGGAGAGGATTCAGGCTCAGCGGCGTAATCAAATGTCAAGCCGGCGGACGGTGGAGCGAAACAGCAGGGCTGTTCGCCCGTTAAGTGACAGCGTTGGTTTCTTGGCAAAAGCGCAATCGTCAGCTATCTAAGAACTAATGTCTACACTTTAGGCACCTGACAAAGATGACCCTCGTCTTAGTGATTTCCATTTCCTTATTTTCGAGTGAACAGGAAGCACTTACCCTAGCTTTGTTGTAACTGTGTCTGGACTAATCGCGTAAGCGCAAATATTATTGCTTCACATTTTCCGAGGTAAGTGAACAACGAGAGCCAAACGGAGACAGCGAGACGGGACTCACGATTAAAACTGGTCTTGCCACTGCCCCATCACCGAGAGGAGAAACAAATGGAATTTTTTGAAGAACGTCCCAAAGTCAACCTGGAGATCGATAAAGACGGCAAGGTTTTGAGCCTAAAGCGTACTTACAAGTCGAAACCGATCGACACAGCCACCCGCACCGTCACCAAGTTGCCCCAGGGCGTTGAATAAATGGTAGGGATGTCATTCTGTGCGCTTACGCTGCTTTATGTAGCCGGCGCTGTGCGTCTGCTACATGTAATGCGGCTCGATGACCAGCTTGACCACATAGAACGCACCTCCCCCGGTGGGAGCCACAACGAAGCACACGGCATAGCTTAGGAACCACTGTCACTTCTGTCATTTTTGTTTTTTACTGCCCGGCAAGACGGCCACGGTTCTTCGTTCCCACGGTTTACTGTAACGACGTACCAGCGGCGCCAAAGCGCCGCCGGCACGCAGTTTTTGCGCCAAGTTTTTGCTGGAGCTTTTCTACCCTGGATAGAATAGCGTTCAATTCCAAGGGTGCTCATGGAGCGTGTGGCCGCCGGGGTTCTTATCACGCCTAAAAATTTCTTAATCTCCGCCCTGCTGGTAGTTGCTGCCTTTCTCACTTCCGCGACATCCGCTCATTCGCACAGAGAGCAGACTTCTGCCCTGACTTATCGGCATATTCGGTCCCCCTCCTGGATCACGCGCGATGGTAACCACTCACAACGGGTACGCACGGGGCACAGCGGACTACACGTTCTGGGTTATGGCGCTGCCTACCGTGCCTTCCCGCGTCATCTTTCCCATTAGTTGACGCGCTCCCGGCCGCTTCTAGTACCGGAAAGGGTGATGGTGCGGGCTGCCGGTCACTGGTCAAATACAACCAGCCTCAGAGTTCTTGTTATGTGTGGAACCTGACACCGGAGCACGAGCACCGTGTTGATGACGAATTTGCTGCGAAGAGCTATCAGAGAAAGAAGTTTCAGTTTATGCAAAACGGAGAAGTAAGGTGAGCACACTGTTTACAGCGTCGCCCGAAGCCAGGAGACTGTGGACCCGGGTTCTCAAGCGAGTTCATCCTGTCCTGGCGATTGATGAGCAGGATAGGCGGCGGCTCGCCCAACAGACGAATGATGCCTCTGCGACGCATGACGAATCTCTACTAAAGGCCGTACTGGCCCCGAAGGGCCCGCTGCCTGATCCCTGGAAAACATGGGCTCAAGCGCAACAGGCCACGCCACTGCAATCAACCAATCAAACACCGTTGGCGCCGCGACCCACCCTGGCCGGGCCTGAGGTGTTCGCGATTCTTTGGGCGGCCTGCGCGGTCCTGTGTCTTCTTCTTTATGGAATTCTCGCTGCGCTTAAGGAAATTGTGGGACGGATCACGTGCATATCTTTGCTGCTGGTGCTAACCGCCGCGGCACTGTGGTTGATCGCCAAGAACTCGAAGCTGCCGTACAACCACAAAGGAAGATGGGCGGTGGCGGTCGCAAGTGCAATGACCCTGATGGGGATATGCCTTTTAAGTACCAGCAGAACAACTCCGATGTTTTTATCGGCTCGTGCTGCAACTGCTCAGTCTCTAGCGGGCCCTGTCAAAACGAAAGGCAACGATCATCTCGATTTGGTGAACGCTCATCCGCCGCAAACCAAGATCCCATCAACGGAGGCGACCGTAAGGTCGGCGCGGGGAGAGAATCCTGCTTCGCAACTTACCGGGTATATAGAAGCAGTGAAAAACAGCGTCGCACAGAAATGGAACCCGTCGGAAGTCGCCGCGGGTACCCCAGCCGGCGCAACTGTCTACATTCAATTCGCTGTAGGGCGGCGTGGCAATCATGAAGTCCCGACTGTGGAAACATCAAGCGGGTCTTCCTCCCTTGATGCTTCATGCTTGCGGGCTATTAACCGAGCACAGAATTTCGGCCATTTTCCCAGGAGCTATACCGGAGACCGTCTGACCGTGCTCTATCACTGCACTTATCCAGGTTCGCCCGAGATAAAAGTCGCACAGGATTCTATCCAGCCGCCGGTGCAACAACCGACGCCACATGGCCCTGTGGATGGTGGCCCTGGCGGGGACCAGCCCACCCAATGACACCGCGCTGTCACGCACGACGGAAGAAACGTGTGTTCAACAGAGATGTGGCGTCTCTGGCATCGACTGGCTGAATAGCGCGAGAGGCCGAGAACTCATAGTAATTGCCGGTGACGGATCCGCGCACCCGGATCGCAGAGTTCTCCTGATAGCGAACGCTGATGGAATCTCGAGGGGTCGCCTGGCCTTGTACACCAGGCGTCTGTGAGTTGACCAGCGGGTAGACCGTGGAAGGCGTCGCAGGTTGGTTTCCAGGAGATTGATCTCGATCAGATTGATTCTGGCTATTGCGGGCGTATTGCGCGCCGCCCTGCATTATCCTCTGCGTCTGACTGTTCTTGAGTTCGGTGCGTTTCTGACCGCAACACATCGTTGAAATCTCCTTCCGCCGGTTGCGCCATGGGTTGAATCACCACCGGCTCGTTGACCATACCTTCCAGCAGGCAAGCGCCACCGGAGAGCGCCAGCCAACAGAACAGCCACTCCAGTGGCTTGAGGGAAACGAACAACGCCGCCGGGGCAGCCGTCCAGATGCTGAGGCAGTTGTAGCAGTCCATCAGCTTGCCTGCAACGCTGCGACCGAGCAGCACGCGAAATCGAACAATCATGCCGGCCGGCCCGTCCTCGCTGGCCAGCAGGTGGGTTACCCGCCAGGTCGCCAGAACGGCCAGGACGAATCTTATACAGAAGCGAGCTTCATTCATCTCAAGTAGAACCGCGATCTGCTACCCCGGAATGGCCAGCCATAACCGCCCCTCACGGGCAAGGCGGCGGTGTGCCCTGGGGCAGCGGTGGCAAGTCGTTGCAAATGTATACCGGCCAGATAAGGACACACGGGGCCGCGGCGTAATGGCGACCACCCGACAGGAATTCGCAGACAGTGTTATCCCACACCTCCAGCGTGAAAAAGAAAGAGCAGCACTGGCCCGCTTCTCCTGTCGTTGGATCGGCGCGGTTCAGTGCGAATCCCGCCGGTGGGACGGGTGAGGCTTTGCACCCGCAGGTAGCATCGAACATTCGGGCATCCATCGTGGTCAGGACGTTGGAGGACTTCGTTACCGGGCCAACAGGCGGAGGCGAAGCTGTCGCACAACGCACACCGGGATCTCCGATGCGGTTGGTGCCAACGGTTGTCGGACTCGTTGGGTTCGGGACCGGTAAAGCCACGGAAAGGCTGACGGGTGTGCAAACCGACTCTGAACCGCCCTGGCGGGTAAGGGTCATGCAGTATCCGCCGAAGTTGTCGCTGGGAGGCGTGCTGTTTCCCTCAATGATGTACTCGTCGTAGGCGATACCCTCAAGCGCCAGTGGCCATGCCACATTGCAGTTGCCTGCGTTCGGTATCTGACTCAGGTTAATGACGGCGCAAGGCGCGACCCCTAGAATCCCAGTAATCTCGCCGTAAACCGCTTTGTTGTCGAACCAGACTTCCTGAGTGTCGTAATAGAAATGGCCGCCTGTATCTTCGACCGTCAGGAGCAACGTGTATTGACCCGAATAACAGTTGCTGGGCGGCAGCGTCTGGGAAGCCCAGATGTTCCCGGGAATCAATGGTAACTGGGGGTCTATCGGGTATGGTCCCTGGCCAGGAGGCGCAGCGGGACCAGCGCTGCACGGCAACTCGACGCCGCTGTACCAACTCGCTGGATCCAATTGGTCGTACTGAATCGGATAGGGTTGTGTATAAGGGGGCACCGGGCGGGGGCACGGAGGAATAGGAGGGAAGCATATCTGCACGAATTGCCAGATACTGGTCAAGTCCATATAACTGTTGCCGGCCACAGCCTGTTCCAACGGGCTGTTGTAGTCAACTTCCCAGAATTGCGTCCAAGTTCCTGCTAGCGGGTTGGTGACAAATCCTGCCTGGTAAGAGAGTGTGTACCGCTTCATTTGAGCGCTCGAGCATCCGCCCACCCAGGCGTGTCCCCAAATCTCCAGGGCGTCGCCAAACGACAGCACCCGAGAAGGTCCGGGAGGGGTAGGTCCCGGGGGAACACCGCTCAGTTGCGAACTGGGATCAGACCAGTTAGGGACGTTTATGCCGCCGACGTTTTCGATGGAGACGCGTTGCTCGAATATTTGGAATGAAACTTCTATAACGCACGGCGCCTGCCCGGTTTGTGAGCTGAAGACGGTGAGTCGAATCTCGATGTCCGTGGGGACCGGTGTCCCGAAGGTTTGGAGGTAACCCAACGGGCCACCGACGACGCCACAAGCACCGGGCCCAGTGGGAGGAGCGGGAGGCGGATAGACAATGAAGGCTTGTGTGTATGCGGTCGGCGGTGCGAGGGCGTCTTTCCACTCGAGTATGTAGTGGTCGCAAGATACACCTGTCGCTGTGCCCACGATCTCAACTCCCCACACGCCGGGGCCGGAGTAGTACTGCTCGACGGCGCAGGCATCAGGGGCTGGGCTGGTGATCTCGCAGGTCAGGGGCCGGAAGCAATCGATCAGACACCGGTAGTAGGCATACAAACACAACACCACCTGCTGAATATTGCGGGCACGGGCCAGACAGCAGCCAAAACAGAGCGCGCACTGGCACCAGCAGCGGCAGAACCAGAAATACGGTTTCTGGCTCTGCTCTTTGAATGCAGCTGCCCCCAGCAACGCCTGCGCAGCTTCGGTGGTCAACAGCCGATCGAAGATGACGCAGGCTTGGGGATTGTCGACGTAGCAGTCGATGCTGCCGGAAATGATCTCGTCTGGAACGCCTGCCGGATACTCCACAGTCGCAAGTTGATCCGTCAAATACGGCTTGTAGGCATCGGCCAGGATCCTGACCAAGGTGTCAAAGTCGGCCCGCTGCTCCTGCGTGGGAGGATCGCTGACCGGGTTGCCGATGACCTGGCGCACGCATTTCCAGAATTCATAGAGGTAGTAGGCGTAGCCACGAAAGGTGCGTGGGTAGCGGCACACGAGCCAGCCAAATACCAGGCAGCAGAGTATGTGCTGCAGGCACCACCGCCACTGTTCAATCGGGCCGAGAATTTCCCTTGCCTGCGGAGGCAGCAGGCGCATGGCGGTGTCCTCGTTCAGGAACTTGCCGAACATGCTAAAGGCGTCTTCGAACTCCTGGGCACAAGTGCGGCTCGAAATGGCCTGCGCCTGCTTTTGCAGTTCCTCCGTGTTCTTCGCCAGGCTGAGCTGCTGCTCGAGTATGGGTTGATAAACACCGAGCAGGGCTTTGAGAGCAGCCTGAACGTCCGGGTTGTTTGCTTCCGTGACGGCCGGCGGCGCGCTCGCGGCCGGTGGCGCCTTTTCTTTGTCAGGCATGGCAATCTCCTTGGTGTTCGATGAGCTAAAGGTCAGCCCTAACTCTTTGCGCCGCCACCCTCAGGCGGGTTGTTCTTTAGAAATTCCGCCAACTGTTGCAGCATGCTCTCCGTGGCGCTGTCTGCGGCAGTCTGCGGCATCGCCTTGAGGAGTTCCTCTCCCGCCGCCACAAACTTGTCCACCTTGTCGGCTGGGAGCTTTTGCAATTCAGCAATAAAGCGCGCAGCTCTCCCCGGCTGCCCAATACTCTGCCGATAGGTGGGTGTAAAAAGATGTACGCAGGCAAATTCGTCGCAGCCGACGATAACAATGGCGTGCTCGGTGAAAAAGAAGAGCGGGAAAGGCTTGAAAGGGATCCATTGGAAGGCGCGCACGACGTAGCACCCGGGCGGGAGTTGAAATTCCGCGTGGCCGCACTTCGCCGGTTCAGCGAGAAAGGTGTGCCCACACCACTCAACGACCTCGCCATTGCAGTAGGTAACGCTGACCAACCAGCTGCCGTTGCTGATCTTGCAGGTATCCTGCTGGTCGTGGATCCACACGTTGAGGGTCGCTAGTCCCATCACGGTTCTCCCACCTGGCGTCTGTCACCGAATCGGTTGCTTTCTCCGTGTGCCATCCCGCAGGTTCGTCGCCCACAATATTGGCAGTTTGAGCACGTCGTCGGTGCGGTGTCGCACATAACGCAAGAATTCAGTGGTTCAAGGACATCAGGAGGGGATCGTTCGTTTGAGATACAGAGCCGTTATGTGGCTTAGCGCACAGACAAACACCGATGGCTCTGCTAGCAGCAGTTGGTTCGCTTGGGGAACGAACCGCGACCCTTGACGGCTAGCACCGTTCTCTCATAGGTAACTGCAGTGGACTCGATAGAGAAGGACGGTGTCATCTTCTGACTAACCGGTTTTAAGCGGAGTGCAGAGGTGGCAGCCGGGTCCAACGTTTCGAGGACGCGGCCTGACAATTTTGTTCAATGGAGAGGTTCGCTCGGCCGGCTTCGGCAAAAATCCTGGACTGGCTAAATTGGGGTTTCCTGCCGAACAGACGGTCCACTTCATCTTCCACGATGCGGTAACACTCACAGACGTTTGACTCGAGCCCACGGCGATTCAGAATGCTTATGCGGCCGCGGCAGTAATGGATCAGACCAGCGTCTTGCAGATGTCCTGCGGCCACAGTTACGCTCTCTCGGCGTCCCCCCAGCATACTGGCGATGAGTTCCTGGGTCATCAGCAGGTCGGAACGGCTCTTTCGGTCGTGAC
Organism: uncultured Acidobacteriaceae bacterium; assembly: GCA_963790935.1. GTDB lineage: Bacteria > Acidobacteriota > Terriglobia > Terriglobales > Acidobacteriaceae > PALSA-350. The sequence goes on along the minus strand of CAWBRJ010000052.1, from coordinate 115,946 downwards.
ACAGTAACAGCCAGCGGCAGAGCCGCTGTTCCACAGAGTGCAGGCGATTGCATACGGCGGTTTGCGAAACTTGCGTGATGAGCGCCTGCGTATATCGCAGAAGGAACTGTTGCAGCGGCCCGTGGCGAGCGAATTCCCGCTGCAGATGTGTGGCGGGCAACCTGAACGCCTCTCCGGCCATGGCGACCATAGCTCTGCTGCAAGTTGATTCTCCCCCCAGAAAGATCGCCACGCCCGTAAGACCGTCATTACCCACCAGACCCATTTCCGCGGTTGACCCGTCCTGCATGGTGTAAAGCAGGGAAACAACCGAGTCGGTCGGAAAGTAACAGAAGTCGACGCGTTCACCCGGTTCGTAAATTATTTTCCCCAGCGGGAAGGCAACCGTCTCCAGGTGTGGCAACAGACGTTCACGCTCCGCCGGCGGGAGTAAGCCCAATAAAAAGTTTTGAGTCATACTGGACGCCGGTGTGAAGTTGTCCATAGATGGCCCTCCTCTTGCGAGCGCGCTATGCCGGGAATTGAAAAGCAGGAGATGAAGTCATCATCCTCGCGTTTGCCCCCACGATTGAGGCTGTGCGCGCAGCAACAGGCCCACTCTGCCGGCTCGAAGAAGTCGAGTCAGAACCCGCTTTCTTCGGGCTCGAAAACCTCAACAGGCCCTGAAGGATGGTGAGAGAGGGCCGCGTTTTGTTTCATGTCCTCTGGACCTAACCATTCATCTTGGGGCTTCCTTCCCAAGTCTCGCAACCACGTAAGCCTGGTCTATCAATCCTTTAGTCACACCCTCCAGGTTTTACAGGCTGCGGAAAAAGTCGTTGTCGGGGCAGAAAGGCGTACCTCAGGGGCTAAAGAGCGTGTGTGAGAATTCGGTCCTGGAAGGGCACGGGTTCACCCGTGCCGTAAATGACATTGCCATACCCGGCTTTAGCCGCTGAGGTACGTTTTTTCTATCCTCCGAATTCTCTTGTGCGCTGATAAAAGATGCCCTCAGGGGCTAAAAGCCCGGAAGCTCTCAACGAATTTACGGCACGGCTGAACCCGTGCCCTTCCAGGACCGAGTTCTCACACACGCTCTAAATCCCGACGTATTCTCAATCGTCTACGGCCCGACTAAAGTCGTGCCCTGATATAACAAAACAGAGTTTTCCGCAGCCTGTTTATCCCGTGTCATCCGGAGGGCCTCCTCGGCTAATTCCCGTCTGACTCTGCGCGGCGACAATCCAGCAATTTTCGACAAAACGCGGACATTTTTACAAATATAGGATCGAGTCAGTTTGCCTATAGTCAGGTTTCCCCGATACGCTCTCCTGCGCTGAATGGCATGCGGACGCGAAGCCTAATGCTGGGCCCTTAAAACATGCTCTGGCGTTGATTCGGATTTTGGAAGATGATGCCGGATACACCCTAGCGGGGAGGTTTTCAAGCAAGATGGCCGGTCTTTCGAAGCGCAACCTTATCGTCGCCGGTGTCGCAGTCCTTTGCCTGCTTGTGGTCATCCTGGTGGTTGGGGCGATGCGGCCAAAGGGCGCCGCAGGAGCGCCGCCGGGCGCCCCTGCGGAAGTCGAGGTGGTGCAGGTGGAACAGAAGGATGTTCCGATTTTCGGCGAATGGATCGGCACCCTTGACGGGCTGGTCAATGCCGATGTCCGGGCGCAGGTGACCGGGTACCTGCAGAGGCAGGGCTATCAGGAGGGTGCGTTCGTCAAAAAGGGTCAGCTCCTGTTCGAGATCGACCCGCGGCCTTTCCAGGCTGCTCTTGACCAGGCCCAGGGGCAACTGGCGCAGGCCAAAGCCGCGCTCGCCAATGCCGTGGCGGTGCAGGGCCGCACGGATCTGGATGTCAAACGCTACCGGCCTCTGGCCCAGGAGCAGGCCGCCAGCCAGCAGGATCTGGACAATGCCGTGCAGAACAACCTTGCCGCCCTGGCCTCTGTGGAAACGGCCAAGGCTCTCATCAAGACCTCAGAGGCGGCGGTCGAAACGGCGAAAATCAATCTCGAGTTTACCCGGCTCGTAGCCCCCATCGACGGCATTGCCGGGCAAGCCCAGCTTCAGGTAGGCGCGCTGGTCAATCCCAGCAGCGGGCCGGTCACCTCGGTGTCCACGGTTGAACCCATAAAGGTTTACTTTACGGTTGGCGAACCCCAGTATCTTGCCTGGCGGAAGCGGTTCCCGACGGATGCCAGCCGCCTGGCTGCGGACAAAGCTCTACGCCTGCAACTGATCCTGGCCGACGGTTCCACTTACGCGCACGAGGGCACGTTCTACTTTGCCGACCGACAGGTCAACGAGAGCACCGGGGCTATTCGGATTGCCGGGCTGTTTCCTAATCCGGGGAACATTTTGCGCCCTGGCGGCTACGCCAAAGTGCGCGCCGTCGTCAACCTGCAACGGGACGCGCTGGTGGTTCCTCAACGCGCGGTGTCGGAACTGCAGGGCGCTTACCAGGTCGCCGTGGTGGGTGGAGATAACAAGGTGAGCATTCGGACAGTCACGGTCGGTGACCGTGTCGGTTCCGAGTGGGTGATCGCCAGCGGGCTGAATCGAGGAGAAAAAGTCGTGGTGGAAGGAGTTCAGAAGGTGCGCCCAGGTGCGAAAGTGAACCCCCGGCCGTTTGCCCCCGCAAGTCCCCCGGCAACTCAAGGATAGATACCCGATGTCAAAGTTCTTCATCAACCGCCCCATCGTCGCCATCGTTATCTCCATCGTCATGGTTCTGGTGGGGTCGCTCACTATCCTGAGCTTGCCGGTGGCGCAGTTTCCCAACATCACTCCGCCCGAGATTCAGGTGCTGGCCACCTATGTCGGGGCGGACGCGCAAACTCTGGAACAAGCGGTTGCCACACCCATCGAGCAGCAGATGAATGGCGTGGACAACATGAACTACATGTACTCGCTGAATGCCACGGCCAATTCCACCACCAGCTTGATTGTGGACTTCGATGTAAAGACTGATCCAAACACCGACTTCATTCTCACCCAGTCCCGTGAAACCCAGGCCGCATCGCAACTTCCGATCGACGTCACCAATTACGGAATCACGGTTCGCAAGTCCGTCACCGCGCCCCTCATGTGGGTCGCCCTTTACTCGCCGCACGGAACCTACGATGCCAAGTTCCTGGCTAACTACGCGTACATCAACATCGTGGATCCCATCCTGCGTTCGCCAGGCATTGGCAACACTCAGGTATTCGGCGCCGGCCAATACGCCATGCGGCTTTGGGTAAGACCAGACCAGTTGGCAAAGCTGGGCATCACCGTTCCGGACATCATAAGCGCGGTGCAAGCGCAAAATACGGTGAACCCTGCAGGTAAGGCCGGAGGCGAGCCTGCACCCAAGGGCCAGGAATTCACCTACACGGTTCTGGCCCAGGGCCGCCTCGTCTCTCCCGAAGAGTTCGGAAGCATTGTGGTTCGCGAAACTCCTGACGGCGGCGTCGTCCGCGTCCGCGATGTCGCCCGCATCGAGCTTGGGGCCCAGGACTATAGCGTTGCCGGCCGTTTCAACGGGAGGCCGGGCGCCATTATTGCCTGCTATCAATTGCCCGGCTCGAACGCCGTCGACGCAGCGGCCGGGGTCAAGAAACTGATGGCGCAAGCGAAACAACGATTTCCTGAGGACATGGACTTCGCCATATCCCTGGACACGACGCGTTCGGTCACGGAAGGCATCAAGGAAATCGTTAAGACACTCGTGATCGCCCTCATCCTGGTAATCCTTGTCGTCTATCTCTTCCTGCAGAGCTGGCGTTCGACTCTGATCCCGCTGCTGGCCGTGCCGGTTTCGCTGGTAGGCACGTTCATTCTCTTTCCCCTGTTTGGTTTTTCCATCAACACGCTTTCTCTTTTTGGCCTGGTGCTGGCGATTGGTCTGGTGGTGGACGATGCCATCGTGGTCGTCGAGGGCGTGGAGCGGCACATCGAAGAGGGACTGACTCCAAAGAACGCAGCCTTCCAAGCGATGGAAGAGCTCTCCGGACCGGTGGTTGGAATTGCGCTGGTTCTCTCCGCTGTGTTTGTGCCCACGGCGTTCATTCCCGGAATTACGGGCAGGCTCTATCAGCAGTTCGCGGTCACCATTGCTATCTCTGTCGTCCTCTCCGCATTCAATGCGCTTACCCTCAGCCCCGCGCTGGCCGCGCTGCTTCTGCGCCCACGGCAACCGAGCCGCGGCCTGCTGAGAAGATTCTTTGATTGGTTTAACCGCCGTTTCGAACAGGCGACCGAGGGCTATGTCCGCTGGAGCGGGGTATTGCTCAAGAAGACTGCGGTATTGGTTGTATTGCTGGTAGCTTTTGGGATTGCGGCGGGGTTCTTCGCCAATCGCCTGCCCACGAGCTTCCTCCCCGACGAAGATCAAGGGTACGCCTATATCAATCTGCAACTGCCCAACGCGGCTTCGTTGGAGCGGACGACTGCGGTCGCGGAAGACGTTGAAAAAGTCATTATGAATACCCCCGGGGTTCAATACACGACCACCGTCGTGGGCTTCAGTTTGCTTAGTTTTGTTCGTACCAGCTACAACGCGTTCTTTTCTGTGGCCCTGAAGCCCTGGGACACCCGCAAGGCGAGAGACCAGCAATTTCAATCGATCAAGGCTCATCTCAACCGGGAGTTGAGCAAGTTGCCTGCGGGAGTGGCCTTCAGTTTTTCCCCGCCAGCGATTCCTGGCGTCGGCACTGCCGGCGGATTCACCTTCATCCTTGAAGACCGTTCGGGCGGCGATATTCAGTTCCTCGCCCGGAACCTGGGCATATTTCTTGAAGCTGCGCGAAAGCGGCCGGAAATCGCCAGTCTCACTACAACTTTCCTGCCCAGCGTGCCGCAGCAATTTGTCGATGTTGACCGCGACAAGGTACTGAAGCAAGGGGTGAACCTGAACGATGTGTACCGCACCGTCCAGGCGTTTATGGGCGGTTATTTCATCAACTACTTCAATCGCTTCGGCCGCCAGTGGCAGGTCTATGTCGAAGCCGAGAGCGACTACCGCGGCAGGGCAGAGAATGTCGGACAATTTTATGTCCGCAACAGCAAGGGAGAGAACGTGCCCCTGTCGACACTGACCACGGTCAAGCCGCGTTTCGGCCCGGAATTTACGATGCGCTTCGATGAGTACCGTTGCGCGCAAATCAACGGCAGTGCCGCGCCTGGCTATAGCTCAGACCAGGCAACGGCCGCGCTGGAAGCTGTGTTCAAGCAAACCATGCCGCGAGAAATGGGCTTCGACTACTCCGGTATGTCGTTTCAAGAGGAGAAGGCCCGGGAAGGCGTTCCACCGGCGCTGATCTTCGGGCTTTCGCTGTTGTTCGTGTTTTTGATTCTCGCCGCACTTTACGAAAGCTGGTCGTTGCCGTTCAGCGTATTGCTCAGCACGCCGGTGGCGGTCTTTGGAGCCTTTTTTGTGCTGTGGCTACGCCGCGTCGTTCTGGGCGCACTTCTGCCCGCTTACCTGGTTCAGATCGAAGCCGACGTCTACTCCCAGATTGGGCTGGTGATGTTGATTGGATTGGCAGCCAAGAACGCGATTCTGATTGTCGAGTTTGCCAAGGAGCAGTACGAGCATGGAAAACCTCTCGCCGACGCGGCGTTGGAAGGCGCGAGGCTTCGGCTGCGGCCGATCCTGATGACATCCTTCGCTTTCATTCTCGGCTGCGTGCCGCTATGGACCGCAACTGGCGCCGGCTCGGTCGCGCGCCAGATCATGGGAACCACGGTCATCGGCGGCATGATGGCCGCCAGCGCCATCGGCATCTTCTTTGTCCCGGGAATTTTCTATCTGGTAGAGAAATGGTCTGGCGCCGGCCAGCAGCAGCTTGCCGCGCCGTTACCGAAAACACCTTCCCCTGAAGTAGGGGATTGAAGATACCGCACGCGACCAGTCGGATAAAACACAAACGGAGTTGCACTTCATGAAGCTGGCAAGATTGCTGATGGCGATGTTGGCTTCCGGCTCGCTCGCCGGTTGCATGGTCGGTCCCAATTACCACCGGCCGAACATTCAAACTCCGACTGTCTATCGTGATCTGTCCGAGAATCCCCAGCTTCAGGCTCAGGCTGCCTCCTATGCCGATCTTCCCTGGTGGCAGGTCTTTCAGGACCCGAAGTTGCAAGAGCTCATTCGCATCGCGCTCAAGCAAAATTACGATTTGCAGTTGGCCACGGAGCGCATCGTTGCCGCGCGCGCCCAGCTTGCCATCACCCGCTCGAACCTGTTTCCTCAAGTGCAAGGGAACGGCAATTTCACCGGTGGCAAAGACCCTAGCTTCCAAAACACGTACAACTTTTTCACCCTTACCGCCGACGCAGCGTTCCAGCTGGATTTCTTCGGCCGTCTGCGCCGCGCAACCGAGGCCGTCACGCGCCCAACTGCTGGCTACGGAAGACGCGCGCCAAACTGTCATATTGACTCTGGTCAGTGACGTTGCCGCCGATTACTTCACGCTGCTCGAACTCGATCTGGAACTCCAAATCACGCGGGATACGGTCCAGACGCAGATAGATTCGGTCAAACTCACCCGGCTGCGCCTCGACCACGGTGTGGCGACAAAACTCGATGTGCTGCAGGCACAGCAAGTTCTCGACACTGCCAACGCCGCCGTTCCTGACCTGGAAAGGCAAATTGGTCAGGAGGAGGACGCCATCAGCATCCTGCTGGGCAATTATCCGCAGGATGTGTCGCGCGGGCTTCCGTTGGTGAAGCAACCGCTGCCTCCCGAAGTGCCGCCCGGCCTTCCTTCCTCCATCCTCGAGCGCCGGCCTGATATTCGCGAGGCGGAACAGAACCTGGTTGCGGCGAACGCGGAAATTGGGGTCGCCAAGGCGGCATTTTTCCCGCAAATTTCGCTGACTGGGTCGGGCGGCGGTTCTTTCGGCAGAAGCAGTACCTTCACCAACCTCATGAGTTCGCAGCTGGGCTTCTGGTCTTACGGCGCCCAGGTAAGCCAGCCGATTTTTACCGGGGGCGCGCTGCGCGGGAATCTCCACCTCGCTGAGTCGCAGCACCAGCAGGCTTTGATCGCCTACCGGCAAACCATTCAGCAGGCGTTTGGCGACGTCTCTGATGCGCTCATCGGTTATCAGAAGCAACACCAGGTGCGGCTCCGCCTGGAGGATAGCGTCGCGGATCTGCAGGAGTCTGTCCGCCTGTCGAACATGCGCTACAAGGGCGGTACCACGACCTACCTTGAAGTGCTGGACGGGCAGCGATCGCTGTATAACGAAGAACTGACACTCGCCCAGGCGCGAGGGAGCGAGTATCAAAGCCTGGTGCAGCTTTACCGGGCACTCGGCGGAGGCTGGCAATGAGCGGGACGGTCCGGGAACGTTCTTTGATTTGTGGAGGAAAGGTATGTCCCGATGAAGGCCAATCCGTCCAATGGCTCAATGAGTACCTTGGGCTGCATTTATTAATTGCGCCAACGGCTCTGTTCTATTCCTGGCGCAGTGCCTGGACTGGATCTTCTCGTAGCGCTCGTATTACCGGACCCAGCGTCGCCACAAGGGCCACAACTTGCAAAAGCAGCGATACCGCTACATACATCGCTGGATTGAGCACATCCGATGGGAGGCCTCCGTCACTCGATATCCGCTTCATCGCCAGTGACCCTATTGCTGCCAGGACTAACCCTGCGACCAGCCCGACGTATACCGGCCGCATATGAGAGCGGAGCACGTGGTAAACCACGCCGCGTCTGGTCGCGCCGAGAGCGATTCTAATTCCCATCTCCTTCGTGCGTCGGCCCACGCTGAACCAAACCACTCCATAGATTCCTATCAGCGCGAGTAGAACAGTTCCGCTTGCAAGGATGACCATCAGTTCGACCGGACCCTGCATCAAGGTTGCCGCATCGTTAATTTCTGCTCCCACGGTCCTTGGAGTAACAATCAGGTCGGTGTCCAGACCTTTAACCACGTCTCCTACGCTTCGAGCCAGCGAAGAGGAATCCCTGTCAAACGCGAATAGGAGTGAGTCTCCAGTCTGTGGGTGCGTTCGCAGACGATAGATGCGCGGACCGTCGGTGACGCCGAACCTTTCTGATTTCGTGTCGCGGACGACACCGACTACTCTCAGTGATGTACCATTTGGTTCCAAAATAACCTTATCGACGGGGTTCTCGTTGGGCCAAAAGGAATGTGCGAAGGCCTGTGAGATAACGACATTCGGAGCTGAGACCTCAGCCGATATATCGTCCTGATCAAAAACACGTCCGCCGCTTACCTGGATACCTAACGTCTGAAGGCAGTCTATGGAAACTCTACTCACCATGACCCTGCGCCCGGTTCGGGAGTCTTGGCCGCGCAGTCTGATCTCTTGCATTGGCGAACCCTCGAATGGCGGCGTGTCTGTATAGCACAGCGACTTCACACCGGCCAGCGCTCGTATACGCTGTTCGAGGGTGCGGTAAAAGGACGAGGCCGAAGCCTCCGAATAGCGTGGTGCCTGCAGATTCAGCGGAACGACCATGACCTGCTTGACAGCAAATCCTGGATCGCCGTTCAAAATCGTGTTGTACCACTCAGCAAACACACCCGCGAAGATCAACGCCACAAAACTTGCTGCTAACTGTGCGCTGATAAGGAGATTGCAAGTGAGCCAATGTTCCGTTTCACTACGCGAAACACTCTCCTGCCCCTTAAGCACGGCCAGGTGATCCCTCTTCAACGACTCGGCCGCGGGCGTCAAACTGGCTATGCATCCGGCCAGTAGAGTCGTCGCAGCCAGGTAGATGAAGACGCGGAAATCGGGCTCCAGGGGAATACTCAACGGTTCTTTGACCAAGTGCAGAGCAAGAAACCGTGGAAGCCAGTAAGCTACAAACAAGCTCATGTATCCTGCTGGGAGAGCCAGGAGCAGGCCCTCGGTCAAGATCATTCTCAAGAGCCTCGACCTTTTAGCGCCAAGAGAGAGGCGGATCGCAACCTCCTTTCGGCGTGCTGCCGCTTTTGCTAACAGGAGCGAAGCCACATTCGCACTGGCGATCGCCACAAGCAAAATCAGGGACCCCATCAATAGCAGCATCAGGAGATTATTCCTGGAACGCTGCCCCGGCTCGTTGAAGCCGCTACCATCAGTTACGAAAAGCGTCGTCCTACGGCCAGGATGTAGAAGATCCTGCTGTTGGGCAATGATGGCAAGTTCGGCTTGCACAGCGCGCATCGAGTAGCCAGGTTTCCTGCGGCCTTCGACCGCCAGCCACTGGATGCTCGGGTCGCGTATGAAGTCACCGGCGGCGCTCGAGTCCTGCTCCAACTGCGACACCATCGGATACATATAGGGAATCCAGGCGCTAATTCTCAGCGACATTCGGCCCGGGAAATGAGGAGGGGTGACACCGACCACGGTGAACGGACGTCGATTAAGAAAAATCACTCGCCCCAAAACATCAGGAACCGCATTGAGTTGGGTGTGCCAAAACTCATCGCTGATGACTGCAACCGAGTTCGACGCAGAACCGGAGCATTCCTCCGGCCTGAGAAGGCGGCCGATTTCGGGCTGATCCAATCCATAAACTGAGAAGAAGTTGCACGAAATCAGAAGTGCTCGAATTGGCGCTGGTTGCGCTCCGCCAAACACTGGACGCACCTGATGCCAGGCAGCGAGTTCGCTCAGGGAACGAGCGGTTTCATACTGCCGATAGCTCTCAAGCGAAATGGAGCCTGGCTGGCCGAATTGAAACGACGGTTGCGAATTGTAAGCGAATAGACGCACGAAGTTGCCGGGATCTTTCTCCACGGGCGGTCGCAGCCAGGTCGCATTTATTAAAGAGAAGATGCCCGTGCTCAATCCGATGGCGAGCATCAGCGTCAATACGGTAGCAACGACGACAACAGGGTTTTGCCGAATCGAGCGCACGCCGAACGTGACATCTTGTATGAAGGTGTCCGGCCAGTACCGTAACGTCATGGCTTGACTCCTGAATGGAATCGAAACATGGTCGGAGCGACCGAATTCTCTTTGCAGACCCCAGGTCAGCTTTGCTCCGGGTCTTTTAGATATTGCATTTTGATAGCCGAGATCCTCGGTGGCCTAAGAGGTTCATTTCTAGTGCATTGCCAAACATGCCGCCATTGGAAAGTGTTCAAGAGCGAACTTCATCGTCCGAAATCGGACTAACTCAGTGACAGTCAGGTTCCAGGGCGCTCGGCGGAGGTGGCAATGAACGCGACGGTTCGGTCATGGACAAGTCGTCCATCATTCAAGTATTGAAAACGGGCCAACGCGTTCATCCAGAGGTGAAGCTGGCCGCAGCTACGCCCTTACCGAGAGCGTGGGAGCGGGTGTCGCGGTTTTGGACTGACTCGTGGCTGCAGGTGCTGCCGCTGTGGCTGGCCGCGGCGCTGCTGCCGGGTGTCCTCCCCCGTGGCCAATCGGCACAGCGACAGGAATGCTGGACGATGTGGTCGAGATGCCGAGGTCGTTATCGACCTCGCTGACGGTGAGGCCGGTGGCACTGGCAATCGCGGATGTGCTCTCGCCTTGCTGGGCCATCTGCTGGATCTGGGCAGGCTGAGAAAGCTGCACGGTGTCTTCAGTAATCTGAGTGTCAGTTCCGGGAGCTTTCGCGGACTGTTGCTGAGGTGAGGATTTGACGGATTCCACTTGGACGGCCGGATTGGTGTACGAGGGAGAGCTGGAGATTGACGAGGTGCTCATGGGAACCGCCTCTGCGCTACGGGTAGCGGGTGTTCTAGCCTTCGGTAGGAACTATCGGCAGAGGGATGGAAAACGTTCAGCGGCTACGGAAAAAATTCTTCGCAGACTATTACTCTTCCCGCATCAGCCGGGAAGGGTCCACAGTGAGCGCCCTGCGGGCGGGAATGAGCGTTGCTATCAATCCCAGGAGAGCCATGGTAACAATTGCGCCGCTCACGACCAGAGGATCGCGGGGATCGGCCCCATACACGATTCTCCCAAGCAGCCGGCTAGCAAAGAGACCCGCGGCCAGCCCAACGATCGAACCGGATATCAGCAGGCCCAATGGGCGCCCTATGGCCGACGCCCACAATCTGCTTTCGCTGAGCACCCAGCGCCACACGAATGCCCAACTCCTTCATACGCTTGCTGACGCTGTAGGCCGCCATTCCAAAAATGCCGGTGACCGCCAGCATTGCTGCCAGCATTCCCATAATTCCCAGAGCCGTCGCCGCTGTCCGCGCAGGGAACAGCACGTTGCTCAGTGCATCATCCCAGCTCCGGATCGTGATCGGCGCCGTTGGCGCAATGCTGCTAAAAATCCGCTGCAGGGCAGCCGCTATGTCGCGAGAGGCCAGGCTGGAGCGCACTACTAGGTTGGTGTTGCTCTGTTCCATCTGAGCCGTTGAGACATAGACTGCGCACGTCGGGTTTTCGTTCAGGTCTAGGTACTTTCCATTCTCCGCGACGCCAACAACTTCGTACGAACCATTCCATAGCAAAAAGTGATTTCCCACGGCTGGCCGATTGCCAAACATTTTGTGAGCAAAGGTCGCGTTCACAATGGCCACACGAGGTGTTTGTGCGTCGTCATGCCAAGTCAGATTGCGTCCTGTTAGCAACCGTGTTCCCGCTGCTTTAAGGTAGTCCGGCGATACCGGATACACTCGCGTCGCCAGCACCTGATTCGACAAACTCTGATCTACCGTTCCAGGCCAATAAACGGGAATGCCGCTCATCCCTGATCCGCTCAACGGCAGGAAGTTCACAATTCCCGCGGCCTGGACGCCGGGTATACCTTCCGCCGCCTCGATGATCTGCTTCTGTTTCTCCAGAGCGTTGTCCCCATCGATGCCGACCATGCCTAGATTCACTTGCGCGACCGTTGCACCGGCCGGGTTAATTCCGAGTGGAGCGCGCAATGCCCGCACCATTCCGCGAGCGGCCACCAGCGAAGCCGTAACCAGCAGGGTACAAATTGCAATTTGCGCCCCGAGCAGCAAGTCCCGTATTGCAAATCGGCGGAGATGCCCCGACTCTGCGGGTGCGCTCTTCATCGCCTGCAATGGGCGGCTTTGCCATGCATGCCAGGCCGGGATCATGCCGAAGAGAAGGCCGCTCGTCATCGATAGTGCAAGGCCTGCCAGATACACGCGTGCGTCGACTGCCACTACCAGATGTTCAGAGCCCGCTCCAAACGGCTGCCATCGGCTGAGAGCATTCAGCAATGAGGCTGCGCACAACATTCCGACCGCGCCGCCCAACAGAGAAACCAGCATGGCCTCCGTCAGGAGTTGCCGCAAGAGACGCTGCCGGCTCGAGCCCAGGGCTACGCGCAGTGCTAACTCCCGGCCGCGATCCGCCGCGCGAGCAGCAAACAGGCTCGCCAAGTTCGCGCAAGCCGCTGCAAGCAAGAGCAGCGCCAGCAGCATCACGCTGAGCAGGAATCCATGGATGACATATCCGTTGTCACCTTCGAGGCCCGGCCGAATGAGACGCGCTGACTGGTCACTGTCGGTCGCCGGATACTCCTTTTGCAGATCGCGAGCAATCGCATTCAGATTTTCTGTTGCCTGCTGCGGCGTCACGCCCGGTTTCAGCCGTCCGATCACAGCACCGTGGTGCACACAGGCGGCTATGGAGAAAATCCCAGCCTTCCACTTGTTCTTCATTGACCATGGGGACAAAATAATCCGGCCAGAAGAACCGCTCCAGACCATGAAAATCGGGTGGCGCCACACCGACGATGGTGAACGGATGAGTGCTCAGATCAACCGTCTTGCCAATCACTGCTGGATCTGCGTGGAATTCCCGTCTCCAAAGAGCGTCGCTCAACACCACATAGGGAGCAGAGCCTGGCCCGTGCTCATCGCTCGCGTGAAAGAATCGTCCTATTTCCGGCCGCACGCCAAGCAGATCGAAATAGTTCCCGGTGACGTCGTAACCGGAAATTTCTTGCACCTTGTTTTTCCATTCGAGACCGACGCTCGATCAGCCCATACGCGCGCCGCCATCCCGGCGAAGGTCGTGTTCCTCTGTCGAAAATCCTCGAACGCCGGATAGGTTTGACCGCCGCTCATCCACTCTTTGTGGAAAATTTGATAGACGCTTTGTGGGTCGGAGATATTGAGGGGATGCAGAATCACTGCGTTCAACACGCCAAAGACAACGATATTTGCTCCAATTCCCAAAGCCAGCGTCACCATGGCCGTCACGGCGAAACCGGGTGATCTCTTTAGCTGCCGCAGCGCAAACCTCACGTCGCGCCAAACGCCATCGAGACTGAGAGCCGCGTCCGCGCCCATCGTCATCTCCCGCATCGCGACCGGATTTCCAAACTTCAACCTCGCGGCCCGCCGTGCCTCAGCCTCGCTCAGACCTGCGCGCATCCCGTCTTCTACCGCCATCTCAATGTGCGATCGCAACTCCTCCGCGATTTCTGCATTAACAGCATTCCGTCGCTTCAGATTTCTCAACCGTGACCACAGTCCCATGGGAAACCTCACTCCAGGCTTCCAGGCAACGATACCCATAGATGTATAGGTATGTCAATGCAGGATGTGGATTTACCTGTTGCTTTCCCAAAGGACGTGTGCCAATATTCCTGTTGGAAGCCAAAAGGGCCAGGCCATGAAGGAGAAGACGGATGTCCGGCAGGGCACCCTGGGGCTGATGGTTCTCAAGACGCTTGATGTGCTGGGGCCGCTGCACGGTTACGGGATTGCCCGGCGCATCGAGCAGATCAGTGGTGATCTGTTGGCTGTAAATCAGGGCACGTTGTATCCCGTGCTGCTGAAGCTGGAGCAGGAAGGCGCCATCGCGTCGGACTGGGGCGCTTCGGAGAACAATCGGCGGGCGCGTTTTTACCGGCTGACACGGGCCGGACATAAACAACTAGAGGCTGCGACGCGCGACTGGGAGCAAACGACGGCGATCATCGCGCGTTTTTTTGAAGTGAAAGCGGAGGATTTGTCGTGAGCTTCCTCAAACGGTGGTTGGCGCGGATCAGCAACTTCGTGACGGGCCGGTGCGATGACCAGCGGCTGCGGGAAGAGATGGAAGAACATATTGCTCTCCAGGCAGCGGAGAACCTTCGCGCCGGCATGTCTCCATCGGAGGCGCGCCGCCAGGCGGTGCTGAAGTTCGGCGCGCGGGAGGGGGTCCGGGAGAATTACCACGCAGAGCAGGGGCTGCCGTTCTTTGAAAACTTACTGCAGGATGTGCGCTACGGGGTGCGCCTGCTGCGAAAATCGCCGGGCTTCGCTGCCGTGGCGATTTTGACGATGGCATTAGGTATTGGAGCGACAACAGCGATCTTCAGCCTTGTCGACGCCACGCTGCTGCACCCGCTGTCGTATCCTCACCCGGAACAACTGGTGCAGGTCGAAGATGACCTGCCCGGCATCCGGGCCGAGGACGCAGGCATATCCATTCCTGAGTGGAAGGACCTCGAGCGTTCCGGCATTTTTCAATCTGTGGTGCTACAGTCATTCGGCTCCGTGAATCTCACGGGCTCTTCGCAGCCGTCACGGATTCAGTTTGAGCCGGTCACGCCTCGCTATTTCGCGCTTCTGGGGGTAAAGCCGGAGTTGGGCCGAACCTTTAATCCGGAGGATCCGACGCCCGGCTTCACGCTCGATGTGGTCATCAGCGACGGCCTCTGGAAGCGGGCTTTCGGAGGCGACCCGAAGATTCTGGGCAGGAGTTTGCGCCTCGACAACGATTTGTATCGCGTCATCGGCGTCATGCCGGCTGGTTTTCACGATCCGGGACGAACGCCGGGGGAAAGGAATACCGATTTGTGGGCGGGCACGAATTTCTCCGGCGACCCGGCGCCGCCCCCGCTCCGCAGCACGCGGTTGACTTTGAAAACCATTGCGCGGCTGAAACCTGGACTCACGATCGCGGCAGCGCAAAGCCAGTTGGATGCGTTGGTTGCGTCTTTGCAGAAACAATTCCCAGACGATTATCCGGTCGAAAGCGCGTGGAGGGTGCAATTAATCCCCCTCAAAGAGAGCGTGTTCGGGAATGTTCGACAGTCGTTGATATTGCTGTTGGGCGCGGTGGGCTTGGTGCTGCTGATTGGCTGTGTGAACGTGGCGAATTTGCTGCTGGCGCGCGCCAGCAGGAGAGGACGCGAGATGGCGGTTCGGCAAGCACTCGGCGCCGCGCGGACTCGGCTGGTGCGGCAGTTGCTCACCGAGAGCCTGCTTCTTTCTCTGCTTGGAGGAATGGCTGGCCTGGCGATTCTGTTCTGCACCAGGGGAGCGCTGCTGCAAATGTTGCCGGAGAGCCTTCCGCGGCTGCATGACATATCGATTAACTGGAGCGTTTTGCTGTTCGCGCTTAGCGCCTCTGTGTTAGCCGGTACGATTTTTGGCCTGGCTCCGGCCTTTCAGGTTGGCCGGCTGGATTTGAGCCAGACGCTCAGGTTGGAAGGCCGCGGCTCAAGGGGTTCCCGGGAACAGACGAAAATGCGCCATGTGTTGGTGGTGACAGAGTTCGCATTGTCTTTAGTGCTGATGATTGCCTCCGGACTACTGCTGCGCAGTTTCTGGGAGTTGTTCAAAGTCCCGCTGGGATTCAACCCGCAGCGCGTCATGGCCGTTCGCTTGTGGCTGCCTGTGCCCAATGACCCTAAGACGGACATTTATGGAAGCGCAGCACAGGAAGCGCCGTTTCTGCGCGAATTGCTTCGCCGCGGCAGGACGTTGCCGGGAGTGCAGGAGGCGGCGCTCGGACTCGACGCGTCCATTCCATTGAACCATGATCGAAACGTGTCACCGTTGATCCTGGAAGGGCGCGAGGTTCAGAGCAGGCAGTCCGCGTTAGTGGAGCAATCGGACGTTTCGCCGGAGTATTTTCATTTGCTGGAAATCCCTCTGCTGCGCGGCCGGCTGTTTAGCGATCTCGACAACGAGAAGTCGCCGCAGGTCGCAGTGATCAATCAGGCGATGGCACGGACTTACTGGCCAAACGGAGATCCTCTGGGTAAGCGCCTGAAGGTGAGGCCGTCGAGCGAGTCCTGGATTACCGTGATCGGCGTCATCGCAAATGCCCGAACTGAATCGCTGGCGGACGCGGGCGTTCCGCAAATCTATCTGAACCTGTACCAAACCAAGGCCAGGGAACTGGCAATTTTTCTGCGCGGACAACTGGACCCGGGTGCGATTCCGGCAGAGGTGCGCCAACAGGTGCAGTCCGTGAACCCGGAGCTACCCGTCTACGGAGCGCAGACGCTTGCCGACGCACTGTCAGCCTCGGTCGCTGCGAGGCGATTCCTGATGGAGATCGTGGCGTCCTTCGCTGCGACGGCATTGCTGCTGGCGGCGCTGGGAATTTATGGAGTGATCTCGTATATCGTGAGCGAGCGTACACACGACATCGGCATTCGCCTTGCACTCGGGGCGCAAAGACAGAATATTCTGGAAATGGTTCTGCGCCAGGGACTGGGGCTCGCGATTTCGGGCGCCGCCGTGGGACTGGTAGGTGCGCTGATCGCCTCGCACCTCATGGCAGGTCTGCTTTACGGCGTGAGGCCCACAGATCCTCTCACGTTCCTGGCAGTCACCTTGCTGCTTACAGTTGTGGCGCTCGCGGCCTGCTATATCCCCGCGCGCCGAGCCATGCGCATCAACCCTCTGATCGCGCTCCGCTACGACTAACCCGATTTGCTCAGAAAACCTTGCTGCTGCATCCAATCGGTAAACCTGTCGATCCACTGATCTGTGGGAAGGTTCTGCTTGCGCATTCCGAAGCCGTGGCCGCCCTTGGCGTACATGTGCAATTCAGCCGATTTGTTAGCGGCCGTCCACTTCTGATAAAGGGCAATGCTTAGCGGCGCGAGGCCGAGCGAATCGTCGGTAGCTGCCGCGATAAACATGGGAGGCGCATCAGCGGGGACGGGAGCATCCTTTGACAATTCCCCCGCATAGATCGGGGCGACAAAGGCGGGCCGGCCTTCTGGCGCGTAGTGGAGGGCAACTTCGGCGGTGACAAATCCACCTGCGGAGAATCCGATAATTCCGACACGATCGGGAGAAATCCCCCATTCCGACGCGTGCTGCCTGACGTACGTGACCGCCGCTAACCCGTCAGCGACGGCCAGAGGTTCGACGGTCTTCATGGTCTTATCAAACTTCTGTTTATCTGCGTACAAGGGCCCGAATTCCTGAGTGGCGTCTTCGCCGGTGTGCGCAACGCGATACTTCAATACAAATGCGGTCACGCCTTTTGCGGCCAGGTATTTGGCGACATCCGTACCCTCGCTTGCGATGGAAAGGGCCATAAAACCGCCGCCCGGGACGATGACGATCGCGGTGCCATTTTTCAACTCCGGAGAAGGCTTGAATAGTGTGAGGGTGGGACGGGTCACGTTGGTGACCACATCTGTATGCCAGACTGTGGAGAAGTACTGCTTTTCCGGATAGTTCGCCGGCTTCGAGCCGGGCGCGATGCCAGGGTAGAGGGGAATGACATCCTGCGCGGCTGCGACGGCAACCAGCGACAGCACGGTACAGAGAATTCGAACGGTAAACGTCTTCATGGCCGGACAAGTCTATCAAAGAGGGTCAAGGTCCAAAGCACGGGTGGAAACGCGGTGAAAGGGGATTGCAGTATCTTGAGTGGGTGGAGACAACGTCACCACAGTCCGGTGATCTAGCGCTGCCGTTAGCATCGGCGCCACAGTCCAGAGACTCGGCTGGTCAGGACCTGCCGGGAAGTCTCCTGCAGGAGCTCTGGCTCACGTCCGGGGCCGCAGCCAGCGGACTAACATGCGACGAGCTCAGCACCGCCCTGTGTTCTGTGGGCGCGAAGTTCAACTACGGTTTGCCCACGGCCGCTCATCCCGATCAGGCGCAAAAGGCGGACTTCCTGAGATCGCTCCGCCTTGAAGACCTGGCGCTCGCTACCGCCTGCGCCCTGGGCCGCGAGGTTGCGTGGCAACGGTTCGTTACCCTCTATCGCGCGCCGCTCACCCAGGCTGCCGTCGCCATCACCGGCTCAAGCACCCTGGGTCACGATCTAGCTGACTCGCTCTACTCGGAGCTCTATGGTCTGCGCGAGGTTGAAGGGCAGCGCCGCTCTCCCCTTGCTTCCTACTCCGGGCGTGGTTCGCTACTCGGCTGGCTTCGCACCACGCTTGCCCAGCGTCATGTGGATCATCACCGGCGAACGCACCGCGAGTCACCCCTCGATACTCTCGACGCTCCCGCGCCGCAACCCGAGCCCGGCACCCGTTGCCGCAGAACTCACTGGCCTGGCCCGGGCCATCACTATTACGCTCGAGAGTCTTTCCGCGGAAGAACGCTACCTGCTCTCCTCCTATTTCCTCGATGGCCAGCCGCTCGCCCAGATTGGCCGCGTCCTCCACGTGCACGAGGCTACGATCAGCCGGCGGCTCAAGCGCCTGCTTACGGATCTGCGCAAGCGACTGCTCCACCATCTTCAGGCCGGCGGATTAAGCAAACGGGCGGCCGAAGAAGCGCTGGGCAATGACCCACGCGATCTGGAAATCAATCTGCGTGCTTTGTTGCAAAGTTCGCAAATCTCCTCGTTCTCAGAGCAGACGGCCGTGAAGGCCGCTGCTCCATCGGGGCAACTATGAGCGAAATTCTTCAGGCCGGGCAGCATCCAGACGCGGACCAGCTCAACGCGTTCGCCGAGCACACTCTGCCCGCGCATGAGCAGCAGCAGACGCTCGCGCATCTTGCCAATTGTCCAGCCTGCCGGCAGATCGTTGCGCTTTCGCTTCCGCCTGCCGATGAGACTCCAGTCCTGCAACCCGCTGTTCGCCATCGCTGGTTCACCCGCTGGCATACCGCATGGGCTGGGATTCCCGCGTTTGCCGCTCTTATCCTGGTGATTCTTTTCGTTCGCAATGGCGAAAGGAGGGTTCGCCAGAGATCCGTACCGGCCCAGGTCGCCGATGCTCGTAAACCAGCAGCCCCGCTGGTCGAGAGCACGCCGCCAGACGTCGCGCGCAACGTCAGCGCCACTTGCCCAGCGTGCGCATCAGAAACAAGGAATTGCCGCCGGAACGCAGCCCGCGCCGCTTGCTGAAACGAGACAAGCTCCGGCAAGCGGCGATGCAGGCGGGGTCATCAGCGGGACCATGGGCGGCATTGCAGGCATCGCACCCCGGCCCACACAACCCCCTACGCCGGGCCGCTGGTTTGGAGCATCCGCTGCGAGCGTCGGCAGACCAGTGAACGGCCGTGTGGTCGATCGCCTTCAGGCTGTTCTTCCCGCACCAAGTCCTTTGCCGAGTCGCCTCGCCATCCTCTCGATGGCCTCCCACGGCAACCAGCGGCTCGCCATTGACACTGATCACCATCTCTTCTTCAGTGATGACGAGGGCAGAAACTGGAAGGCCGTTCCCTCGCCATGGAAAGGCCGCGCAGTCGCAGTCGCCCTGACCTCTCGTGGTCTCCTCCGGCAATGAGGCTCCTGCCCTCAAAATGAGCTCTCGTCCCGCAGCGGCCACAGGCGCGGCGTTGTCCGGCACCATCACCGACCCCACGGGCGCCGTCATTCCCGGCGCAACCGTGGTTGCCACCAACTCCTGCCGCCGAAATCGTTCGCAGCGTGGCAACCGATAACCGCGGTCAATATCGCATGGAAGGTCTCGTACCCGGTAGCTACCGGATAGAAGCCCAGGCAACGGGTTTCGAAACCGAATCGTTCTCCGCCGAAGTGGCGCCGGCGCAGCAAGCCGTCGCGGACGTCAGACTTCGCGTGGGTTCAGCCTCGCAGACGGTCTCGGTCGAGGCATCGGCCGCTCCCACGGCAGACCTGGCCGCCAACGCAAGCCCGGTGGCCAAGTCTCCAGACACTCAAACTCTGTCGCGTTTCGAGTTAACCACCGACGACGGCGAGCACTGGATGAGCACCGACGGACAGAGCTGGACCCGCGAATAACAGACTTGTCATCGGAGTGTACGTGCTTTTCGGCGCTATCCCTGCACTAATCACGGTGCCCCACGACCCACGACGAGATGAAACGGCGTGACCACTCTCCCCCTCAAGCCCACACTGACGGGGTGCCCCATGTTCGCACCAGCGTACGTGGGCTAGTCAAGACGGGGCGAAGCCCCATCAAAGGTCTGTCTTTTCTCTTTCCTTGCAATTGCCATCCACAACTGCATTTTTTTTGGTTTTTCTCTGCAAGTTTGTAGAAGCTCCGCGTTCTCCGGTCAGACAGAAGCTGCCCCGCCCCCTAGACCGGCAGCACAACTCGGAGAACCGGCATGCACAGGCGCGGCGGCAGCGTTCTACTTAAACTTCTCCTTCCTCTCTCGTTCGTACTTGTTCCTCATCGCCTTTGCTGGCGCTTATGCTCCGTTTAGTGAAGCAGGTGCCCCGTCCCCAACTGCCACGTTCACGCATGGCGTCCTCCTGGTTGCCATCCCCTACCATGGGGCGCGCCCTGGTTCCGGCAAGCTCATCGCGGAGATCGTCGATCCCGAGGAGCATGTCCTCGGCCGCGCCGAACGGCCGGTCGAAATCGCCCAAACCGATGGCACCTGGCAGCAGAGCATCACACCCGCAAAGCCCATTGCATTCGAAGACCTGGTTTGGCAACGGGTGCGTTATCGCTTCGAATACGGCGACAAAGAGATACCAGCGATCACGGGTGTTGAATCCATCTCGCGCATTTTGCGCCGGCCGGTCGTTCGCATGATTGGCCAGACCGAATACCTCGCCGGCAGCGATGCCGCTATCCGGGTGCTGGTTTCAGATGCCGGCAACGAGGACGCCGCTCTCACCGGCACGGTTCGCGCCGAACTTCTCATTCCGCAGCAACGAGCTCGCCCGCTCTTCTCCGGGCGCCTCAACCGGCACGGCACAGTCGCGGCTCAGTTTCACTTTCCGGCCGGGCTCGAAGGCAAATACGATATCCGCCTGATCGCCGACACACCGATCGGTTCCGCCGAATACACGCAGCCCATCGAGCTCAAGGATCCGGCATTGATTATGCTCACCACCGAGAAACCGGTCTACCAGCCCGGACAGACGATCCATGTGCGCGCGCTCGCGCTCGATCGCGCCAGTCATCGGGCGGATGCCGATCGCAACCTTACCTTTGAGGTGGAAGACTCGCGCGGCAACAAGGTGTTTAAAAAGAGCACAGCGACGGATCATTTTGGTATCGCCGCCGCGGAGTTCTCACTGGCCGACGAGGTGAATCTGGGCACCTATCATCTTCGCGCCCTGGTGGGCGACAGCTCCGCTCCTTCGAATACGGCAGAGGTTGCCCTCAACGTGGAACGGTATGTCCTGCCGAAGTTCAAAGTCGCGGTCGAGTTCACAGAAAAAGACAACAAGCCGCGGCGTGACTATCGTCCTGGTGATCACGTCACTGGTACGGTGCGCGCCAACTACTTCTTCGGTAAGCCGGTCGATCACGCTGAGACGGCCATCAAGATATCGAGCATGGATGTGGACGTTTTTGAAGCAGGCTCCGCCAAAGGCAAAACAGACAAAGACGGTGTGTATCACTTCGATCTTGTGCTCCCTGCCTACTTTGCCGGGCGCCATTTCAGCCAGGGTGCAGCGCGAGCCCTGGTCGAGGCCACGGTAAAAGACTCCGCGGACCACGCCGAGACCCGCGGTGAACCGATCACCGTCAGCCAATCACCCCTGTTGATTGCTGCTGTCCCGGAGGGAGGCACCCTGATCCCTCATCTCGAGAATCAGGTATTTCTTTTAAGCTCTTATCCTGACGGCACACCCGCAGCCGCATCTCTTACGGTCCACATTCCCGGTGAACACGATCAGCACGTCAATGCCGACAGCAGCGGCGTCGCAACGGTTCATATCGCCGCCGGCTCCTCGCTCCGAGTCGACGCGGATGATCATCACGGCGCGCGCACTACGGCGAATCTTTCGCTCGAGACGCGGGAAGGCGCCGACCAAATCCTGCTGCGCGTCAACCGCGCCATCGTCAACGCCGGCGAACGAGTGGAATTGAAAGTCCTCTCCACCCGCACTCGTGGCTCGGCCTACATCGACATTGTGCGCAACGGGCAGACGATTCTGACCCGTGATCTCGACCTCGAAAACGGGCAGGCCGAGCTTACGCTCGCGGCCACACCGGAGATGGCCGGCACACTCGACATCGACGCCTACCTTTTCGGCCGCGATGCACAACCAGTTGCTGATCATCGCCTCATATTCGTGCAGCCGGCTGACGAGCTGAAGATTGAAACGACCACGGACGCAGCCAGCTACCGGCCAGGCAGCGATGCGCGTATTTGCTTCCGCGTCACGAATGCTCATGGTGAAGGCGTCAGCGCCGCGCTCGGCCTGCAGATTGTCGATGAAGCGGTTTTTGCCCTGGCGGAAAAGCAGCCGGGCTTCGCAAAAACATTCTTCTACCTCGAGCAGGAGGTAATGAAGCCGCGCTATGAGATCCACTCCCTCTCTCTGTCGAGCGCCATCGAACCCGTGGAAGACCGCCGCGGCGATCAGCAGGACCAGGCAGCCCGTGCTCTTTTCTCGGCAACCGAGATGGCTAGACCAGCGAAGCTCGACACCGAGTTTGGCCGCAGTCTGCCGCAGGACAAGTACTTTGAATACCAGCAGCGCTACCGGTCCGTTTTCCTCGACCAGGTCCGCGATCTCGCGGCCCAACTCAGTGAAGAGATTCGGAAACAAGGAGCCACGCAGGACATTCTCTCCCATATTCAACAGCGCGCGGCCGCGAGACTCCTGGAACACTCCGCTACGTATTGAACCGGCGCCCTGGAACCAGGGAAGCCGTGAAGGCGGCACTCACGTCTACCTCGTGCGCAGCGCGGGTCCGGATGGCGAATTCAACAGCCGAGATGATTTTTTCTCGTATATCGAAGCCCGCTCCGGACACCTCCTTCCCAAGGCGGGAAGGCGGGGCACCCTGGACATCCAACTCGAGCACAACCGCGGCCCCATGAATCAACGAGCCGAAGTAAGCGGTACGGTACTCGATACCACAGGCGCCGTTATTCCGGGCGCAACCATCACCCTGCACCGGATCTCAACGGCCGACACCCGCACCACGCATGCTGCGCCCGATGGCCGGTTTGTTCTTGCGGGTCTCCCTCCGGGCGGGTATCGGGTGGAAATCTCATCCCCTGGATTCTTCCACCTCTCGAGCGGCTTCACGCTGAAGGAGCGCGACCGCGCGCTGCTCAGCGCCACACTTGGCGTTGGCAGCGCAACTCAGACCGTCATGGTGGAAGCAGCGCCACCCCCAATGGCGATGGGAGTGGTGGCGGGTGTGATGGGCGGCATAGAGACGCCTGCGGGCAGTAGACGCGGTTGGTGGCTCCTATGGAAAGAGCAGACGTCGCCGCCCTGCCCATGAACGGGACGGGGGTTTGCAGTGATGCTCAAGACAGCACCGCAAGAGGCTGCACCGCATGTTCGCTCCTACTTTCCAGAAGCACTCTACATCAATCCGGAGATCATCACCGATGCGCAGGGCAACGCCGACATCTCCATCCCGGTTGCCGACTCCATTACCACCTGGCGTATGGCTATGCTGGCCTCCACTGCATCCGGTGCACTTGGCAGTGCGACGTCGAGCCTGAAGGTGTTTCAGGACTTTTTTGTGGATCTCGATCTTCCGGTCACGCTCACTCAGGGCGACCAAGTCTCTCTGCCCATTGCGGTCTATAACTACTCAGGCAAATCCGGCGAGGTCTCCCTCAAGCTCAAGCGGGAAGACTGGTTTTCGCTCGACCAGGATACGCCGGAAAAATCCATCTCTGCAGCATCGGATCGGGTGGCCGGCGCGCACTTCACGCTGACCGCCAGGCACATCGGCAAGTTCAAACTCACCCTCTCGGCCCATATGGAGGGCTCCACCTCGCGCGATGACATCGTTGTTCGCGAGATCGAGGTCATCCCCAACGGCCGCGAGCAAGACACAGTTCTCAACGGACGGCTCGAAGGCTCAGTCACACACGATCTCCACTTTCCCGAGACCGCCATTGCCGATGCCAGCAGCATCCTCGTCCGTCTGTATCCCGGACCTCTTAGCCAACTTATCGAGGGGATGGACAGTATCCTCAGCATGCCCGGCGGCTGCTTCGAACAGACTTCTTCGAGCACGTATCCCAATGTACTTGCGCTCGATTACATGAAGCACACCAGGAAGCTCACTCCGGAGACACACGCCAAGGCTGAAGGCTACATCGCCAACGGCTACCAGCGTCTGCTTACCTTCGAAGTTCCTGGAGGCGGGTTCTCCTGGTTCGGCCAGGCTCCCGCTAACAAGATACTTACCGCCTACGGCCTGATGGAGTTCAACGACATGGCAAAGGTGTCGGAGGTGGATCCGAGGCTGATCGAGCGCACCCGCGACTGGCTGGTAAGCCAGCAACAGGAGGACGGAAGCTGGAAGCCTGACGCCTCTTTCATTAATGAAGGCGCAACCGATCGTTACAACTCCAATGTGCTCCGCATCACTGCGTATATTGCCTGGTCGCTGGTCGATACCGGCATGCAGGGTCCGGCTGTCGAAAAGGCCAGGGATTTCATCAGCTCTCATCTAAACTCATCCCCAGATCCCTATACGCTGGCCGTGATTGCCAACTTCGCCGCCGAGTATGGCCGCGATCCTGACTTCACGCGCCGCTCCATGCTGGCGCTGCTCGACGCGCGCACGGAAAAGGAAGATCAAGTCTTCTGGAGCGCCGAAGAGACCGGCGTTTACTCCACGGGCGCGAGCGCGGCCATTGAGACTACCGGCCTCGCCACTCAGGCGCTGCTCAAGTGGGGGCATGCATCCGAGACGGTGCGCAAGGCCCTCAACTTCATCTCCCAAAAGAAGCAGGCCTCCGGCGCCTGGGGCACCACGCAAGCTACCATCATGGCTCTTCGCGCCTTGCTGCTGGCCACGCAAATGAGCGCGACCGACGTGCACGGATCGCTGCAGGTGATGCTTGACGGCAGGGAAGTGAAGACCCTCAACCTTACCGCGAGCAACAACGAACTGCTTCACCAGTTCGTCTTTAAGGGTGTCGACGCGCACCAGCCCGCATCGATTCGCCTTCACTTCGAAGGGGCGGGGAGTCTTGCGTACCAGGTGGTCGGCCGTTCCTTTATCCCGTGGGATGAAAAGCCCACCGCCGAGCCGCTTTCCATTAACGTTGCCTATGACCGCACCCGGCTGTCGCAGAACGATATAGCCACCGAAACGGTGACGATTCGCAACAATCTCGCCAAGACGGCGAACATGGTCATGGTGGATCTGGGCATCCCGCCCGGCTTCGATCTGCTGAGCGAAGACCTGCAAGCATTGCAGGAAAAAGCCGCCGGGGCCAATGCGGGGCATCTGGAGAAGTTCAGCCTGACCGCCACCCAGGCCATCCTCTACTTCAACGGTCTCGCACCTCACCAGGAAGTCACGCTGAAGGTCCGTTTGCGCGCGAAATACCCCATACGCGCGCACACATTGCAGTCCCGGCTCTACGAGTACTACGACCCTGACGTGAGCTCGACCGCACGGCCGGTGAAGCTGGAAGTGGATGGGCGATGAGACTAAAAAGGCAGGTCGATGACTTCTATGGTGAGCGCTGGCACGGTGTGGGTCCAAGGGCTGCCAGCTATAGACACGGCCGACTCGATGGGGTGTATCTCCTCTGGAGCGTTGATCGAGTTCGTTGCTGCAAACGTTGCACCATGCAGCGATGTCACGGTGGCGGTTCGTGCTCCATTGATTCCGGTCAGGTGTAACGATAGCGGTTGGTCGATAGTGGACGCGTTTACCAACTTCAGGTGCAGCACCTTTTCCTTTGAGCTCACGGTAGACGAGTAGAAGAAGCGCTGGTTTGCCCCGGAGATGGAACTCTCTGTGGTGCCGTCGCCCAGATGTGCGGCAAAGAGTGACTGAGCCCAATAGCTAGGCGATGCGTAGGTTGTCTCCGCATCGAAGCCGATCAGATCTGTAGGCCATTGCATGGCGCCCGGGCTTACGTTCACCAGCAGGGGAGCGTAGCTTGCCATGATAATCAGGTCGCTGTTGCGTTCCATGGCGGTCATCCAGGCCGCATCGCCAAGTGCGTCGCCGAAGTTTGGAGTGGGCGATCCGGATCGCGTAGCCCACTCGCCCACAAATATCTTGGGGCCGCTGCGTGACGCTTTGTCGTAGTGGTGCACAAGATCCATCATGTCTGCAGGCGATTTGTAGTAATGCTCATCGGAGATGTCAGGATGCACCTTGGTTTCGTATTCACTGTTGCCATCGGTCGCGATGAGTTTGTACTGCGGATAGCGTTTATGCAGGGCTTCAGCGAACTGCGCATAGCGGGCGGGGTAGCTGCCTGACCGGTCGAGGTAGTCCTCGTTTCCGATCTCGATGGAGTGCAACGGGAACGGCTCCGGATGTCCGTCGCGCGCCCGCTCCGCTCCCCACTGTGTGCTGATGTCGCCGGTTACATATTCCACTTCGTCCAGGGCAGACTGCACGTATGGCTCGAGGTCTTTGCCGGTGGCTACATGAGTGCCACCGAGCGAGTACCCGGCATAGACGGCAAGCACGGGCTCAACATTCAGGTCTTCGCACCACTCCAGAAACTCGAGCAGGCCGAGTCCATCAGTGGACCAGTAGAACCAGGGTCCCTGGTGGCCGGGCCTGTCGAGCAGCGGACCGATGGTCTTCTTCCAGTCGAATCGATCTTCGACTTCATCCCTTCAAGGTAGTTGCCACCAGGGAGACGCAGGAATTTTGGGTGCATGGCTGCCATGCGGTTCATCAAATCGGGGCGGTTGCCATTGGGGCGATTGTGGAAGGTTGGCGGCAGGAGCGAAACCAACTGGAACCACATGGCGCCGGGCTGGCTGACGGTGAACTCCAGATGGTTGGCTATCGAAGGCGAAATTTCTCCGGTGGTGAGTTTGTATTCGTATCGGGCCCAAGGTCCGGGTTTGATTGCCACCTGTGCCTGAGCCTCCACCGCTCCCGTGGTGTTGCTGATCATTCGAACCGTGAGCGGGCCGATGTCCGCGTCTTCACGGATATAAAGCGAGCCTGAGTAGGTGGTGTTGGGACGAAGTCCGTAGCCCCAGAAGCCCGGGTTGGTCAAACCAGCTTCGTTGCCATCGGATGCAGATGCGACGGTCAGCTTCATGCTGTAGGGCAGCGACTCACTCGGCCCGGTCGATTTGTCGAGCGACCTGCTGGCGACTGCGTTGCCGCGGCGCACAAGATCCCAGGGCGGCGTGCCCTCCCAATCAGCGTGAAACGCGCGGTTCTGAATCATCTCGGCGTAGAGGCCGCCATCGTAAGAGTGGTTGATCTCCTCCGTCATCAAGCCGTATAGAGTCGGGCTGACCGGCGAGATGATCCGAGTCACATTGATATTGAGTTGTGCTGCGGCTCGGCTGCTGGACTGCGCGATGAGGCTCGAAGTGATCCCGGCCATGACAAGTAGGAGCGAGCAAAGGCGACGTATGCTTGTGGAGCGTGATTCAGGATCTGAGTTGGATTTCCCCATAAGCTCTCCAGCAATTCCGGTATGGAACATGAAAATTCCTCGAAGGCATTCCGACCAGCAGCGCGGGAATCATTCGTCTTTATCGACAGTGACCCGCGTCCGGCCACGCGGATGGACCTGTAGCACGCCAGACAAGGGCTATCGTGGTCAGGACGAATCCCAGGAAAATCCATTGATCTGCAACCATCCAGCCCGCGCCGTCGAACTTCAAAATCACCTAAGATTCTTGTCGCAAATACAGCGCTCCACGCCGCTCTTCATCATGCTTCATGAAGCGTCTCGATGGGATCGATTTGCGTGGCGCGCCAAAGCGGAACCGCCGCCGAGAGCAGTACGATCAGAAATGCGGCCAATGCAGCAGAGCAAAGGACGACTGGATCGTGGGTAGAGACTCCGAAGACGATGCTGTTCAGCCACCGCGATGCGCCCCAGCTTCCTGTGAGCCCTGAAACTAACCCAATCATGCCTAAACTCGCGGTTTGCCTTCCAGTACGGCGTAAAATGTCGATCGTGCCCGCTCCCATTGCCATACGGATGGCGATCTCTTGCCTTCGGCAGCTGACCCAGTAGTTGAAAACACCATAGCAACCGATGCTGGCCAGGATCAACGCAATCCCGGCGAAGAGGACCAGCAGAAGCGTAGTGAAGCGCCGGTTTACAAGTGTGGCGCCGAGCCACGTATCGGCGGTCTTCAACGACTGAATCGGGACGTTGCCGTCGATGGAAGCCAATGTTCGCTGTACGGTTGCAATCATGCTCTCCGGATTAGCCCTGGCCCGTATCATCACGACCATTGCGGCATCGACCCGCTGAACGGCCGGGAAATAAATCTCCGGCAAGGGCGGGCTGTCCAGTCCCATTTGGGGCACATTGGCCGCGACACCGACGATTTCAGTTACGGGACCCTCCATTTGCGGTCCGCCGAGTTTGATGTGCTGGCCAAGAGCGGAATGGGGATCCTTCCACCACGCACGCGCAATCTCTTCATTGATCACCGCAACAACCGGTCCCCCCGCCCGATCCTCTTCGGAGAAAGCGCGTCCGGCGATGAGCGGAATGCGCATGGTCCGGAAGTACGCTGTGTCAGCCATATTGACCAGCGTGACGGGTAAATCCTGCGGGCTGGGCGTGGGTCTTTCAACAACGGAATACCACCAGTCCCGACAGTCGCCGGCCGCCGGGGGACAGTTCACTGCGCCAACCGATTCGACTCCCGGCTGGGCGCGAAGCGCTGCTTCAAGGCGCCCGTAGAAGGCGAGAATGGCGCCCTCGCTCTTATACCGTGACGGTGGCAATTGCAGCTCGAGTGCAAGCAAGTGCCTGGATTCGAACCCGGGATTCAGGGTCTCGGCGGCCCACAAGCTTCGCAGCAGAATCCCCGAAGTAAACAGCAAGATGACAGCCATCGCGATCTCCGCGATGACAAGGCCTCCACGCAGCGTGTGCCCAATCCGGCTGGCGCCCGAGCCGGTGCTGCTCTCTTTCACCAGAATCGTCAGATTGACCCTGTCTGAACTGACGAGAGGCACCAGGGAGCACACCAGTGCCACTGCCAGCGTCAGCGCCGCAGCGAAAATCAACACCGGGAGGTTAAGGCTAGCTTCTGAAAGCCGCGGAATATCGCGTGGCCCCAGCACCTCTATGGCGCGTAGTCCGAAGCCTGCGAGAAGAATTCCGAAGGCGCCGCCTACCAGCGTAATCAGTACGGTCTCCGTCAGGAGCTGCCGTGCAAGCCGGCTGCGCCCCGCGCCAATTGCAGTCCGAATTGCCATCTCCCGCGCGCGGGTGGTCATGCGAATCAGCAGCAGGCCGCCGATGTTGGCGCACGCCAGCATCAGCACCAGGCAAACCGAAGACATCAAGAGGACGAACACGTGTGTTAGGTCACCCGTTCGCTGCTCCGTCAGGAACTCGACATACACGCGATGTTCGCTTTCGGGGCCCGGATCTGCCTGCGCGAGCCGCTGCATGATCGTATCCAGGTCCGAGCGCGCCCGGGATAGCGTAACTCCTGGCTTGAGCAGACCCAGCACGTTCATCCATTCGTGTGCGTTGCGCTTTGAAGCCTCCACAACGGAAGGACGAAGTGGAAGATAGTAATCGACCGGCGGAAGGAAGAAGTCAGGATCCCGGGCAAGTACCCCGATCACGATGTATGCTGTTCCATTCAGGGTCATCGTCTTGCCGATGATCTGCGGATCGGCTGAAAGGGTTTTGGCCCAGAAAGCTCTGGCCACCACGACCGTCGCAGCGGACCGCGGTTCATCGTCGCTGGGGGTAAACAGCCGGCCCATGATCGGACGAGAGCCGGTCAGGCGAAAGAATTCGTTGGTGACGACACCAGCGTGTGTGAGCACTGCCTGACCACGGCCTGTGAGCGTCAGATCGGCCTTCTGGAAGCCAGCCATCGACTCGAAGGAGTGATTCTCCATCCGCCAGTGTTCAAAATTGATCCAGGTTACGCTGATGCCGCTCGACTTGGCGGAGGACTCGCCGAGCCACACTAAACGCTCGCCCGAAGGGAAAGGCAGCGGCTTGAGAAGAACGGCATACACCGCGCTGAAGATGGCGGTGTTTGCGCCGACTCCAACAGCCAGCGTCAGAATCACGATGAGCGAGAAGACGGGCGCTCTCCAGATGCCTCGCGCCGCGTAGCGAAGGTCCTGAAGGAGCGATTCAAAGGTAGGGAATTGCCACGATTGGTAGCTTTGCTCGCGCACGGTGGCCGCATTACCAAAGCGGCGCCGCGCCGCGGCACGCGCCTCTTCCCGCGGCATGCCCCGCTCCAGACTCTCATCGATCAGGAACTGAAGATGGGCGTCCATCTCCTGCTGCAGTTCGTTGGCGAGATTCCGCCTTCTTCCGAGCGCACGTGCCACTTTCGACCACCATTGGCGCATGAAATCAACCCTCCGGCGCCAGAATCCTTGCCATTGCCAGAGCAAATCGCTGCCACTTCGAAGTTGCCTTGACCAGTTGCTTGCGCCCCGCCTGCGTCAGGCTGTAGTACCGCGCGCGGCGCCCGTTGGGCGAAGTCTTCCACTGTGCGGAAATCCATTCGCGTTGAAGAAGACGTTGGAGCGCAGGGTAAAGGGAGCCGTTGTCGACAAGAAACTCACTGTCGGATTGTTGTTGCAAAAACTGCGAAATCCCATACGCGTGATTGGGCTGTAGCTTGAGGCTTCGCAGGATCAGCACTTCAAGAGTTCCTTGAAGCATCTCGAGTCTGTCATCGTCAGGTAGATGGTCTACGGTAGACACTCTATCCGTATACGACAGAAATAAAAGCCTGTCAAGAAGGCATTGAAGAAGGTATTGAGGGAGATGAAGGACACTTTGGTTGCGACTTCCAACCCCACCCATTGAGAATAGAGCTTGGCGAAAGGTGGTGGGAATGTCCGTTGAGCCAACAGAGTCATCAGAAACGCCGCGTTGCTCCTTTTGTCATAAGCCGAAGAATGATGTGGCATACCTGATCGCTTCTCCCAAGGATTATCCCCGCGCCTATATCTGCGATGAGTGTGTCGAGGTCTGCCATTCGATTCTTGGGGAGCGTCACAATAAGCCTCAGACCGACTAAGTCGGCAACCAATGAGTATGCCTGCGCCGGTGCGCTCCGCAAATGGCATCGTCACTATGGCCGCGGAACAGTCAATCTCTCAATTGGCCCCGCCTGGCGCCGAGGCACGCCGGAGTTGAAGTCGACCTCAAAGCCCTCGGGAAGTTCGTTGGATTATCGACCGCAGTTGGGTGCGCGAGCATCAGAGAAGTCGCGTCCGAGGCCGAGCTTGGTAGCGGCTTCGTCCAGCGCGACCTGGGTGAAGAAGAACTGATGCTTCGGGTTGGAATTGGGGTAGAAGCGGATGACGATCTCGGGCCGCGTGACCGAGTCACTTATACCGTCATGAAAGGGGTAGCCCAGTTCTTGTAGCAGATGCAGGGAGCCCTCGTCGCCGGTTGGGTTGCCGGTGTCGCCGACGATAGCGAAGACGGCCTTATGGGTCTTCTTCGAGTAGACAGCCACGAAGTCGCCGACCTTCACACCGCGTCGGCCGGCTTCATTGCCGCGCACGACATAGTTGATATTGCGGGCGTCGACGTAGCCCCGCGGATCGCGCTCGTTGTGATTGGCAACATCGGCGAAGGCGGTCTGCGAGATGTAGTAGCCAGGGAAAGGATCCTCAGCCGATTGCAAGATGGGACGTTGCTTGTTGTCCAAGAGATAGCCGACGATCTTCTGGTCGGCACGCTCGAGATAGTGCGCGTTGATAAGGACGTCAAGGGTGGTCTTGCCCGGCGGGCCGTAGGCGTTGGGCGCTCCATCGACATCAACATCCATGCGGTGCGTCAGCACTTCGAAACATGGATGCGGTGCGGACGTCTGTGCGTGTGCGGCGGCGGCAGCGGCTACAGCGAATGCTGAGACGACAGCAAGCAAAGCTGAGCTGCATCGACGATTCGGCGACTCGGAGATCTGCAGGAACCGCCAGAAAGACCGCGTTCCTGCGCATTTTTCTTCATGAAGGCCTGGAATCGGAGCTTCGTGACTGACGGAAATCGCCATCTTCGCAGAATACCGCCGTAACGCCCTGCAAAGTCTGGTTTTCAGTAAATAGCTTTCCCAGGCCAGGAAAAGCAGGGAAGTTACCGAGATTCCCGTTTCACGGAAAGTCCGCGTCAGCGCCGGACGGTCACCCGTGCCGACACCTTATTGCACGGTAAGGGTGCAGCTGGTTGTGCTCTGCGTCGTTCCTGCCGTCGCAATCACCTGGAAGTTATACGTGCCTGCGGACGTGTGATTCGACGTCGATGATGAAGAATTGCCGCCACAACCCAACGGCAGCAAAAAGAAGACGGCGAGCGCAATCATCATCCGGTAGGCGCGACGGCGTTTCGGCCAGAGTAGGAGCAGGCTGCCGGCAAAGATCCCGCACCGCAACATTGTCATGCCGGGTCCTACGAAGGTTGTGACCATGCCTGTCGTGTTGCCGGCTGCCGTGGAAACGGTCAGCGTCGACGACTGGGGCGTACCTCCTGCAAGGGTGAGTGTGGCTGGCGCGAAGCTGCACGAAGCACTCGCCGGCAATCCTGCGCACGTTAAGGTGACGCTGCCGGTGTAACTTGCCGCGCCCGTCACGCTAAGCTGTACGCTCGCACTCTGCCCTGAGGTTACCGTGATAGTAGGGTTTCCGCCGCCGCTCTGCACAGCAAAGACCGAAGCGTCCGAAATCGCTACCAGGGGGAACGGGGCCGAACCAGCGCCGGCAGGTGCGGCGAAGACGAGGTTCGGGTAAAAACTTCCAGCAGGTTGGAAAGCTCCTAGGGAAGCGATGTTGATGTAGTTGATCGCCGCGGGAAGACCAGGAATCGCAACTTCCACCACCGGCTCTCCCGCAGAAAAATCGCCTTTGCCATCTCCCTGTGCCACAGCCCCACTCCCAAACACGAGATCGAGTGCACCATCCGAATTGGCATCGGTAACAATTGCATTGCCCGCCGGTGGCTGTGGACTCGTTGCGCCCGCCTGCTCGGTGGTGCTGACGGTTGAATTGATTTCTGTCCCAAACGTGCCATCGCCATTGCCTGGCAGGAAGATAATTTTCGAAAGATAAGTCAGGGTTGTTTGGAGAGGCGGGGGATAAATGAGCGCGAGATCCACCTTGCCGTCGCCATTGAAGTCAGCTGCCTGCACACCGATCAACTCGATCGAACCTCCGTTCTGTTGTGCCGTATAACTTACCGGCTGGGCAGTCCCAAAGGTTCCGTCGCCATGGTTCAACAGGGTTGCAATCGTGGCCGGTGCCTCTGCATTGCCGAGGCTAACGAAGTACATCTGCGCCACGAGGTCCAGTTTCTGGTCGCCATTTAAATCCACAAAGCTGAGCGAGGCAAGTGTTATGGATTCTGAGTATTGTCCAGTCCCGAGCGTGAAAGCCCCGAGCGACTGGAAGTTACCCCCGCCCTGGTTCGCAAAAACCGTCACTGCTAATGGAATGTTGGCCTCCTGGCCGAGGGACGCCAAAGGAATCGCATTCACCGCGATGATGTCCGGTTTGCCATCTCCTGTCACATCGGCCGCGTACGTTCCTACAAATCCTGAGGAGAGAAATGCGGGCGTCACTGGCTGCTGAAAGGTGCCATCCCCATTGCCGTAGGCCACTGCGGTGCCGATCAGCAGGTCGAGCTTGCCGTCGCCGTTCACATCGATTGCAGGGGGCGTTGATGTGACCGCGACATTGTTTGAAGGCGTCGCTGGCAGCATCAACTGCTGAGGTATTCCAGGGGTAAAGCCACCTTTACCGTTGGAGACAAAGCTCTGTACTCTGACCGGGTTCGAGCTCGTGCCGTTGTCCCCTATGCCATAAATCAATAGGTCTGGAGCACCATCGCCATTCAGGTCTGCCGTTACCTGGCCCTGTACGTTGGTGAAGGATGCATCAATGGGCCCACCAAAGTATGTGCTGAAAGGCGTGGTATTGAACCCCGCTCCATTCACTGCTGGTGCACTGCGCGGCGCGGCAGCCGCAGTGACGATCACGGCAGAGTTTGGAGAGCCTGTGAGTATTGTGTTGGCGGCGGTCGTTTGCGCACCAGCGATCGAACAAAGAAGAGAACATACACAGAGAACTGCGAAGCCGCGGGACCGGAGCATAGTTCACCAAGGATAAGTTGCGCAATTCATCAAAGCAAATGCACGCGCAGTATAACTGTTGAAGCAATCATTCGCTCAGAAATTCATTCCTAGATTTGCACAACCGTCACCTCTAACGTTACGAGTCGCCTGGCTAGAGCGCCGAGTAGGCGGACTTCCCTCTAAGTTCTCTAGCAATCTCCGGTATGGAACATGAAACTCCTCGGGGTCATTGATGTTGAGGTCTGAAGTCGCATTTCCGGTAAATTTCGCGAGCCGATGGGGGTCGGGGGCAGGAGGAGGTAGAAGAAAGAATTCCGCACGTGCAGGAAGGCCAGTCTCGATTCGTGATCGGCGATGTAATCCGAGAGGCCCGAACGGGGAACAACCAGAGTTTGTCCGCAGCCTGATAGAGCCCAAAAGCGCGGTCATTTCACTCTCAACTTGCCGCAAGGTTTCTCAAGCCTTCTGAGTTGTCGTCGTTGGAGCAGAGATGAGCAGGAACAGGTTGGCGGTGGCAACAATAGGGAGTAGTCCGGCGACCAGGAATGCGGGTCCATAAGAGAAGCGATCCACCAGGAAACCTACGGCGGACGTGAAAGCCGCGCCCGCCAGGCCGGCGGCGAATCTGCTAAGACCCGTAACCGTGGCAACCATATCCTGCGGAAAAAGATCGGAGGGCAGCGTCAACCCCATGGTGGACCAACTAGCGTATCCCCACAGTGCGATGCAAATCAGCGCCAGGGCGGTAGGCGACCATCCGACGGGATCTGAAATGTTGGGCTACACTGGAGCCGATCGGGAGCAGGCAATGGGGTTTGCAGGAACCGTTCGGAGGATCTGGGAAACCTCGACGCGTGTGCCTCGCAAGTGCGTTTGTTCGTTTGTGATGTCCTTCCTCTTTTCGACCGCGGCGGTCGGAAGTGTTGTGCAAAATGCGGACATCACATGCGACCGCGGAAGTGGTGAGTACGCAACAACTTTCCAAACAGGCATCACGGTAAAAGTGAACGCTGTGAAAGCCGGAGAGCTTTCGACCCGGAAGTGCGATGCGAAGTTGACCTGGGTCGGCGGCGAGTTGGTGGTAGCAACGAGCGCGGAGCAAATTGGAATAGATGTGCTCGGTTCCGACTTAGGGTTCCGGGTCCCAGTGGTCGCGTTCCAGATTCGGGCGTCGAGCGCGGACGCGGAGAGCGAATACCGAATATATTCACTGGAGAAGCCGCCCGCGCTCTTGCGCACCATAAAGGGCGGATCTGCCTATCGCGCAGTTGATACCCATCTACACGGCCATCTCGAGATATGGACCGACGACACTATCGCTGTCAATGGCTTAGAAGACATTCCGGCAGCCAGCCTGGACTTCGCTCCCACGGTGGTCCTGCGGTTCGAGAACCAACGGTTAGTTGATGTGAGGTCCGAATTCCAGTCGCACTACAACCAACAGATTGCCGAGGTGCGTGCGCAAATTGATTCGCGTGATCTCGACGAGTTCAGGAGCACGGACGGGACGCTGAACCCATCTACCACGCACTCTGCTGAACGTCTGCAACGTCTGTTGCGCGTCAAAACTCAAGCGCTGGAAATCGTGTGGTCCTATCTCTACAGCGACCGAGAAAGGGAAGCATGGCAAGCTCTTGCTGCCATGTGGCCTGTCTCAGATATCGACCGAATCCATTCGCTCCTCGCGTCACTCCATGCGCGGGGAATACTAGCCCAGACTGAAGGGCCCGAACACAAAACAAACTTGGGTGTTTTAAAGCCGCATGTCGAGATTTACGACATTTGGAAGCCAGATGAACGCGGCTCGAACGGGCCCAACTACTCCAGTTCGCTGGGCCCCGGAGGACTTCCCAGAGAAACCTCCGTCATTGAGCCCAAGCCAATCCTGCTCCGTCGAACCTCACAGTCGCAAGATAACTTTGCACTGTTGGATTCAAACGAGGTGCTGGAACTCGTAGTGGATGCTGCGGGCAAGGTTCACTCGGCCCGAATTCTCAATGGAACCGACACAAGCCTCATTGCCGCGACCAAGAGCTGGCAATTTATCCCCGCTTTTAGAAATGGAGCACCCGTAGCCTGCCGTTTTCGTCTCCGAGCGTGGGATTTGCGGTGATTGGTATAGGTATTCGATAATATCCATCTGAAGATCAAAACCCAAGTCCAGGGAAAACCAGTGAGTATGCGCTACTACTCTCGGATCAGCTGGGTTGGGATCGCGGCGTGCGGTAAATGTTTGCGTATCCTTGTAGCCTATCGTGGTGACACCTTCCATTACGCTTGTTCCGAGATCCTCGTGTACGTTGTATATGTTGTCTATTGACGACCCACCAAGCTTGCCTGTCGGCAACAATCCAGCTTGTGCCCACGATGAGTGGGCCACATCCAAAGGTCTTAATGTGCACACGCGTTCTTTAGTGACGCATCTCGCACCTATGGCTTTAACCGGGTCCATAAAGGTCACGTACAGCAACTCGGGGGGCTGGGTACTTCCGTTCGACCGTGCCCATGTCCAGTGCTCCTGACGAACACGGCCAGCAGAGTCTCTTAGCACTGAGGCCGTGTTTGAGCGCACTACCTGACCGGCACCTGGAATCGGGCCGACCCACTCCGCTCTTATCTGTGCACTAAAAGGAGCGCCTTTTACCGTCGGGACAACAAGCATCGTAAGGGCATCTACACTGGTAAGGAGTTGATTGTCATCTATCGCCTGCGCATGAAAGGTGGACCCGATAGACAGACACACCTGCAGGAGGAGTACCGCCGGAACCCTTGCTCTCATAAATGTCACCTCCAACCGTCTCGGCCCGAACAGGAACCTTGCGAATAAGGTCGGTTCACTGGTAGGCCTCTCCGAGCCAGTCCACGCATGCAAGTGTATACGCGCTCATTCAGCCCATAGCATAGACACACTTCAAGGAGCCCACTCGACCGTAACCAACTCCGCACCGCAGGAACAGCGAGACCGTACAATCAAACTTAAATGGCTCCGATGCTGCCTCGGACTTCCATTGCCCTCCATCGCAAGGAAACGTTAAGCGGGCCACCGAAGCAATATCCTGCAAAGTCGCATTATCGGTAACTCCCCCCGGCCTAAAGGGGATCGGGGGCCAGGTTACCGAAAATCCCGTTACACGGGAGCACTGATCAACGTCGGGTCCTCTCCACTTGCTGCTAGCGGTATACGATTCGCCGGCCTACTCCATCCGGAGCGCCTTCATCGGCTCGATGGAGGCGGCGCGCCGCAGGGGAATCAATGCCGCAAGCACTCCGGCGGCCGTCAGCATACACGCCAGCACCACCAGCAGTCCTGCCTCATGCGCAAATTGCAGCAAGACGACCAAAGAAATCAGCCGTTGCGCCGCAAAAGTCAAAGCCAAGCCAGCCGCGATTCCGAATATTAGCAGCGCCGAGATACGGCGCACCCCCATGGCGAATACGCCAAGGCGCGACGCTCCCAGCGCCATTCGGATGCCGATCTCGCGCGTTCCCATCTCGACTTCCTGGCTGATCAATCCATAGATCCCCACCACTGCCAGCGACACGGCGAGCGCAGCAAAGATGCCGAACAGCCAACTCTCCATTCGCTGCATTACGAGTTGATCGGCAATGATCTCCTCCATCGTTTCCGGCGCACGGAAGGGCAGCGTCGGATCGATGTCGTGGATGATCGTGCGCATGGACGGTACAATCGCCTTCGGATCGCCAGAGGTGTGTACTACGAGATTCGTCGAGAGCAGAACCAGTTCGGAGTATTCAGCCGGAACTGAAGTGACCAACGAATCCATTTCCGGCATCGACGTCTCGATCAGGTTTTGGCGAACGTCTGAAACGACACCAACGATGCCGGACTTCTCCTCCGCCTTGTCTCTGTCGTCAATGTGCTGCCCCACCGCGTCGAGATTGCCCGGAACGAACTTCTTCACGAACGCCTGGTTCACCACCATCGCCATTGACTTGTTCGCGGGTACATCGATCGAAGGGGAAAGCCTACGGCCGTGCAGCAACTGGATTCCCATCGCGTCGAAATAGTCCGCGGATACGAATCGCTCCTCGGCAAGGGAGACTTCATTCGGTGGATAAGGCGGTTGCCCGGTCAGATGGACCTCGGAGTTAGATCCCCAATTCTGTATCGGAACGATATTGATCAAACCCGCGCCCTTTACGCCGGGTATCCGGTGAACGCGCTCGAGCAGTGGTTGATACACATTCCCCCAGATATTTCGACCCTGGTAACGCGCGGGAGACAGGTCGATCTCCATTGCGAGGATGTGTTCAGCATCGAAACCGAGATCGGCACCACGGTAACTGGCGACGGTGCGCAGCAGGACGCCTGCGACCACCAGCAAAACCAGGGAGAGCCCTACCTGACAGACGATGAAGACGGAGCGCAGCCGGTGGTGTGTCCGTGTCGTTCCCGCGCCCCCACCACTCCGCAGCGATTGGTTAGGATCTGCGCCCGCTAAACGAAGCGCCGGATAGAGCGAGGCAGCCGTAGTGGTGGCCGTGGAAATGGCTAAGGCTGCGAGTAAGACAGGCAGGTCCAGGTGGACCTCACTCCCCCGCGCCATGGCATGCACCAGAAATGTGCGCATCGCTGTCAGCAACAAACATGCAAGCAAAGCCCCGCCTGCGGCTCCGAGCGCTGCCAGCAACAGGCTTTCGGTGAGAATTTGCCGGATCAGCCGCTTCCGCCCAGCGCCGACCGCGACTCGCAGCGCCATCTCACGTTCGCGCTTCACGCCCCGCGCCAGCAGCAGTCCGGCCACGTTGACGCACCCAATCAACAGCACCGCCAACACCGCGGCCGATAGTGCCCACAACGTACCGGAGGTCGCATCTTCCAAGCTCTCAGCCAGGCCGATAAGCCGAACCCTGCGGCCCGCGTCGGTGTCTGGATACGCGCGGCCCAGGTTCGCCATCAAGTTATTCATGTCCGCCTGCGCCTGGCCTGGGGTGACACCTGGTTTTAGACGGCCGATCGTGCGGAGCCAATGAGAGCCCCGCAACTTCGTCCATTCGGGGTTTGGCTGTAGCGGTGTGTAGATCGCTCGCAATGTGCTCAGCGGATACCGGAAGCCGGCCGGCATCACACCGATGCAGGTATAAGGTTTTCCATCGAGCTGAACGATTTGCCCGATGACCTTTACATTCCCGCCAAAGTTAGATTTCCAAACCTCATAGCTCAGTACTGCAACATCGTTCTTACCGGGCTGATCTTCCCCCGGGCGAAACGTTCGACCCAACAGAGGGGCAACCCCGAATACATTGAAAAAATCATCCGAGCCTTCCACGCTTTGCAGCCCCACCGGTCCCGATGGGGTTTCCAGGTTCACGCTATGAAAATCCCATACGCCGGAAAAGGCGGAGAAGCTATGGTTCTGTGTGCGCGTGTCCAGGTAGCTCGGCCAGGAAAAAGGCTGGGTATAGCCTTCTCGCGCTATGGTCTGCGGGATATAGATCCGATCCGGCTGCTCATAGGGCAGCGGATGCAGGACCACAGCATTGACAACGCTGAAGATTG
Organism: uncultured Acidobacteriaceae bacterium; assembly: GCA_963790935.1. Taxonomy (GTDB): domain Bacteria; phylum Acidobacteriota; class Terriglobia; order Terriglobales; family Acidobacteriaceae; genus PALSA-350. Next base: position 76,392 of record CAWBRJ010000052.1, on the reverse strand, counting down.
CAGTGGCGGCCCCTACCCCGAGGGAGAGTGTTAGCACTGCAATTGAGGCGAAGCCGGTCGATTTCTGCATCTGTCGCAACGCGAAGCGAAAATCACGAAGCACCGAATTCATGAATGACCTCCAGTCATTAGCTATGCAATCCGGATGGAACCATCAGAGTATACGGGCGAGCGCAGCCGCTTGTTCGAGATACCGAGATGGCGGAGACCATAAGCGCTCTGTGTCAGCTTTGCCACCGTTGAAAAACTGATACTGAAACCAGTCGTTAATACGGCTCCGGGTTCTCGGTACTTGCCCGCGAACAGGGCCGACACCGGCAGCATCTCGTTTGCCGCAGGAAGAGTGAACAACTTCTCAGCAAGGATCAGGTAGAGGGATCTCGTTTCAAATGTTCTCTGCCCCACGAACAGAGAACATCCAATACCGGGACCAACGTCCGTCCGTACGGCGTTAGCGAGTACCGCACTCGCAGGGGCAAGCCTTGCTCCTGATGACGTTCCAGAATCCCAGCCCCTGTCATATCCCGCAGATGACGGAGAAGCATCCTCTCTGTAATTTCAGGAATACTCTTCCGCAATTCGTTCGTCCTCATCGGTCCGTCCAACAGTCGCCAGAGGATTGTGCCCTTCCATCGCCCGTCGATGACGCTTAGCGTCACATCGATGGGGCATGGTGAGATCTCTTTCTTTGAGACGCCCATAGATTACTCCAACTGACAAATTTGTCAGTGCTGCTTTTTGCATCAGTGCTCCATTCGAAAGCGTCTTTAGCGAAGAGTCAATAGGAGCCCCTTATGCACTTGTTCAACATGGCGACCCTTTTCGTCGTTCTTACCCTGGTAGGCGTCGAGTTTTCTGTATCTGCATTCGTGAACCCTGCCGCGTCGCGGCTCGAACCCGAATCGCAATTGAAGATGCTAAGCCGTTCTGCTCTCGTGCTTGGAAAGGTGATGCCGGTCTGGTACTCGCTCTCTACCCTGTTTCTCGGTATCCAGACCTGGCTCTGTTGGCACACGCCTGGGCGCGCAATCCTGCTTACAGCGGATGCGATCTGGGTTCTTATTTCGGTGGCATCGATCTTTGTCTTGGTTCCACTCGCTAGTCGCGTGGCGGAAGGTGCTGCTGATTGGCAGCGGATACATCGGATTTGGGACCGGAGACATCGAGTGCGCATAGCCGCTCTCGCCACCGCAGCTGTCCTGCTCACATACGTAGTAGTCCGCTGAGGGATGCTCGATCCAGATCAGTACCGGGAAACGCCCTAGGGTACGAGATTGAAGGTCTGGATCATGCTATTTCCCCACGGCCATGGAGGCCGTTCCTGTGGCAAAGAGCAAGATGAAACGTAAACGAGCGCCGAAGTCCGTTCTTAAGCTGCCTGATCTTGAGCAGTCGAAATCCGCCGTTCTGAACAGCCTGACTTCACCAAGTTCTCAGCGGACCTACGATCACGCGATCAGAGAACGACCGAGCGATACGTCGGATGCTAACAACGGTTCCGCAACGCGGTGAACGATCGGATCGGGCTCGAAACCGGATCCGCCGGGATAGTCCTGGGTTCCGCCTCCCTGGCCGACTTCTCAGGACTCTTTCCTAGAAGGCATTGAGCCCGGTTACCTTCATTGGTCTTTCGAGTTTTCCTTCGAGATCAACCACCAGCTTCTTCGTATAGTTCTGCGCCATGTGGAACTCGTGTGCTGATTCAGACGAGAAGATCTCAAAAAAAACGAGTTTGCTCGGATCACCGTCGATCGAGGTGGTGTACATAGCCTCACAGCCGGGCTCCTTTAGAACCGTGGGAAGAAGTGTAGAAAATATCTTTTTCGTCTCTTCCAGCAATAAAGGCTTTACTGAAAATTCTGCGAGTAGATAAAGTTTTTCGTTGGTCATGATTTTCTCCTTCGTTGTTCGCTGTGGAAGCATGCAAACGCTATCTGGCTTGGATTAGGGCGCTCTGATCGATGCTGGCGAAATTGCGAAGCGTGTCCGGCATCGCGTAGAGTGGAGTGACCATAAAAACGAAATCTTGGTTTTCCATTGTGGAGGCCTTATGCGCCAACAAATAGGTGTCGATGGTCGTGCGCTAGTCCTTTTCGCCGGATGGGTCGCGGTGCTTTGCTTCGCGCACGGCGCGGCTCACGCCCAAGGGGCCTCAATCGACAACCAGATCGCGCAGCAGGAATTCTGCAACATCACGGGGTCGTGCGGTCATGGCGGGGGTCAGGCTGCCGCTCCGCGCATCGGCTATGACCCGTGCTATCTGGCGCAGAACGCCCTGCGGCCTTGCACCTCCGCCGATATGAAGGCGCTGAAGCCCCATGGCGTGGATCCCAATCTGGTTGGCACCTGGGAAATCCCGATGAAGGGCGGCTTCTGGGTGCTGACCATCAATGCCAATGGCACCTACGCTTTCCGCAGCGATGCCCATGACGGCGCCCAAGCGCATGCCGGCTCTTTCGCCGCCAGCAACGGGGCGTGGACGATGAAAGCGAAAACCGGATATGCGGACAGCGGGAATTATCTCTATCAGGCGCCCAACATCTTCATCGCCACTGGAAAGCTTGGCGCGGCGGCATGGCTGCGCCCCGACCTGGCGCAGGCGGCGATGGGCTGCACGGTAATGGCACAGAAGACGGCAAATCCCACCATCCTCGATGCCAATCTGGTCGGCACCTGGCGGCTTCCGGTCAAGACCGGAAACTGGGCGTGGGAGATAACGGCCGATGGCACCTACAAATTTCACAGCGAGGCGCGGGATGGCGCGCCCTCGCACGCCGGCGTCTTCACCGCAAGCAAGGGACAGTGGACTTTGGCGGCGACGACTGGACTTCCGGGCTACACGGACCGTGGCCAGTATCTGTTTCAGACGCCTAATATCTGGATGGCGAAGGGCAAGCTTGGCGGGGCAGCCTGGATCCGTCCCTGCAATCGGTGAGCGCTCTCATAACCGTAAACATTCGGACATGTCAGCTATGACATCGCCATAGGCAAGTGCAACCGGCGCGCCGGCGTCAGCCCGGCGTGACCAGGCTCTTCGCCGAATCTGATCCGCAAGACCAACCCACCATCTTCGCCGATTACAAGGGCATCCTTTCGGCCTACCTCACCGTCATCTTGCGCGGCTAACCGCCACCCCGCGGAGCCTGCCTGTAGTCCGCATCGCGGGCGGCGCGAAAATTCAACTGGTGAGAGCATTCCAAAGCACTTGTTGACCCTGTGTTGGGCTGCGTTTCGAGGATTGGTCCTCATAAACGCCGTAGTCTCCCCCAGCAGGGCAACCCGCTCCCGAGGGCCTAGGCCCGTTCCTAAATCAGTTGCTTATGGAACGCATCAGCGGATCGTTTCTCGGGATACAAGATGAATGGGTTACGAGGATGGCCGGCCTGGTTTCCGGAGAAGACGATCCGCTTGCGGTCAGGCAACCAGCGAACTATGTACCCCGTACCGCTGAATGTCGCCCCCGCTCGATTCGCTTGGTTGTGCCCACTCCGGTCGGCATGAGATTGCACCTGGCAGCCTTCTTTTTCGCATTTGCGTTTTGCGGGTGGCCTCAGCTTGCGCGAGGCCAGGCCGCCGTCCCCCACGACAAACCTCCGCTTCCCACCTGGAATTATGTTCCGATGACTGGGCGAGAGCGCTGGATCGACTAATCAATCTACTGAGGAGAGGTCTTTTCGTGGGGTGGCATAGATTCGCCAGCGGCTTTGTTCAAGCGCCTGGCGCAGATTTCCCACGCTTCCGTAGTGCACTGGCACTTACGGCAGTCAAATTCGCAAACGGCACAATCTTGCGGGACCGTCTGGACAATCTGGTTTCTGAGCCACTGCCAGCCGCTACGAAAAGGTTGGTTGCTTTTCAACTTCTCTTCGGACATGGGGTTGAACCTCATTCGGACGGAGACTTGCCCGGCCGCTTCTCTGAAGGCTGGAGGCGAAGAGCGGGATTTATGCCATTCCGGAAGGTCCGCCCCGTGGGAACGTGCCGTGGTTCCGGTCGAAAAGGTTTTCCCTCTTTCCGGCTTTCACAGCGGCTTTGTTGGCGATACTGTTCATTTTCTTGTGCTCTGGAGTCTCCGATGTTTTGGACTCATCCAGTTCTGGTGTTTTGAGACTTTCGGGTTCGTTTGACATGGTGTTTACCTCCTGTTTCCTGCATATCCAGACTCTATGAGAGACGCGTGCCCCTGACAGTGATGTGCGTCACAGGGTTCCTTGGTAGCCGCCTGTGCCTCCAAACCAAAATGGTTATCGGAAACTTCCGGCGCGGAAGGCGAGTGGCCGCACCATCGACGGCATAGGACCATCATTTATGGCGCGGTTCCAAAAAGGTCTCTGCCGTGGAGCTGGCAAGGCACTGATTCGCGGAAGCAGTGCAGGCCGCTTCTGAACGTTCCAGAACCAAATGGTTTCGGAACCGAAGGCCCAACCTGTAAAAGTGCCAATGAACTTAAGCAGGAAGGCCCTGGCGCAATATTCGATAGCGGATAAATTACCGGACAACCACTTGACTCTGCGCCCGAAGTGCTGCCGATTCACTTGTACAGCTCGCGATTCTTTCGTCTTGCATTTTGCCGAGTTGGTCTATGAAATATGGGGCCCGTTGGCTGATGACGCAACTAAGGAACAACCTCCCGTCAGGCCAGTCATCTCGGCACTCTCTGCGCTTCGTCAGATAGACTTGACGCACACGGCCTATGCCATTTTCCCCAGGCGACAAAGTCGGTCGGTATGAGATTCTTGCGCCCATCGGGGCCGGCGGGATGGGCCAGGTTTTTCGCGCCAAAGACTCCAAGCTTGGCCGTCAGGTAGCCATCAAGGTTTTGCCCTCTCACCTTGCCGCCAACGCCGAGGCACGCGAACGGCTGCGGCGCGAGGCGCAAGCTGCGGCATTGCTCGATCATCCGTTTATCTGCAAGGTCTTCGAGATCGCCGAGGCGGATGGCGCGCTGTTTCTGGTCATGGAGTTTCTCTCTGGCGAAACGCTCTTCGAGCGCCTGCGCGCCGGGAGGCTGCCGCTGGCTGAAGCGCTGCGCTTGGCGCGCGAGATCGGCGAAGCGCTGGAAGAGGCGCATAGGAATCGCTTTCTCCATCGCGATCTGAAGCCGGCTAACGTGATGCTGACCCAGACCCACGTCAAGGTGATGGATTTCGGGTTGGCCCGGCAGTTCGACAGCGCGGTAGTGAGCGTCGACTCCAGTGATTCCGCGCCAACCTTGGCCGTGTCCCCAGCGCTCACGGAACAGGGTGTCCTCGTGGGAACGCCCGATTACATGTCGCCGGAGCAGGTGCGTGGCGCTCCGCTCGACCAGCGTTCCGACCTGTTCTCGTTCGGCATTCTGCTCTGCGAACTTTTTGCTGGAACCAACCCTTTCCGGCGCGGCTCGGCCACTGAGACCATGGCAGCGATTCTGCGCGACTCTCCCAACCTGGCTGGCGACCTGCCCCAGGGGCTCATGCTCATGATTCGGCGCCTGTTGGCGAAGCAACTTGACCAGCGCTATCAGTCCATGACCGATGTGCTGGCCGATCTGGACCGCCAAGCAGCTGCGGCATTAGCGCCAAAAGAGCCTCCCACCGAGCCCCCCATTCCGCTCATCGGGCGCGCACAGGAGTTTGCTGAGCTCAAGCGGGCAATGGCAGAAGCTATGGCCGGGCGCGGCTCCATGGTGATGATCGGCGGGGAGGCGGGCATCGGCAAGACGCATCTCGCCGGCGCAATCCTCGAAGAGGCCCGGCGGCGTGGCGCCTTTGCCGGCATTGGGTACTGCTACGAGGGTGAAGGTGCGCCGCCCTACATCCCGTTGGTCGAGGTCCTGGAACAGGTCGTGCAGTTGGCCCCGCACGCGCCGCTGCGCGTCGGGCTGGGCGACGACGCGCCGGAGATCGCCAAACTCCTTCCCGAGCTGCGCAACATCTACCCCGAGCTGCCACCGGCCATCCAGCTTCCACCCGAGCAGCAGCGCCGGTTCCTCTTCAATGCGGTGCGCTCCTGGATGCAACGCTCTGTCAAGGTAACGCCGGCCGTCGTGGTTTATGAGGACCTGCACTGGGCCGATGAGCCAACACTGCTGCTCTTGCAGCACATTGCGCAGACATTGCCAACGATGGGGATGTTGATCATCTGCACCTACCGCGACGTGGAGCTTGACGTTAATCGTCCCTTTGCCAGGACTCTGGAAACCCTGCTGCGCCAGAAGCAGGCGACGCGCATGGCCCTGCGCCGGCTGCCGGTCAGCGGCGTCGAAGCCATGCTGGCCGCCATGAGCGGGCAAAAACCACCGCCATCGTTGGCCCGCGTCGTATTTGCAGAGACGGAGGGCAATCCGTACTTTGTCGAAGAGGTCTTTCGCCATCTTGCGGAAGAAGGGAAGCTCTTCGACGAAACCGGCAAATGGCTGCCTGGACTGCGTGTAGACCAGTTGCAGGTGCCGGAGGGCGTGCGCCTGGTGCTGGGGCGCAGACTTGACCGCCTGGGCCAGGAAGCGCGCCGCGTGCTCATCACGGCCGCAGTGATTGGGCGCAGCTTCAGCTTGCTCTTGCTCGAGGAACTGGAGAACAAACAGCCCGATGCCGCTCTCGATGCAGTCGAAGAAGCCGAGAAGGCGCACCTGGTAGTGGCTGAGCCGGCAGGCCGCGATACACGCTACCGCTTTGTACATGAGCTGGTGCGGCACACGGTTGCGGAGTCGCTGAGCCTGCCCCGCCGGCAGCGCCTTCACGCGCGCGTTGCCGAGGCAATTGAACGCGTGTATGCCGCGAATCTTGAGGCGCACGCTTCGGCGCTGGCACACCATCTCTACGAGGCAGGCATAGCGGCTGATCCCGAGAAGACCACAGCCTACCTGATGCAGGCCGCTCGCCAGGCCAGGGAAGCAGCAGGCCACGAGGAGGCACTGGCTCATCTAGACAACGCCCTGTCGCTGTGGGAGGGCGAGGCCAGTCTGCGCGTTGCCGAGTTGATGGTTCAGAGAGCCGGTGCTCTGCGCAGCATCGGGCGGGCTGACGAAGCTGTGGCCAGTTACCAGCAGGCGAGTGATCTGTTTGAGGCCCAGGGCGAGCTGGCCAGGGTCGTCGAGACTTACGTGGATCTCTACCGTGTTCATGAGTGGCGTGCCGGTCTGGACGAAACAAAATCAACTCTGGAACGAGTGCAGAAGTATCTGGACGGGGCCGACGTGCAATCGAAGATCACGTTGCTCACCATGGTCCTGCTCCACCAAGCTTGGCGCGGTGATGTCGCCGCAGCCGCCATCACGCTCGCGCAGGTCAAGGATCTGCATGAAGCAGCGGGGATTCCATTTGCAGGCCTTCCGGCACAGGCGGAGCTGGTTTTCCTTTGGAGTTCCGGACAATTTGCGCGCGTGTTGGAACTCGGCCCAAAGGCTGCCGCGGAGGTCCGCAAATCCGGCAATCGGTGGGTCGAGTCCGAGATTGAATATGTGTGGCTGGCCGCAGAAATGTTCTGCGGGCGTCCTTTACACGCGGCGGCGGCACTCCCCGACGCAATCGTGCGCGCCGAGCGAATAGGGCATCTCGGCACTCTCTGGTCCTTGAAGAGTCAAGCCGCATCGTTGACCGCGGCACGGGGAGATCTGGCTGCTGCCGAAAGAGATATGCGGGAAGCCTGGGAGTTTGGCCAAGCGCACGGTGTTGCCTGGAGCTTCTTATACCGAACCAGCCTGGCGGACTATGCTTTCTATCGAGGAGATCTGGCAGAGGCAGAACAGATTTGTTCCGATCCGTCCGGCATGGAACCGAAGACTTATTTTGCTGGAATGATTGATTCTGCGCGGTTCTCCCTATTCGCCCGTTGCGGGGACAAACGAGCGGCCGAGACATGGGCAACGCGGAGTTGGAAGCTCCCGGTAGCAGGGCAACTTAACTCGCACGGCTCATGGTGCGCACTCACCGCTTCCACGATCGGGCTGGCTTCTTTGGGAAGGAAAGCGGAGGCCGCCGTGTTGCGCCCGCTCACTGAGGAGTTGCTCCTCACGGGCGCCAGGCAGATCCGCACCGGCGCACTCTGTCAGACGGTTGCCGGCATCGCTGCGGTCTGCGCGGGAGACTTTGCTGCGGCTAAGGAGCATCACCTCACGGCCATCCATCAGGCAGACACCGCGCCCTATAAGCATCTGCAGCCGGTGGCGCGGGAGTGGTACGCGGTCATGCTGCTGGACCGCGGCTCCGCCCAGGATACCGCCGGGGACGCGGACGATGGGCGCGCTCAGCTGCAAGAAGCGGTGAATATGTACGAGGCGATGGGTATGACCTACCCCGCGAAGCTAGCCAGCAAGAAAATCGCAGCGCTCTGAGAAGCACATGTGCTTCTGACGCTCGAAATCTCAACTGTGGCATTCCGGACGTTTCACCGTCAGACCGCTCGGAAGTGATCCTCCGCGCGTGCCTGCAAAGTCGCATTTTCGGTAAATTGCTCAACGGAGGATTCAGGTTCGGGCAAGTTACCGCAAATCCCGGCACCGTTTTGCAGGAACTCCGTTTCTAACCGAAGAAAAGCCATGTCCCCACATGCCGACTACACCTCCATGTGCAACAAGCTCGGTCGTTACCATGCGAACGGAATGAGTCGGTATCTGACCTTGTCGCGATATTCCGCATAACCCAGCAATTCCTTCGTGAGTAATTTTTCTTCGTCAAGAATTCGCCACGCCATAGCCGGCATAAACAGAACCATCCCGAGTAGCCCCCACCATGAGCCGAGCGCAAGCGGGATACCCAAAATAAACACAAGGCCACCCACATACATCGGGTGACGCACGAGCGCATATGGCCCGGTCGATATGACTTTCTGTCCCGTTTCGACTTCAACAGTCTGAGCCGTATAAGTGTTCTCTTTGAACACGAAGAAAATGATCAGCAGGCCCAGCAGCGCAAGTGCATCTCCAACAAAGACGCCTTGCACTGAGATTGTTGACCATGTGAAGCGGTGATCAAGCGCGGACATAACGATCACGATTGTGAATGCAAGATTTAGAAGAAACCGAATCATTTTCTGGCTCTTTTCTTTTTCGGTGGTTTGAATCCGCCTGGCCAGGAGATTCGGGTCATTCTTGGCAAGGTAGGTGAAGATCGCCGACATCGAGATCATAAATAGGGCGAGAAACGTCCACGCTTGCCAGTAATTAAGAGACCATGAAGGAAGGAACATGAGCGCTGAAATTACCGCGAAGACGAAGAGGAGCCGACCCGCCGCTTTAATGAATAGACCCTTCAATTGGACTGGCATCTCCTTTGTCGGATCCTGGTTCGCATGGATTTTACCGCTCTTCAGCGGTATGGGAAAACCCACGGCGCAATCCTGGTCGAAAACTAGAGTGATACCGATGCGAGCGGAAGATGCGTTCATAGTGCGGGCGTTTCTGTCTTCCGCCTCAAAAGTCTGATTTTCGGTATGTAAGTTCCCCCGGTTCTCGATGGGCTCCGGGGGGATGGGCAGGTCAGTCAAGCTTCTTGCCTGTGTAGAGTGTGATGCACCAGGCAATGACAGCCCAGATGCCAGGCAACGCCGTCAGCACCAATGAAAAGATCAGCCCTGCTTTCCAGAGGCGGTTCCGAGGACGACCCCTATAAAGAGACGTATCGACGATCCAGCCGAGCGTAAAGCAGAGGTTCGCACAGGCGCCGTAAATGATCGGTCCGATAATCATCATGATCGGCTCCTCGAAGTCCACGCCAGGCTTTACTGCCAGCGAGCCAACACACAGAACGAGGAGCCATGTGACTACGCCCACCGAGGCGACCAGCACGTTGTATCGGGGCCGACGTGCTTCCCACCATCTGCCGATCTCCGCACGTGAATGGGGTGCCGAGAGCGTATTGAAGGTCTCCGAAGACATGATGCAAGTATCCGCTCTTGTGAGAGCCCGGGTCCATCCTGCTTGGGGGAACTGCCTGCAAAGTCGTTATCGGTAACTTCCCCATGTCGCACTCCACATTTGACAGATCCCACAACTACATCGATGCTGCGGCTCCCAGCACTCTCACAAAAATACAAGCTGATAAGACGAGGCCTGGGATGCGAGGAGTGTCTTTGCCGATTGTGCCCAGAATGATTCCGAGGAAACTCATGGGGGCGGTGAGGAAAAAATAACGAGCCTCCCAATCGTCATGAGTGTGCTTTTGGCCGAACTCGATATAAACGGTGATGGCTATAGTGAAGATTAAACTGAGAATTCCGCATAGCAAGCTACCCCAGGAAGCGTAACCCCGCCAGTCTCTTTTGTCGTCTGCGTGATTCACTGCGGTCTCCCGTCTCCGCTCTGACCAATCTTGTGCAGAAACTATACCAGTCCGGTTGGGAGGGGAGGTTTTGTTCCAGCCCGCCTACAGCAACAGGGAAGAGCAGGGCGGGGAAAAAAGGTGGGGTCCTTACTCAAACGAATGCGCTGTAATCGAGATTGGATAACGGACGGGAATTTCTTTGCGCGATGATCAGGAAACAGCGGTCTGCCGTGGTTACCAAAGAAATCCTCTTACCCTCTCGACACGCTCCAAAAGCCGTACTAATGTATAAGTAGGTTCTTACGTCGGCCCGTCTTACCACGACGGCGCTGCTTGGCCTTGCACCGGTACGCTCTGCCCGTGCATCTGCCGATCACCACCAGGAGACATCAACGCTCGAATGCGTGATGACTTGGGTGTAGCAAACGGTAAGTGACAAACAAAGTGATGGTTTACGCCTGTCCTGTCCTCAGCATGGGTGCGGCCCGTGAGGGCACGCCTGCGGCGAGCGGCATTCACGGCGTCACCAGGGTGCGCTCAGGCGTCCTCTTGATTGAGAAGTTTTGACAACTTAAGAAACGCCCCATCACCAGAAGACCCGGGCCAACCGCGGCCAGAGGATGACGGACGCCGGATGGCAAACGGGACAATTGCTGATACGAAGCGCGTAGGCAGACACATTGTCCCGTTTGTCAACGGTAGAAGTGGGTTCCAGGCGTAGGCCAACGTTCCGCCTATCGAAATTCTGGAGCAAAGCTTCCGTGATCGAGGGAAAGCCGCAAGCTTGCATTGCGCTTTTGCCACTGTGGTTGAAGCTACGTGACCTGGCGGAGCGTTATACGTCGACTGCACAGTTCGGCAGCCCCTTAATAAGGATAAAGAGCATGCCAGACACCCCCTTATCGCGCTTACCGCGCTTATCGCGCAGGTTTTCCGGGAGCCTGAATCGTCGATCGCAGGCCCAGCTTGCTTCGGACTTAGTTAGCTTAGTTCGCTTTCTTCGCACATTTCTACAACGGAACCAAAACGGGCAGAGGATCTAAAAGAAAACGCAGCGCCGCGAATACCCTCAAAAGGCCCAAAACGATCGAATTTTATCGAATTTTACAAAAATCGAAGACACCACTCCCTCTGCCATAGCTGTGGGAACCCGGACTTAGTTGGCTTAGTACGCTTTCTTCGCACATTTCTACAACGGAACCAAAACGGGCAGAGGATCCAAAAGAAACCCAGCGCTGCCAATACCCTCAAAAGGCGCAAAAGGATCGAATTTTATCGACTTTTACAAAAAATCGAAGACAACTCCCTCTGCCATAATCGTGGGAACCCGGACTTAGTTCGCTTACTTCGCTTTCTTCGCACATTTCTACAGGCAAACAGCGCCTGAGCAGGCTTTTGGCGCTTGTAGCTCATTTAGCGCACTGTTTTCCAGACAATTGGTCACGCGGGAGGATTATGCGACGATTGCCCAACCCGGCAGACCCTTAGGACGCATCCTTTTCTGCAAAGTCAGCCTCCATGCCTGAGATGGCAGTTACCCTGACCTGACCTTTTCCGAAGAAGCACAACCAGAGGACCGGATCGCAAAGCTTCTCAAGCTTTCGGAGTTGTCGTGGTTGGAGCAGAAATGAGCAGGAACAGGCTGGCGGTGGCAACGATCGGGAGTAGTCCGGCGACCAGGAATGCGGGTCCATAAGAGAACCGATCCACCAGGAACCCTACAGCGAACGTGAAAGCCGCACCCGCCAGGCCGGCGGCGAATCCGCTAAGACCCGTAACCGTGGCAACCACATCCTGCGGAAAAAGATCGGAGGGCAGCGTCAACCCCATGGTGGACCAACTCGCATATCCCCAAAGAGCGATGCAAATCAGCGCCAGGGCAGAGTAGGCGCTGTGGACGCGAGCCGCCGGAATGCCGGCGAGGATGGGCAGACAACTGATGGCACACACCCACATGCGGGCGCGGATCACTGGAATCCCACGCCGAATGCAATAACCCGAGAGGAAGCCTCCCGTGAAATTGCCCAGATCGGCGGCCACAAATGGTATCCATGCGAACAGGGCGATTCTCTTCAGGCTGAATCCTCGTGCGTCACTCAAGTACTGGGGCAGCCAAAAAATGTAGAACCACCAGATCGGATCGGTCAGCCCGCGGCCGAGCACGATACCCCAAACATTGGGACTCTTCATCAACTCAAGCCATCGTGCAACGCCGTGCGTCCTAAATCTGAGTGTCGGCTCCAGGCCGGCGCGAATATGGGCCACTTCCTCCGGACTGACCGAGGGATGACGATCGAGTGGATGGTAGATACGCAACCACATCGCCAGCCAAACCAACCCCAGCGCTCCTGAAAAAACAAACGACCAGCGCCAGCCCAAAGTGAGTGCTATCCACGGGATTACCAGCGCGGCCAAGGCGCCTCCCACGCTAGAGCCACTGTCGAAAATGGCCACAGCAACGCTGCGCTCCTGGCTGGGAAACCACTCGGCAACTGTCTTGCTGGCGCCAGGCCAGTTAAGGCCTTCTCCAACGCCCAGCAGAAATCGAAATGCGGCAAAACCGGAAACAGAACTGGCAAAACCGGTGAAGATGTTCACCACCGACCAGAAGCATACCGCCAGAGCCAAGCCCAGCCGGGTGCCCACGGCATCGAGGAAGATGCCTCCCAGAAGCCACGTAATCGCATAGGAAATTTGAAAAGCACCGAGAATCCTACCCAGATCCGAATGGCTGAAGTGGTACTGACTGGCCAGCATGGGTGCAAGCACGGAGAAAGTCTGCCGGCTGATGTAATTGGTGACCGTCGAAAAGAAGAGCGTCCAGACAATCCACCAACGCGTTCTGCTGGTCCGAACTTTACGCGGGGCTGGATTCGTCTCCCGCTGCATTACGGTCATCTTATTCACTCAGTGCGAGGGCACAAATCCGTTCAATTCAGACGCGGACTCCTGGTCCAGGTAAATGGTCACGTCGGGATGAAGGCGGAGGATGGTAGCCGGGCACGCTGTCGATATCGGGTCCGCGAGCGTACGCCGGACACTCTGCGCCTTGCGGCTCCCGGGAACCGAAACAATCAGCTTTGGCACCTTGAGCATTGTCGGAATTGTCAGCGTGAGCGCCTGCTCGGGAACGTCCTCAAACTTTTCAAACCAACCTTCCGCAAGCTGCTGCTGCCGGCATGCCGCATCCAGCGTGACCACCTTCATTGCGTCAGGATCAGTGAAGTTTGCCTCGGAGGGATCGTTAAATGCCAGGTGGCCGTTCTCACCGATTCCCAACAAGCACAGCTGGGGATCAGCCGCGTTCAACTCTTGAACATACTTTTGTCGTACGCGATCGGAATCGGACGAACTTCCATCGATCGCAAAGAATTCTCCCATGGGCACACGTTCGGTCAGATTTTCACGCAGATAGCGGCGGAAGGAAGCGGGGTGATTCTCATCGATCCCCAGGTACTCGTCGAGATGAAAACCATGGACTTTCTTCCAGGGCAGATCGGGCATGGAGGTCAATGCGTGTAACATTTCCAACTGCGAGGCGCCGGTGGCGAAGATAACGCCTATCTCCTTACGGGATTGTTCCAGTTCCTTGAGCGTTTCCGCGGCAGACCGTGCGGCCGCACTGCCGGCAGCCTTTTTGCTGGCGTGTATTTCCAGCTTCATGGTTCCCACTTTAAAGTGCTTCACTTCCATAGGTTCGCTCCTCGTAGGTTTTTCTTTTCTGAAACAAAGACTGCACGGAGACTCATCGGACGCGCTTGCGGCCCATAGGCATCGCAATCAACGCCAAAGACGTTTTAGATCATTTGATCGTGGCCCGCTGCAAGGTCTCGCCGGCGGTTTTGGTGACGAGAAGCACGGGGCGGACCGCACGAGTCTCGCTTGATGAATTCGGTCGGAATCATCACGCATTGAGGGTCCTGATCGGGCCGGGCAATACGCTTGAGAACCAATTCCACCAGCTGCTTTCCTAACTGTTCGGGAAATTCACGGGTGGTGCTCAAAGCTGGAGATAGCCACGTACCAACGGTATCGTCGCAGCCGATCACGCTAATGTCGTCGGGGATTTTCAAGTTTCTATCGCGCAGCGCCTTGTAAACCCCGTGCGCCGTAGGATCATTGCCGGCAAGGATTGCCGTCACTGGTTCGTCGCGGGCCAGCAGGGATTTAGTGCCCAGATATCCGATCTCTGTCTCGTCTTCGGAGTCGGTATTGCTCTGGCGGGCGACGAGCCCGTGCTCTTCCATGGCGCGCCGATACCCCTCAAAACACCGCGCAAACCAGGGCAGACGGGTATTGCCGACAAACCAGATGTGGCGGTGGCCCAGACCGATCAGATAGCGAGTCGCATCCTTACCGCCCTGGATATCATCAGCAAAGACCACGTCGTTGTTCTTCAGATCCTGCTGGTCGCCGACTACGTTATTGCCAAGAACGACAAACGCGATGCCCTTGTGGTCCAGAAGCTTGATGAGATTCTCTGAGTTTGTTCCCGCCAGGATGACCGCTCGGATCACATCGTGACGCTGCAGCACTCTTGGCAAGTGAAGCTCTGTCGAGGGAACGTGAGGCGAATAGTTGAATGAGAGAAACACCATGTCCCAGCCGTTGGCGGTGCAGTGCGCCTCCGCGCCACTGAGAATCCGTGAGTGGAATGCGTGGAGCATGGCGCGGTTGCTGAGCACAAAAGCCAATGTCTTGGTTTTGTTTCGCTGAGCAGGATCGATCCCGAGTTTCTTCGCCTGCTCAAGGACGATCTTTTGAATATCGCGGTCGACACGTGTGTTTCCGTTCAAAACCCGGGAAGCGGTGGCCACGCTCACGTTGGCGGCGGCTGCGATTTCTCGCAGCCCTACTTTGTCTTTCTTAGTAGGTGCTTTCTTCATTCGCTTAGAACCGAACCTCTGAGCCATCATTTATCAAGCCTCGCAGCTCTGGATCCGATCGAAGTCAGAGAGGGAGTGAGTCGTGATCAATCGTCTACAGGCAAAGATAAACCATAAAGAAAATTTTCACCGATGGCAAGAAAAAGTAGCGTCCCCGGTGAATTTCTGTGCCTTGCTGACGGGTGGCATCCTTCTCCTTCGCCGCGCTGCGGCGCTGCTCCACCTTGAGAAATGGGTCGGCAGCGAAAAAATTAATCCTGAGATAATTTTCTCTTGACACGGATAATTTTCCTACTTATGTTTGGTGGAACCAGTCGAGACACGAGACACAGATCGTTCTCTGAAGCAAAGTGCAGTCGATCCATTGCAGAGGTTCACCAAGACTGCCCGGGCCCCCGGCATCCTGGCTCGTTTCTTGTGGGAGCTGATCGTATCTGTCCAGTGAAGCCGCAAGGCGAGAGCTTCGCAGTGTCCGCGACCATCTGCTAGTTGCACGCGGAACCTATCGTTGGTTGCAGTTTGGGATCCCAGGGAAGTCGTCAATCGAGATGCAGGAACAGTCTTTGAAAGCCTGTCGGGATGGAGGCAAGTGAAGTATGACTGATAACTCAAGCTTCGAGACAGACCGTCGAACCTTCATGAAGCAAGCAGCAGGCACAGTGCTTGCGGCGGGAATGGACGCCCGTTCCTATGCCCGGGTTTTGGGAGCGAATGATCGCATCCGGCTCGCGCAGTTGGGTTGTGGAGGACGTAGTCGTGGCCACGTGCATATGGTCCAGCTGGCTTCCAAGGAAATCCCGGTTGAAACTGTAGCTGTTTGTGACATCTGGAGTTTGGCTCGGGAGCAGCGCGCCGCCCAGGTGAAAGCAGCTTTCAACCTTGATCCGCAATCCTACAAATACTCTGAAGAGATGCTCGCCCGTAAGGACATCGATGGTGTGATGATCGCCACGGGTGACTTCCAGCATGCCAAGCTTTGTATCGAGGTGGTGAAGGCGGGCAAGGATTGCTATGTAGAAAAGCCCTTCGCCAATGTGCTGTCCGAAGCCATAGAGGCCCGTAATACTGTGAAGGCCTCAAAGCAGGTGGTCCAGATGGGGTCGCAGCATCGTAGCGAGCCTTACCAGCTGGCCGTTCGAGACATTGTCCGGTCGGGACGCATAGGCCAGATCGTCCATATTGAACAGGAGTGGAACATCAATATGGAGCGGTGGAGGTTCGTGAATATGGATACCGGCACCTCCCGCGAGATGGTGCAGGATCGCAATATGGAGTGGCGCAAATGGCTCCTCGAAACTCAGTCGAAACTGCGCGAGGAGGATACCGACTGGGAGCGGTGGTTGTTGGGTAAACCTCATCGACCCTTTGATCCCCATGTATATCTCGAGTTTCGCCTTTACAAGGATTACTCCTCCGGAATCTTCGATCAGTGGATGAGCCACGGCAGCGACCTGGTGCACCTCTGGACTGACGAAACGTATCCCGAGAGCGTGGTGGCGAACGGCGGGGTTTATGCCTGGAAAGATGGGCGCGAAAATCCAGATACCTGTGTCGCGGCCGTTACTTATCCCAAAGGTTTTCTCTATACCTACAAATCAGTCTTCGGGAATAGCTACCGGAGCTTCTCAAGAATCCAGGGGCGTGACGGCACCATCGCGAATTACGGCGGGGAAGGCGCATCCCTGTTCACTGTGAGTAAAGAAGGGGGCAGGGACGAGTTTTCCGGATCAGTAAACATAACCGGCGTTCCAGAGGCGGCCCCAGACGTTGACCAGGAAGAAGTCGTGAAGGTCGCGGGCGCTGAGCCGCCAAACTCGCGCGGTCCGGGAGATGACAGCGTCGTTCACGTGACGAACTGGCTCAAGGCCATGCAGTCCAGAACCCAGCCAAATGCCAATGTAGATCACGGCTTCTCGCATTCCGTCGTGATCATCATGGCCGCACAGTCTTACTGGAGCGGCAAGAAGCTTTATTGGAATCCTCAGACAGAAGAAATCGTAGATCGGCCGATTACCGTAACCAGCTAGCCGCGATCGTCCTGTGACCAACATTTCAGTGTAGACACTTTGCCGGAGGACCCATGCACCGATATATGTCAATTGGGCCACTAAAATGCCGATGTCCGCTAAGGTTAGTTCTTTCTATCGCGATCCTGCTGTTAGCTCTGCCGGGCAACTCGCAGACTGCTGGAACCGGAAACATCCAGGGAGTTGTGACCGATTCCGCAGGGGCATTCGTTCAAGGTGCGTCGGTCGCGGCCGTCAATACGGCCACACACGTAACCCACACCACAACCTCGGATAGCAGGGGTCTCTACAGCTTTCCCAACCTTGCTATCGGTACTTATGAGGTGCAGGCGACGGCAACCGGCTTTGAGCACTACCGTCAGTCCAACATCGTTCTCGATGTTGGCAGCAGCATCGCCGTAAACGTAACCATGAAGGTCGGGGGAACGGAACAGACGGTCGAGGTGAAGGCAACTGGCCTGGCCTTGCAGACCGAGGACAGTACGCTCAAGCAGACTGTCGACTCCGCCACGCTGACTTCGATGCCTCTGAATGGCCGCCAGATGACCGACCTGGTCACCCTGATGGGCGGCGCCGTGAACGCCAACGAGGACAATGACGTACAAGGGAGCAAGACCTTCTGGAGTTCCGCCGTCATCTCCATTGCCGGCGGCCAGGGTAATTTCACCGATTACCGATTGGATGGCGGCGACAACAACGATTACATGACCAACATCAATCTTCCTCTCCCCTTCCCGGATGCGGTTGCCGAGTTTAGCGTCGAAACGACGGCCATGGGGGCACAGCAGGGGCTGCACCCTGGCGGGTTGGTCAATGTGGTTACCCGGTCCGGCACGAACCAGTTTCATGGGTCGGCCTTTGAATTCATCCGCAACAACTACATCGACGCGACCAACTTCTTTTCCACGTCGAAGGATAGCCTGCACCAGAACCAGTTTGGCGGAACGTTTGGCGGAAGAATCATTCGCGACAAGCTGTTTGCTTTCGCCGGGTATCAGCGCCTCAAGAGTGATCAGAGCCAGTCTTTTACGCCCGCATATGTACCCACAGCCGCGAATCTGGCAGGGGATTTCTCGGCGACAGAGAGTTCGGCATGCCAGGCAACTCCTATTCAACTTGTGAACCCGCAAACCGGTGCTTTGCTGCCGAACAACCAGATCAATCCGAGCTATTTCAATGCCAGTGCGCTGGCGTTGGCCAAATATCTTCCACCGGCGACCAATGCCTGTGGTCTTGTTACCTTCGCAATCCCTAACCAGTTAGCCGAGAACCAATTTGTCACCCGGGTGGACTCAACCATCAACGCAAAGAACAGCATCTATGGCCGATACTGGCTGGATGGTTATCAGAAACCTGCATTTTATTCTCCAACCAATATTCTGATCACCGGACAGACCGGAAATTATGAGCGTGTCCAGGGACTTACCCTCGGTTGGACCTACGTCCTTACCTCCAAGATGGTGAATTCGTTCCATGCCACGGGAACCAGACGGCGTATCAACCGTGGCCCTTCACCGACCGGCATCAACCCAAGCACAGTCGGGATTGATATGTATGTCACGGCTCCGGTAAGCATGAACATGACGGTAACAAACGATTGGACAATATACTCCGGCGCTCCGGCTACCTTCAACGTGAACACGTTTTCCTATGCGGACGACGTCAATTGGGTCCGAGGCAAGCATCAGATAGGGTTTGGTGGAGAGTTTGTCCGCACCCAATTCAACGAAAACAATGTGTATCAAGGAAACGGTCAATTCAACTTCACCGGCGTCTTCAGTCAATTCGGGCCCGCCGGTGTGAGCGCCGGGGGCACGGGCGAGAATGCAAATCTCGACTTTCTGACCGGTGCCATGAATACTTTCGAGCAGAGCAGCGCTCAACTGGATGCACTGCGTGCGCCGGTTCCGAGCCTTTACATCATGGACACGTATCACGCGACAAACAGGCTGGTGCTGACCGGAGGGCTGCGCTGGGATCCTGAATTTTTTCCGACGGACTATTTCGGTCGAGGGTCTACCTTTAGCATGAGCGATTTTCTCGCTAACGCCCACAGCACGGTGTATCCGAATGCGCCTGCGGGAAGTTTATTCTACGGCGATCCAGGCGTACCGAAGGCACTCACGAAGGGCGCCCTGTGGCGGTTCTCTCCCCGCTTTGGGGCAACGCTCGATGCTTCTGGAAACGGCAAGACCGTTTTTCGCGTCGGTGCGGCGCTAGTGGAAGACATGGTCAACCTCTTCATGGGACAAAACATGAACGTGAACCCTCCTTTCTCCCAGTCTGTGGAGAACCAAAATGTGAATGCTCCTTTGAATTTCAGTAGTCCCTGGTCCACCGGTACCGTGACCACCAATCCATTTCCGACCCCCCTCAAGCCGACGTCCTCCACCGTGTTTCAGCAGGGATCGCAATACATCGTGCTTCCCAAGCAATATCAACCACCGCAAATGCTCCAATACACTGCCAGCATGCAGCATGAATTCGGCCGCGGCTGGCAATTCCAGATTGACTATATTGGCAACCGAACGCTTTTTAACAGCTACGCCTTCCCCATGAGTCCGGCAGTTTACATACCTGGGACATGCGGCGGTAGTCCATGTTCCACGCTGGGCAATACGGCTTCGCGTTTCAGTCTGACCATGGCCAATCCAACCCAGGGTCCGTACTATTCGGGCGGCGGGCAGGGGTCGACCTTTGTTGTTACCGGTGCAAATTCAAGTTATAACGGGATGATAGCTACCCTTCAACATCGCCTGTCGTCCAACTTTGTGCTTATGAGCAATTACACCTGGTCGCACTGTATTGACATTGCCGACAACGTGGGGGATACCGAGGCAGTCACCGTACAGAATCCGTACGACATCAAGGGGGACAGGTCGAATTGCGGCTTCGACTTCAGAAATGTCTTTAATACCACCGTTGTGGCCTCAAGCCACTTCAGTTTAGACGGTTGGAAGGCCCAGGCTTTCAACCATTGGCAGATCGCGCCGCTGGTTCATTTCACGAGCGGCGCTCCATTCACGGTCGTGTCGGGAGTGGACAACTCACTTACGGATATCCTCAACGATCGTCCGAATCTGACTAATCCAAGTGTGCTGTATACCCATAACAAGATCCAAAGCGGGCCGGCGGCCAACGCACAGTATATAAACCCAGCAGCATTCACCCAAAACCCCACGGGCACCTTCGGAGATTCCAAGCCGTTTGCCTACCGTGGTCCTGCGTTTGTGCAGGTGGATAGCGCCCTGGATCGCTCCTTCCCATTGCATGAGTCTTTCATGTTGACTCTTCGGCTTGAGGCCTTCAATGTCTTGAACCATCCAAACTTTACTACCCCTGAGGGGAACGGCTTCCTCGGACAACCCACGTCGTTGGTTTCTCCCACTTTCGGTGAGATCACCTCCACGGTTAACAATTACGGAGCTAGAATCTTCCAAGGCGCGGTCAAGCTCACGTTCTAACCAGGCTGGTGGCATTGCCATCGACGGGGAAGAACGGATTGGCCTTGCCATAAACGACCACGAAAGTCAGGGTACGACCATGAAGAGAGTTATTTGTTTGTTCTTGTTCGCTTCGCTCCCCGCACTAGCCGATGATGTTTCGGGTGTGTGGAAGGTCAACGGAACGATCGCCGACCACATTATTACTCCAATCTGCACGCTGAAGCAGGCGGACAAGCAGATTTCCGGAAACTGTAAGGTGGACGCGGATCACACGCTCGACGTGAAGGGAAGCGTAAACGACAAGCAGGTGACCTGGAAGTATGATCAGGAATATGAGGGTACGGTTTACACCCTTACGTATACCGGAACGCTGGACTCGGATGCATCCATGAAAGGCACTGTGACAGCAGACCCCTCGGATTCGTCGGGGGACTTCACTGCTAAAAAACAGTGATACGTGACTGGAGGAAAAGATGACAGACCAGGAGAACCTGGGAATCGATCGGCGAACATTTGTGAAGCAGGCGGCGGGAGCGCTGCTGGCTACCGGAATGGATGCCCGTTCCTATGCGCGGGTGCTTGGAGCAAACGATCGGATCCGTGTAGGTCAACTCGGCTGTGGAGACCGTAGTCAAGGCCACGTCCACATGGTTCAATTGGCGGCCAAACAGATGCCGGTTGAGACGGTTGCTGTTTGTGACCTGTGGACTTTGGCT
Source organism: uncultured Acidobacteriaceae bacterium (assembly GCA_963790935.1). Taxonomy (GTDB): domain Bacteria; phylum Acidobacteriota; class Terriglobia; order Terriglobales; family Acidobacteriaceae; genus PALSA-350. The sequence goes on along the minus strand of CAWBRJ010000052.1, from coordinate 55,079 downwards.
CGGGAGCACCGGGCAGCTCAGGTAAAGCGCGCCTTCAACCTCGAGCCGCAAACCTACAAGTACTCTGAAGAGATGTTGGCTCGCAAGGATATTGACGGCGTGATGATCGCGACCGGCGATTTTCAGCATGCCAAACTCTGCACAGAAGTGGTAAACGCGGGCAAGGATTGCTATGTTGAGAAGCCCTTTGCCAATGTGCTCTCAGAAGCTATCGAGGCGCGGGATACCGTAAAGCAATCCAAGCAGATCGTGCAGGTGGGCACGCAGCATCGCAGTCAGCCATACCCCCTGGCGATACGCGACATCATTCGTTCCGGTCGAATCGGCAAAGTCGTCCACATCGAACAGGAATGGAATGTGAATGAAGGGCGCTGGAGGTTCACGCCGAACGATACCGGCCAGAGCCGCGAGATGCTGATGGATGTCAACCTGGAGTGGAAGCAATGGCTCTATGGACGAAAATCGAAGCTTCAGGAAGAAGACACGGATTGGAACCGGTGGCTCCTCGGTAAACCCGCTCGCCCTTTCGATCCTCACGTTTATCTGGAGTTCCGCCTTTATAAGGATTTTTCTTCTGGAATCTTTGATCAATGGTTAAGCCATGGTTGCGACCTGGTCCATCTTTGGACGGATGAGGCGTATCCAACGAGCGTGATGGCGACCGGCGGAATCTTCACCTGGCCGGATGGTCGCGAGAACCCCGATACCGCCGTTGCCGCGGTTACGTATCCAAAGGGATTTCTCTATACCTACAAGACGATCTTCGGAAATAGCTATCGCAGCTTTGCTCGGATCCAGGGCCGCGATGGCACGATTGATAACTTCGGCGGTGAGGGTGCATCGTTATTTACCGTTACCCGGGAAGGGGGCAGAAAGGAATTTGATCCGTTCGACGTAGGACCGATTTATTCCAAGGTGCCCATTGTTGGCCCACCCGCTGATGGCGAAGAGGTTGTCCGGGTTCCCAACGCCCCGGCCCCTAATTCGACCGGTCCAGACGATGACGATGTTACCCATTTGGTGAACTGGCTGCAGTCGATGCAAACTCGTAAACAGCCAAATGCCACCGTGGACCATGGCTTCTCCCACGCCATCGTGTGTATCATGGCTGCGCAGTCTTACTGGCGTGGCAAGAGGCTGTACTGGGATCAGAACAACCAGAAGATTTGCGATCAGCCTGTCTGAAATAAAGAAGCCGGAACTGATTTTGCATGCAACGTCCCAACCGACCCGCACCGCGGCAGGCACGATCGCCGCACGGCTAGACCGGCTTCCAGCCACGCGGACTCTTTGGAAGTTCGTCGTCTTACTTGGCTTCGGCTTTTTCTTCGAGCTGTACGACCTGCTGTATTCCGGCTATGTCGCGCCCGGAATCGTCAAGAGCGGTATTCTGACGACGACCACGGTCGGACTGTTCGGCATGACCGGCGTAGCGGCTTTCCTGGCATCGTTGTTCGCTGGACTTTTCATCGGCACCATCGGCTGTGGGTTTCTCGCCGACCGTTTCGGACGTCGGACCATCTTTACCTGGTCGCTCCTGTTCTACAGCGCCGCCAACCTGGTGATGGCATTTCAGACCACGGCTGCGGGGCTAAACTTCTGGCGCTTCATGGCCGGGCTAGGCATCGGCGTGGAGCTGGTGACCATCGGCACCTACGTTTCTGAACTTGTGCCGAGGCACATTCGCGGACGCGCTTTTGCCTGCGAGCAGGCGATAGGCTTCTTGTCTGTGCCTGTGGCTGCGTTGTTGTCGTACCTACTGGTGCCGCGGCGGCCCTTCGGGTTGGATGGCTGGCGCTGGGTGGTCTTGATTGGTGCACACGGCGCAGTGTTTGTGTGGTTCATTCGCCGGTCGCTGCCGGAAAGCCCGAGATGGCTCGCGGAGAAGGGCCGTCTGGCGGAAGCAGACCGCGTGCTTGCAAAGCTCGAGGCAACAGTCGCAGAGGAGTATGGCGGACCGCTTCCAGCCCCGGCCAAGTCTGAGTTATTCACGACGAGTGGTCGATTTCGCGATATGTGGGTGGCCCCTTACGGTAAACGCGCCACCATGATGATCCTCTTCAACATTTTCCAGACCGTCGGTTTCTATGGCTTCGCCAACTGGGTGCCCACGTTGCTCATCAAGCAGGGCATTACGCTCACCAACAGCCTGATGTATTCCTCGTTCATCGCCATAGCCGCACCGATCGGGCCGATGATCGGCCTGCTCATCGCGGACAAATTCGAGCGCCGAACTGTGATCGTGGTGGCTTCTGGGGCCATCCTGGTGTGCGGGCTGATCTTCAGTCAAGTATCGGGTGGGATGCTTCTGGTCACGATGGGCGTCGGCCTGACCCTTGCGAACAATATCATGTCCTATAGTTTTCACGCCTATCAGGCCGAGCTCTTTCCTACCCGGATTCGAGCACGGGCGGTGGGCTTTGTGTACTCCTGGAGCCGCTTGTCGGCGATTTTCACCTCATTCATCATTGCCGGCTTGCTCAAGCAATTTGGCACCACCGGCGTGTTCGTGTTCGTCGCAGTAGCGATGCTCATCGTGATGGCGGCGATCGGTTTTATGGGGCCACGGACCCGCGATCTCGCTTTGGAACAGATTTCGCATTGACACGGTCGTCTCCTCGAGATGACGACGGGAATCTCGCTGCGTGGCGTAGGATGCACGATAGGTGCGCCACGGGCACTCTTTAGATAAATAATTGGCGCAGCAGCCGATGGTGCGCATCTGAACCAGGATGCATTGCCGCTTCTTCACGGACATTCCAGCGGCAAGGATTCTAATCAAGCTCCAGAGGTATTCGGAAAGGACCAAAATGAAACCCGCCACAATAATAGGAATAATTCTCATCCTTGTCGGTATCGTCGGCTTCGCCTTGGGAGGGTTCTCCTTCACACATGAAAAGAAAGATATAGACGCGGGTCCAATTCAAATCAGCCACGAACAAAAGAGAACTGTGCCGATTCCTCCGGCTCTGAGTGTGATCGCACTGGTCGGCGGTATCGGACTTGTCGCTGTTGGAGTTCGCAGTAGATAACGATTTGGTTCTGGGGCATGAATATCCTGTATTTCAGTTGCGAAAATCGAGCACTATTTTCGAGACTTGATTCTTCATTTCTTTCGATCGAGTTTCAGCTGATCAAAGCTTACTGGGCCATTGTTATTCATGGCGCAAAGCCTGCATAGGGTCCACGGCCGCCGCACGCCGCGCGGGAATCCAGCTGGCCGCAATGGCCACGCCGATCAGCAGCGCGGCCGAAGACATCAGCGTTACCGGATCCCACGAGTTGAGTCCATAGAGCAAGCTGGCAATCAGGCGTCCCATTCCCAGGGCTGCGCAGATCCCCACCACGATGCCAATCGCAACCAGTCGCGAGGCTTCACGCAGTACCATGCCGAGAACGAGCCTGGGCTGCGCCCCCAGCGCCATGCGGATGCCGATCTCATTGGTCCGCCGCGAAACCGAGTAGGCCATGATTCCGTACATGCCGATGGACGCCAGCACCAGCGCCAGAACGCCGAAGCCGGTGGAGAGTTTGGCGAAGATCCGCTCTGGCCGCATGGTGGAGTAGATCTGCTGTTGCTGCGTGCGCACGTCGAGCAGGGGCAGGTTACCGTCAACCGTGGCCACCGCAGCGCGCAATGACGGCACAATCGCCGCGGGATTCATGCGCGTGGAGATCTCGTAGGTCATCCCCATGCCGCCGTCGGGATCGCCATGCTGGCGGTAGGGCACATAGTAGGTTGCTCGAACATCGCTGGTTACGCGGTCGTACTTGGCATCGCCGCAAATGCCGATGATCGTGATGGGCGTTGTGTCTTTCAGGTCGGTAGTGAACGTGCGGCCAACTGGATCGGCGTTGGGATAAAACTCTTTGGCCAGCTTCCTGTTGATGATCGCGACTTTCCGCGAGGTTTCCGTATCCCCGGAGTTGAAGCTGCGGCCTGCGACCAGCGGAATGCCCATGGTCGGTAAGAACCGCTCGCCGACCAGGTTGAATAGTGCCCGCCGCTCCTTGAAATTTATCTGGCCTGAGGGCATGAACTGCGATTGCGTTATGTTGCCGGCGATCAGCGGGCCCTGCGAAAGAGTGACAGCATCGACGCCGGGCACTGCGGCCAATCTTTGCTCAAGTTCCCGGTGCAGCGCGACGTCCCTGGCCGCCTGATAGCGTGCGGACGGAGGTTCGATGTCGAACAGCAGCAGATGATCCGGGCTGAACCCCAGATGCGCGTAGCCCAGATTGACCAGCGTGCGCACAAACAGCCCGGCACCTACCAGCAGTAGCATGGCTAACGAAATCTGCACCACGACGATGGCCTTTCCGGCGAATCCTTTGCGGCGCCGTGTGGCGGTCTGCGCGCTGTCCTTGAGGCCGGAACTGATGTGTACGCGCGTGGCCTGCCACGCCGGAGCAAGGCCGAACAGCAAACCTGTCGCTATGGAAATGGCCGCGGCGAATGCGAAGATGCCCCAGTCGATGCGGCCCTCGAAGGGCGGTTGGCCCCATGGATCGGTCATCATGTGGGGGATCGCATTGCGGGCGACGTAAGCCAGCAGCAGCCCGGCGGAGCCTCCCAATATAGAGAGCAGCAGACTCTCGGTAAACAGCTGCCGCAGGATGCGTCCGCGCCGCGCGCCCAGGGCCATACGCACACTCATCTCGCGCTGCCGCGCACCGGTCCGCGCCAGCAGAAGATTGGCGAGGTTGGCGCACGCCAGCAGGAGCACAAAGCCGGCAAGCCCCTGCAGCACGTAGACCGGCTTGGACATTCGCGCTTCCTGGTCTTGCCCGCGTTTTCCATCGCGCACCATCAGGCGGGGCATTTTTACGTCTTTCTTCACCGCCACGGTGGCCCGTATGGCCGCGTCGAAGGCCACATTGAGGGCTGCTTCGGCTGCGGGCTCAGGCACGCCGGGCTTGGCGCGGCCCATCATCATCACCCACCACTCGTCCGGATTCGTCAACAGCGATTGCGATCCGTTGGGCGCCACGATGGGCTGCATGCTGAAGGGCATAAAAATGTCGGGCGAGCTCATGGTGTCGTAAGCGCCCGTGAATCCGGGGGAGTTCACGCCGACGATGGTCATGGGCGTGAGGTTGATGCTGATGGTTTTGCCGATCACGCCAGGCGAGCGGGAAAAGCGGTTGGTCCAGTAGCGATCGCTGATCACGACGACCGGCCCGCTACCCGGCTCTGCGTCGTCAGACTCGCCGATGGCGCGGCCCAGAGCCGGCTGCACGCCAAGTGCGGAGTAGTAATTGCCGGAGATCATCTCCGCGCTCACGGCTTCGGCGCGGCCATCGATGGTGGCCGTCATGCGCCCGAACGTCTTGACCGCGAAGATGTCCGCGAGCGAATGGTTTTGCTTTCGCAACTGTTGATAGATGGGATAGGAAAAGGATGTGGTGATGCTCGGGCCGCCCGGCACACCGTCAAAGTAGCCCCAGAAGCCTTTGACTGCGACGTCGTCCGCCTCCGTGCACCACAGCAAACGAAGCTGTTCGGGATGGGGCACGCCGAGACGATCGAGCAGCATATGCTTGGCCATCGTGAAAATAACAGTGTTCGCGCCGATGCCCAGTGCAAGCGACGCTATGGCAATCGCCGCCAGCCCCGGGCTCTTGGCCAGCATGCGCACGGCAACGCGCAGGTCACCTTGCAACTCGTCGAAGATGCGCGTGCCCCAGGCCGACCGGCAGTTCTCCTTCCGCGCCGAAATGCTGCCCAGCTCGGCCCGCGCCCGGCGCATGGCTTCGTCGCGTGGAAGACCGCTGCGGACCAAGTCGTCGGCATAGCTGTCAATGTGGAACTGCAGTTCCTCGCCGATCTGCCGGTCCAACTCCCGGCGGCGGCCGACAGCTTTCCACCACGTCGAAATGCGGCTCAGCAGCCTCATATCTCCTCCGGCTTCACCTTGAGAATCGATCCCATCAGGTCAGCAAACTGGTTCCATTTTTTGGCTTCGGCATCGAGCCGCCGCCGGCCAGCCGCGGTTAGCTTGTAGTAGCGGGCGCGGCGCTTGTTCTCGCTCTCGCCCCACTCGCCGGCGATCCAGCCCTCGTGCTCTATCCGGTAGAGTGCCGGATACAACGATGCCTGCCGGATTTCCAGGCGGTCGCCTGAAATCTGCTGGATGCGTAGCAGCACTCCGTAGCCGTGCAGTGGTCCCAGCGATACCGCCTTCAGCACGAGCAGGTCCAGCGTGCCCTGCAACAGATCTACATCGCTATCGTTATTACGAGTCAAAGGGATCTCTCTCCCAGTGTGTCTGGGAGAGTAGCAAGCGTTCTCCCAGACTGTCAAGGAGAGATGATCTACTTCTCACTCAATGCGCAATGCCTGCACAGGATGGATGGAGGATGCTCGTCGTGCAGGGATGTAGCAGGCGATCAATGATGTTCCAGTCAAAAGCAGCAAGGCTGCCAGGAACGTAGCACTATCAACAGGCTTCACATCATAGAGAAAGCTTGATAGGAACCGGGTAAGGCCAACAGCGCCTAAAACTCCAGCGGCTAGTCCCAAGGCCGCGATTGACATACCCTCCCTGACTACCAGCCCGATTACACTACTTCGTTGAGCCCCCATAGCTATGCGCACTGCCATCTCCTGTGTCCGCTGACCTACGGAGTAGCTCATAACCCCGAAGATTCCAACGATGGCAAGCGCAAATGCAATCAGCGCGAAGAAGCTGAGGAGCACCATCCTGAAACGCTCCATCACTGTAGACGCCGCGATGGCTTCATCCAGCGTCTGAATGCTGGTCACCGCCTGATCCTTATCGATTTCTCGAACGGCCTTGCGCACTTCGTCTGGCAAGGACAACGGGCTGAGGGACGTGCGCACTACAAACGTCACACTCAACGGGCTAATACTCTGAGTGTACGAAAGAAAGATTTCTGGCGATGGCTCGCGCTCGATAGTGTCATTTCTCACATCGCCAACTACCCCAACTACCTTTGACCAGGTAGTCCCATTCAATCCTGGCACTCCGATGTTGCGTCCGATTGGATCTTTATCTCCAAATGCGGCATGGGCTAAGGCCCGGTTGACAATCACAACCGGAGCGGAGGTGCGGCTGTCGTTCGCGTCAAAGAAGCGGCCAGACAACAGTGGAATCCCTATGGCACGGAATTGCGGGCTGATCTCATTGCTGCAAACAGATTGTAGCCAACGTTCCCCGCTCGGCTCCCGTAGCGACAAGGACGTGTTCTGGCCAGCACAGCTGCTGAGGGGTGGGCGAGTCCCAGCCCCGGCAGCCACAACACTCGGTATCGACTGGAGGCGATCGAGTACTCGATTGAAAAACGGCACTTGAGACGGAGTATTGAAGCCGTTGGTCATTGGCCTGGAAACGCCCGCAGTAAGGATGCTATGGGGATCGAAACCCAACCGTATATCTGCAAGGCGAACAAAGGTTTGCATGAGAAGGCCGGCTCCGATCAAAAGGATCAGCGAAAGCGCAATCTCGAACATCACCAGGAAATTCCGAAGGAGGCGCGTACCTGCTCCGGTGCCCGTGGGCGCGCCTCCCGATCTCAGGGTTTCGCTTACGGTTGTGCGTGATGCAACCAGAGCCGGAATGAGGCCGAAGATCAAAGTTGCAAAAATCGCGATGCCGGCCGCAAATCCAAACATCATCGGATCCAGTCGAACTGCAGAAGGAATGCCAGCCGGGATAAGCTGCTTGAGGAACTGGACAAACCACAGGCCCCCGAAAAGTCCCAAAGCGCTGCCCAGACTTGCCAATACCAGACTTTCGGTAAGCGACTGACGGATGAGTCGAACTCGGCCTGCGCCGAGTGCTGAACGGACGGCGAACTCCACGTCCGCGCCCCGTAGCTCGAGAGAGCAAGAGATTAGAGACATTCGCACATGCGATCAAAAGTACAAAGCCCACAACGCCGAGCAAAATGAGCAGGAGTGAACGAACATTGCGCACTAAAAAAGCATTCAAAGCAATGATCTGTACGCTCCTATCGCGCGACTGCAGAAATGGTACGGGATATTGACTATCGATGCGGTGGCCCACCACCTGCAAATCCGACTCGGCTTGAGAAATCGTGACACCCTCCCTGAGTCGGCCAATGACATTCACAATCGCCATGGGCCTGGAATTCGGCATGAACATTGCCGAAGCGGTAGACAGGGGTGTCCATACATCACCTTCGGGGTACCGCACACTTCCCGGCAATACTCCAACCAAGATATAAGCCGATCCATCAAGATGAATCGTCTTTCCCAGGATGTTTGGATCGCCTCCAAATTGGGTTCTCCAGATCCCTTCACTCAGTAGGGCAACCTGGTTTCGGCCCTCTGTGCCTTCGACATCCGTGAACGATCTTCCCAGGATTGGGCTTACTCCCAGCATGGTAAAGAACCTGGGAGTTACACTCGTAGCCCGAACCGCTACCGATGCACCCTTGCCAGACAGACTCGTGTTTGGATCGCCACTTTGAAATGCTTCGATCTCCTCAAAAGCCGGGTTCTCGCGTTGCCAAGCAACGTAATCAGGACCAAAGGCTGCTCCGGGGCTAAACGCGAGAGCAAACCTTTCTGTGATCCATACGAGGCGATCTGGATCTCTATATGGCAAAGGCCTCAACAAGACCGTGTTTACGACGCTGAAGATTGCCGTATCGGCACCAGTTCCAAGAGCGAGCGTAAGGATGACTACGGCCGCAAATCCAGGATATGTGCCTATTTGCCGAAGCACATAGCGGATGTCTTGCAGAGTTTGCGAGAGCCATAGAGCAGAGCGCTCGTTCCGATGCAACTGCGTAGCTTGTTCCACGCCACCGTGGGCCCGCTTCGCTGCCAGACGGGCGCCTTCGGGACTCATACCCTGACGTAGAAACTCGTCTTCAAGCAATATCAGGTGTGCTCGTATCTCCCTCTCCAAATCCTGCTCGGCACGATCATTGGTGAACAGGGTAAGAATTCTGATAAAAACCCGTCTCAAACGGTGCATTGCCAGGACTCCTCAACCGATTTGCGCCATCGCTGTGCTTTCGTCATCTTCACTTGACATTCAAGTGCACTCTCTGCAGACAGGATGAAGCCAGATACACTTGGACGTCAAGTGGCAGGTCCGTCAGCGCGTGCTGAAGGGATTGGAGGACTTGAAATTAAGATGGAGCTAACAAGCCAATGCATTCATTGACTTATTGAGATCGTTATGTGTCTTGGGCTGTCAATAAGTGCATTGGTGATTTTGCGTGAGCTGACAAACGCGATTGAGGTCAATCTTGGAAGGCATAGCTTACAATTCTGTTGGTGTTTCAGCGTGCTCTGCGAAATTCGGAGAATCGAATGTATAGCCTCAAGTCCATCCTTCTCTTTAGCGCAATGCTTGCCCTGTCCGTTTCGGTCTTTGCTGAGGACTTTGTTCAGCGCACGGGGAGCCGCCTTACCCTGGCCGGTGCATCCTTCCGTTATAGCGGCCCAAATATCGAATGGCTTGGCCTCGAAGGGTACGGCCCTCACGATCCAGCGGGGCCCGCGGTTTCCCAGCCACTTCGAGATCGATGACGCTTTCGCTACCGCCGCCGAGATGGGCGCCAGGGTAGTGCGTGCCCAGACCATCGGCGATACAGTTGGCTGTCCTCTCTGCATCGAGCCCGAGCAGGGCAAGTTCAACGAGAGTGCTTTTCAGGCTTCCGATTATGCTCTCGCCGTGGCTGCAAAGCACAATATGCGCCTGATCATTCCTCTGGTTGGAGACTGCGCCACTTGCTCTTTCGGCGGCCTTGGCCAGTATCTCGCATGGAATGGAAAGCTAAACCTGCAGGATTTTTTTACCGATCCAGCCATCGTCGCCGCTTACGAGCACCATATCGACGCTGTTCTCAACCATGTGAACACGATCACGGGCGTTCGCTACCGCGACGATCCAACGATCATGGCCTGGGAGAACTGCAATATGTGCGGCATCATTACGCTCTTCACGGAGGCGGCCAGAGTGCTCTCGCCCAGGTTGCCGCATGGTCCGAAACCATCGGCGCTCATATCAAGCAGGTCGATCCGCACCACCTTTATCTCGACACCACCGGCATTTTCCGCGCCTATCCTAAAGTCATTGATAACCCCAGCAGCGACCTCGTCACGTTTGAGTTTTATCCACACTGGGACCGTCTTTTGGGTGGAGGTGTAGCCGCCCACGACCGCTGAATCATTCACCCATGATGCGGCAACCGTCACTGCTCACGGCAAGGCATTCATCGTGAATGAGTTCGGATGGGACCGCACCAACTGGAAGACTCCTGAAGACTTCCAGCACGTGCTCGATACCCTCGCCCACGACGCCAACATCTCCGGTGACGGCTTTTGGGCACTGCAGGCTCACCTCGACAACTTTGGCTTCCAGCCGATTCCGGCAGACTCCAAGAATCCCGCGTTCGCGGAAAATGGGGAGTGTGGTGAATGGTGGGCGCTCTACTATCCTGGCGTCAAAACGCTCGTCAACACAGCTGAAGACATGGCTGCACGCGCGCAACAACTTCGTACCCATGCCTTCGCGATGTCCGGAGTGTCCGTTCCCAAACACGCCGTCCCACCATCACCGGTCCTCACGTCAACCGTCATCGGCGGCCTGGTCGCCTGGCGTGGCTCCGCCGGCGCTGTCCGCTACTCAGTCGAGCGCCTGGATCCAACTTCAAAACAGTGGAGGATGATCTGCGACAAATGCGCCACCGACAGCGACGATCCCTGGGTCGATCCGCACCCCGGCTTCCTGGGCGCCAGTTATCGTGTCACGGCCTGGAATGCCGATGGCGTGCCGAGCCCACCTTCTCAACCTCGCTGACAGCTCAATCTGCAGGTACCGTAGCAGAAAAATCTAAGTTGCCGGGTGAGGCTGTCAGGCTTCCAGTCATCATGAATGCGTAGATAACGCCGAGTGCGAGCCACACCGCGCCGACTGACTTCGCCAATAAGGGAAGACTGATCCATATCCAGAAGCAGAAAAGAGCGCCGGCAGCCGGGAGCGCAAAATCTCTCACAAGGTGGCGGTTGCTGCCTGCCCGATGCGCAAAGTAAAAATGCCGAACCGCGGCCACGTTCACTCCTACAAATGCGAGCAGGGCGCCAAAGTTCAATAACTCGGCGGCAGTCTCGAAGTTGAAGTAGAGGGAACCCAGTGCGGTCACGACTCCAATCGCCAGGACGTTCAAAACCGGCACTTGGCGCGAAGACTGCAGTTGCCCAAAAAAACCTTTCGGCAAAGCCCCCGTTCGGCCCATGCCGAAAAGCAGCCGCGAGGCGCCAGCCTGGCCGCTCACCCCGCTGCCGAAAGAGGCCAGAATGAGCGTGAGGGCCATACCTTGAAACAGCATGTTGCCGCCCACCACTCGAGATACATCTACGAAAGCCGTCTCCAGGTTGGTGAAGGTGTGAAAGTCGGGCCACACTCTCTGCGCAAGATATACCTGCAAACCGCTGAACAATCCGGTGAAGAGGCAGACGTACACGGTTGCGAGCAGGATATTGCGCCGTGGATTCTCAACCTCTTCCGACAGCGTGGTCACACCGTCAAACCCAATATAGGTGAGCGCCGCGAGGGATGTGGCCGTGGCGATAGCAGGGAAGGGAGTATCCCCTGGAGTGTAGAAGGGTGCAAAGCTGAAGATGCCGTGCAGGCCTTGTTGGCGAAACAGGAAAAGTAACGCGAGGACAATAAACGCAGAAATCACGATGACCATCAACCCGAGGAGGATGGTGTTGGCGCGAGCCGTGGCTTTAATGCCGCGAAGATTCAACACAGTGATGAGTACGGTCATGGCCAGCTTGAAGACGGTCTCGGGAATCGCGGGAAACATGCGCGAGAGCGTCAGGGAGCCATAAATGACGTTGATGACGGGAATGATCAGATAATCCAACAGCATCGCCCAGCCGACCAGAAATCCAAGGTAGGGATTAAGTTCGTGGGTGACGTAACTATAAGCCGAGCCTGCGGATGGATGAACCGCGGCCAGCCGGCCATAGCTGATCGCGGTCAGCATCATGGCAACCATGGCAATCAAAATCACGGTGACGACATGTCCGTGGGAAATGCTGTCAGCCAGACCGAAGAGCGGTACGGCCGCAATGGGCTGCACCAGGACGATTCCATAAAAGACCAGGTCGCGCAGCTTCAGGACGCGGCGAAGTTGTGCGGGAGGCGTGACGGAGGGTAAGGTCAATATGTCTCCAGTGAGTAGGTGCTCACCCGTTTATTGGTCTGGTATGGTTCGACAAGATGATAACCCGGCCCGAGCCCACCGGGAAAAGCAATATTTCGAAGCCTGGCGATGGGCGGCAAAACCAAATCACCAAATAGCAAGAAATAAAGGGGATTTGCACGCCTGAATGGAACTCCTCTCAGCCGCCGAAGGTAAGCGGCTGGCGCAATCAAATCCGTTGACCGGATCTCTTATGGTCCTGTATGGTCTAACCAAAAGAGGAAGCGTTGAGTCCTATCGAGCGAACTTTCCGAAAGTCGGCGGAGTTGCTGGAACGAAGCCGCCGTTCTCTGGCCGGCGGCGTGAGTAGTCCGTTCCGGGCCAAGGCCCCCATTCCCCTATTCATCAGCGATGCACGAGGAAGCCGTCTCACTGATGTGGATGGCAACGAGTTCATCGATTACTCGTTAGCATGGGGCCCGCTGATCCTGGGCCATTGCCATCCCAAGCTGGTGGCCACCTTGCGCGAGCGGGCGGAGCGGCCACACGTGTACGGGGCGCAGCATGAGCTTGAGTTCGAGCTTGCCGAACTGGTGCAGGCTGTCGTTCCCTGCGCCGAGCGGGTGGCGTTTACGTCGAGCGGCAGTGAAGCTGTCCAGATCGCGTTACGCCTGGCGAGAGCAGCTACCGGGCGCAGCCTGGTCCTCAAGTTCGAAGGCCACTACCACGGCTGGATGGACTCAGTGCTGCTGAGTTACAAACCGCGGCGCGAGGAACTCGAAACTTCTGCGTTTTCTGAGCCGATTCTGGGAACCAAAGGCCAGGTGCAAAACGCGGCAGACAATCTGCTGGTCATTCCCTGGAATGACATTGCATCGCTCCATGAGGTTTTTCAGGAACACGGCTCCCAGATTGCAGCGGTCATCTCAGAGCCGGTGTTATGTAACAGCGGGTGCATCGAACCAGAGAAGGATGTTCTGGCACAGATGGCTTCCATCGCCCGGGAGCACGGATCGCTGGTGATCTTCGACGAGGTGATTACCGGCTTTCGGATTGCGCCTGGCGGCGCACAGAGCTACTACGGTGTCACTCCGGATATCGCGACGTTAGGCAAGGCGATGGGCGGAGGACTGGCTCTTAGTGCCATTGCAGGGCGGCAAGAGATTCTCGAGCTGATGTTTACAGGCGGGGTTTCTTTTGGGGGCACCTTCAACGGGAATCCTCTGTCGCTGGCCGCAGGCGTCACGACCATCCAGGAGTTGGTGCGAGATGGCGGTGAGCCGTTGCGCACTGCCAATCGAACTGGCGAAAAGCTCATGGAAGGCATTCGACAGGCAGGACGCCGTTACAAGCTTCCACTGCTGGTAAATGGTTTTGGTGCGGCCTTCGCCGTCCACTTCAACCTGTTGCCGGAGCTCAAGAACTATCGCGACACGCTGAGCGACAACGGACCCTTGTTGGCAAAATTTCTCATGGAGGGCTGCAAAGAAGGAATCAATATCCTCCCGGATGGCCGCTTTTACGTTTCGACGGTCCATTCGGAAAAAGATGTCGAGGAAACGCTTGCGGCCATTGACCGGGTCTGTGCAAGGCTCTCACCATAGCTAACGTTTGTTGGGTGGGGCAGGGCCAGACGAACCTCGCTCGATGAACTGTACCGGCAACACGACGGGTGCGTCGTTCAAGTGGCCTTGAATGCGGCGATGAAGCGCAGAGACCGCCATCCGCCCGACCTGCTCAAGATCCGCGCGGATGGTGGACAGAGGCGGCGATGTCGGTACTTTGAGGTCGTCGTAGCCGATGACGCTGATGTCGTTGGGAACCTGCAGGCCGGCGATGGTCAGGGCTTCCAACGCGCCCAGCGCGACGAAATCGTTGGTCGCCAGGATGGCGGTGGGGCGGCGCCCACGGGCCAGAATCGTCTGCATCCGGCGTAAACCAGAAAGCACTCCGGGTTCAAGGTCGAGCGGATGAAGAAATTCGACACAGCCTGGATCATAGCTCAGGCCCAGACGCTCGAGACTCTGCCAGTACAGTTCGTACTTGTGAGAGCCGCTGAATCCGATAAAGCCGATGCGTGTGTGCCCCAGTTCGTGCAGGCGCTCCATGGCGACTTCTGTGCCGCTCGCGTAGTCGATGCGCACCGCTTCCACCTCGGAGGTTTCCTGGCGTTCCAGCAGATCGACCATGGCGATGGGCACACGCAGATCGCGGTACCTCTGGGCAACGTCTTTGCGTACGCCGCCAATGATAATGACGCCGTCTGGCTGCGCGTCCTGCTCGGCGTTGATCTCAAAGGGCTCATTGCCAATGACGCGCAGGATGAGCGTATCCCCCGACTTGGTGCAGGCACTCTCCGCACCGCGTAGCACCAGGCCATAGCCTGTGGTGAAGTGCAGGATCTCGGCGCTAATCAGAATCACGATCTGTTGCGGCTTCCACTTTACTGCCGGATCGGCAACGAAGGTCCCGCGGCCGGCTGTGCGCTCGAGTACGCCTGAATCGATCAGACTGCTGATCGTTTCCCGGACCGAAGCCCGCGAAACACTGAACCGTTCGGCGAGACCGCGTTCTGATTCGAAACGCTCGCCCGGCTTATAGACCTGGGCCGCAATATCTTCCATGATCAGTTCCCGTAACTGCGCCGGGATCGAGACGGGACTTTTGGGATTGATCGTATTTTTGAGTTTTTGCATAGGTCTGTTCCGGCTCCGGGTTCAGCTGTGCTTATACCCGTCAGCCGGGGAATAATAAACAGGCGCGCTGAGAGCAGACCTGGGCGCCGTAGCAAATACCCACACCGTTTGCCGGATCTGAGCCGAGCTTTTAGCCGCTCCCTATGCTAACTCAGTCTGGCGTGGTATGACCGCCAGAGATCTAAGAAGTCTCCCGCCGGCATCCGAAGAATGATCAGGGGATGCAAGCAGCGCCCGCGTTTTGAGCGATTTTAGGCCGGCATTCGGGCGAACCTAAGCTTAGCGTTTTGTAGTCCGTGGCAGTCCAATGCCGGACCATATCCGCAGGAGGTGCGGGAGCCGATTGCGGTTCTCCAGGCAGTAGTTGCCGTTTCATGCGGAGTGCTGGGCCCTTGTTTTACCCAACAAACATCAGCACTATTGCGAGGGAGAGCCTGGTCTGCGGCAAATTAATCCTTGACAAAAAGGCGAAATAGATTTCAATTGAGTGGTCAGTCCAGACCATACCTAGATCCTCGCATTCATTTTCAGGAGAGACCTTATGAGGCAAAAGAAGTGTTTCCCCGCGCGCACCCTCTTTGCGTTCATCGTCACGGTCTTCATCGCTGCGTCCGCTCTCGCGGACGTCACTGCATCCCTGCGAGGTACGGTGTCAGACAGCTCGGGTGCATTGGTGGCCGGGGCCAACGTCACCCTGCTGAATGGAGGTACTGGATTTACCCGGAAGGCGACGACCAGCTCCACAGGCACTTATGAGTTTCTCGAGGTGCCGGTCGGCGACGGTTATGTCGTCCAGGCCGAGGCTGCTGGATTCAGCAAGGTCGAGCAGACCGGCATTCGGCTTACAGTGAATCAGAGCTTGCGAGTTGACTTTCAACTCAAGCCTGGCCAGACCACAGAAGAAGTGACCGTGGCGGCGGGAACCGTTCAAGTGGAAACGACGGTCACGCAATTGGGCGATGTGATCGAAGATAAGAAAATTCAGGCTTTGCCGCTGAACGGCCGCAGCTATCTTGATTTACTTGGCCTGCAGGCGGGTGTTTCACCCATAAGCGCCACTACGAACCCGACGAATCCCAGCACCGGCAACGTTTCTGTCAATGGCGGCCGGGAAAATGCTAATGGGTTCCTGGTGAATGGCGGAAGCGTCGAGAACACTTCGGGAAATAGCGCCAATATTATTCCGGTGCTGGACTCGCTGCAGGAGTTCCGTGTATTGACGAATGGCTTCGATGCCGAATACGGGCACTTTTCCGGCGCACTGGTGAATGTGATCACAAAGTCCGGAACCAATTCCTTTCACGGCACCGCTTTCGAGTTCCTGCGCAACAACGCACTCGACGCCCGCAATTATTACGATCCGGCGGGCCCGGTCGGCGCATTTCATCGCAACCAGTTCGGCGGGGTCATCGGAGGTCCTATTCTCAAGGACCGCCTTTTCTTCTTCGGCGACTATCAAGGCACGCGGGAGAGCCGCGCATACACGACACCTTCCGCTATGGTGCCAACTGTGCCGGAGCGGTCCGGCGATTTTTCCGATCGTGCGAGCGAACTGACGGGAACGGTTCCGGGAACCGGAGTTCCCGGTGACTTTGCATCCGAGCTCTCGGCGCGCCTGGGATATCCAGTAACCGCGGGCGAGCCGTTCTACACCCCTGGCTGTACATCCATCGCCGTTTGCGCCTTCCCCAACGCCGTCATTCCCACCAATGCATGGTCACCGGCAGCGCTGGGGACGCTGAAGTTCGTTCCCCTGCCAAGCGCCGGACTCGGCGGCTCTACGTTCATTACCAATGCCTTTGCCACCACCGCGAACGAAGACCAGTTTGGGACCCGCGTGGATCTCACAACCAAGCTGACTGGCGATTGGTCTTTCTACTACAACTACGCCAACACGCAAACAGTGAATCCAGGCAACAACCCGTTTTTCAGTTATTCCACGCCGAATAAGACGCAGCAGGCGTTGTTCAGCAACACGCTGGTCTGGGGCGCCAATCGCGTCAACGAATTCCGTGCCAACGGCACACGGTCCAGGGCTCCGGGAAATGCCCCCATCGGTGGCCTGGGTAAGCTCAGTTCCTTCGGATTTGTTGAGGGAGGGCAGGGAATCATTGCATCGCGCCCCGCCATCGAAGGGGTTCCCCCGATGACGTTCAATAACGGTTTGGTGCTTGGTTCGGCGAACGAAGACGGAAACTATCAGACGGCAATCCAAATCACCGATGCGTTTTCGTTGATATGGCGCGCCCATACCTTCAAGTTCGGCGGCGGCGCAGGGTACTACGAATGGAACCGCAGAGGCGGGCCAAACCCGAACGGGGGCTTCAGTTTTGATGGGGCTGCGACCGGAATCGATTTTGCCGATTACGAACTCGGTCTACCAGCCTCCTTTACCCAAAGCAGTGCCCAGCAACTTGACGGGCGCAGCAAAATGTTTGACCTCTTCTTTCAAGACAGCTACCGCCTGAGTACACAACTCACCTTGAACTACGGCATCCGGTGGGAAGCTAGCGAGCCCTGGTACGACACTACGGGAAAGATTCAGGCGTTTGTTCCCGGTCAGCAATCCACGAGGTTCACAAATTCACCGGAAGGCTGGGTCTTCCCGGGGGATAAGGGAATTCCCAAAACCCTGGCCTATACACGCTGGAATAACTTTGCTCCTCGCCTGGGCTTCGCCTACGCCCCTTCGGCATCGGACGGACTCCTTCATCGCCTGATTGGAAGTGCCGGGCAGACCAGTGTGCGCGCAGCATTCGGCCTGTTCTACACCGACTTTGATACTTCCGGGCAGAGTTTCGCTACCGGTGACGCGCCGTTTGGCCTCTATGTGAATGGCTCGGCTCACCCCTACTTTGAGCAGCCCTATACCGACTACACCACAGGGGCGAACAAGCTGCAGCCCTTTCCTTACGTGTTTCCGAGTGGAGGGGGAACGAACTTTGCGTCCTATCTCCCCATTGCCTTCTCGCCTGCTTTCGACACCCGCAATAAACTCCCCTACTCGATCAACTTCAACTTCACCTGGCAGCGGGAATTGGGAAAATCGACCATTCTGACGGCTGGCTATGTTGGAACATTGGGGAGACATCTCTTCCAGCAAGTGGCAAACAACCTCGGCAACCCGCAGCTTTGCCTGCAGATCGCGGCACTGGGCGGCGGTTGCGGCCCGGCAGGGGAAGATACGATTTATAACGTGAATGGCCAGACCTTCAACGGAACCCGGCAATACTCCGTCACATCGGGCAAATACCTGAGCCAGGGCCTGCTCGACTTTGGAGATAACTCGTACGAATCGACGATCGGCTTATCCAACTACAACTCACTTCAGGTCTCGCTCAACAAGTCGATTGGACCTGTCCGCTTTCTGGGGGCCTATACCTATAGCAAGGCATTGGATATGGGTTCGGGATTCTATGATCTGACCAACCCTTACAACGCGAGTTTGAGCTACGGCTTGTCTCAGTTCGACCTCACCCACAACTTCGTCGTCAGCTATGCGTACGACCTGCCGTTCGCGCGTTTGCTTCACAGTTCGAATGGCGTCACCAGCCGTCTCGCGGGCGGCTGGTCGCTGGCGGGCATTACGCGTCTGACCACCGGCATCCCGATCACCTTCACCGATTCCAGCGACGGCAATGATCGTTCGCTGTGCGGGTGCGATCTGTACGGCATTCTCGGAGCCAACGCAGTCGACTTGCCGAACTATGACGGTACGCCCATCAAAAAGCTGGACCCGCGCAATAGTCAGCATCCTTTCGAATACTTTGCCAACGCGTATGATGACTCCGGTCCGACGGGACCTTTTTCGTTCGCGGCGGTAGGCACGGGAGGGAACGCCCGGCGGCGTTTTCTGCATGGCCCTGGGCTCAACCAGACGGATATGGCTCTGATCAAAACCACTCAGATAACGGAGCGGGTTGGTTTCGACTTCCGAGTGGAGTTCTTCAACCTCTTCAACCACACCCAGTTTGAAAATCCAAACGGAGATATCAATGCCGGGGCCCCCAGCGGTTCGAACGGCTTTGGCGTGATAAGCAGTGCGCGCGATCCGCGCATTGGGCAGGGTGCGGTCAAGATCAGGTTCTAGAGAAGCTGCAAAGCACAAAGAAGCGCCGCAATGAAATTAGTTTGTCTCCAGGTCTGTTCCACTTCTATCGTCCTTGTCTGCGGTCTGGCCGGATTCGACAGCGGCGTGTCTTTGGCGCAGTGAGCTTCGGTGCCGGCCGACACTTTCCTTGGCATTAGCGCCAACGCGGGGGTGCAAGCAAGGGTGGGATACCAAATACAGTGCATTTCGAACTGACCCGATACCATTCCTGTTAATAGCACTTCGAGGTAAGCCCGCCGTCCACGATGAGGATGCTTCCGGTCATGAAGGATGATGCGCTCGAGGCAAGGAAACAGACGACTTGTGCGATTTCCTGCGGTTCGGCAATCCGGCGCAGAGCGTATTTGGAGTAGACTTCGGCGCGCAGAGCTGCCGGATCCGGCGCGTTGGCGAAGTAAGCTGCCACCATAGGCGTGTTCACATCACCAGGGCAGACGCAGTTCACACGAACGCCGGAAGGACCATAACCCAGTGCCATTGACTTGGTGAGTGCGATGACGCCGCCTTTCATCGCGCCGTAGGCTACGAGCTCGGGATCGCCCACCAATCCTAGAACCGATGCAATGTTAATGATCGAGCCTGCTCCGGAGGCCTGCAAGTAAGGCATCGCTGCCTTGGAACAGAGAAAAATGCCGCGCAGGTTCACTCCCTGGAGACGATCCCATTGCTCGCTCGAGGTCTCGAGCAAAGTCCCCATGATTTGGATCGCAGCGCAGTTCACCAGGATATCGAGGCGGCCGAAACGATCCGCAACCGTTTCCATGAGACCGCTGGTACTTTTTTCGCGAGAAACGTCGGCCTCGACGAAGAGTGAATTAGAACCGATCTGCTCGGCGTGTGCGCGTCCATGGAGCGCATCGGTGTCAGCCAGGATCACATAGGCGCCGCGCTCTACCAGCAGTTTCGTGCAGGCTAAGCCTATGCCTGACGCGGCTCCAGTAACCACGGCGACGCGGTCCATGAGACTCCAGTCGTTCAAATCTACTCCTCTGGCATCGGGCTATCGTTATTCGCTCCCGCGCGCTCAAGGATCGTGATTGCGTGAGCGGGAAATTTGTGCACGAGTGAACCGGAAATCTTGGGAAGGACTTTATGTACCTTTGCTGGAATCTAACTGACATCCAATTCTTAAAACCGTAACCGAGTGAGCGGGGAAACTGTACATGAAACTGGTGCCTGCTGCGAATGTTCCTGCTATTGGAACTACCTTGGTTGGATTCTCAAGCGAATTCTCATCCTCGGGAGCCCCTGTTAGTACCGTAGATTGACCCGCAGGATCAACCTTTGCGGCGCCGTTAAGCGTTATATTTACTGTTTCGGCCGCAGACTGGTTATTGGCAACTTTAAGGAGAACGTCATGTTTTCCGGATGCCGTGTCGATAGATGCAGACCAGAAACAATAGAGCGTGTTTTGCGTGAAAGGCAAAACACGGGTCCCCGAGTTATCGGAGAAGAGCATTTTTTGCATATTGTAGGAGGGTGTTGTAAAGCAAGAGACGGCGTCATTCCAGACGATACAGGGTCCAAAATTGGAATGACCGACGACGCCGGCATAATTACCGTAGCCCGTCCACCACATTCTCTCCGAATTTCTTTCGCAACCCATCATAAACACAGCGTCTCCAAGGGCATCTCCAAAATTGCCAATCACATCGCCCCCGTTTCCATAAATCGAGGATGCGTACTCCGCCACAACGACTTTCTTCCAGTCCGGATCGATGGTGTCGAACTTGTCGTATAAGCCCGAAAGATCTCTCTTATAAAAATGCTGATCGACGAAATCAACAGGATCGCCAGAAGAGGGCGGAAGAGCCCACCTTTGCTCAAGGCCGTTGAACAGAAGCTTTAAATCGGGGTAATGGGCCAATAAGGCCTGACGGATCATGACATATCGTTGGCCATACTCGTGTGCCGTTTCCCACCCATTTTCATTGCCGATTTCGATATATTTGAGATCGTAGGGCGCAGGATGACCGTTGGCCGCCCGCTTGGCTCCCCACGGGGTCGAAGTGGGCCCCTTGCAGTATTGCAATAAATCCAGAATGTCATCGATGATAGGTTGCATCTTGTCCAGGGGACAAATGCCCCACCACTTTTTATCCTGCGGATTTTCACTGATTCCAGCTGAGGTGACATAAACCGGTTCCGCGCCCAAATCCTCGCACAGTTGAAGGTACTCGTCCAAACCGAAGTACAAGTCGTTTTTGTAATCCCATCGGTTTCTTGTGGCACCGGCCCTCTGCTCGATCGGGCCGATGGAATTCTTCCAGTCCCAACAGGAATTCATGCTGGCAGATTCTGCCGTGCAGCCTCCCGGAAACTGAATATATTTAAACTTTAGAGCAGCCAATTTCTCTGCCAGGTCGAGCCGCAGGCCGTTGGGTCGATTCTTCCACGTAGGTGGCATGACGGTCGTGACATCGAAATAAACATCTCCGGTAGTCGAGGCATATAACGCAAGGCGGTTGTTTGCGGTAACCCCTGAGACCCCTTTGGTAGTGAGGTCGCAAGTGAAATGCTGCCAGCTCGAGCTTGGCCTGAATTCTTCCGATTCTGCATAAACAGCGCCGTCATTGCTTTCCAGCCTGGCCTTCAACGTTCCAGCAAAATTCGGACCTTTCTTGGCCCAGAAAGATATCTTGTATTGTGTGTTGTTTCTCAGCCCAATTCCCCAGTAGCCTCCATTGGCCAACGCCACGCTTCCTGAATCCACCGAAGTAACGGAAAGTTTCGCGCAATGTTGTTGATGGCCATTGAGCATCTCGGTATCGGAAGAAGTTTGTGCAGACAAATTACCTTTGGAAGATCCTGTCTTTACCACGTACCACGCCGTCATGGGATCATCTAACTCCTCAAACGAAGGGTTGTTGATGAGCTGTGCGTATAATCCTCCTTCAAACTGGTGATTGAATTCTTCAAGTTGTTGACCTCGGCAAATATCTGCTACAACCGCGCCCGGTTTTGAAACATCAACAACGCAGGTACTTTTCCAATTGGAAGGCTGTTCCACTGGAGGTGGGGCCGCGGTCGTATCCGCCGCAAGGACATAGGGTGAAGACGGCCCCCCCGTCATACCCCCGAGAGCGATACCTCCGGCAGCCAGCCGACCGAGCGAGCTAAGAAATTGACGACGATCGTGCGGTGTATTCTTCATGCCACACCTCCTTAAAGTGCCGTTCGAGAAGCGTCGCTGAGCCCGTCTGGGCTGCGCGCAGTTGGACTGCTGTGGTCAGACCAAAATACTCATATCAGCTGCGCGGTGTCAATTCCAAATATTTGAAATGGCACTCTTCGCCGTGGGGGAACCCCCGAACTTCAGTCCGGGAACGCCGCTGAGGCGCTTGACGATCGCCAGACCTAAGAAAAAAAGATGGAAAATGCAGCCAGCCAAAGCGAAATCGGGGTCCAGGTTGCGGAGGCCCCGGCCAGCATGCGGATTCTATAGAGGGCCAGGAAGGACCATTCCGGGAGTTTTGTACGCTAAGTGTGCCCTGCCGGAGCGCCCACAGCTGCTGAAGGATCGTCGTTTGAGGCAGATCCCGGATTGTAATCGCCGGTCAAGTTGATGTGCTCCCGGCCGAACTGCGAAAGTTGCGGCAGTATGGCCTTAACCTAGCGAAGGTTGAAAAAGTGGCAAAGTAGCTTTTCACCGGGGTTCGTAGTGGGAGAGGTGGATGGCTATTCATCCTGTCCTATGTGGCAAGTCATTGCTCTGACCGAGTCGATGGCCCTTGCTTACGGTCCGTCCGGTGTGCGGGTGAACTGCATTTGCCCAGGGGACGTGAACCATTCGTCGGGGTACTTTTCGTCCCCAGCAGCATCTAAACTCATTCTCTCCGTGGCTTTCCTTATGTACCGGTAGGCGTGTTCTTGTTATCGTGACCACGGAAAGGGAATAAAATGCTCGGCAAAATTGGCTTGATGGTTGTAGCGACGGCTGTGTTCGCAATCACGGTGGGGACGACGGAGTTGACTGGAATGTATCAGCCTAAGGTTCTTGTCAAGGCGGGTCAGGTAGTCTCGGCCCGGCAAATGAACGGTACGCTGCCTGGTATGACCGATGAGCAGATGATGTCCGATCGTGACATCGACAACGCCATTCATTAGAACCTGCCACCCGGCATCAAATACGAACCTTTGGTATACGGCGCCAGGTAAAACAGATAAATCAGCCTGCGTCCTGTCGAAGCGGGACGTTCCGCCAAGTCCTAGCGCCCAGCTCCAGCAGCGTACATGGATTCGCGGTCACCGATCTTGACGAAGTAAAGCGAGTGCTCCGTGTCTTTGCATGATGTGCTACCGGTGGTCTGGCATTCACTGTCCCGGACGTATCTGAACTGGAGGAACACGGTGTTCCGAAATGCTCCGTGTGAAACGACTGTGAGACGCCGTCCTGCTTGCTGTGCCAGCGAAGGCAATGGCAGATCCAAGAAGAACGAGGGGGAGAACGAGGGCGATCAAGAATTTCATAGTGACACCAGCCTATCGGTCTATTGGGGCTTAGCGGAATGTCACAGGCAGGGGCGCGCAGGGAACTTTCGTTCCTCGATCTCTGCCCCGCGGGTCAGACTAACTCACAAGATCGTACATGCGCGAGTACCTCTGAAGCGGAGCACCGACCGTCGTTCGTGAGGTACAGATTGGACCTTTGTGTGAGCCGAAATCCCCAGATGGGGGAGTTCCCCCGGATTTCCCCGGTTTCACATGGGGAATTTCTATCGTTTCGCCGGATCTTCTGCGACCCTTCGGCTAACCACACCGAATGCATCACGCCTGGATTCGGTGCTGATCACTTGTTGGCCGTGTCAGGTGGAATAGGTATCCTGTCGGATCCTGTCGACGAATTTCCCTCTAGCAAAGGTTAAATCAAAGCTATTTATGAGAGATGTTCAAACCAAAGTAACCTATGAATGATCGACAATGCGTCTGTCACTCACCTTTGGTAGACTCCCGACCATGAGTGGGATTCACCTTCTCAAACAAACACCGGGTAGCGATTGTGGTCCTCCATCCGTTGAGAAGTGGACTCAGTTGTGCCGCCAAGCTTCCGACGAAGAACTAATTCGCCTGAGAGTGCTAGCGCTCGACTGTCTATCTACCGACGGTGACGAGAGTCGACGCTGGTCAATCCATGTCAGCATTGTTGAGGGGACTTTACGAGGACGTGGCATCTAGTCCTGACTGAGACCAGGGACACATATCCTGCTATTTTGGAAAGTGCCAGTAACCATTGCCAACGTTGAAATCTTTCTCGCCATGTCTTTCACCTTGTAGCGCAATCCACCATCTCAAAGGCGAGCAACTTGGGGTTGTATCTCACTACCGCGACCTCGATGTATTTCGAAGAGTCATTGCGCATCTCGACGTAGTATTTCAGCGGGTAGCCCTTCCCGGGCTGTGATCTGACGTAGCTCGTTGTTTTGGATAGTTTTATTGACCATAGTCGGGTTAGACGTTCGCGCCAGTTGAATTTGATAGCCGCCCAACCCGAGGAACATTTGCAATCTCCTGCGCAACCCTAATCACCTCTTCTGCTTCTTCTACGGCAATCGGCTAGGGCCTTGCTAATGCTCTTGGCTGTGTATATATCGAAAAGGGCGTCCAACAGCGCGGTTAAGGCGTCGGGTCCGTCATGCTCTACAATAGCCCCGTAATGAGATTAGCCACAGTGTTTGCTCCTTGGCCCGCATATGGACCGGTCATAAGTGCCACACTCCTTCGGGCTCACCCTGGTCGGGGCTTCTGGAAGGGATAAGGTAGTTAGCGGTCATCCAGCACCTCACTGATAATCCCCTAACCCTTCTTTCTGGGACTATCTCCATTTCTCAAAGCCACCTTATCTACCCTTATTCATTAGTCATCCGATCTACCATCAGCAGCCCAGGGCCTACAGACCTCGTCTAACACTTTCGAGGTCTGGATTCCTTTCGAGATCGGGAGGTACCGTAAAGGGCTACGAATAGTTCGTAGGCGCGGAGTAAGAACGGCAGGACGCGAGCACATCGCTCAGGGTTTCTGTTGCGCTTGATGAGGGGACTTTAAATGAAACGCGCTTCCGTATTACTCGCTGTCCTGGTGGTCGGCTCGATGGCGGCAAAATCTGCCTATCCCGGCACGCTTCAAACACCAGCGCCTGCAGACACCCAAACCGCCCCCGCCCAGGACGTTGCCACACCTCTTGCTCCTGCTCCCACACAGGATATGACCACTCCTGCTCCCCCCGTTGATGAGCAAGCTTCCCCCGTCCCGGAAGCGGCTACACCCTACGTGTCCGCCCCGGCCCCCGAGCAAGCTACTCCTGCTCCGGTAGCTAATGAGGAAGTTTCCACTCCTGAAGTGGCTCCTACCCCTGCCCACGCCGCCGCCGCCGCCCCGGTTGCTGCGAGCGCAGATGCAGCTACTATCGGCGGAAGTATCTTGACGATCCTCGTTATGATCGCGGGGGTTGCTTTCTTTCTTTCGCTCATCCCGACACTCATAGCTTTTAAGCGCCGGCACAAGGACCGTAAGGCTATTCTGGTACTCAGTCTTGTCTTCGGGTGGCTCCCTTTTGCCTGGATGATCGGTCTAGTCTGGTCGCTGACAGGAAACGTTGAGCCCCTGAAGGCTAATGCCTAGGGTCTGTATCGTGCGTACATCCAAAGTGTCCGTTTTCGTCTGACCCCCGGTTTCCCCCCGGTTCCAGGAATCGCCGGATCTTTATCTAGATTTCGAATTCCGGGCAGAGATCGACCGCAGAATGTTGATTGAAACGGGTAGCCACCTGCCTCCATTGGAACTGAGTCCAGTCTCGCCCCAGTATCTTCATCCTTATAGCGAGGTCGGTGGCGGAGCCACAAAGTAGCCCAAAACGGCGACTAGGGGCAAGTCGCCAACTCACTCGACGACGATTGCTGCTGGGGACGAAACGTAACCCTAAGAGAGGGTGTTCTGCTGCGGCGTGTGATCGTTCGTCGGGGTACTTTTCCTCTGTCCCCCGGTTTCCAACGGAAGTGCGGAGTAAACTCTCGCATTGCAGTACGTAACCACCAAATCGAGTTGCGAGGAGACGGCTTATGCGAGCTCTGCCGGTGATGCTCGGAGTGTATGCGGTCCTAATGTGCGGCTGTGCGGCCACGCGATCGACTCCAAAGTCGCAAACAGCAAACGTAACTACCTCAACTCCGTTGATCCTCGAGAAGAACGAAGGTGAGCGGCGAGCGGTGCGGGGTTGGCCAGGACACCCTGATCCCGGAGAGACCTTTATTCTGAAGGTTGACCCGAAGAATGGAGGATCCTCGCATTTGGTCTTTATGACGGCGGATCTCGGCCCCGGAGGGGCAATCCATGCACATCGACATCCCGCTGCCGACGAAATCCTGTATCTGCAGACGGGAACTGCCCGGGTCCATCTGGGAGACTCGGTCAGAGACGTGCACGCTGGCGCCACCGTGTTCATCCCTGCTAAGACGTGGATCTCTGTCGATAACATTGGAAACGACGCCATCAGCATGGTGACCGTCTTTTCCGCGCCAGGCTTTGAGGAGTTCATGCGGGAAGGGTCGGTGCACGAAGGAGAGAAAAACGTCCCGCTGACGCAGGCCGAGAACGATCAAATCGAGAAGGCGCATTCAAGTGATGTGATTTACAAGGAGCCCTAGATTTCATTCCAGGTGAGCCGGAACCCGGGGGACGATGCTGCTGGGGACAGACTCCACCCTGGTCCCTTCAATGCCGGCAAATGGTAACCGCGAAACACTTTGCTCTCAGTGTGATGATCCGTTCCTTCTCTTAGGCCCGATGCGGAAAGACAGAAGAAGAGAGAGCAGGAGACCTCCCAGCTCTCTCATTAGCGGATCAAATCGCATGCGGCCCTCCTTGTCAGCGGTCACACGGGGTTGCCCGGAAAGCATGAAGGTTTCCGTCTATCAAGCCATAGCCCACGATTTCTCCAGCGTCATTGATCGAAAGAGCGCCCTGCAGATACCACCCCGAGTTCTTCGGGATGAGGGTGTTGAGGTCCACCGGCATTTTGCCCTGCCAAACGAGGGCGGTTGAGTTAAAGGTGGTCCCATTAATTGCAAGGCCAACCATCTCGCCTCGATCGTTAATCGTTCTGCAGCAGGGAGCCACGGTTATAACAGCTCCAGGAAACGCGCCGAAGTCCTGCATCCCTGTCTCCCTGGACCAGCGAAAGGCGTGGATGGTGCCATCTATCAGTGACATGGCCGCCCCGACCACTACACCTCGATTGTTGATGCTGGTAGCAACGTTATACGTCCCTCCCAGGTTGCCGAGGTCCGTGGGCGTGCCGTCGCTTTCCCAAAGCACAGCATGCTCCCCTGCTGGATTCAGAGGCGGCAGCGAGGTGTTCGAGCACAAACCCGACGAGCCGACCGCTTGGCCGTTGTCGTTGATCCCGAAACCGAATGCGACGGTGTCGCTAGCGTACGGTTGGAGTTGCCGGATCTCACCATCCGGCCCCCAGATCACCGCTTCAAAACGGTAAAGCTGATAGAGCGTGCCGGGGGCGCAGGTTGGATCGACAATGCCATTCTCCGCAAACCCGATTACCTGGCCTCGATTATTGAGATCAAAGGCGCTGGCATTCTTGCAGCCGTTCGAGTTGCTGCCGCACTTCAGAGTCGGAAGCGACTTTAAGGCTCCATTTTTCCAGATGGCCCCGAGGCATTGACGGTGTGTACCGAAACCGCAAAAGTCCTCTCCCGTAGAACCAAAGTAAGTGGAAGTCTCAGAACTAACCGCTGCTTCGCCACTCAAATTGGGCCCATCTGCCCCGCTGTTGCAAGCTGGGCAGGCTGATCCGTTCAGCGTGCCGAGGTCGTGCAGACGGCCGCCGCCATACCAAAGGAAGGCGTGTTGGGGGCCGCCGGCAGTTAGGTTCGAAGAGCCGGCCACCCACCCTGCATTATTAATGTCAGTCGCTGTGCTATTCGTCCCGCTACCCCCCAACGTGCCGAGGTCGGTGACGGTGTAGTGAGCAGGCTTGGGGGCTTGCGCGGACAGCCCGACTGGCAACACCAGCAGAGCCAGCAAGCCTGAGGATGAAACCTTGAAGTGCAATCTGGATTTCATATTGTCTCCCTTTCCTTTGGCCACCACGGCACGCCGCAGTGAGCCGGCTTATGTTTTCTGCACGCGAGCCAGAAGTGAATTCAGGCAAACCAGCGTCGAGCCATCGGTTGCCCGCGAGCGATGTAGCTCCTCCGAATTGAGCCATTCCTCGAGCGCCGGCCGTTCCAGGTTTGAGATCACTCCAACCTCGTCCAGCGCGATCATGTCCGCTTCGGCCAGGCATCGGGGACACCAGGCGCGGCGAGAACGGCGGCTGCGCAGGATCAACAAAGAATCGGTCTCGATGGTGATCCTCGTCCGCTTGGCCACTGAGGGTTCCGCCTTCCGAAAACGGCTGACGATGCAAACTTGCCCGCCAGGCGCCGGAAAAGTCCTTGCAAAGCACTTGAGGATTTCTGATTATTTCTCCTGACGGTGTAAATGGCAGAAGCCAAAACACTTCCAGCGACACATGGAATGGTGAATGGCAGCATTGAATTTCCTAATCGTGCTAGCATTTGCTCGAACTTGGGCTCACGAGGTGAGAGATAGGCTGCCCAAATGCCGGCGAGTGCAAACCAGGGGGGTAAAGAGCTGTATGAGTTCGGCCCTTTTCGCGTTAATCCCGAGAAGGAGATTCTGCTGCGCGCCGGCGAACCAATCCAGCTGGCGCCGAAGACGTTTCAGATCCTGCTGGTCCTGGTCCGGCACAGCAACGAGGTAGTCACCAAAGAAGATTTAATGAAAGCGGTGTGGCCGGACACTTTTGTGGAAGAGGCCAACCTCAGCCGCAACATCTTCATGCTGCGGAAAGCACTGGGCGAGCGACCGCAGGATCACCGCTATGTAGTTACGGTGCCCGGCAGCGGGTACCGCCTTGCCGAGAGCGTGCACCTGGTAGCGGAAGATGAACTTAGCATCATCGCGGCGGATCATTCCAAGGTGCAGGTTCAGGTCGAGGAAACGAGACCCTGGGGATGGATTGCGCTGGCCGGGATCCTCCTGGTCGGGGTCGCTGCTGGCGCATTCCGGTTTTTCGGGCACCGTCCTACAGTTCTCACCGAGACAGACACGTTGGTGCTTGCCGACTTTGCTAATTCCACCGGGGAGCCCGTCTTTGATGGGACCCTGCGGCAAGGCATGGCTGTACAGCTGGAGCAATCGCCGTTTCTAAGCCTCGTCTCCGAACAGCGCATTCAGCACACCCTGGGGCTCATGGCGCGACCGCCGGATGCCCCGCTTACTCCCGAACTCGCTCGGGAAATCTGCGAGCGTATTGGAAGCGCTGCCGTCCTGGAAGGTTCGATTGCAAGGCTAGGAAGCCAGTACGTGTTGGGGTTACGGGCCAAGAACTGCCGCACCGGGGACACTCTGGATGAGGAGCAGGCGCAAGCCGCAAACAAAGAAGATGTCCTGAATGCTCTCAATCAGGTTGCCAGCAGATTTAGACGGCGAGTTGGCGAATCACTGGCCGCAGTCAAAAAGCACTCTATCCCGCTCGCCGAGGCAAGCACAACGTCCCTCGAAGCCTTAAAGGCCTATAGCACCGCTGAGCAGGTTTGGTTTTCAACCGGGCCTGCCGCCACCGTGGCGCCTCTGCAGCGCGCAATTGAGATCGACCCCCAATTTGCGATGGCGCACGCGTTTCTGGGCCGCATGTATGCCGAGCTTTGGGAGCCTGTTCTCGCGGCGGAGAGCGCTAACCGAGCCTATGAATTGCGGAATCGTGTCAGCGACCCCGAGCGGTTCTTCATCATGGTCCCTCATGATCTGGATGTAACGGGAAACCTTGAAGAGGCCGAACAAACCGCTGAGTTGTGGGCTGAAACGTATCCACGCGATGTCAGGCCGCGCGGGTTCCTGTCGTGGATTGACCAGGAACTTGGGAGGTATGAACAGTCGCTCGAAGAAGGCAAGAGGGCGGTCGCTCTCGATCCGGACTTCCCGCCGGCGTATAACAATCTTGCCTGGGCCTATGTTCAACTGAACCGCCTGCCGGAGGCCGAGCACACACTTCTTCAAGCCTCCCAACACAACGTCGCATTCCCCGAGTTTTTGGTGATGCGATATTACATCGATTTCTTGAAGGGCGATCGGACCGCAATGCAGCGGGAAGCGGCTCGAGACGAGGAGAATCCCGATGTGGGAGACTGGATTTTCCACGAGGAGGCTTCTACCTTGGCCTATTCCGGTCGTTTGCAAGAGGCCAGGCGGAAATCGCGTCAGGCGGTGGACTCAGCCCGAGAGGCGATCCATAAGCGAGAACGGGCGGCAATGTGGGAAGCCGGAGCAGCCGTGCGGGAGGCATTTTTTGGAGATCCGCTCGAGGCAAGGCAGCATGCCACAGCGGCACTTGATTTCTCCAAGGGCCGGGACGTGGAGTACGGCGCAGCATTGGCGTTCGCTCTCGTTGGGGATAGCTCCCGGTCGCAGGCGCTGGCGAAAGATCTGGAAAAGGCATCGGAGGACACGTACGTGCGATTCAATTATCTGCCAACTCTTCGCGCGCTTGATGCCCTGAGCCATCGCGATTCTTCCGGCGCCATCGAACTATTGCAAACCGCCGCTCCTTATGAGTTGAGCGTGGGCAGTGCGTCTGGTTTCTTCGGAATTCTCTATCCGGTCTACGTACGTGGCCAAGCCTATGTGTTAGCGCATCGATACCCCGAAGCCGCCGCGGAATTCCAGAGGGTCCTGGACTACCCTGGCGTCGTATTCGCCGATCCCGTAGGCGCGCGCGCGCATCTGGAACTTGGCAGAGCCTTTGCTCTTTCTGGAGATAAGGTCAAGGCAAAGGCTGCCTATCAAGGCTTCCTCACCCTCTGGAAAGATGCCGACCCTGACATCCCGATCCTAAAGCAAGCCAAAGTGGAATACGCCAAGCTGCAGTAACTCTGGGCCTAAAGCTCGGAAATCGCCCAGCCGCGTGGCTGTTCATGCCGGCCGGATTGGGGAACATACCGAAAACCAGACTTTTCAGGCACGATGGACGGTCACTTCCAGATTGTCCGTCACCGCCGGAATGTGCTCTTCAGGCACAGCGAATCAGTAATAAACGCTTGCGCGACAACGCAGCAATGATCAGTTGTACAGTTGAGGTCTGCCACCATGATGGGTGAGGGCGGAGGTGAGCATGATTCCTGTTCGCGATCTCTTCGAAAGCCATCTGAACGTTGCCAACCTGCAACGCTCAATGAGTTTCTTCGGCCAGACCTTGGGATTGGAACTTGCGGAAGTGTTTTGGAAGCGTCGGGTTGCCTTTTATTGGATTGGTGGGCAAGGCAACTCGATGCTCGGTTTGTGGGAGGTGGGGACAAGTCCGCAGAGACTGAGCCTCCATGTTGCCTTTCGGTCGGATCTTCCTGACCTGTTGGACGCGCCAGCGCGCCTTCGAGCAGCGAATGTTGTTCCGCTCGACTTTGGCGGGCAGCCGACCGACGAACCAGTGGTGATTGGATGGATGCCCGCTGCATCTATCTTTTTCAGAGACCCGGATGGGAATATGCTCGAGTTGCTTTCGATGCTGCCCGATTCCCCCCAACCAGATTTGGGAGTTGTCAGTTGGAGTCGCTGGAACCAAATTCGGGAATCCGTTCAAGGACAGCCGATGGTTTGATTTTCAGGCAACGGTCAGTTTGAGAATTACTCTCCTTCGAAATGGGGTTTCTGGAAAGTTCATTCGCTTCTGCGAGCCCGGGCGGGGGAGTTAATACCGAAAATGCGACGGCAAGTTGGAGACGGTTTTCGCGGTCAGCCTCCCTTTGAACCAAGAGAATTTCGTCGCATCACAAGCAATGCGGAGCGATGGAGAGGGTCTGCCATCGGCGGCAATGGCGGGACAATCGGTGACACCGGAAGTGGCTGTGTCCTTGCCGCTGCAGCAGGAGGAATCGGATTGGGTCGGCGGGCATCCGTCTTCTGACTGCGAAGCACTAGGACAAGGCCGGAAGTTGTCCATTGCTTTATGATATGTGTCTTCGAGCACTCACCACAAAGCCAAAAAAACTTGCTGCGCAGAGGCTTCATCGCAAATGCGCCATCATCTTGCCTGGTCTGATCGTCAGAATCCGATTCCAATTCGAGAACTTGGAGCGATCCCTCGCGGAGATAGAACAGCTCTTTAGGACATTGTGGATTTGCGCACCGCATGCCCGCTTTGTGCTTGCCCTCTACCACCCTGGACAGGTCGGACGGAGGATTGCGGAAGTCAAATTCCTTTTGGATACTCATGACGTCACATATCGTGCCACTGCATGCCTAAACAACCTAGGCTGGGCTAGACCATCGCTAAGGCTGAAGGCGAGGAAGGAACCTTTGCGACATCTTCAAGCTTACGCTCTTTTGGTCGGGACGGTTTTGGTCCCAGCGATAGGCAAAGAAAAGTCCCTAGCTGCCACAGCCTAGGGACTTGTTCTTGTTTAGGAGTTGTCCGGCGTTTCGAGGCCGGGACCAAGCGCGTATCGCGGTGGGTTTCGGACTCCTACTGCCGTTACACGGCTGGAAATAACACTGCGCTTATTTCAGGTCTACTGTCAATCTGTTTGCAACGGGCAAGTTTACCGAAAACCCGACTTCATGGGCGCGTGAAGCCCTAGTGGGACAAGGTATCTAGGCTGGAGCGTGGGGCCAGTTGGCCATCACGTCCGCGGCCGCTGTGCTTTCGCTCGCCCTCGGCATCGGCTCCTGTGTCGCCGCCTTCCGTCTTATCGACGCCCTGCTCTGGCGCCCGCTGCCTATCTCCGGCGCCAGTAACCTCTACGTCCTCTCCCGCATGATGACCCGCTTCGACGGCAAGCCTGCCGAGGACGACCACTGGGCCACGCCGGACTTCAACCTCATGCGCGACGCCGTCAAGGACTAGGCCGACCTCATCGCCATCAGCGACGCCGACCGCACAGACATCACCTGGTCCACCGACGACGACATGGAGAAGGCCCACGTCGTTTATGCCTCCGGCAACATGTTCCCGCTCTTCGGCCTTGAGCCTGCGCTCGGCCGCCTGCTCGCGCCCGCCGATGACCGCGCCCCCGGTGTCGCCCCCTATGCGGTCCTCTCCTGGGACTACTGGAATCACCGCTTCGGCCGCGATCCCCACGTACTCGGCCGTTCGCTCCACATCGGCGACCAGACCTTCGAAATCATCGGTGTCGGCCCTCGCGATTTCACTGGGACCGAAAAGGGAACTGTCACTGACATCTTTATGCCCCTCAGCATGAACAGTTTCGCCACCCAGGACAGCGTTAGCTGGCGCCGAACCTTCCTGATGTTGAAGCCCGGCCTCAACCCGGCCACCGCCCTCGAGCCGCTCCGCCAGCATCTCTCTGCCGTCAGCCGCGCCTTCGAGGTCGACTGCTCCACGTGCTTCTACGGCATGACCCAGGCGTCCATCGACCGCTTTCTCAATCAAAAGGTTGTCTTCCATCCCGCGGGCGCCGGCATCTCCGATCTCCAGAAGGACTATCGTCGATTACTCGGCGTCCTCGGTCTCCTGGCCGCTCTCGTCCTGCTCATCGCCTGCGTCAACGTCGCCAACATGATGGCCGCCCAGGTCGCCGCCCGCGCCCATGAGATGGCTCTCCCGTGGGTCCTCGATTTTTGTAAAGTTCGATAAAATTCGATCCTTTTTGGTCTTTTGGCGCATTGGCAGCGCGTTCGTTCCTTCAGAGTCTCAGGCGCCAGGTAGAGGGGTTCTTTTCTGTAGAGGAAGGGACCCGGTTGTCTGGGGCAGAAGTGGACACACGGGCAGGAGGCGCCGACGGGGTCATTTCTGCAGGGCTAAGGGGGCGGGCGAAGATGAACTCGCTGGAATCAAAGTCAGGGCCCGGGGCAGGGCCAGGGTCCGCAGTCGCGTCTGCCGCCACGCCGGGTGGAGGATCGGGGACGCCAAGCCCATCTTCGTCTCGGACAAGGTCAGGGCCGAGCTGGGGGCCGGCGGTTTTGCCCTGTTGCTCGCGAAGCCAGGCGGCGGTATCGATTTGCCCGTTAGGTGGCGGGGCGGATTTCCTATCTAAGGATACGGCGCGACGATCAGGGATCAGGCCTTCGATGGCGACGATCATGGCGAGGGCCTTGATCTGGGCGGAAGCGCTGTTTCGAGTCATTTCGGGGTCAAGGTTGGCGATGTCCCAGAGGCGGGCCAGGACTCGCTCGCGGCCCAGGTTCATCCGGCGCAGTTCCTCAGACTCTTGCTGCACGAGTTGTTCGTGCATGGCGGCCCGGTGCTCGAGCATGTAGGCGCGGACACGGGGTTTGGCCTTGGTGTAGGCGGCGGTGTCGGGGTTGAGACCGACGGCTTCGGCGGCACGGCGGTCGGTCATGGTTCCAGAGAGGACCAGGTGGGCAAAGGCTATTTCCTGATCGGTGATGGGGTCGCTGACTTGATTTTTAGGCATAGGTGGCTCCGTTAATTGGGAAGTTGGTTCGTTGCGAGGGAGAAGCAACGGGGGAGAGGTTGATGAACTCTGAGAAGCACGGTGGCATGCATAAAAAGATCCCGCCGTGGCGGGATGCTTGGATTGACTGATTTGACAGGGATCGGGTGTGACACTGGACAGCGGTAACACTGTCCTTCGCTCGGGCGTAGTCCGTAAACTACCGGAAACTGCCGGTCAGAGAGCGCGTCCGCCGAGAAGCCGCCTCCTGCCGAAATCGTTTCCTATCAAGATGCGCCCGCTCTGGGATCTGATACAGGCGCCGTGACATTTTCTTGAACAGTAGTACTCTTCCGGAGGTTACTTTTGAATACGTCCAGAAAGGCCCGTGTGTAGCGCATGACCCAGGAGAACTGGAGAAGACAGTCTTCGTAAATCGTAATCCGCCACCTGCAGGTTTCGAAACTCTGTTTGCCAGATCGACTGATTTCGGTAGGACATGGAATAGAAGGCGGGGTGAAAGAGGCCCAACATGTGAACTGTAATCAGGTCGCCAGCCCATGCATTCGGAACGCTCGGCCCCTGGCTGTGAAACCTTGTGGTAATTGCGTCTTGGTCCTCAACCGACTGGTCGCCCTCTTTGAAATAAATGAGCGGGATTCTCATTTGCTCCGGTTTGGCATACCCAGACGCTTTTACAAAGCCTGGAAAATATCGGTCACTGCCATCGAGCGATACCAACGCATCGATCCGGTCGTCGTGCGCTGCGGCCAGTCATTACGTCGGCAGCTACCGATTTTGCGCAAAATCGCCAAGTCAGCTCAACCAATTCGCTGCCGAACGGTGGCGACGTCCGTAATTGGGAAGGCGATGTGTCTCTGACCACTCACACCTGACATCTTTAGCCTGGCAATGAAATTTCACATTCACTCAGCGAGCGGCAAAAGCCGAGGTATGTCTTCCTGGCATGCATGCCGGTTCGAAACGATTCTTAACGCTTCTTCAAATCGTGCTTGCCGGATATTCTGTAGGAGTTGCTCCCAATGAACCATGCCATACATGATCTTCAGATCGTTGTCCTCCAGGTTGACCTCGCCCGCCCAGATCCGTCGGTGAAAGTCTCTGAATGAGGGAAGCTTCTCGCTCAGGTTGATCGGCTTGCCCGCCGAACCCAGCAATAGGAAAACCGTGGCGGAGAGCATGTGCAACACCTGACGCATAAGGAAGAAGCGCGCGCGTTCGTACTCGTCTGGCCGGTGGCCAAAATAAGGCTCGAGATATGTGAGTTCGTCCGCGTCGTCGGCAACCAGGAAGTTCGCAGCAACGGCCAGATCAAAGTAGCGGTCGTTCACGAAAGCAGCCTGCCAGTCCACGAGCCATAGGCGTTGGCCGTCGAACAGGATGTTCTCTGGCTTCAGGTCCATGTGGCATGACACCATATCCGAATCGAGACGTGGGTAAGCAGCGGAGACTTGCTCGTACCGGGTGAAGACCTCCTCGACTTCGCCCTCTGGGAGAAGACCTGCCTTGAGGAACCTCCAGATGAATCCGTTGTGCGCCGTGACGTAATTGAAGGTTTTGGGAAATGGTGGCAGCGCATGGAGGCTTCGCAGGGTACGGGGAAGCTGAATCAGCGCCTGGGCAGGCAAGAATGGCATCGCTTCAACAAAGTCGGTGATCGAGACGCCGCTTTCCGTGCTGGCATACCGGACGCAGGGTGCTAGACCTGCATGTGCGGCGGCGTTCATGCATGCGAAGATGCGGCAAGGATCCATTCTTTCATCGATGCGCGTCATGATGCGCAACAGGTATGGAGATCCATGCACGACAATGCGAAAAGCAAGGTCCGAGCTGAGACCTTTGGTCATCCGACGAATATCTTCGAACTCCGTTACATCAAATGTCTCTCGCAAGGCGCGGACTGCGTCCGCATTTTTCTCTTCTGGAATCATGAAATCCTCTCTGGAGTCTCGGAACGCAGTAAGTCCTGATCGGCCGATGATTCGGCATGTTCGGACCGCAGCCGGTTTCCGATAGAGTACTGACGTTTCTCGTCCAAGTGGCAGAATATGGATCGACCTGAACCGCTCAATGAGTGAGTTGGGCTGTTTGCGCCATCTAACTTCGGATTCAGATGCTGTTCACGAATTGAACTTTCGCAGATCGATCCTTACACGGCCCGGTCGAGGTTTGGAGACCCTGTCCAGGCACCATTCGTATCTGGGTCATAAAGTCAAAGGCTGACCAACTCGAAAAGCTACGGTTGCTGGTTATTCAGTACGCAAAGCTTCCATGGGTTCCACGGAAGCGGCCCGGCGTGCCGGGGCGAAAGCGGCGCACCCTGAGACCACTGCCAATGCTGCAATTGCCAGCCCAAAGCTTGCCGGGTCGAACGGAGAAATCCCGTAGAGCATAGACTTCAACGGACGCACCGCGAGCAAGGTAAGAGGAATGCCTGCGGCGAGGCCGAGCGCGAGTACCCAAAGGCTCTCACGCATTATCATCGTCAGCACCTGGCTGCGAGTGGCACCGAGAGCCATTCGCAAACCAATTTCGGCCAGGCGCCGACTCACTCGGAAGGAATACGCGCCGTAGAGGCCTGTAGCTACAAGCAGCGCCGCGAGGACACCGAAAAAGCCGCCTAAGGCTGCGAACATGCGCTGTTGCTCGTAGGATTTCTCAAACTGCGCCTGCTGTGTCATTGGCCGCTCCAGGGGCACCGAGGGGTACAAAGCAGCGACAGATTTGCGCAATGCCGGCAGCATTGCCATGGCGTCGCCGTGGGTACGCACTTCCAGATGCATGGTGCCGAGTGAGGAGAACTGCATTGCCGCGTAATAAGCCATGGGCATTGGTTCCTCAGCCACCCCCTCGTACTTGCTGTCACTGACCACGCCCACGATGGTCCTCTTGTCCTCGCCTGACCCCAGCACATGGCCCAGCGGGTTAGTGTTGGCCAAAAATCGTTTGGCGAATGTCTCATTCACCAGGGCGATGGGTTGAGACTTTTCGACGTCCGATTCCGCGACATCCCGGCCGGCAACAACAGGAATTCCCATGGTACGAAAGAAACCGGCACCGACATCGTTGGAGCGCAGCAGAGCCCCCTGCTGCAAGACTCCATCAAGCGTCAGTTCATTGTTGTCACTCCATCCGGTACCGGGGCGGTTCTCTGCCATCGATACGGATTTCACGCCCGGCAGCTGCCCAAGGTGGTCGATCACTCTGCGATAGAAAAGGTGGCTGTCGGAACTATCTTGCGGGGTGATCCCGAAGACCAGCAAGCCGTTGGCCAGCAGGCCGAGATTCTGGGTTGCGAAGTTGCGCAAAGTGCGCAGCAACAGGCCCGCGGCCATCAGTAGTATCAGGCACACTGCAATTTGAGCAGAGAGCAAGGCACGTCCTGCAGCAACGCGGTTCCGCGTTGCACTGGTGTTGGGCGAAGTGGACCGCAGAACGCCTGCGACCGGCGCGCGCACAGCGCTCCACAGGGGAACCAGTCCAAAAACAAGCGCGGCTAGAACCGAAACAAGGAGCGTGAAAAGCAGGACGGTACGGTCGGGACTGAGACCGGTCTCGATGCCGGACCACGACGCTAATATTCGTGTTGCCGAAACTGCAAAAAGCCATCCCAACGCTGCACCGGCACCGACGAGCAGCAGGCTCTCGCACAGTAATTGGTGGAATATGTTCGCGTGGCTCGCGCCGATCGCCATGCGCAGACTGAACTCATGCTGCCGGACGGAGTTACGTGCCTGCAACATCATTGCTACATTGGTGCAGGCGATCAGCAACACCAATGCCACCAAACCCATCAGAATTTCTACCGGCGTGCGATATTCCTCGTTGTATCCGCCAATGCCCCGTGCCGGCGCGAAGTCGAGCAGCGGTTTCCATTCTTTAGGATCGACGTCGCCGATCGTCTGCTTGACCACCGCGGCAAAGGTCCCGGACAGCTCTCGCTGTGCGCGCATCGGCGCAACCCCCGAACGCAGGCGAGCCATCATCCGCAAGCTCCACCACCTTTGAGTCCCGTAGAGGGAATCGTCCGGTAAGCCCCAAGCGTTCAATTCGGCACGCTTCTGCAACGGAATCCAGAAGTCAGTCGCAACCGCCGGCTCAATGCCGTTGAAGCCGCGAGCCGTGACACCTACGACAGTGAAAGGAACGCCTTTGATGTGGACCGTTTTGCCGAGTATGTCCGGGTCGCGAGCAAAGCTCCTGGTCCAATAGTCATAACTGAGGACAACGACCGGCGCATGGCTCTTTTCATCGTCCAGGGTGAATCCCCGTCCTACCTCGATCCGCGCGCTGAGGCCGGAGAAGAAGTTGCCACTGACCTCTTCGCCTGCCGCCTCTTCGGGAAGTTCTGCATGACGCACGGCGACACTGCCATTGAAGCTGAGCGGCACATACGCGATCAGGTCCTCGAAGATCTCGCTCCGCTGCCGGAGCGCCTCAAACGTCACTTCGGAAAACGAGGTATGCGCGTCTCCCGTGTCGCTGGCGCCCGGCGGATTCGATTCTCCATTGGCCATGCGGACGTAGTAGAGTCCCTGGGGCCGTCCGACCGGCAGCAACTGCATCAGTACCGCGTTCATTACGCTGAATACCGCTGTATTCGCGCCGATACCGAGGGCCAGCATCAGCACCACCACCGATGTAAAGCCCGGAGACTTGCGCAGCATCCGCAAACCGTAACGCACATCGCG
This sequence comes from uncultured Acidobacteriaceae bacterium, assembly GCA_963790935.1. Lineage (GTDB taxonomy): Bacteria > Acidobacteriota > Terriglobia > Terriglobales > Acidobacteriaceae > PALSA-350. The sequence goes on along the minus strand of CAWBRJ010000052.1, from coordinate 15,979 downwards.
AGCGAAAATGTCCATCCACCAACCAGGGCGCTGCTCGTCGCACTGTTCCCGAGTACGATCCATGCCTCCAAACTCGATCATTGCCTGCCGGCGCGCCTCCGAGGAAGATAATCCTGCTGTCTCTTTCGCCGCAATCGCCTGGTCCAAGTGAAACCGTATTTCCTCGTCGAGTTCGCGCGGCTTCTTGCGAAGAATCAGAAAGCGAAGGCGGGTCAGCAACTCAGTAATCATGATGACACCTCCGCAGCGCGGCCCAATACAAGCGCAATCGCAGCCGACAAGCGATCCCAGGTTTCGAGTTCTGTCTCCAGTTGTTTTCTGCCCGCAGCCGTCAACCGATAGAACTTCGCCCGTCGATTGTTTTCCGAATTCCCCCAGTCTGACCGGATCCATCCTTTGTATTCCAGCCGGTACAACGCTGGGTAGAGTGACCCCTGTCCAATTTGGAGTACATCTCTCGACACTTGCTGAATACGCTGGGCTACTCCCCAGCCATGCATCGGCTCCAGAGCGAGCGTTTGAAGAATGAGCAAATCGAGCGTTCCCTGCAGCAGGTCCGTTGGCGTCGGCATTCCTTCCCCTCGATATACGACAACAGGATTGCCCACCTCCTGTCGAATGTCAAGGAGTGCGGAATTTCGAGAAGATTCGATTCTCAGTCAGCGCATCATCACCAACCCGCTCATCGACGAAGCGCATCCCAGATGGCCGTGTAGTCGTTAGCCTTGATCGGAAATGCCTCGGGGCAGGGTGCAGAGGTTGCCGGGAAATTGCCCCGAGGCATTTTCGATAAGGAGACTTGAAGGAAGGCGCTGGCAGTGGTGGGCGCTGCTATGGAGCTGCGGGTGAAACTGGCCACCGATGAACGGGGGAAAGAGTCTGGAAATGAGAGGCGGGAGACGTTGCTATGCGAGGTGGGGATGCGTGGAAGGGGTAATTTCGCGTTCTGCGCGCAGCCAGGCAACCGCCGATGAGGCGTTAGTTTTGTGGTTCGGACGTAGTTGTGCGAAGACGTGTCGGCACACGTTTGAGAGCGGCTGGATTGGCGTCGGGATCATGAGGTGTCGGACAGTTTGCATCGGAAGGCCAGTTGTTGGGCGGTAAGGTTGGGGCCGATGCACATGTTGGCTCCACAACGTGGGCAGCGCCAGGCGGCTAGTTGAGAGATGGCGATGGGTGGACTCGGGTCTAGGTTGACCGGCGAGCTGAAGGCGAGCGAGTGCGAGCAGAGCGGTTCGGTGAGCACTGGCGAGATAGCCGAAGTGGCGGATGCGGACAAAGCCCCGGGGCAGCACATGCTGGCAAAAGCGGCGCAGGAACTCAGTAGCGGTGAGAGCCATGATGCGCTGCTTATTGCCGTGAGCATAGTCTTTCCATCGAAAGCTCACGGTGTGACCATCGAAGCTGAGCAGGCGCTGATTGCTGATGGCTACGCGGTGAGTGTAGCGGCCAAGATAGCGCAGCACGTGAGTAGGTCCGCCAAAAGCGGGCTTGGCATAGACCACCCAATCATGTTGTAGCAACGTGTGCACGAGGGTGGAAGAGAAGTCGGGTCGACGCTGACGGGGTACGCGTTGGAGGAGATCGAGAAACTTGCCGCGAAAGACGCGGCTGAGGACCTTGACAGGGAGGAAGAAGGGATACTTAGGATGAACCCAGTGAGAGTAGCTTGGATCGAAACCGCCGGCGGGAACGACGCAGTGGAGATGAGGATGCAGACACCCACGCCCACAATACCCTGAGCGCGGAAAACGGTGAGGTGCAGGTCTTCTATCCGTTCCATCCGCTCTGTGGGGCCACCGTTCAGATCCTTCGCAAGCCGAAGCGGGGAGATGGCGCGGTATCGGTAATCGACCAAGCCGGGAAGCGGCTGAAGATTCCCGTATGGATGCTGTCGCCCGATAGCACCGGGATAAAGATCAGCGAGCGAGTTCATCTCAGCAAGGAAGCTCTTCTTTCTCTAACTTCGTTACTTTCGCCACACGCCGGTGAAGATCACGGCCACGATAACCTTCTGCCAACTGCTGTTGACGGATGCAAGGGAGGTCATCGTGGAGCAACTGGAACTATTGGGCCTGATGGTCCGGGGAGAAAGCGTAACCGTGCCCGTAAATGTGACAGTGCGCGCCGATCTGGTCGATCTGATGGCTCGCGCTCTGGTGGTGGTATTTCAGGCGAAAGGAGGAAGGGTTAATGACAGAGCTTCTGTGCAGTCCCAAGATCAAGCCGGAGCATCTGGCTCGCAAGGCCATCGTTTACTTACGGCAATCGAGCGAGAAACAGGTGCGCTACAACCTGGAGAGTCAGCGCCTACAGTATGAGGTAGCCGACCGGATACGTAACCTTGGCTGGAGAGATGTGGAGATCATCGACAGTGATCTCGGTTTCAGTGCGGGGATGGCTTCGGCTCGCCGGGAAGGATTCGAGCGCGTCCTCAGCTGGGTAGCTCTTGGAGAGGTTGGGATCGTGGGCAGCCGGGAGGTCTCGCGACTGTCTCGCACGGACAAAGACTGGTGCCGGCTGCTGGAGGTGTGCCAGATTTTTGGAACTCTGATCGCCGACGAGCAGCAGATTTACGACCTGAATTACCTTGACGACCAGCTGGTGCTGGGAATCAAAGGGACACTCAGCGTTGTCGAGCTGAAGGTCCTTCGCCAACGAATGCAGGCTGGCCAGGAATCGAAGGCACGCCGCGGCGAGTTATTCAAGAGGCTTCCGGTTGGCTATACCCGGGATCTCACGGGTAAGATCGTTTTGCATCCCGATCAGCGAATCTGCGAAGCCATTCGACTTGTGTTTATGAAGTTCCGAGAACGATGGAGCGTCCGCCAAACGTTCCAGTGGTTCCGAGATCACGATATAGAGCTGCCCGCGAATCCGATCCAGGGGACAAAGCTAGTCTGGAAGATTCCGACCCAAAGCCTGGTCCGCGATATTCTGAGCAACCCCTTCTATGCGGGCGCATATGTTTGGGGCCGCCGTCCGGTCACGACATTGCTGGTCGACGGCAGGCTGGAGAAACATCAGAGCGCTACGCGTCGAGCTGAAGAATGCCGGGTCTTCATCCCCGAGCATCATGAGGGTTATATTGACTGGGCCACCTATGAAGAGAATCGACGAATGACGCGGCGTAATTCCGTAAACTGGCAGGGGGATGAATCCATGGCCGCGATTCGTGCCGGGCAAGGTCTGCTGGTGGGACTTCTTCGCTGTGGACACTGTGGCCGCAAGCTCCATGTACGTTACTGGGGAGCCCGCGGCACCCACGCGCGTTATCTCTGCAAGGGAGATTACGAGGACGGCGGACAGTACTGCCAACGCTTTGGCGGCGCATCGGTAGACCGCCGGTTGGGTCAGGAACTGCTTAAGGTGATTTCTCCTCTTGGGATAGAAGCCAGCCTGCGCGCACTTGAAGAATTAAGCACCGGGGATGCAGCACAGCGCATCGCCCTGTCCAGCAAACTCGAGCAACTGGAGTATGAGGCCAAGAAAGCCTTCGAGCAATACGATGCCGTAGATGCCAGGAATCGTCTGGTGGCCGGCGAGTTGGAACGACGCTGGAACGAGAAGCTGGAGGAGATCGAAAAGACCAAACAGAGACTGGCCAGCCTTAACGGAAAGCGATATTCGTTGTCCGTCGACGAAGAAGCTCAAATCCTGGCGATGGGCGCGAACTTTTCTGAAGTCTGGCAAAACGATCGCTGTCCTTCGACACTCAAGAAGATGATCTTCCGCACGGTTGTGGAGGAGATCATCGTGCGCACAGATGCGGAGAAAAAGACGCTTCAGTTCACAATCCACTGGAAGGGCGGAACGCACACCCAATTAGCGATGGATCGGCCGCGTTCAGCGACTGAAACCGCAACGCCGATCGAGGCCCTGGAGATCATACGCCGGATGGCGGTTCGCCACGGCGATGACCAGATAGCCTCCGTGTTGAACCGGCTCGGTTATTCGACAGGTAAAAACAAGCGGTGGAATCAAATCCGCGTGGCCACTGCTAGGCGCAACTATTCGATTACCGGGCAAAGGCGAGCACTACCCAATCCTGAGAGAATCAGCCTGAACGAAGCTGCCCGGATATGTGGAGTGAGTCACCGCACGATCGAACGGCTGGTGGAGGCAGGCCTGTTAATGCGTGAACAGGTCACTCCTCGCGCTCCCTGGGAGATTCGTCGTGCGGATTTGAATAATGAAACAGTTCAAAGGGTTATCGACAGGCTTCTCCGCACCGGCAAGCTAGTTCTGCAAGGGGGTAGTTTGGGGAACCCGCCTTCCTTGTTTACTGAAAATGAAGGAGATGATAATGCCGGGCATCATGAGTGAGGGTTCAGTCGCAGGTTCTGTCCCCAGGTGTGCAGAATGCTGAGGAAGCCGATCTTGGCTCCGAGGTGCTTGGGGTTGGCCGCAACTTCGAGCATGGTCTGAGCGCTGGCGCGGAAGAGCAGATCGTAGAGCAGCCGTGGATTGCGCTGACAGAGCGGGTTCAACTGGTGGGGTAAGGTAAAGACGACGTGGAAGTAGGGCACGCTGAGCAGATCTTGTTCGCGCCGTGCCAGCCATCGCTGGCGTGCCTGGGCTTGGCACTTGGGACAGTGGCGGTTGCGGCAGGAGTTATAGGAAATGGCTTGGTGGTCGCAACGTGAGCAGGCGTCCAGATGGCCCCCCAGCGCAGCCGTGCGACATGCGGTGATGGCCCGCAACACCTTGAGCTGCTGGTAGCCGAGCCAGGAGCGGTTCTGTTCCCGGAAGCAGTCTCCCCGGGCGCGAAGGATGTCAGCCATCTCTACGGCAGGCCGCATCATTTAACTTTTTTTCCGGTGATAGGTGCGGCCTGCCTGGCTAACGCTGGAGAGTTGTAAACTCTCCAGCGGGTTGAATACTGTCTGTAAGTGCCGTTGCGACAGATGAAGATACTTGGCGGTGGTTTCCAGGTCCCCATGGCCGAGCAGAACCTGAATCGTCCGCAGGTCCGTTCCCGCCTCGAGCAAATGGGTAGCCCAGCTGTGGCGTAAGGTGTGAGGCGTTACATGCTTGGTGATGCGCGCATGGCGGGCAGCTTCTTTACATGCATACCAAACGGTCTTGTCGGAGATGGGTCTGTCCTGATCGCGTTCACCTATGCTGCTGGGAAAAAGATAGATCCGAGGCTTCTTCCATCGCCAATACTCACGCAGCGTTTCCAATAGCGCCGGGCTGAGTGGCAGATCTCGACTGTCGCCGCCCTTGCCGCGCTCCACGCGAATCATCATGCGCCGGCTGTCGATATCGCGCACCTTGAGCATCGACACTTCTGTCCGCCGCATGCCCGTGCCGTAAAGCGTCATCAGCAGAGCACGCTGCATGAGGTTACCGGCGGCATCGATAAGCCTGGCAACCTCCTCCAGACTCAGCACCGTCGGCAACCGCCGATAAGACTTCGGGTAGGGCAACTCCTCCCGGAAGTCGCGTCGCTTGAGCGTTCGAATGAAGAAGAATCGGAGCGCCGCAACGCGGGCCACCACGCTTGCCACCGCCAGCTTGCGCTCAACGAGCAAATACGCCTGGTAGCTTCTTAGATCATCTGGCCCTAACTTGTCTGGAGATTTTCCGAAGTGTACGGCGAACTGTTGGACTGCCTGCAGATAGGCCCGAGTCGTCCCCTCGGAATAGTTGCGCCGCTGGAGCTCTTCCAGCATCCTCTTGCGTAAATGGGTCACAGGAACCTCCTTCCTTGTGACCCAACCTTACCTCAGCAACCGCTGCTGGCTGCCCCACGCTCAGGCAGTGTCCGCCGCGCCAGCGGCTTCGTTCTAGTCGGCTTATCGGCCACTTGCATTCCTTGCGGATAGCCGGTTATCCGCCCAGAATTGTCGGCAAGCATTCGCGGAACTCGCGTTTGCATCATATTCCTGCAAGAACGAGATCATGCTCAGGGCTCTTCAAAGTCCAGAGCGTAGACTTCCTGGGAACCGACGTCACGCATGAGCAGGGGCGATCCGTCCGGCGTGAGGCCGCTCCAGGAGATCCACGGCGTGATGACGCGCCGCAATCCAGCGAAGCTGGCAACACGCTCTAGTTTTCGATCGGAGACGCGCACACGAGAGATGGTGGGTTCCGCACTGTACCCACTGTCGAAGTAGACATACTTGCTGTCGGCGGACCACTGGGGAAACCCAATGCTTGCCTCTGCCAACTGCGACCACTTCTGTGTCCCCACGTCGAACAGCATCAACTTCAGACCGTCCAGCGAGGCGGCCACGACAAAATGACCATCCGAGGACAAAGCCGGCCAGAGAAGCTGTTCGGACCCGGGAAGTTTCGAGACTTTGAGGGTGTTTACGTCGACCGAGCGGATGGAACTCACTGGTGCCCCAGCGAAGTCAGCAAACAAGATGGAGTTACCGTCCGGAGCCCAACTCACCCGCCAAGCATCGTATTCGGCCACGGCCAGCTCACGATCAACCCCGCCATTCACCGGGATCACGTGGATTTGCTGGTGCTTCCCAGGTTCGACCGCAGCAAATGCAATCTGACTGCTATCGGGCGACCAGGCAGGCAGCATGGCGAAAGCTGGGGCTGAGGTGAGTTGCAATTTCTCGCTGCCGTCGGTGCGACTGCGCCATAGGTTACCCTCCGGAAGCGACGTGTACGCGACCCATTTTCCGTCGCGGGAGAAGGCAAGGCCGCTAGCGGAAATTCCTCCAAGGTAAGGCAGGAACTGTCCGGATTTGGCGTCATAGCGGACCAATTCGGCTCGCGGCTGTTCCCCAACGACAAATATTCTTTTACCGTCAGCACTGGGCTGCGGAGAATAGTAAGACATTGGACCCGCGGTCAACTGCACCGGCTCATGGTTAGGCTTGTGGAACAAGTCATTCTTCTCGCGGGTGGCCCAAATGTCGGTTCTGCCGTTGCGCACCGCGTTAAACAGAAAATAATTTCCATTTGGGGTCCAGTTACCACTCGCTGGATCGTGCGCATCGTTCCAGCCAGCCAGAAACTGGTGCAGGTGACTACCATCCACCAAGGACTCCCAGAGACTGCTACTGGTCTGGCCGCTTACCGTAAAGCGGAGAATCCGGCCGTCGGGTGAAAACCGAAACCAGTAAGGCGCCCCATTCATGTCGCCAAACTCGCCAAACTTCATCGCAGACCCGCCGCTGCCCACGACCATAACCTGAGTGCCATGGGCGATGACTAGATCCCGGTTGGGCATCCAGGCCGCATCTTCCGCCGTCACCTCTCCCAGCCGCCGCGGAGAACCGCCCAAGGTTGGAACGGCCCACAACGGCTGATCCAGTTCGTAGCCGGTAAAGCTGCCTACAATCAGTTCCGATTTGTCCGGCGAAATGCTGTCGAGATTTACATTGGGAAACGGCAACGCCAGGGGAAAGGTCTCCCCTCCCGATGTCGAGACTTGGCTCACTACGAAGCGCCCGTCGATATTCTCCTGGAGATAAAGCCGTGGGCCGTCCGTCAACATCGTGGTTGCAACTTGCCCAAAAAAACTCTTTTGATGACCGTCATGCGTGAGCTGGGTAAAGCCCGTAATCCTCGGCGGAGGCAGCGAGGGACGCAGGAGATAAGCGACGACGGCCACAACAATCAGCGCGGCGGCACAGATCGCGATCCACTTAGCCCCGAAGCCGCGTCGGGCTGGCACTGTCATCTGCGAAATTGTGGTTCCCGTGGTAGAACCCCCAACAGCACCCGTGCGTCCCGATTCGAGCTCCCTTCGCAGCCGCTTCAGATCGACGCCCATGTCTCCGGCACTCTGGTAGCGCAGCCTGCGGTCCTTCTCCAGCGCCTTGTCGATGAACGGTTCCAGTTCCATGGGCAGCCGCGGATTCAAGCGCACAGGGGGAGTCGGCGCCTGATGAAGGATGGCATCAAATACCAGGGCGGAGGTGTTGCCGGAAAAAGCTGGAAGCCCGGTCGCCATTTCATAGAGCACTGCGCCGAAAGAGAACAAATCGGTTCGAGAATCAAGGTCTTCGCCGGAAGCTTGCTCTGGCGACATATATGCGATCGTCCCTACCGCCACTCCCGGACTGGTTAATTGCGCTTCGTTTTGGGTTAGGGTCGGACTTCCCAAACCATCGGCCCGGCTGGGTTCTGGCGCCACCTTGGCTAGACCGAAGTCGAGGATCTTGGCGTGACCGTGGGCGGTAACGAAGATGTTGGCCGGCTTGATATCACGATGGATGATGTTCTTTCGGTGCGCAGCATCCAGGCCTTCAGCGATTCCAGCAGCCAACTCCAGAAGTTGCTCAACCCGTATGGGCCTGCCGATTATGTAATCGCGCAGGGTCTTGCCCTCCAGCAACTCCATCACGATGAAGTACTGCCCGTCTTGCTGCCCGATTTCGTGAATGGTGCAAATATTGGGGTGGTTCAGGGACGAGGCCGCCCGCGCCTCGCGCTGAAACCGTTCCAGCGCCGCCGGGTCCGCGCTCAGTTCCGGAGGCAGGAACTTCAAGGCGACGCGACGCCCCAGCGTCAGGTCCTCCGCTTCATACACCACACCCATCCCGCCGCCGCCCAGCTTCTGCAGAATACGATAGTGCGAGATGGTTTGGCCGATCATCAGGGAGATGCCTTGCCTTCGGAGATGCCTGGCCTTCGGGTCGCTTCATCTTACGGACGGGGTACTCGCGAGTCAACGAAAGGCGGCTATGCCACGACATCACTCCAGGTTGGTCGGCTAACCTTACCTTGGGGTTACTTCACGTTTGCCCGTCAATCGACCCGCACCAACAGGAGGCGAGTCCGTATACAATGCTCACTATCCGGTGGATGAGAATGCGGACTGCTTACAACACATAATGTTTTTCGATTTATGAGACGCAACGTAGTTGGATTGTTCTTGGCTGCCGTCACCGCGGTTTTCGTATTAGCTGCTCAAGCAGCAGGCGGCGGGGAAACCGCGCCATCCGCTCCACCTCGCGCACAACCACCGCTCTCCCTCAGGCTGTACGTGCTCGATTGCGGCACTCTCCACATCGCTGATATGGGACGCTTCCAGCTGAAAAAGGAAGAGGTCGCCACCACGGACCTGTCCGTGGCTTGCTTTCTGGTGGTGCATCCCAAGGGAACGTTGATCTGGGATACTGGTGCCGTGCCCGACGCTGCCTGGAAGCCCACCGGTAGTCCTGTCACGCAACATGTTGTGCTTCCAGACTCGCAGCAACGAGACGTTACAATGGTCAAGTCTCTGAACGGGCAATTAGCAGAACTAGGCTATGCTCCGTCCGACATTACCTATCTCGCTCTTTCGCACTACCACTACGACCACACGGCCAACGCGAACGAGTTCGCAGCCGCTACTTGGCTCGTGCGTGAAGTGGAACGCGACGCCATGTTCGCCGAGAAAGTCCCCGGCACGACTCAGCCCTCGACCTATTCAGATCTTCGCCACAGCAAGACGCTGACCCTCAAGGACGATGAACACGATGTGTTCGGAGATTCTACGGTCGTCATCAAATCGGCTCCCGGGCACACGCCGGGCCATCAAATCCTCTATCTGAAGCTGGCCAAGACCGGAGGAGTTGTGCTCTCAGGTGATCTCTACCACTACCCGGAAGAGCGCGTCCTGGATCGTGTGCCGACCTTCGAGTTCAATCCAGAGCAGACACGCGCGACCAGAGTGGCGATCGATGCATTCTTGAAGAAGTCGGGGGCGCAGCTTTGGATACAGCACGACTTCAACGGCAATGCCAAGCTTAAGAAGTCGCCCAGCTTCTACGAATAGAGTATCCGTTCCACTTGGGCCAGAACAGTTTCGCAATCCCCGTCCTGTATCCGGGTCCGGTGTGTCTTGGGCGGCTCATCCCTTGGAGTTTTGATTCGAAGCCACGACGTGATAACTCCCGGATCGTCGGCAAACCTTACCTAATCGCGTTACGTCAGAGTAGCCCGTGATCCGGGCACAACCCTAGCAACGCTTCCCATCTGACTATCTTATTGAGAAGTCGTAAGGTGCGCGAGCCGCTTGACCGATGTTCGTTCGAGGCGTAGAGTCCTTCCGCCCCTCGAATCAGTAACCCCTGCCGATAAGATCGTTTGGGCAGGCAAATTCGCATTGAGGTGACCGTGGGAATCGAAACAGCCCCTCGTGCTATGTCCATCGAAGCCAAAACGATCCGGAAGCTAAAGGTCAGGATTCTTCCCTTTGTCTGGCTCCTCTATATTGTCGCCTTTCTCGACCGAATCAACATTGGGTTCGCCGCACTGACCATGAACAAAGAGCTGGCCATCACCAGTCAGCAATTCGGATTCGTAGCCGGTATCTTCTTCGTGAGCTATTCCATCTGTGAGATACCCAGCAATCTCCTGCTGCATAAATTTGGAGCGCGAATCTGGCTAGCGCGCATTCTGCTCACCTGGGGCATTCTGGCCACCCTGACCGGTTTCGTGCATAGCGTGCATCAGCTATATGCTATGCGGTTCCTGCTCGGATTGGCTGAGGGGGGCTATTTCCCGGGAATTCTTCTTTACCTTACTTATTGGTTTCGGCAGCGCGAGCAGGCTCAGGCGGTTGCGCTTTTTATCACGGGAATACCGGTGGCGAACATTTTGGGAGCGCCGCTCTCTGGTCTGATTTTGGACCACGTCCACTTGCTCGGGCTTGGAAGTTGGAGATGGCTCCTCATTCTAGAAGGTATTCCTGCCGTAGTTTGCAGTGTGCTGACGTATTTCCTGCTGCCAAGCGGTCCTGCGGAAGCCAAATTCCTTACACAGAACGAGAAGGATTGGATCGCTGGGCAAATCAAGGCAGAAGACGATGATAAGCGTAGGGCCCAGCCGGTTTCCGCCGTTCGAGCGTTGATCCACGGACGGGTGTGGCATCTGGCCGCTGTCGCTTTTTGTGTTGGCGCGTCCGTCTACACCGCGAATTTTTGGATGCCCCAGATTGTTAGGGCAGCGGCGATCGGGTACTCCAACACAGTGATTGGACTGCTGGTCATGACTCCTAACGTCGTAGGCCTGGTGCTGATGATCGTTATTTCTAGGAGTTCCGACCGCAGGCTTGAGCGCAGATGGCATACGGCAGTTCCGGCGGTCGTTGGAGGAATTGGTTGCATATCGTTTGGCGCATCTCACTCCCTGTTTCTTTCGATTGCGCTTCTCTCTCTTTTCGCAGTTGGGATTTACGGAGCCTCGGGGCCATTCTGGACTTTGCCAAGCCAGTTCCTCAGTGGTTTCTCTGCAGCTGCGGGCATCGCGGTAGTCAGTTCAATCGCAAACCTCGGTGGATTTGCCGGACCGTATGCCGTTGGTCTGATTGGGCAGCAAACCGGGAGCCTCAATGGCGGAATGACTCTTGCTGGGATTGCTTTGTTGGTGTTGGCAAGCCTCGTCTTGCTGCTCCCTAAGAGGCCACGCCCCTTAGCTAGCGAGTTTGCGCGACCAAGCACTCACGATAGCTAGCCACGAGGCTACTCGATTGGACTCTGCCAATTCGGCATGAAGGCCAGCAGGCCCCTCGGTTCAGGGCACTTGCTGAACCGCTCATCGCAGAGCTAACGGCCGCTTCGCCAGAACCAGTGAATTGTTTCGGACACATAGCTCATTGAGTGATGACTCCCGGATCGTCGGCAACTCTCACCTTAGGATTATTTTCGGTTAGCCCGTGATTCGCGCACAATCTCAAGAATTGACCGGGATGGTTTGTAGACTCTTCGGGTACTGAGCTAGAATTCTCCCGCTCGCAAAAGGAGTGCGGCCTATGGCAATCGACATGGACAAACTCAATGCTTTTATCGGCCGGTTCGTCGGAGATCTCGGCGCAGCTGTGCATGCTGGGATGGTGGTCATCGGCGAGAAACTCGGACTGTACAAGGCGCTGGCTTCCCAGCCCATGACCTCGACCGAACTCGCGGCTAAGACTGCCACCGATGAACGCTACGTGCGGGAATGGCTTGCGTCACAGGCGGCAGGTGGCTACGTCACTTACGATGAGAAAAGCAACAAGTTCAGTCTCACCGAGGAGCAAGCCTTTGCCCTAGCCAACGAAGATAGCCCGGCGTATCTGCCTGGCGCCTTCCAGCTAGCTCTGGGGTCGCTCGCAGCGGTTCCACGAATCGCTGATTCTTTTCGCACCGGAGCGGGGATGGGATGGCACGAACATGATGACGGCGTGTTTCACGGCTGTGAAAAGTTCTTCCGGCCCGGCTACGCAGCCAATCTAGTGAGCTCTTGGATTCCAGCGCTCCATGACGTAAAGCAAAAGCTCGAAACCGGCGCGCGAGTGGCCGACGTGGGCTGCGGGAAAGGCGCATCCACAATGTTGATGGCGAAGGCATTTCCCAATTCCACCTTCTTCGGATTCGATTACCACGACAAGTCGATCGAAGGAGCTCGTGATACGGCGAAGCGTGAAGGACTAGCGGACCGGGTCACCTTCGAGGTGGCTAAAGCTAAGGACTTTCCAGGGAAGGACTACGACTTCGTCGCCGTGTTCGACTGCTTGCACGACATGGGCGACCCCGTCGGCGCCGCCGCCCACGTTCGAGGCTCCTTAAGAAGTGACGCTACGTGGATGATCGTGGAACCATTCGCGAATGACGAGTTGAAGGACAACCTGAATCCCGTAGGCAGGGTGTATTACTCATTTTCGACACTGCTGTGCACTCCCTGTTCGCGATCGCAGGAGGTAGGACTGTGCCTGGGCGCGCAATCCGGAGAAGCCCGCATCCGAGAGGTGGTAACCTCGGCCGGGTTCAGTCGTTTCCGGCGGGCCACAGAAACGCCTTTCAATATTGTTTACGAAGCTCGGCCCTGAATGACTTCGCCACAAGGAGGCCTCACTGTTGCAAGGAGTGGTCACAGCGGGCCGTATAACAACACAAGGGAGAATTGAACACGCGCTGTCGTTGGGATGCTCGTACCGTATCGGTGTTAGGCGTCTTCGGCAATTCTTACTTTGGGATCACTTCAGGGTTGCCCGTAATCCGGGACTTACTATATCCCGCATACTCCGGTAGGGTAGAATCGCTCAGATCTATATGGCTCTCGCTGCGAGGACTCGTCTGGGCCCGTACGAGATCGTCGCTCCGATCGGCGCTGGAGGCATGGGTGAAGTCTACAAAGCGTGCGATACGAAGCTGGACCGCGAAGTCGCGATAAAGGTTCTCCCCGCCGCCTTCGCGCAAGACCCCGAGCGGCTGGCACGCTTCGAACGCGAAGCGAGGGTTCTTGCGGCACTAAACCATCCGAACATCGCCCAGATTTACGGGTTCGAAGAATCAGATGGTATTCGTGCATTGGCGATGGAGTTGGTCCCCGGTGGGCCTCCCAAAGGACCGCTCCCTCTGGAGACCGCTCTCAACTACGCCAAGCAAATCGCGGACGCGCTGGAAGCCGCGCACGAAAAAGGCGTCACGCATCGCGATCTGAAACCGGCCAACATCATGATTACGCCCGAGGGCGTGGTAAAGGTGCTCGACTTCGGCCTCGCCTCGATTCCGAGTCGCGAAGGAGGAAGCGATCCAACCAACTCACCGACCACGACCATGGCCGCCACTCAGGCCGGCATGATCATGGGAACCGCGGCCTACATGAGCCCCGAGCAAGCCGCGGGCAAAGTGGTCGACAAGCGCAGCGACATTTGGAGCTTCGGCGTGGTGTTGTGGGAGATGATCACCGGCGCGCAGCTATTCAGCGCCGAGACGATTTCTCACACGCTGGCCGACGTGCTCCGCGCGCCCATCGATTTCGCAAGTCTCCCCGCTGCCACGCACGCGCCGATCGCTGAGTTGTTGAAGCGCTGCTTGGATCGGGACGTCAAAACCCGACTGCGTGACATCGGTGAGGCTCGGGTGACGATCCAAAATTGTCTAGCAAACCCGAAGGGCGCGATTCAAAGCCCGCCGACTGAATCCCGCACTCCATCGCGATGGGCGTGGGCGGTAGCGGGGACGCTGGCGATCACGACAGCCGTCGCGCTATGGATGCCCTGGCGAGCGGCCCCGGAGCTGCCGAAGCCGGTGCGCTTCCAGATCGCGCCGCCTCCGGGCGTCATACCCGCCGGCATTTTCTCGATATCGCCCGACGGAACCAAGCTGGCCTATGTTGGTTTCGGTTCGGACGGTGTGTCGCGCCTGTGGGTGCGGACGATGGACACTCTCGAATCCCACGCGCTGGCTGGCGTTGAAATGCTGAACGTGCCCCTATTCTGGTCGCCGGACAGCCGGTTCATTGCGTTTGACACGGGAGGGAAACTCAAGAAGGTGGATCTGGCTGGCGGCCCCCTACAGACTCTCTGCGACGTGCCCGCGACGGTCGTAGGCGGCTCCTGGAATCGCGATGGCGTCATCGTGTTCGGACTTAACAATGGCGCAGGCATCCAGCGGGTTTCTTCCGCCGGTGGCGCGCCTTCGCCGGTGACCGCTATGAATGCGGCGCGCAACGACAGGCTTCACCTGTTTCCAGTTTTCCTGCCGGACGGGCGGCATTTCCTATACCTGGTCCGATCGGCAGCCTCAGAGAACAGTGGCGTGTACCTCGGGGCTCTCGATTCCAAGCCCGATCAACAAGAGCCCAAGCGGCTAATGGCTACCGGGTTTAGCCCTGGCTTCGTTCCTTTCCCGGACGGCAAGGGAGGCGCGATCCTTTTCCAGAGCGGCGGAACACTGCTGGCGCAGCCTTTCGATCTTCGCCGCCTGGAGACCACCGGTGAAGCCGTACCGCTGGCCGAGCAGTTGGGCAGCTACATTGGGTTTGGATACTTTGCCGCCTCGGATAATGGAATCCTCGCCTATCGAGATGGCGCGAGCGGCGGAACCACTCAGCTCGGCTGGTTCGATCGGCAGGGCAAAGGTCTAGGCGTGGTGGGCACCGCCCACAACTACAGGGGGCCGGCATCACTGGCGCTTTCGCCGGACGGGACGCGGGTCGCCGCCGCGCGAACTGATGGGAACAACTTTGACATCTGGCTGACGGCATTTTCCCGAGCGAGCGATACGCGCCTCACCTTCGATCCGGCCTCAGACCTGAACCCCGTCTGGTCTCCGGACGGCAATCGCATTGCGTTTTCATCGGATCGTGCCGGCCAGTTCGACCTGTACCAAAATGCGTCGAACGGCGCGGGTCAGGACCAGTTGCTGTTCAAGTCGGATCACGTCAAGTTCGCAGAGGACTGGTCCCGCGACGGACGCTTCCTGCTGTATTACGATGTCGATCCAAAGACCAAAAGCGACTTGTGGGTGCTGCCGATGGACGGGGCGTCATCGGGCGAAAAGCAGGGCGGTCGCAAGCCGGTTCCGTTTCTGCGCACCGATTTCGACGAGCAAAATGCAAAATTCTCTCCCGATGGCCACTGGGTCGCGTATCAATCGGACGAGTCCGGAAGAAACGAGATCTACGTGCGGCCGTTCCCGGCGGCCAACGGCGGCGGAAAATGGACGGTCTCGCAAGGCGGCGGAACTCAGCCTCGTTGGCGCGGTGACAGCAAGGAGTTGTTCTACCTCGCTCCGGACGGCAACGTAATGGCGGTGCCAGTGTCCACAAGCGTTGATGGATTCCAGCCCGGGACGCCCGCGGCATTGTTCAAAGGCCCGCCGAACGCGGACGGCTGGGACGTCTCCGCTGACGGCAAAAGGTTCCTGTTCCCGGTCCCGGCAGGCGAGTCCGCGCAAGCCCCGTTCACAATCGTCCAGAACTGGATATCGCTGTTGAAGAAGTAGCCTAAGCGCGCAAGACACAACGTCCCGGATCAACCGCTCGAAACGCTTGAACAGTCTGATTTGAAGTGAGTTCTTTGGAATTACTCCCATGTCGTCGGCAACCTGGAAGTAATCGAATCACAAGTTCGGGGCCAAGGCTCGCTTGCTTCCGGGATTCGACGTTGTACCGGACGAAACAGCCTCTCCGGCAGTCAACGGCCAGTCTCCCACGAAGCCGCCGCCAAACCACTGAACTAGAGTCAGGCAAGTATCCCGCCAAGATTTCTTGCCGAGTAGCACGACGAACTTCCTTGAACTCGCAGGAATTATGG